>JAZRVR010000025.1:0-8536 GCA_045599285.1 Paludibacteraceae bacterium | reverse complement strand
GCATATCGCTGACGGATACAACTCCGTTACGAGAACTCCTGAGTAAAACTAATTTACAAAATGTCAAAGATCAAAACCCACCAAATGGGCAATTATATATAAATTTTTAACCGTCCCAAATTTTAATGGGACACTATTGATGATATATATAAGGATAAGACAAGTGGGAACAAAAAGAAAATGGATAGCCTCCAAGCCGATATTAACACAAAACAAGACAAGTTGTTTAAGGTCATGGACAAGTATCTTGATGGAGATATAACCAAAGATGAAAAGATGATGTACGAGCAAAGGCTGAACAAAGAAATTTGGAATCTCTCTCAGCAACTAGACGACTTGAAAGCCTTTACGCAAGAGAACTATAATAAGAAAATGGGATTCTCGCTGAATCTAATGAAGGACATTGGAGGATATATATCACAATCGCCTGTGAATGTGCGAGTTAAGCTGATTAGTTCTATCTTCCCCGAAAAAGTCCAATTTGATGGCAAAAAATATAGAACTACTTCTGTGAACTCTGTTTTTCGTCTTATCTGCAAGCAAACCAACGAGTTACGCATGCCTATGGACACAAAAAAAGAGGAACCTTCACGGATTCCTCTCTTCAGTAGCGGGACCCAGGATTGAACTGGGGACCTCATGATTATGAATCATGCGCTCTAACCAGCTGAGCTATCCCGCCTCGTCGGACTATCGTTCGCATTCGCTCACTGGCAGTCGTCGGATGGATTTCAACGGAAATCGGCTGCAAAGGTACGGAAAAAAAATGACATGTGCAAATTTTTAGCGAGAAAAATGCATTTTGCACCTCATTTTTATCCGTTTACCCTTGTCTGGATAGCCTAAACCCTTATCTCAATAGCCTAAAGTGGAAAATTTATCCTACCTGCGCACCGTTCTTGACAGGAGCCGTGACTGTGGTTACCACCAGTTTGCCATCCGCATTGACCGCACTGAGAATCATACCCTGACTCTCCTGGCCCATCATCTTACGCGGAGGGAAATTGGAGATATAGAGCACCTGTTTGCCCACCAGCACACTTGGATCTGGATAACTCTGCGCAATACCACTGAGGATCGTGCGCCCACCCATGCCATCATCCAGGCGGAATGCCAACAGACGATCGGACTTCTTCACCGGTTCGCAACTGAGCACGGTAGCCACGCGAATATCCATCTTATCAAACTCATCGATGGTCGTCGCAGCCTTTATCTCCGCCGGATGCCAATTCTTAAGTTCCTCCTCCTTTGCCTTGGCCTCGTTCTCTGCCTTGATTCGTGCCAGACGGTCGAGTTGCGCCTGGATAGGTGCATCCTCAATCTTCTCGAAGAGGAGCGATACCTCGCCCAACTGATGACCATCAGCCAACAGATCGGTGCGACCCAGTGCCTCCCAATCAACGCCCTTGATATTGAGCATTCCGCGCAGTTTCTCGGACGAGAACGGCAAGAAAGGTGAGAATGCAATACTAAGATTAGCAGCGATTTGCAGTGCCAGATTGAGCACTGTAGCTGTGCGGTTCATATCGGTCTTGGCTGTCTTCCACGGCTCGCAATCTGCCAGATATTTATTACCAATACGAGCCAAGTTCATAGCCTCCTTTTGCGCATCGCGGAATCGGAAGTTATTGAGCAACTCCTCCAACTGAGCCTTCACATTCTTGAACTCCTCAATGGTCTGGCGATCATAGTCGGTCAGGGTGCCCGCAGCAGGTACCTTGCCCTCAAAATACTTACCGGTCAGCACGAGTGCACGGTTGACAAAGTTACCATAGATAGCCACCAACTCATTGTTGTTACGTGCCTGAAAATCAGCCCAAGTGAAGTCGTTATCCTTCGTCTCGGGTGCATTAGCCGTCAGCACGTAGCGCAGCACGTCCTGCTTGCCGGGGAAGTCCTCAAGGTACTCGTTGAGCCACACCGCCCAGTTGCGTGAGGTAGAGATCTTGTCCCCCTCCAGATTGAGGAACTCGTTGCTCGGAACATTATCCGGCAAGATGAATCCGTCTGCCTTCAACATCGATGGGAAGACAATGCAGTGGAAGACAATATTATCCTTACCGATAAAGTGAATCAGGCGCGTATTCTCGTCCTTCCACCACTTCTCCCAAGAACCATATTTCTCGGGGTTGGCATCGCAAAGTTCCTTAGTATTAGAGATATAGCCGATAGGAGCATCAAACCACACATAGAGCACCTTGCCCTCAGCACCCTCTACCGGAACAGGAATTCCCCAATCCAGATCGCGGGTCACGGCACGCGGTTTGAGTCCACCATCTAGCCAAGACTTACACTGGCCATAGACGTTCGGACGCCACTCTTTGTGGTTCTCCAGAATCCACTGCTCCAACCATTGCTGATACTGATCAAGCGGCAGATACCAATGGCTGGTGGCCTTCTTGGTCAGCGGATTACCATTGACGGCATTGTAAGGGTTGATCAACTCATCCGGCGAGAGGGTTGCGCCGCACTTCTCACACTGGTCACCATAGGCACCCTGCGCATGGCAACGTGGGCACTCGCCACGGATATTACGATCGGTGAGAAACTCCTGTGTCTCAGGATCATAGAACTGCTCGGTAGTCTGCTCGACAAACTGACCATGGTCGTACATACGACGGAAATAATCCGAAGCAAACTGATGATGGATATCGCTGGTCGTACGCGAATAGATATCGTACGAGATACCGAATTTCTCGAAACTATCCTTAATCAAATAGTGGTAACGATCCACCACATCCTGCACGGTGATTCCCTCCTTGCGAGCGCGGATAGTAACCGGTACACCGTGCTCATCACTACCACCAACAAACAATACCTCCTCGCCGCGCAAACGAAGGTAGCGCACATAGATATCTGCAGGTACATATACCCCCGCGAGGTGACCGATGTGCACAGGTCCGTTCGCGTAAGGTAACGCAGATGTAACTAAAGTTCTCTTAAATGCCATATACTAGATTATTAAAATTAATTCCAACTGTCGGTGCCTACGCGCCACACTAAATGCCACTGGCAAACTGCGTCACGCGCGTGAGCAACTGCTTGATATTCACGCTCTCCATATGATCGGATTCTGCCACGCTGATATGCCCTGTCTCCTCCGACACCACGATAGCCAACGCATCCGTCTTCTCGGTCAATCCCAATGCCGCACGATGTCGCAGACCGTAACTCTGCGGCAAGTCCTGCCGCTTGGAAACTGGCAAAATACATGCAGCACTCTGCAACCGACCCTTGCGAATGATGAGCGCACCATCATGCAGGGGGGTATTCTTGAAGAAAATATTCTCAATCATACGCGCCGATATACCGGCATCTATCTCCTCTCCCGTATCCGAATATTCGCTCAAATCCTGCTTCTTGCACAGGACAATCAGCGCGCCGGTCTTGGTATCAGACATGTGTCCGCATGCCAGAACTAACTGGTGGATATTGCGATCGCGCTCAATCTGAATGGTGGTACGGGCACGGAAGATTTTCACATTGCTAAACCTACCACCCAAACGATAGAAAAAAGCACGTATCTCCTCCTGAAAGATGATGATGAGTGCAATCGCACCCCCACTGATAATGCGGTCAAAAATAGCACCCGTCAATTCCAATCCAAAAATATAACTAACTAATACCCACGCTATTACAAAAGCAAAGATACCCCAAAAGAGGTTCGCCGCTCCCGAGTGTCGCAACAGCCGGTAAGCCTCGTAAAAGATAAGTGCCACCAGCAGTATATCTATCACATCTTTTATACCAATCGTAAGTCCAATCATAAGGCAGCCTCATATATTTTGATTGTATCTACCGCCGCTTGCACGTCATGCACGCGCAGGATATTCGCGCCACCCTGCAGGGCAAGCATGTTGGCAGCGATAGTGCCCGTCAGGGCGCTGGCCGACTGCGGAGTAGATTGTAATACCTTGTTTATCATACTCTTGCGCGAGAGTCCCACTAATATCGGAAGCTCCAGTACCTGCAGCATGGACAAGTGGCGAAGCAGGTCATAGTTCTGCTCTACGGTCTTGGCAAATCCCAATCCGGGGTCGATGATGACATCCCGCACACCCAACTGATGCAGTGTGTCCACCTTTTGCACAAAATAAGCCAGCACATCTGACAGCAGATTCGAATAGTAGGTCATCGCAGCCATCGTCTCGGGTGTGCCGCGCATATGCATCAGCACATATGCCACCGGCAAACGGCTGATAGTCTGAAACATGAGCGGATCCAACTCGCCACCGGAGATGTCGTTGATAATCTGTACGCCATACTGCGTGACCGCCCGTCTGGCGACCTCTGCACGAAACGTATCAACAGACAACACAGCATCCGGATACCGGCTGCGAATCACGCGAAGAGCCGTTTCTACCCGACGCCACTCCTCCTCTACATCAATGCAGTCCGCTCCCGGGCGCGACGAATACCCTCCTATATCCAGGATAGCAGCCCCCTCCTGCAATGCACGACCGGCACAGGCGATGATCTCGTCCTCCGCCATCGTACGACAAGAGATAGCAAAACTATCAGGAGTAACATTGACGATACCCATCACACAAGGATGCTCCAAACTGAGCAAGCGTCCACCGATATTTATCAGACTCGATTTCATTTCAGCGTACAAAGATACAAAAAAATCTTCAAAACAAATAATTTCTTTTGAAAAACATGCGTTTTTTCTTAAAAAAACAGCAAAATAGCATTTTTTTTGTATATTTTACTAAAAAAGTTAGCAAGATTCAATTTTTTTTTGTAACTTTGCCGTCCGAAATGGTGAAATAGCCACAGATAGACACATAAACATAAAATATATGAATAACTTATCTAAGATTCTGCTTTTCTCGTTGACAATTGCGCTGTGCGCTTGTCAGACATCGGAGTTAAACACAAAGGTCTCGAATGCCACAGGTTGGAACTATTATGACCGCCAGACCACCAATTTTCAGGCACAAGCCGGCGTAGGTAATGTACATCCTACAGGTATGG
This sequence comes from Paludibacteraceae bacterium, assembly GCA_045599285.1. Taxonomy (GTDB): domain Bacteria; phylum Bacteroidota; class Bacteroidia; order Bacteroidales; family Paludibacteraceae; genus Colicola. The sequence continues at coordinate 3,559 of JAZRVR010000025.1, read as the reverse complement.
TTCCTATTCAGGGTGGTTCGTTCACCTTGGGTGAGCACGATGAGTTTATCACCGCACCGCGTAATAACGCTCACCGCTCCATCACAGTCAGTTCCTTCTATATGGACAAATACGAAATCACCAACCTCAACTGGAACGAGTATCTCCATTGGGCAGATGTAGTATTTGGCGCTGTAGCACCAGAGCTGGTGGATATGGCACGCCCGGACAAGACCGTATGGCGTAACGAAATGGCATACAACGATCCGTATGAGGAGAACTACTTTGATCACCCGGCATTCTCGTTCTACCCTGTAGTAGGTGTGAGTTGGAAGCAAGCCATGGCATACTGCCAGTGGCGTACCGATCGCGTGAACGAGTTGGCTCTCATCAACTGTGGTGCAATTGCCAGCCCTAATTTTGAGGAACTGAGAAAGGACTTTGACGAGACTGCCAAGACACAGTGGGAAACCAAAAACGGCTACGAGATGGAGCGCGTTGTAACCACTTCGCCAGAGGATCCGAACAAGGAGGTAGTGACCTATCGCGTGCCATATGAGTACATCCGCGATAAGTTTGTATTCAATACCGAGAAATACCTTCTGGACGAGAGTTACATGCCACAATACGGTAAGCACCCGAAGGAGGACTCGTATGGTGCTAACCGCAAGGTGAATCGCGCTGACGGTATCATGGTGACGGGCTACCGCCTGCCTACCGAAGCTGAGTGGGAGTTCGCTGCATATGCACCTATTGCCGGAGAGGATGGTCTGACCATTGAGGGTAAGGTTTATCCGTGGTCGGGTTATCACCCACGCGACCTCAGCAAGCAGAACATGGGTAAGATGCAGGCTAACTTCGTTCGCGGACGCGGCGACATGATGGGTGTGAGCGGCGCCCTCAACGATGCTCACGTGATTCCTGCTCGCGTAGATGAGTTCATGCCGAACGACTTCGGACTGTACAACATGGCAGGTAACGTCAACGAATGGGTAATGGATGTATATCGCGAGACCACTTCTCAAGAGACTTCCGAGTACAACTCCTTCCGTGGTAATATCTACTCTACCCCTGTGACCACCCAGAACGGCAAATATCTGGTGGACTCGCTGGGCTGCATCAAGGTGCAATATAAGGGTTCGGATGATAAGCGTGACTTCAAGGATGGTGATGCGGCTTCTGCTCTGAAAACCGACTACCCACTGCTGGCAGAGGGTGAGGTACGAGCTGATGACGCTCCATTTGACACCTCCGACCTGCTAGCACCAGTTATTTCCAAAAAATCGCGCGTGTATAAGGGCGGCTCGTGGAACGATCGCATCTACTGGCTCAACCCATCCACACGTCGCTACCTGGACGAGGACAAGTGCTCCAGCACGATTGGTTTCCGCTGCGCAATGTCCACTCTGGGCGATCAGATTCCCACCGGAAAGTAATTGACAATAATACCATAAAACACATACGAATATGAATATTCCTTCTAATCTGCGCTACACAAAGGAACACGAATGGATTCGTGTAGAGGGTAACGAAGCCTATGTAGGCATTACGGATTATGCACAATCCGAACTGGGTGAGATTGTCTTTGTAGATGTTGATACCGTAGGCGAAACCATCGCACAAGGTGAGGTTTTCGGATCGGTAGAAGCCGTGAAGACTGTATCGGACCTGAATATGCCGGCTACCAGTGAGATTATTGAGTTCAACGAGACTCTTAACGACCAACCAGAATTAGTCAACACCGACCCATACGGAGAGGGCTGGATGATCAAGGTAGCACTAAAAGATGCTTCCGAGTTGGAGAATCTGCTGGACGCTGCCGGTTACGAAGCTATCCTGTAACACCTTATATATATACGCGTACGCACGCGAGGGTGTGTATCAAAATCGAGTAGGAGAAAAGTGAGTTTTCCGCAAGGGGAGGCTCACTTTTCGACCTCTCACACCACCGTACGTGCGGTTCCGCATACGGCGGTTCTTCGTTTACGATACTTTCACATAGTAATCCATTAGGCAACGATAACCTGCACGATAGAAGTTGGCATTGCTCATAGCCTGAGTTGACACCCACATACCAGCAGCTCGCCAATAGCCTTTCACCCAACCATGCTTTCGGGCTCGCCATTGTGGCACTCCGCACTTGATTAGGTTGGCTATGCGCGTCTTCGGATTCTTCCAAGCCTTCCAGATACACATGCGGATGCGACGACGTAGCCATGCATCTATCTCTAAAAGTAGGGACTTCATCTTAGCCAACTTATAGTACTCTACCCATCCACGGATAAAGAGTTTTAACGCCATCTTGCGTTGTTCATACCCCATACCATTGCTTCTTCCCGTCAACGATTTTAGTTTCGCTTTCAGTTTGTCAATGGATTTAGGATGTACACGCAATTGATAGCCATCTTTATTAAAGTAGAATGAGTAGCCAAGAAACTTCTTTCCGTTTACCGACCCCGTACTCGTCTTATCGCGGTTCACCTTTAGGAAGAGTTTCACTTCGATAAACTTCGTTATACTTTCCAAGATGCGACCGGCGGCACGCTCGCTCTTGCAAAATATCATGCAATCGTCTGCGTATCTCACGAAAGGATGTCCACGTTTGGTCAGTTCTTTATCCAATTCGTTGAGCATGATATTACTCAACAACGGACTTAACGGGCCACCTTGCGGAACGCCTTTCTCCGTCTCTTCATACTTTCCTGCAACCAACACACCTGCATTCAGGTACTTGTGGATGAGGGATACCACCCTGCCATCCTTTACCGTCTTGCTGATTACTTCTATCAGTTTAGAGTGGTTCACATTATCGAAAAACTTCTCCAAGTCAAGGTCTATACAAAAGCGATTACCATCATTGATGATTGCTTGGGCACATTTCAAGGCTTGGTGCGCTCCTCGGTGAGGTCTAAATCCAAAACTATTATCACTAAACTGAGGTTCGTATAGCGGTTGCAGTACTTGCGCTATACTTTGTTGCACTAAGCGGTCAACCACGGTCGGGATGCCGAGAGGACGCTTCTTGCCATTGTCCTTGGGTATCTCTACCCTTCGGACTGGATTTGGACGATATTTACCGTCCAAAAGTGATTGTACCAACTCTTTCTTATGGCGCAGCAGGTAGGACAAAAGGTCTTTTGTCTCCATGCCGTCGATACCACCACTTCCCCCATTCGACACCACCTGCCTATAAGCACGGTTCATGTTGATTGGCGAGACTATTTGAGCCAGTAAATCGCTCTCTACGTTTGGTACTTCCACAAGGTTGTTTTCAACTATCCCCATGTAAGTCTGCACTCCACGCATATCTCGGGATTCCGTCCCTACATCTGCATGGCAGCCAACTCGTGTTTTCTGCATTTCTTCTTTCATCGGGTAATTTTCATTTACTACTTGTTTAACTAAAGTTCTGCCCTTCCCTATTGTTTCGATTTATTTATAGGTACTATGGCGTCTGCTGACTTCTCGCAGTTCGTTGTTACTACTCGCCTTATGGCTCGTCTGCGAGACCTCTCCAGTTATGGACGTATTCTTTCCATCTTATGCCTGCTACATTTACACTGGTTGCTCCGTATAGCTA
>JAZRVR010000024.1:0-14044 GCA_045599285.1 Paludibacteraceae bacterium | reverse complement strand
GGGCTGGAAGCCGACTGAGGGTATCGCTATGGATAAGGAAGGTGATAACGTATTCAGCTACACCTACGAGAGCGCAAGCAATGGCTACTTCGCATTCATCACCGTTCTGGATGCTGACTGGGATGTAGTTAACGCTAACCGCTTCGGTCCTGCAACTGATGGTACTGTAGCAGTTGTAGGCGAGAACGAGCTCGTAGCTAGTGGGGCTGCATTCCAGATCCCTGCTGGTAAGTACGAGATGATTGTTGATCTCAACACTATGGTTCTGACTGTCAGCATGGCTGAGGGCATCGATGCTATCGAGGGCAAGGTAGTTGTTACCAAGCGCATTGAGAACGGTCAGCTCATCATCAACCGCAACGGTGTTGAGTTCAACGCTCAGGGTGCTAAACTCTAATATTGAAATAAACTCGAACCCCACCTGACCTCCCTATGGGGAGGGAAAGTGGAGGTGAGAGAATCAGAAAAGGCGTCTCCGATTCGGAGGCGCCTTTTTGTGTGTAGCGAGGCGCCTTTTTGTGTGTGGCGAGGCGCCTTTTTGCGTGTAGTCGTATCCTCGTGTTTTTCTGTGTTTTATGCATCTTCCACCGTAAGATGACCGTAAGATGACCGTAGGATGACCGTAAGATGACCATAGGATGACCATAGGATGACCATAGGATGACCATAGGATGACCATAGGATGACCATAGGATGATCGAATTTCCTAACGTACTTCCGCGTCTCTTATGAATAGGTGATTGAGTGGGGAGATTATGGGTGAGAAAAGGAAAATAAACAAAAAGACTTGCATATGTGGAAAAAAAGTAGTAACTTTGCGGTCAAATTGAATATTAACCTTTAAAACATAGATATTATGGAAGCAAGTTTCGTACATCAAGTCTTTACAGAGAAGTTCCCGGGTGTGGCTGGTCGTGTTTATGCCTCTCCGGGGCGTATCAACCTCATTGGTGAGCACACCGACTACAACGGTGGTTTTGTGTTCCCTGGTGCTGTAGCACAGGGGATTATGGCTGAGATTCGTGCCAATGGCACCGATATGGTTCGTGCCTATTCGATTGATTTGCAGGATTATACTGAGTGGAATGTCAATGACCCTAAGGGACCGGAGGCTACTTGTTTCCGTTTTGTGTATGGTGTGGCTCGTGAGCTCATCGAGCGCGGTGTGCACGTCAAGGGCTTTGATACCGTATTTGCGGGGGATGTTCCTCTGGGCGCTGGTATGTCGTCGAGTGCTGCGCTGGAGAGTTGCTTTGCCTTTGGACTCAACGACATGTTTGCTGCCGCTGAGGAGGGCATCAGTCGCTGGGACATGGTGCTTGCCGGGCAAGCTACTGAGCATAAGTACATTGGCTGCAACTGCGGTATCATGGATCAGTTCGCCAGCGTCTTTGGTAAGCAGGGCAAACTGATGCGTCTGGACTGCAACAGCCGTGAGTTTGAGTACTTCCCATTTGATCCGGAGGGATACAAACTGGTGCTCGTGAATTCGTGCGTGAAGCATGAGTTGGCTGGCAGCCCGTACAACGATCGTCGTCGCAGTTGCGAGAATGTAGCCGCTGCCATTCAGGCGCTGCATCCTGAGCGTGAAATCAAGACCCTTCGCGACTGCACATGGGAGGATCTGGAGGCTGTTCGCGCCAACTGCTCGGCAGAGGATATCCAGCGTGCTACCTTCGTGCTGGGCGAGAAAGATCGCGTCCTGGCTGTTTGCGATGCGCTCGTGAAGGGAGACTACGAGGAGGTTGGTAAGCAGATGTACCTTACTCACTACGGGTTGAGCCGTGACTATGAGGTGAGTTGCGAGGAACTCGACTTCCTCAACGACATCGCCAAGGAGTGTGGCGTGACTGGTAGCCGAATCATGGGGGGCGGATTCGGTGGCTGCACCATCAACCTCGTGAAGGAAGAACTATACGATGCCTTCACCCATCGCGCTGTAGAGGCTTTCAAGGCTAAGTACAACGTGGAGCCGAAGATTATTGACGTTGTAATCGGTGATGGTAGCCGTCGCATTGAGTAATTATGAAGAAAGTGAATATCTATACATTGCGCGGAAAGAATGGACTGGAGGCGCAAATCACCAATTATGGCGCGAAGATTGTCAGTCTGACCGTGCCAAACAAGGATGGTGAGAAGGCTGACGTGGTGCTGGGCTTCTCCACCCTGGACGAGTGGCAGAAGCAGGAGACCTACTTCAATGCCATCATCGGTCGCTATGCCAATCGCATCAAGGATGGTCGCTTCACACTGGATGGCAAGGAGTACCAGCTTCCCATCAACAACGGTACCAACTCGCTGCATGGCGGCCTGAGTGGCTTCAATGAGAAGGTGTGGGATGTGGTAGGACAATCTACCTACAGCATCAGCCTGCACTACCGAGCCGTGGATGGCGAGGAGGGCTACCCGGGCAATCTGGATGTGTACGTCACCTACCAGTTGACACGCGATGGAGGGCTGAGCATCAACTTTGAGGCGAAGACTGATGCACCTACTATCGTGGGCTTTACCAATCATGCCTACTTCAACCTCAATGGCGAGACCTCTGCCTCGGTGCGAAACCATACACTACAGGTGCTGGCAGACCAATATACACCATTTGACGACACCGCATGCCCGACGGGTGAGATTGCGTCGGTCGAAGGTACGCCGATGGACTTCCGCGAACCGGTGCTGGTAGGCGACCGCATCGATGATGCCTTCTTCGCCCCTGGACGAGGTATCGACAACAACTGGGTGCTGCGTCCCAATTCCACCAAAAAGCCCCAACTCGCTGCAGTGGTGAGCGCCAGCGGACGCACTATGGAGGTGTGGACCACCTTCCCCGGTCTGCAGGTCTATACCGGCAACTGGGTGGAGGAGCACGTTGGTAAGGGAGGCACCACTTACTGCCCACAGAACTCTATCTGCCTGGAGACACAGAACTTCCCCGATGCACCTAATCATGATAATTTCCCGAATGCGGTATTGCGACCGGGGGAGGTTTATTACGAACAAACAATTTATAAATTTGTATAATGGGAAAGATAATTTTAACGGGCGATCGCCCTACTGGCAAACTGCATATCGGACACTATGTGGGTTCGCTGCGTCGCCGTGTGGAGCTGCAGAACTCAGGGCAGTTTGATGACATATTTATCATGATTGCTGATGCGCAGGCGCTGACCGATAATGCTGATAATCCGGAGAAGATTCGCCAGAATGTGATGGAGGTGGCGCTCGACTACCTGTCCGCAGGTCTGGATCCGAGCAAGGTACACATCTTTGTACAGAGTGCTGTGCCGGAGCTGACAGAACTGGCATTCTACTACATGAACCTGGTGACAGTCAGCCGTGTACAGCGTAATCCGACGGTGAAGACCGAGATCGAGATGCGTGGATTTGAGGGCGAGAGTATCCCTACGGGATTCTTCTGCTATCCTATCTCGCAGGCTGCGGATATCACCCTCTTCCACGGCACCACGGTGCCTGCCGGTGAGGATCAGAAACCTATGATTGAGCTCACAAACGAGATCGTACGCCGATTCAACAATATCTATGGCGATACCCTGAACGAGTGTGAAATCCTGCTGCCTGAGCAGGCTGCCTGCATGCGTCTGCCGGGTACGGATGGTAAGGCGAAGATGTCTAAGTCGCTGGGCAACTGCATCTATCTGAGCGACTCTGCCAAGGAACTGAAGAAAAAGGTCAACTCGATGTTCACCGACCCCGAGCACCTGACCATCGACTCTCCGGGGCACTTGGAGGGAAATACCGTCTTCACCTATCTGGATGCTTTCGCTGTGGATAGCGACTTCGAGCGCTTCCTGCCTGAGTACAAGAACTTGCAGGAACTCAAGGACCACTACACACGTGGCGGTCTGGGGGATGGTACGTGCAAGAAGTTCCTCTACAATGTGCTCAACGACCGTCTGGAGCCAATCCGCACACGTCGTGCAGAGCTGGAGCAGAACATCATGTACGTGCATGAGGTACTGCGCGAGGGTACGGCTTATGCTCGTGCAATCGGTCAGAAGACACTTTCTGAGGTGCGCCATGCGATGCGTATTGACTACTTTGAGGACAATACCTTCGTGGAGGAGCAGGCGAAGAAATTCACTGACCAGAATAAGTGGCAGATGATTAAGAACATCCTGAAGGACAAGCAGTAATGTATCTATTCTATACACCGGATCTGTACGAGCTTTGCCTGTCGGCAGGTGGTGCTGCGGAGGAGATCGTCTCTATGCTCTCTGAGGAGGAGTCGCAGCACTGCGTGCGCGTGCTGCGCTACACTCGTGGCGATGAGATTCTGCTCACGGATGGGCATGGCTACACCTATCAGGCGGTAATCACCAATCCGCACCCTCGGCATTGCGAGTTTCGGGTGCTCCGTTGCGAGAAGCAACAGCGATCGCACGACTTCTACCTGCATATCGCGATTGCGCCTACGAAGAATATCGAGCGCCTGGAGTGGATGATAGAGAAGTGTACCGAGATAGGTGTGGATGAGATTACGCCTCTGCTGTGCCGCTTCTCCGAGCGCAAGCAGCTGCGTACTGACCGACTGGAGAAGATTATCCTCTCGGCTGCCAAGCAGTCGTTGACCCCATACCTGCCGCGTCTCAACGAGTTGACGCCGTACGACGAGTTCGTGCACTCGCACCCGGACGTGGTGGATGGTCAGCCTCTCTCGCGCTTCATCGCGCATTGCTACGAGCAGGACAAGCGTGAACTCAAGACCGAGATTCGCAAGGGGCATAGTGTGCTGGTGCTGATTGGACCAGAGGGGGACTTTAGCGAGCAGGAGGTACTGGATGCCATTTCGCTGGGATTTGTGCCTGTCAGTCTGGGAAATTCGCGACTGCGTACCGAGACTGCTGGTGTGGTGGCGTGTCATACAGCCGTACTGATGAATGCTTGATAATCTGATACATATAGACCAACAATGGCTACTGGCTATCAACGCCTGCCATACCGACTGGTTGGACGAGGTGATGTGGATCATCTCTCGTGCTGCTACTTGGATTCCGCTCTATCTGGTGCTGGCCGGATTGATTTTCTATCGCTATCGTCATCTCTCGTGGTGGCGGATTGCTCTGCTCTTTGTGGGCTTTGGTGTAGCGGTAGGGGGGGCAGACTATATATCTTCGGGCATCATCAAGCATATGGTATGTCGCTTGCGCCCTACGCATGAGCCGGCATTGGAGTCGATGATTCACCTGGTGCATAATTACCGAGGAGGAATGTACGGCTTTGTCAGCAGTCATGCCGCCAATACGATGGCGTGTGCAACCCTCTTTTCCCTGCTATGGTGCCGCCCTATAGACATGCAAAAACCTCCCTTGTGGGGAGGCATTGTGGGGTTGTTATATCTCTGGGTAATAGCTAATTGCTATAGTCGGATGTACTTGGGCGTACACTATCTCGGCGACATCTTGGGTGGTCTTGTGGTAGGAGTACTCTGTTCGGCATTGGTCTATTACCCATTGCATCGTTGGGTACTCGGTCGCGCTGCTGACGAGGCCCGGGGAACATCTGCTGGTGCATAAACTGCTCGTACTGCTGAGGAGTAAGGATTTGCTTGAGCTCGGCATAGAATGCCTGCATACGCTCCAGGTCTTCGGCACGCGTGTTGCTGATTTGGCGCATCTTGACATAGCGCAGGTGTACCCTGTACAGGGTATCTCGTGTCAGAGAGTCGGTGATGCCCAACTCGCGTGACAGCATCTCGGTCTGCTTCATGGCAATCTCCTCAGACGTGCGAATCGGACGATTAGGCTCTGGGGATTGAGCCGATAGCAGCACCGCAGACAGACAAAAGGTGATAAGTAAAATACGAGTTCTCATACAATAATAAACTACTACAAAAATTGTGCCAATGCGCGCAGAAACATTCATTGCCAAGCGACTATATTTCGCAGATAAGGGAGCAGCGGGTCATATGTCCGCGGTTCGTCCTGCTGTGCGTGTGGCGTTGGCAGGCATAGTGGTAGGGGTACTGGTGATGCTGGTCACCCTGTGTGTAGTGGTGGGATTCAAGCAAACTGTAGCCGAAAAGGTGGCTGGCTTTGGCGCTCATATCCAGGTACTTAATTATGAGAGTAATAATACCTACGAGTTGCGACCGATAGCCATCAATGATACGCTGATGGGGCGTCTGAGGTCGATTCCTAATGTGCAGTCGGTGCATGCCTTTTGCACCAAACCGGGCATACTCAAGACCGATGATGCCTTTCAGGGCATTGTGCTCAAGGGTACGGACTATTGGGATTACCTGAGCCATAATCTGGTAGCCGGTGCACTACCATCGGCACCCATGGAGGCGCTGCTCTCGCAGGAGCAATCGCGCCTGATGAATCTGCATGTGGGGGATGCCTTTGTGTGCTATTTCGTGGAGGAGAACATCCGTGCGCGAAAGTTCACCGTGACAGGTATCTACCAGACTGGGCTCAAGGAGTACGACGAACTATTCATCTTCACAACGCCGGAACCCGTGCGCCGACTCAATGGCTGGCGAGATAATCAGGTGTCGGGTATCGATATCATCGTGAGTGACTTGCATCGCCTGGATGAGACGGCCGACTATGTCTATTTCGCTACTGCCAATCGTCTGGATTCGGATGGCAGTGCCCTCTGGACGCAGACGGTGCAGCAGCAGAATCCGCAGATTTTTGCGTGGCTGGACCTGTTGGATATGAATGTGATTGTCATTATCCTGCTCATGCTGTGCGTGTCGGGCTTTAATATCGTGTCGGGTCTGATCATCTTGATACTGGATGGCATCGCGCTGATTGGCACACTCAAGGCGCTTGGGGCTGAGAATCGCTTTGTGCGACGTATATTCATCACTGAGGCTGCCATGCTGATAGGTAAGGGCGTGCTGTGGGGGAATGTGCTGGGATTTGCCCTATGCGCGATACAGTATTTCTGGCATATCGTACCCCTGGATGCTGCGACCTACTACGTGGATTATGTGCCGATGGCATTCCCGTGGGGATGGATTGCGCTGATGAATATCGGCACGATTTTTGTATCGCTATTGGTGCTATTGGCGCCCTCGGCGATTGTGGCTCGCATCAGTCCGGCACGTGTGATGCATTACGAATAATGGCTTATGAACTTGCAAACTACAGTAGATATATCGCCCAGCGAGTGGCAAATCCGGTACACGGATCGTGTGCTGCTGCTGGGTTCGTGCTTCTCGGATAATATCGCCCGTAAGATGGGCGAGTATTACTTCCGTGTGTCGGGCAATCCCTATGGCGCGCTCTATAATCCCATCAGTATCGCCCATCATATGACGGACGAGGTCATCGCATCGCATGATGTCTTTATCATCACGTTTGGCTCGGCATGGGTGTATCTGGACAGGGCACTCATGTCATCTGCTGTGGCTGCGGATTCGCTGGCTGCGGTGGTGGATAACTGCCAGCGTCGTCCGGCTGCGGACTTTGTCCGTTATCGTCTGACGGTAGAGGACATCGTGTCGGCGTGGCGTCCTATCCTGGAGCGCATGAGTGGCAAGCGACTCATTTTCACCGTATCGCCTATCCGTCATCGCAAGGATGGTCTGCACGAGAATCAAATCAGCAAGGGCATTCTGCTGCAGGCAGTAGATGCTCTCATTGCCAATAGTGGGCTGGCTGCTGATATTCAATATTTTCCATCGTACGAGATAGTGCTGGACGAACTTCGCGACTATCGCTACTATGCCGAGGATATGCTGCATCCATCGCCTGTGGCGGTGGAGTATATTTGGGAGCGATTCTCCGACACCTATATTTATGACGCGCCCACGCGTGCGTCCATGCGCGAGCTGCACCAGTACTGGTTGGATACACAGCATCGACCGCTGCATCCCGATTCGCCGGAGGCGCAGCTGTTTCAGCAGCATTTAGCAGAATCTCTATCACATTTACGAACACGTTATCCATGGATATGAATGCAATCAAATACCTCAAACCCGTAGCTTGGGTTGTGGGCTCTATCGTAGCACTGATGCTGCTGGTCATGGCGCTTTCGCCGGTAGCCAAGTGGGTGCTGAATCATCGTGGTCAGCAACTCATTGGTCGTACGATGCATGCTGGGCATGTGCTGATCAATCCTTTTACGGGTGCTGTGGAAATTCGTGATTTTCACTGTATGGAGCCGAACGAGGAGACGGATTTCGTGTCGTTTGAGCGCCTGTATGTGCAAGTCAACTATCCTCGTCTGGTGGCTCGTCAGGTGGATGTAAGACATGTGCATCTGGAGACTTTCACGGGGCAGGTGCTGAGTCGTGATACGAGTTTCAACTTCTCGGACATCGTTACGCGCTTTCAGTCCGACGAGGTGTCGGAGAATGCCGATACTATGTCCGGCAAGTGGAATCTGATGCTCAACGATATCGCGCTATCCAATGGTCATCTGGTCTATCGGGACGTGATACGAGGCAGTCATTGGGCAATTGAGCACTTCAACCTGCATGTGCCCGGACTGTATCTGGGGAATCAGCAGTCCAATGCCGGTCTGCATTTCGATTTGCCTACTGGTGGCACAATCCGACTGACTGCTGGTTATGTGGCAGCGCGTCGCCGCTTTGCTTTGACGGTGAAGTTGGAGGATGTGGCTACCGAGTATCTGCAGCCAATCTTCGACTCTATCGATCTGATTCATGGTATGTCGGCTCGCCTGGGAGGCAGCATCCACCTGACAGGTGGACTGGATGCTCTTGAGAGCCTGCGTGCCGATGTGGATTTGGGTCTCACAGGTCTGGACCTGGGGCAGATGTTGAATCTGGAGGGCATCAAGGTACGTGATTTTCATTACGATGTAGAGTCGCTCACGTTGGCGGGCAAGAATATCTCGCTGCGTGGGGAGAACACCTTTAACCTGCGTGCCACGCTCTCTGACGGAGGACGCCTCACCGGTACCTATACCGGCAATTTGGATCCCAAGACAGGTAATGGTCATCTGTATGCCAAGGTCACGGGCGTGCAGATGACGCGATTCTCGCCTATCACCGAGGCGCTGATGGCTTATCCCATCCAGGAGGGAACCATGGCATTTGAGAGCAATACCGACATCCGTGGCGGGCAACTGCTTTCGCTCAATCGTATGACTATGGATCAGCTCAAAATCGGCAATCGCAAGCGTCTCACACGTGCGCCTTATAAGAACATCCCGCTCAAGACCGGCGTCAGTCTGCTGCGATCTGCGCAGGGAATCATCGTGCTGGATCTGCCGGTGCAGGGAGATCTCAGGGCGCCTAAGTTTGACTTCAGTAAGATTATTGGTCGTGCATTCCTGAAGGTCTTCTTCGGACCTCTGATGGGGGTGCGCGACAATCGCAAACTCATCTCCTCTGACGAGGCGAACGAGTTGCAGGAACTGCTGGGTGAGGATTAGTAATTTGGTCTCTTCGTGGTGCGGGTTGGCTCTGCCTCCAATGGGTTGTCCGGCCAGTAGTGCTTAGGATAGCGTCGGCGCAGCTCTTTGCGTACCTCGTAGTAGGTGCCGGTCCAGAAACTATGCAGGTCTTGTGTCAGTTGCACAGGTTTATATCCGGGCGATAGCAGCTCCATCAGTACCGCTTGTCGTCCATCGTCAATGCGTGGGGTGTCGGTCATACCGAAGCACTCCTGCAGGCGTACGCGCAGTACGGGCAGGTCGCTGCCTACGCGGTACTCGATGCGTATGCGACTGCCGGTCGGCACGGTGATGTGGCTCGGGGCGATACGATCTACGGCACATTGCTGCTCGTAGCTGAGCATACCCCAAACGACGGCGCATAGATCTATTTTCTTCAGTTCGTTGATACTGCGTGCGTTGCCTATGTACAGGGGCAACCACTCGTGTGCCTGCCTCAGTATGACATCGGTGCTGACGTCCGGCAATGCCAGCTCCGAATGCCATACGCCGGCTGTGGCTATACGTTGTTGCAGATTGGTGACGGCATCGCTGAAGTCAAAGAGGCTCAGTCCCTGCTTGGGCGCCTCAGCGGCAATCAGCCGAGTCACCTCGGCAGTGGTGATGTCGGCAATGGGGCGGCTGTCTATCACCGTGCCGGCGATGCGTCGTTGCGTCTCAGCCACGACGCAGCCTTGCTTGCTATCCCAGCGTATGGAACGATGGGTGTGCATGAGGCAGCTAAGCTCCTCTATATGTACCGGTGCAGACTGGTGGATAGTACCGGTCTTGGCATCCATGGCGGCTACGGCAATCCAGCCGTTGCCCTGCCGCATGATGCGCTCAGGGTAGGCAAGGGCGATGTATCTGCCGCGCTCGTAAGGGGTCGGTTGGGTTGCTGGGGATAAGGTGTGTATAAGGTGTCGATAAGCATCCGCGATGCGGCGATTGCGTGTCCCATCCTCCAGTTCGGCGGCTACCTCGCAGGCGATGGCTTTCTGCTCATCGGTATCAGCGTATAGCAGCATGTTAGCAATACGTGGATGGCAGGGTAGGGCGCTCAGGGCGCGACCATGTCGGCTGAGTTTCCCCTCCTCGTCCAGCGCGCCAAGCTCGGCGATGAGCTCGATGGCTTGCTGCACTTTGGCGGCGGGTGGCGGTGTGATCCATGGTAGGGCGACTATCTGTTGTGCGCTGATGCTGCCTTGCCATGCAGCAATATCCAGCACCATAGAGGTGAGGTCTGCTTCCTGAATCTCCGGCAGTCGGTTCTCGCGCATGCGGGTCTCGGTGGCATATGTCCATAGACGGTAGCAGGTACCCGGTGCCAGTCGTCCGGCACGACCGCTACGCTGCGTAGCCATGTCTCGGCTGATGCGTACGGTCTCCAGATGACTCAGTCCGCTACGTTGGTCGTACACCAGCGTGCGGCATAGTCCCGAATCTACCACGACGCGTACTCCCTCAATGGTGAGGGAGGTCTCAGCGATGTTCGTTGCCAGCACCACGCGTCTGCGACCGCTACCATCCGGCAGAATGGCGCGGCGCTGCTCCTCAATGCTGAGTTGTCCGTATAGGGGATAGATGGCGGTGTCGCCCAGAGCGCCTTCCAGTAGTTCGGCGGTGCGCAGTATCTCGCTTTGTCCTGGCAGAAAGACCAATATATCGCCCTCTTGCTCGCGGTGTGCCTGGCGAACGATATGCGCTGTTTGTTCCCAGATGGGGCGGTTGTCCTCGCCGCAATACCGGATGTCAACATCGTACATCCGTCCTTCGCTTTGGATGAGTGGCGCGTCCAGAGCCTGACAGATAGTGGTGGCATCGATGGTGGCAGACATCAGCACGATGCGCAGGTCATCGCGTAGCAGACGTTGTGCCTCACAGGTCAGTGCCAATGCTACATCGCTATGGATGCTGCGCTCGTGGTACTCATCAAAGATGACGGCATCAATGCCATCCAGCGTGGGGTCATCGATGAGCATGCGTGTCAGGATGCCTTCGGTGACCACCTCGATGCGCGTGCGACTGCTCACGCGGCTCTCAAATCGTATGCGATAACCTACGGTCTCGCCCACATCTTCGCTCAGCAGTTCGGCCATACGTTCAGCCACCTGTCGGGCAGCGATACGGCGTGGCTCCAGCAGGATGATATGCCTGTACTGCTTGCTGATTGTGATGGGTAGCAACGTCGATTTACCTGCGCCAGGGGGCGCGGTAATGACGAGTCGGCTACTCTGCTTGAGCAGCTCGTTCACGCGATCGGCTATGCCATAGGCAGGAAGGTTCTCTATTGTGTTCTGCAGACAGTGTGTCATGCTTTAGCGCGACATACGTCGCATGTCTTGCAAGTTTGGGAATCGTTTTCTCCGAAATACGATAGTAGCAGTTGGCTACGGCAGAACTGAGTCTGCTCGGCGTACTCCACCATCGCACGAAGTTTATCTGCGTATAGTGCCCGTCGATCCTGATAAACCGACTTCTTCAGGTATATGCTATCCTGGCGCTCCATCGTGAAGGTGAAGCCGCAGGCACGCGTTCGAGGTATATAGGTCAGTACGCCACGAGCCGCCAGACTCGCCAATACCTCGTGATTCACTTTTTCGTCTGGGATGTACTGTAGGTCTGTCGTGATGCCGGCATAGTGGCGGAGCAGATCGTTGAGCATCGCCTCTTGTGCCTCCGAGAAGTGGTACTCGTACATCGCCTGCGGTGGTACATTGATGCGTACGCGCGCCGAGAGTTCCCGCTCCTCCTCAAAGTGGATATAGCCTGCTTGTGACAGCAGGTTTAGTGCCGAATAGGTAGGTAGCATCGGCAGTTGCCGTACTTGGCACAGGTCATCCATGTGCAGGGCAAAACTATGCCCCAGACCGCTTCCCAGTCCTACCCCAAGGTAGTCGCATGTCTTGTGATACACCGCCTCCACAAACTCCGGTGTGGGGTAGTTGTCGGCTACACGGCGACGAGCTTTCGTCTTGTCCGATGGCGCGTACAGCAGCACCGCGTAGGCAGTCTGCTCGTCGCGACCGGCACGACCTGCTTCCTGAAAATACGCCTCCATACTATCCGGCAGATCATGGTGAATGACAACTCGCACATCGGGTTTATCAATTCCCATTCCAAAGGCGTTGGTGCAGACGATGATGCGCACACTGCCATTCTTCCAGGTGTTTTGCTTCTGGGTGCGCTCAGCGGTGGTGAGGCCGGCATGGTAGAATTCGACCGGCTCACACAGCGACTGCGTCAGTGCTTCGGATAGTTCCACGGCACGTTTGCGGTTGCGCACATACACGATGGCACTACCCTGCACATGGCTGAGAATGTGACGCAATTGGTAGAATTTGTTCTTCGGATCGTTTGTGTCCTTGGTGTCCTCGCAGTAGCGAACGATATACTGTAGGTTGCTGCGGGCAAAACTCTTCTTGAAGACTGTAAAACCTTGCTCTTCCCCCTGTAATTTATCACAAATATCCTCCACCACTTCCGGCGTGGCAGTTGCGGTGAGTGCCAGTATCGCTGGTCTTGTCCCATCTCTGGAGGAGAGGGATAGGGTGAGGTTCCCTATCCTCAGATAACTCGGACGAAAATCATATCCCCACTGACTGATACAATGCGCTTCATCCACGGCGATAAGGCGAATGGGGAGCATGGCGAGTCGTTTGCGAAACTCCTCACTCTCCAGTCGCTCGGGGGATACGTATAGAAAACGATACGGACCGAATTGGCAGTTGTCCAGCGCCACGTGCTGTTGATCCTGCGTCATGCCGGTATAGATGGCGGCAGCGCGAATACCTCTTTGTCGGAGGTTTTCTACCTGATCTTTCATCAGCGCGATAAGTGGCGTGATGACGAGGCATAGACAACCATCTTCTCCTGCTGCATCTGCCATCACCAGTGTAGGGATTTGAAAGCAGAGACTCTTGCCACCGCCTGTAGGCATTAGGGCAAGTGTATCTCGTCCGGCCAGCACACTATCAATGATTTCCGCCTGTAGCGGGCGAAAATCGTCATAACCAAAATATTTCTGTAGTGCTTGCTGTGCTGTCATAGTGGCTGTATCGCCAATGTCGAATTCTAAATCTGCTGCAAAAGTAGTGAAAATATTCGATATATGCAAATGATAACTATAAAAGTTATCAAAAATGAAAAGATTCCCCCAGAATATTTGCATATATCATTTTTAATCCGTACCTTTGCAGACGAATTATAGAATGGGTAGTGTCACTTCATAGAAACCCTAAATACAGCGCTGAATCATGAATAATAATGTTACGCGATATTGCATCATCTCTTTGTTAATGGTAAGGCATCTCTGCGTTATTCCGAACGCAAGTTGGCTGCGATGCGTCAATTGCTTCCGGTAGAGGCATGCGACTTTTATGAAAGAATGCTGAAAAATATGAATATGGATGAGTTGACGAATGCTCGTATTGACTATCTATGTAGGTATTCTAATAATTTATTCTCTGTGTCGGATATTAAGCAGATTCCGTATGATGAGGAGATTGTTCGTTGGTTGTATACTAGCAATATTGATGTAAATAATAATTGAAAAAGGTACCACATGTAATAATTGAAAAGTATACCATTTGGAACGAGATTTGTATCTTTTAAGGTGCAAACCTACAAAGAGTAAAACAATGATCCAAATGGAAACGAAACAAGAGATTTTACA
>JAZRVR010000023.1:0-61297 GCA_045599285.1 Paludibacteraceae bacterium | reverse complement strand
CATATCGCTGACGGATACAACTCCGTTACGAGAACTCCTGAGTAAAACTAATTTACAAAATGTCAAAGATCAAAACCCACCAAATGGGCAATTATATATAAATTTTTAACCGTCCCAAATTTTAATGGGACACTATTGATTCTAATTATAATTTCTTTTTCGGTTTGGGATACGGGAGGTGCGGGAGCAAGGTTGTTATCACATTTAGCGCTTCCTTGCGATGGTCGATATCCAGGATATAATGCTCCTTTGCTCCATCGTAGGGGAAGCCACACTCTGCTTCCTTCATGAGTTCGGCAATAGCATCGTGCTTTTTGATGTAAACGATATTGTCGCATACCAGCAGAGCCGGTTTCTCAGCCACATAGATGCAGTAGTCGCCGAACATCTTCTTTGCCCGTACTATTCCCACTTCCGCAATTTGTGAGCAGACGAAATCAATAAATTCAGTTGAACTGGCCATGATTCTTATCTATTCAGAATGTAGTTTTCAATAGCAAATAGTATGTGGCATATCGAGAAGATCAAGCAGAAACTCAAAGATAGCCAATTTCTGCGGCCAATGGAGAAGGCACCAAAAAACAAGCACGGCAATATGGCCATAGCAACGATGAATGACTTCGGTGTGTAGCCGAAGAAGTGTGATATCCATGCGCCCATATATAGACTGAACATGCCAATAGCGGTGTATTTACATTTTCTTGCCATGGTCTGTGGGCGATTCTTTCTACTCAAAAGCATAAGAGACGTCAGCATCAGCACCTGCGAGATAGACCCAATTATGTCGGTAATAGGAGTAACCGAATCTACATGCAGTACATCGTTCGGAGCGGAATAAATTCCCCATATGACATTTGGCACCATTACGACAACAAACAGAGTTATCGCCCAAAGATCCAGTTGATAATGGTAGTTACTCATACTTTAAGTGCTCGTCCAAGCTGCAAGCAGCACGTTTTAGCAGCATTTTTTCTATCAACGAATTTACCAATTCTGGTTGATCGGTATTGGCATTGTGCCCTGCATTTGGGAGCCAGACAACCACGTTATATCGACTCAAAATAGTCCACCTGTTTGTCAAATAGCCGATGGTCTGCCGTCAAACCGGGAAGAAACACGATGGTCTCGCGCTCCATGGACAAGTTGTTTATCCAATAGGATATAGCGCCTTGTGTACAATGATATACTTTTTGCTGCATAGTGTAATTCTTCTATTAGTAAGCGGAATGCGCGATAATTGCATATATTACTCAGCACACTCCATCGGTTCTACGTGGAGAGATATATGCGTCTCGTGGCCGTAGGTGTTGCGAAGGGCCGCCTCGATATGGTCGGTGATAGTGTGTGCCTCGGCTACGGTGAGAGCAGAATCGACTACCACATGGGCATCTACCACGAAATAATGCCCCATCTGGCGCGTCTTGAGTTGATGCACACTATGCACGCCCTCCACGCCCGACATAATCGAGAGTATCTGCTGCTCGGTCTCGTCCGGCAGCGAGGCATCGGTAAGCTCCTGCAAAGCAGGAAGCACCATCTTCACTCCAACAACCAGGATCACAATACTGATCACGCCCCCCACCAGCGGGTCGAGTATAGCCCAACGTCCACCTAAGAAAGCCGCTCCTGCGATGCCGGCCGCTGAGGCCACCGACGAGATAGCATCCGTGCGATGGTGCCACGCATTGGCAATCATCACGGGGCTGCTAATACGCTTACCCACACGTGCCGTCCATTGGTAGAGCGCCTCTTTGGTGGCGATGGAGAGCAAGGCAGCCCAAAGTGCCACCAGTCCGGGTATCGTAATCGTTTCGCCATGATAGACGGCCACCATCTTCTGCACGGCATGCGCCAACATTTCACCCGCCACCACCAGTAGCAAAATACTTACGGCCAGCGTAGCCAGCGTCTCAAAACGTCCGTGACCATAATCGTGCCCATGGTCGCACTTCTTGGAAGATACACGAGCGAAAATAAGCACGATACCATCGCTGATGAGGTCCGATAGCGAATGTACGGCATCCGCCACCATCGCCGCACTACCACTCAGCGTTCCTGCCAAGAACTTCACCACCGTCAGCGCCACGTTACATACAGCACCCCATAGGGTGACGCGCTCTATTTGCTTTAATCTATTGTCCATATTTTATCATTTATTCTCGCTATCCAGGATGATAGTGACGGGAGCATCGTTGACAAAGTCGACCTTCATATCTGCGCCACTTGTTCGCTGTATAATAACTCTCATTTGTCAATTCGGCATAACTTTTAGTCCGGCATCGGTCATGCGACCAAGTTCTATCATTCGTTTGCAACGCTCGATGTTGAGTTCCGTCCCGGAGCGTCCTCCCGATGTGGAGAAGTGCCTCGGCTTGGCACTTCGAAAAGGGAAGGCGGGCGGGGAGCCCAAGCCGACCGAGATTGGGGAGGAGCGGCGTCCGCCTAGGAGGGCATCGTTACACACAACATAGCGGGCTAAAGCCCTTTCTCCCCTTCGGGTCGGTGGAGTGCCGCCTCCACTTCTCCGCTTCGCTATCGCAAGACTTAGGATATATGGTGAGTGTGCGGATCATCAGTCAATCACTACTGCTGTGCCGCTGATAGCGACCATCAGCATTGAGTTGTTCTCGCCCATGGTCTCGTAGCCATAGGATACGCCCACGATAGCATTAGCGCCCATATCTTTAGCACGCTTCTCCATCTCAGCCTGTGCCGTCTCACGGCCTTCAATCATCGACTTCTCATAGCCGCTGGAGCGACCGCCCCACTTGTCGTGGAAAGCAGCGAAAAAGTCCTTCACGAAGTTCATGCCGAAGATAACCTCTCCGGACACGATACCTTTGTACTCTTTGATGTTATGACCCTCAATGGTCGGGGTTGTAGTTACAATCATATCTTTAGTGATTATAGTAGTTCATTCAGTTTATCCTCTCGCATCACCTTGGGCGCAGCCTTTCCGGCAAGCACAAGAATCTTCTTCCCATGGCGGTACACATGCAGCTGCCGCGAATGTGGAGAAGTGCCTCGGCTTGGCACTTCGAAAAGGGAAGGCGGGCGGGGAGCCCAAGTCGACCGAGAGAGAGGCAGTTAGTTCGTTCTGTTCTATGCTCGCGCTAATTCCTCCGACTGGGAAGTCGTCGGGCGCTTCGCTCGGAGACCGTTCCGTCGGTCTCCTTCACGTTCAGCATTGCGAGCCATAAACAATGATATACACCGTCCTCGGCAAACAACTTCGCTTGCAGATGGCTGCACATATTTGTGGTATCAATCGTCATTCCATTCGTCCGTATTTCATTTCCTCACCCTGACTATCATACTGCTTGCGCTTGCCGGTGGGCGGTTCGGTAAGACGAATACGACCAACGGCTGTGCGACCGAGGCTGCGCGCAATAGCAGCATCAAAAGCATCCATGTGATGCGGCAGGAAACGCTCGCTGATGGCACGCAAACCAAGGATATTCTCCTCGTCCGTATCTACCAATTCGGCGACACCGAAAGCGATGGCAGAATTAAACTCCAACGTAAAACTTCCGTCTTTAGGGGCAACGGTGGGTTTGCACTTACTCACAGCCGAGAGGCAGACACGCGGATTGCGTGCCAAAATATCCAGTTTCTTTCCCTCCAGCGCACAGTGGAAGTAAAATACTTCTCCTACGGCAGCCAACGACAAGGGCACAGCATACGGTGTGCCGTCGGTGTCGCACATGCTAACCGTAACATAAGGTGCTTTCTTCAGCACCTCCCAAGCCCAGTCTGCGGGCATTTCTCTACTTTCTTTTCGCATATTATCTTCTTAATTCTAAGGTAATATCCATATACGACCGCTTGCCGGTAATGTACTCTGCGTAAGCGTCCTTTGCGTTCAACACGATACTTGTGTAAAATCTCTTGTTTCGTTTCCATTTGGATCATTGTTTTACTCTTTGTAGGTTTGCACCTTAAAAGATACAAATCTCGTTCCAAATGGTATACTTTTCAATTATTACACGTGGTACCTTTTTCAATTATTATTTACAATCGATGTCCGCACGTGAGATATGTCCGGCAGCATAGATTGTTTCTACGAGCCATACGTACGAGCGGAATAATTGTCCAGCAGATTGTTTTGCCATGTCAGTTAAATTTTGGTGCAAAGTTAATAAAAAAAATCCCAATTTGCAAGAAGATTCTTCAAATTTTCGGCAAAGGTACAGCTTTTTAGTGCCTAATAATTGCAGTATCTCAAAAAAAATCACAAAAAATGCAATTTTATTGGTAAATTGAGGCTCGCATCGCCTCGAATTGGCGGAGTATCTCCACCAGGACCTGGCATTTATTCTCCAGCACCCACTTATAAGTGGGCAGGTAGATCTCCCAACGGGCGGCGAGATACCCCAGCAGCTACGTACCATGCACACCCTTGCGATGACCTTTGGGGGCACCGAAGCGACGAACGGTACGCTGGCGCTACATAAATCTTTAGGGTTGTTCTAAAAAAAAGGAGCCCCGGTGGGACTCCTTTTTGTGCATCTGTAATCGGCAAAAGCCTAAAACTAATAATATAATATTGACAAATCCTCTATAGTTACTACTTGGCGCTATCGTAATCAACGCGGTCGGGGAAGTAGGCAGAGGTGATCTGACCGAAGACGTGCGTGTATGGCGTAGCCTCACAAGTAGATTGCTTCAGCAGATCCCAGATGACATCGTTCGGGATAGCCGTAGAAGTGTAGGTATGCACCTCAAAGGTCAGCCCATCGTCATAAACCTTGCGGGCAGCAAGCAGCGCCTCCTTATTCGGCTGGATAGTGATGCGGATACCCTCCTGCTCGTGCGTGATACTGCACTCAAGTTCGTAGGTCGTACCCTCAATCTCAATCTGGCAGTTCTTAATCTCCGTAACGTACTCGTAGTCACGACCTACACGAATGTCGAAGTCGTCAGCCAACGCCTGATAACCAATCGGCAGGAAGACCTCAGCCGTCACAGTATCACGCAGGTGGATGCTGGTTTTGATCTCATTCCAGTCCTTATGCTCCTGCTGGTGGATATCAAACTCCACGTGCCCCTTGCGCGTAGCGTCGCCCTTGTCATTATCCATATCCTTGTAGTTGTCCGAGATCTCCTTACCGTAGTCGGTGTCGGTAATGTCGGTGCGATCCGTCGTCGTCAGGACACCATCAATATGCCAGCAGTGGTCTGCGGTCTGCTTCTTACAAACATACCAGAGGAAATGGAGTTTATCCTTATTCTCCAGGATACGGCTGAAGTCGTCTGTAGGAGCCTGATTGGCGGCTACCAAATCCTCCAATGTCGGCTCTTCGAGAATAACACTCTGCACAGCCGAGCCATCGCTGGAGTAGATATACATTGGGAACTTAGCACCGGACTTCCAGTCAGCATACGCGTTCACCCATCCGCAGTTAAGCTCGGAAATAACCGTCTTACCCTGCGCAGTACGTGGAAAATATGCCCTAGCCGGCTGTCCCATAGCAAACTCGTCTTGTACGTTTCCATCTATACGTATATAATAGAACACGCGATACTTACCGCCATCGGGGATGCTATAACCAACTTCATCCTTGATGTCGATCTTACGCGGAGCCTTCTGAATGGTGTTCAGCTGATTATCTCCGGAAAGAACAAAGACTTCAGACTCCTTCATGTTCGGCTCCATTTCCGGTTCATTCATCTCGCTCTTACAAGAAGAGAGACAGAGAGCTGTAATCGCAGCAGTCAAGAGAGAAAAATAAAAATTCTTTTTCATAATGTAGAATATTTAGTTCAACAATTTTTTTGATTTGACGCTGCAAAGGTATTGCTTATTTTTTACACGTGCAAATATTTTGGAAGAAATACCCGATTTGACAATGGAAATTATCCAATATGAATATAAATTTCCGATTTGACAATGCTTCGACCCCTTAGAGACCCCTTAGAGACCCCTTAGAGAGTCCCTATTGATGACCCACGAGAGAGGCACGGGAGACCCACGGGAGACCCACGAGAGGCCCACGAGAGAGGAGAGGAAGAAGAGGAAGAAGAGGAGAGGAGAGGAGAGGGGACGGAATCAAGAGACGTGGGAGGTCAATTCCAGGCCAACAATTCCGACTAAAATGAGTAACGCAAACAGCATTCGCAACAACGATGCCGAGTCACCAAAGTAGCAGATTCCCAGGAGGAAAGTGCCAACCGCACCAATGCCCGTCCACACAATATAAGCCGTGCTGACAGGTATCGACCGTTGGGCAAAATACAGGAAAATTCCACTCAAAAACATGCTGGTGACAGCCAACGAAATATAAAGCCAAAAATGCTCGGGATAAAGAGACGACAACTTAAATCCAAGAGGCCATCCGACCTCGAAAAACGCAGCAATAAGTAACAATATCCACGACATAAAAATGCAACTATTTTACGAAAACGATGGCAAAGGTACGACTTTTTGGGGACATGAGCAAATTTTTTCTTCGTTTGATGAAGTTTTTTTTCGGGTAAATGCTTGCATATGTGAAAAAAACTATCTTCGGACATCCGCCTGCTACGCCACCCTACAAGCCCACGCTTACGCATTCCCCCGAAAATACGTTCGCATTTAGGGTGTGCACATATGCTGGGTGATATACCATTCTCAAAAAAAACCACACCAAACGAAATCAGACATAATTTGTCCATTTAGAAGCATGGTCGGTGGCAGTTATCAAATGCAAGCATTCATCCCTACCACCAACCATACTTCTAATGCCCAAGGGCATTTTTTCGTTTGATGAAGTTTTTTTTCGGGTAAATGCTTGCATATGTGAAAAATTTGTAGTATCTTTGCACGATTTTTTGTGTGCAAGGGCGCGCATATGTACGCACACACAAATAAACAAAGGTTAAAAGCAACAAAAACGAGCACACCGAATCAGGACAATAAACGCATAAAACAAGTTGAAGAACAGCAAAAAACATAGTAACCGGGGACGCATCCTGCTAACGATGATGGCAATCGTCATCGTCAACATGGTATGGGGTCAAAAGACCACCATCGACTCGCCAATCAACTATGTGGCTGAGGACTCAATCATCCTGCTGGGCAACGGTACCGCCTTCCTGCACGGAAAGGGAGACGTACAATACGAGTCCATGCAACTGACTTCGGAATTCATTCGCGTAAAAATGGATAGCAGCATCGTATATGCGACCGGCGTATATGACGAGGAAGAACAGGAGTGGATAGGTCTGCCTGTCTTCAAGGATCATAACGACAGTTACGAATCCAACGAGATAACCTACAACCTGAGCACACAAAAAGGCTTTATTCGTCACGTGGTGACCGAGCAAGGCGAAGGTCATATCATCGCCGACAAGACCAAGAAAGTAGAGGGTAACGCCATGATGATGGCCGGCGGAAAATACACCACCTGCGATGACCACGATCATCCTCACTTCTACCTTCGCATGACGAAAGCCAAAGTGGTGCCAGGCGACTACATCGCCACAGGACCTGCCTACATGGTGGTTGGTGATGTTCCCCTGCCACTCGCCATCCCATTCGGATTCTTCCCATTCACCAACAAGTACTCCAGCGGACTCATCATGCCGAGCTTTGGTGACGACTACACACGCGGCCTATACCTTCGCGGGATGGGATACTACTTTGCCATCAACGACTACATAGACCTGGAGGTAACCGGTGATATCTACACCAAGGGAACATGGGCGGTATATGCCCGCTCCAAATATCGCAAGCGTTACAAGTTTAGCGGTAATCTGTACATGAACTATCGTCAAGACATAACCGGCGAAAAAGACATGCCAGACTATGTGAAAGCGACCAACTTTGCCGTACAATGGACACACACGCAGGACAGCAAAGCCAATCCGTACAACAACTTCTCCGCCAGCGTCAACTTCTCAACCTCTGGTTACAACCGCAGCAACATCAACAGTTACTACAACCCTGCCCTCACCTCGGAGAACACCAAGGCCAGCAGTATCAGTTATACCCAGCGTTTCCCAGACAGTCCTTGGAGCCTGAGCATGACCGCCAGCATCCAACAACGAACCAAAGACTCGACGATGTCTTTGACCCTGCCAGACCTGAGCGTGAACATGAGTCGTGTTTACCCCTTCAAGCGTAAGAAAGCACTCGGCAAGGAGAAATGGTACGAGAAGATCAGCATGAGCTACACCGGTAATGCGCGTATCGCGGTCAGCAACATCAAGGAGGATAAGATTCTGCACTCTAACTTTCTTCGCGACTGGCAAACCGGTATGAAGCACTCGATTCCAATCTCGGCATCGTTCACGCTATTCAAGTACATCAACGTATCGCCCAGCATCAACCTGACCGACAGGATGTATTTCCAGCGAATAGACCAGATATGGGACGACCAGATACAAGCCTTGACACGCGATACGACCAACGGATTCTACAACGTCTTTGACTTCAATGTAGGCGTATCGCTATCCACCAAACTCTACGGATTCTACATGCCAATCCGTAAACTATTCCCCAAAGGTAAAGTGGAGGCCTTCCGACACGTCATCACCCCAAGTATCAGCTTCAGTTACCATCCGGATTTTGGCAAGAGTTTCTGGGGATATTACGGGTCATACGACCAACCGATATACACCAACGAAACCGACGAGCATGGTCGGAAAATACAGAAGGTGGATGAAGAAGGGAATCCGATATTCATGCACCAGACCTATTCGCGGTTCTCGAACGGTATCTATGGAAATGCAGGACAAGGAGCCGCCGGCATGCTGAGTTTCTCGGTGGGCAACAACCTGGAAATGAAAATCCGTAACGACAAGGATACGACCGGCAAGCAGCCATTCAAAGTAATCAGCCTGATAGATAACCTGAGCATCAGCGGAGCATACAATTTCATAGCCGACTCGATGAACTGGTCGAACTTCGGCGTGAACCTGCGAATCAAGATTCCAAAGGTAAACTACACCATCAACCTCAGCACCCAGTTTGACCCATACATGTATGAGTTGACGCCTCTGGGAACACCTATCCGCACCAATAAACAGTATTGGCACAACAAGATGTTCCCACGATTCATGGGTGTAGGCACCAGCTTCAGCTACACATTCAACAACCAGACCTTCAAGAAGTGGTTCGGCAAAGACAAGGACAAAGATAAGAACAAGAACAAAACCGGCGAGAACAACGAAGATGGTCCGGATGGCAACATGGACCCGATGGTGGTGAACGAATCCGGCGATATGAACAACGGCAAGCGGCGAGGGCGTGGCAATACGCACAACGAGCCTGACGGCGATGACGATGGATACATCAAGACCGAGATTCCGTGGAGTCTGAGCGTCAGCTACTCCATCAACTACCGCCCGGGCGGTAAGTTCGACTACGATAAGATGTGGTACCCGCTGGTATTGACTCACAACCTGAGTTTCAGCGGTTCGCTGGGCTTGGGACATGGATGGAAAGTGAGTGCCGGAACCAGTTATGACTTTGCCGCAAAGAAGTTCAGTACCGCTAACTTCAACGTCAGTCGCGACTTACATTGCTGGAACATGACCGCCAGCTTTGTGCCGTTCGGTCCGTACAAGAGCTACACCTTCCACATTGGTGTGAACGCCAGCATGCTGGCAGACCTGAAGTACGATAAGAGCAGTTCGGAAAGCACGAACAGAAAGGTTGACTGGTGGTAACGCGTTCGGCTTCCTCGCGCACGGACTGCCGCCCTGCGGCATTAAGCGCTCGGAGCCTCCGAACATCTATTGACGAATAATAGTAAAATTGAAGATATGAAAATTGAGAATCAAAAAGTAGTAACCCTGACATACGAAATGTATGTAGAGGGAGAGAAAGAAGGTGAACTGGCACTCATCGAAAAGATGACCGCCGAGGCTCCATTAACCTATTGTCACGGCGAGGGCATGATGCTGCCGGCATGGGAGAAACAGATGGAAGGTCGTGCCGAAGGCGACGAATTTGAGTTCACCATCCCATGCGCAGAGGCGTATGGCGAATACGACGAGGCAGGTGTACTCGAACTCGACAAAAAACTATTCTACAATGGCGATGGCGAATTTGACGACGAGCGTGTGTATGAGGGTGCCATCGTGCCCATGAATACCGCCGACGGACAAGTCATTAAGGCACAAATAGCGGAGATTGGCGAGAACACGGTCACCATCGACCTCAATCACCCATACGCCGGCGAGAATCTGACCTTCAAGGGTAAGATTCTATCCATTCGCGATGTGACCGATGGCGAACTGAAAGCCCTGCATCATCGTGGTTGCGGAGGATGTGGTGGCGGTTGCCATGGTGGCAACTGTGGCAACGGCGAAGGTTGCAAAGGCGGCTGCGGAAATTGCGGAGAATAGGAGATAGGATTGCTAAACAATAACAAAATATAAATATAAATCTATGGCAAATATTTTAGCGATAGTGGGTCGTCCCAACGTTGGGAAATCGACCTTGTTTAATCGCCTGACGCACACGCGCAGAGCGATCGTAATGGACACAGCGGGCACCACTCGTGACCGCCAGTATGGAAAATGCGACTGGTGCGGTCGTGAATTCTCGGTAGTAGATACCGGCGGATGGGTAGTAAACTCAGACGACACCTTTGAGAGCGAAATCAATCGCCAGGTTAACCTTGCCATCAAAGAAGCCGATGTGGTACTACTGGTGGTAGATGTCAACGAAGGCGTGACACAGTTTGACAGCGAAGTGGCTCACCTGCTCCGCCAAGCCAAAAAACCTACCGTGCTCGCCGTGAACAAAGTAGATACCTTTGAGAACCAATACGGAGCAGCCGAGTTCTACAAGTTAGGACTGGGTGAGCCATACATTATCTCGGCAGAGAACGGACTCGGAACCGGCGACCTGCTGGACGAGATTGTAGCACGATTTAAGCCGGACGAGCTGGAGGAGGACGAGGACGAACTGCCTCGCTTCGCCATCGTAGGTCGTCCGAATGCCGGCAAGAGCAGCATCCTGAATGCGTTTATTGGAGAGGATCGCACCATCGTGACCGACATTCCAGGTACCACGCGCGACAGTATCTATACCCGATACAACAAGTACGGCAAGGATTTTTATCTGGTAGATACAGCCGGTATCCGCAAGAAAGCCAAAGTGAACGAAGACCTGGAGTACTACAGCGTGGTTCGCAGTATTCGTGCTATTGAGAATAGCGACGTATGTATCCTCATGATTGATGCCACACGTGGCATTGAGGCACAGGATCTGAATATCTACAGTCTGATTCAGAAAAACAAGAAAGGACTGGTAGTCTGCGTGAACAAATGGGATCTCATCGAGAGCAAGACCACACAGGACATCAAGGGATATGAGAATGCCATTCGCGAGCGATTGGCTCCATTCACAGACTTCCCTATCATCTTCACCTCTGCCCTCACCAAACAACGCATCTACAAAGTGATGGAGACTGCGCTACATGTCTATGAGAACAAGCAGAAAAAGATTGCCACCGCCAAACTGAACGAGAAGTTCTTGCCGCTCATTGAGAACTATCCTCCACCAGCAACCAAAGGCAAATACATCAAAATCAAATACTGCACGCAGCTGCCTAACACACAGGTGCCGACATTTGTATTCTTTGCCAACCTGCCCCAATATGTCAAGGAGCCGTATCGTCGATTCCTGGAGAATAAGTTGCGCGAGTGGTGGGACTTCGAGGGAACACCTGTACAGCTATTCATAAGAGGAAAATAAAACACATATATTTTAATAAAATATATACTTTTATTAGGCAAGGCTTGCATATGTCAGTTATTTTTTGTAATTTTGCGTGCAAAATTGATGAATAGATGAAGATAATCGGTTTTACATACCTGGATGGCAAGGCACAAATGGTGCTGCGTGCCGACTCCTGCCTCCTAAATGGGAAGAAACCCTTCTTTCTGCCGGAGACCAGCAAGGACGTACGTGCACACCGGTGTGTGGTGCTGCGTGTGAGCCGATTAGGTAAAAATATTAAGGCCAAATTCGCAACACGCTACTACGATGCCTGGGCACCAGGTCTGGACATTATCGCATACGATCTGCTGCAAGAGGCACGCCGGCAAGGCGACAGCTGGACCTCTGCCATCGCATTCGACTATGCGTTACCACTGGGCGAGTTCAGCCCATGCGACGAGAGCGGAATGACCGAAGAAGCTATCTGCAACATGCTATGTATCTATCCCAACGAGGCAATCGCCCAGGTTAGCAGCCTCATGACCATCCGTCAGGGAGACCTGCTATACATAGACTACGCAGATGAAGCTATTGCTCTACAACGAGACAACGTAATTAATGGTCCGACAGGACACGAGGATAAATTTTATTGTAAAATCAAATGAAACGACTACTAAACATCGCCATCGTATTGCTACTGGCACAGGCAAGTTTTGCCATCACCCACACGTACACATCTCAGTCTGTACTAAGCAGCGGTAAATGGATCAAGATTCGTGTCAGCGAATCAGGTGTGTATCAGCTAACCTACGAGGAACTGAAAGAAATGGGATTGCAGCCGGAGAATGTCCGCATCTACGGATATGGTGGAGCAATGCTGACCCAGAACTTCAACGTACGCAAGATAGACGACCTGCCTGCCGTTCGCTTCCACATGGAGAAGGGTAACGATGGTGTCTTTGGTGCTGGGGACTACATCCTATTCTACGGACAAGGTTCGATAGGTTGGGATTATAGCGACTCGAAGTTCACGCGCACCCGCAATCCATATTCAGATTATGGATATTACTTCCTCAGCGACAATGCCGGTGAGCAACTGCTGATGCAGGAGACTCGTCCCGACAAGCAGCCGGCAACTGATGTCTATACATACCAAGCCCATCTGCTGCACGAGAAGGATATACTGAATCTGATAGATCCGAATGGTGTGGATGGTGGCGGTCGTGAGTTCTATGGTGAATCGATGACATCCACACGAAACACGTTGGATGTAGAGATTCCTCTGCAAGACGTAGTAGAGGATCAGCCTATCCGTCTGTATCTGGAATTGGCAGCGAAGGCGAATGTCATTTCCACCTTCACCATCAAAGCCAATAATCTGACGCAGACACGTACTACGACTGCGATTACTGATTTCTACACGATGGCTACCACAGCCTATCTGGATGCCAGATTCAACCCAAGTGGCACCGGCAGTCAAACCGTTAACATCAAATTCAACGCTACCACCAGTGGCCCTATTGGCTACCTCAACTACGTAGCAATGACCGCAACGTGCTCGCTGACGATGCGCAACTCGGAGCTGATGTTCCGCACCACAGAAGGCTATTTGCAGAACACGATGATGAAGTATCACCTCGGTAATGTACTGTCCGATGTGCAGGTATGGAATATCACCCATCTGGATGACATTCGCTGCGAACCAAGCATAATCTCCAATGGCGAGTTAACATTCTATGGCAGCAATACGGAGAAAATGCAAGAGTACATCGCCGTTAAGACACGCATGGGTGACTGGCGCAAGCCTACAGTCATAGGTGAGATTAGCAATCAGAACCTGCACAGTCTGGAAAACATCGATTATGTCATCATCTCCCCAGAAGCCTTTGTGGGTCCTGCTACAGAGCTCGCCAAAGCACACGAGGAAATGGATCATATCACATGGGCAGTCGTTACTGACCAGCAGGTCTATAACGAGTTCTCCAGTGGCACACCTGATGCCAGCGCATATCGCTGGATCATGAAGATGCTGTATGATCGCGCCAATGGCGATGCTGTACAAGCGCCCAAATGGCTGCTCCTGATGGGCGATGGTACGTTTGATAACCGCAAACTGCTTGCCACATCGGGACCAAGCCTGCTGCTCACCTTTGAGGCTATCAACTCAACCAACGAGGTAAATGCCTATGCAACAGACGATTACTTCGGATTTATGCAGAATACCGATGGCGCAAAGCCTGATAAGGACTCGAGAATGAACATCGGAGTAGGTCGTCTGCCGGTTGCCAATCTAGACGAGGCACAGAAAGTGGTAGAGAAAATCATCCGCTACATGCGCAACGAGGACTTTGGCAGATGGAAACAGCAGATTCTCTTCCTCGCAGACGATGGCGATAATGGTCTGCACACCGAGGTGGCAGAGGAGGGAGCCAAGCGCGTACAGGATCGCAACCCAGACTTCGTCGTGAACAAAATCTATCTGGATGCATACCCACAAGAGGTTAACGCGAGTGGTGAAAGTTACCCACTGGCTAAGAACCGACTGGACAACCTGCTGAAGGATGGCGTGCTGCTGATGGACTACTCCGGTCACGGAGGCTACAACAACATCACCAACGAAGGCATGATGAGCATTCGTGATGTACAAATGATGTCCAACAAGAACCAAGCCGTATGGATGATGGCAACCTGTAGTTTCTCGCACTTTGACTCCGGTAAACGTTGTACCGCGGAGGAGGCTGTGCTGAATCCGAATGGTGGTGCCATCGCTGTAGTAGGTGCCACCCGCACAGTATATGCATCCGAGAATGCAAAAATCAACCGATTCTTCTGCGATACCCTGTTCTCGCACAAGGATCCCTACTCGTACGATATGACAGTAGGAAGCGCCATGTACCTCGCCAAGAGCAAAGTATCCGGAGGTGCCAATGCCAACCACCTGGCCTACGTGCTACTGGGAGACCCTGCCCTGAAATTGAATTATCCAACAAACTGCCAAGTACATACCACCAGCAAGTTGGATACCCTCAATGCCCTCACCATCCATAACGTAGAGGGATACATTTCCGAAAATAGTCCACAAGATACGGCTACATGGTTCAATGGTAAAGTACAGGTGACTATCTATGACAAGAAGCAGATTATCACGACACGCGATAACGACGAGAAAGATCCGTCCAAGCAGAAAGTGCTCAAATACGAGGATTACCCCAACACCATCTACAAGGGTGAGGCTAATGTGAAGGATGGTAAGTTCCAATACGTATTCATGACACCTAAGGACATCCGCTACAACTACGGCAATGGTCGTATGGTATATTATGCATACGATGAGAACGAGCATGTAGAGGGTGTCGGACACTTTACCAACTTCGTCATCGGAGGCAGTAATAGTGAGATACTGGCAGACACAGTAGGTCCAGAGCTGGAAATTTACCTCAATACCCCTCTATTCAAAGATGGCGATGCTACCTACGAGAAGCCTCGATTCTATGCCAATATCTTTGACAAGAACGGCGTGAACACAGCAGGTAGCGGTATCGGACATGACCTGATGCTCATCATTGATGATGATCCTAAGCAGACCTACATACTGAACGAGTTCTTCACCTTTGAGCCCAACAGCTATCGCGGCGGGCAGGTCAGCTACCAACTGCCTGAGTTGACCGAGGGAGAGCATACACTCACCTTCCGTGCATGGGATCTGGTGAACAACAGCACTCTGGCTACACTCAAATTTAAGGTAGTGAAAGGACTGGATCCAACCATCTTCAATGTAGCATGCTACACCACAGGAGACGGAGACCTGCATATGTCTATCCAATACGACCAGGTAGATGAACTCATGGATACCGAAATCTACATCTACAATATGCAAGGACAACTGGTATATTCGCACCAGCAGAATAACGCCAACGACATTGCTACGGTAGCTCTAAAACAACTGGGTATCGGCAAAGGACTATACATATACAACGTACGCATCCGTTCTGCTAATGGATCGCACACAACCAAATCCGGTAAATTAATCATTACACATTAACATAAATCACACTTTTACAACAAAACGAAATTGCCTATGAGGAATATCTAAAATAGTCTGTTTTTTATTTATACAACATGTAATTAATCAATAAAAATAATTTAGAACGATGAAAAAAATCATTTTAACCCTTGCTGCAGTATTGACCATAAGCAGCACCGTAATGGCAGAGGAGATAATGAATCCGGTCATCACTGCCATGCCATCATTGAGTATTGCTCCAGACGCACGTGCAGCCGGTATGGGTGATGTAGGTGTATCAACCGATCCGGACCTGAACTCGCAGCGCTGGAATGCCGCTAAGTATGCATACATGCAGAGCGCAGGTGGAATCACCGCCAACTATACCCCATGGTTGCGTAAGTTGGGTGTGACCGACCTCAACCTGGCACATATCGCCGGCTACTATACCATCAGCGAGATGGCTGGTGGTCTGGGTGCCAGCTTCACATACTTCTCGATGGGTGAAGTCAATCTGACCAGCGGCACAGGCGCAGACCTGGGCGTCAGCGCTCATCCTTACGAGTTGGCTGTAGATTTATCGTACTACCGTAAGCTACATGAGTACGTAAGTATGGCGGCTACGCTGCGCTTTATGTACTCGGATATGAATAATGGTCTGAACCTGAGCACCGGTACAACCTCTACCGATATGTATCCGGCATGGACCATGGCAGCCGACATCTCGCTCTTCTACAAGCAACCTATCGAGATTCCCATGGGAACGAGCTACTTCAACCTCGGTTTCACACTCCAGAACCTGGGTGGTAAGATGAGTTACGAGGATACCCGTAGCAACTTTATCCCAGCCAGCATGAACATCGGTGCAACCTATGAGTTGCCATTTGACAAGTACAACCGCTTGACCTTCACCCTGGAGGCAAACAAACTGCTGGTTCCTACCCGTAAGTCTCGCTTCACAGAGGGCTTTGATCCGGACGATTCCAGCACATGGACTATGGATCAGGATGCCTATAGCAAATTGACCTCCGTAAAGGGTATCTTCCAATCCTTCGCAGACGCACCACTGGGCGCTGCCGAGGAGTTTAAAGAGGTACGTTGGGGTGCTGGCCTTGAGTATAGCTACAACCGTCAGTTCTTTGGACGTCTGGGTTATAGCCACGAGGATTACACCAAGGGTAACCGCCGCTACATGACCGTAGGTGCCGGTTTCCACCTGAGCATCTTCTCGCTGGATGTAGCATACTGCATCGGTCTTGCTGCAAGCAACCCACTCGACCAGACCATGCGCTTCACTCTGGGATTCGACCTGGCAGGTATCAAGGATCTGGTGAATAATAGAAAGTAATGATCAGAATAGGATTCGGATATGATGTACATCAATTCGCTCTGGGCCGCAAATTGTGGCTCGGAGGAATTGAGGTACCTGCCGAGGTTGGACTATTAGGTCACTCGGATGCCGATGTGCTGATCCACGCTCTATGCGATGCTATACTGGGAGCTGCCCATATGCGAGACATAGGTTATCATTTTCCTGACACTAAGGGCAACGAATACGAGGGCATAGACAGTAAGATACTGCTACGCCGAGTTATGGCCATGGTACGGGAGCAGGGATATGAATTAGGAAACTGCGATTGCACCATCTGCGCGCAAGCCCCCAAACTAATGCCATATATCGAGCAGATGCAACAATGTCTGGCAGACGTGATGGGAGTTAGCGAGATGCAAGTCAGCATCAAAGCCACTACCACCGAGCACCTGGGATTCGTAGGACGCAAAGAGGGCATTGCTGCCTACGCCAGCGTGTTATTAGATAAAATACTATGATACTGGACATCGTCGCAACATTGATTACTGCCATCACCGCGATGCACGGCAGTCCCGAGATCCTCTATGAGGAAGACAACTATAGCCGTATCCGCATGGCTGATAGTTGCTACGTAGAAGTTCTCAACATGGGTGACTCCTCCATGGTTGTGGAGACCGTTTGCGCTCCTATATGTTCCTCGTGCGCGCGTATATATTATAAGGAGTCTCAACAGTTCCGACCCATACCATCGCCCCTAACCAATGCCGTCTTCCCTGTGGCAGCTATCGTTGATGGCAGGCTTATTTGGAACGACAACACCTCAGAACTCCTTGACGAAGAGGAGAAAAAGTAATAGGCGAAATATGGAATTACCCATTTATTTGATAGGCTATATGGGAGCCGGCAAGACAACTGCCGGCAAGATATTAGCTAATAAATTAGGATGGCATTTTGTAGATTTGGACGAGGCCTTTCACGAGATACATGGTCTATCTACTGGTGATTACATCCGCAAATATGGTTTGGAACCCTTTCGTAAACTGGAAAAAGATGTTGTAGAACGGCTGGCAGAATTGCCCATCGAGAAAGTTATCTATGCTACAGGAGGCGGTTATCCCTGCTGGGAGGACAATATGGAATGCCTGCACGAATTGGGAACCAGTATCTATATCCGCTGGTCTGCCGAGCACCTTGCTAAGCGACTCACTCTCACCGATCTAAGCACTAGGCCTGTACTACAAGGACGAACAGAAGCAGAACTGCTGCAATTCATCCGCCCACAATTGGAAGCAAGAGAGAGCTACTATCTGCAGGCAGACTACACCATCGACTGGACAGAATGTACCAGCGAGTCTGACGAGCAGATAGCTGAGCAACTATACCAAATGATAAAGCAAAAACTATGACAATCAACGAGATACAAGACGAAATCATTGAGGAGTTTTCCTCGTTTGACGACTGGATGGACCGCTATAGCCTGCTCATTGAGTTAGGCAATGGTTTAGAGCCATTTGATGAAGCAGACCGCACGGAACAGAACCTCATCGACGGCTGCCAGTCTAAGGTTTGGTTTACGGCAAGCCTCACCCAACCCTCTTCAGAGGGAGAGGGCAAAGAGGCGATTATTATTTACAAAGGCGACAGCGATGCCATCCTCGTCAAAGGTATTGTGGCACTACTGATTCGTGTGCTGAGTGGGCACACCCCAAAAGAAATAGTCGATGCAGAATTATACTTCATCGACCAAATCAATCTTCGAGAGCACCTCTCTCCGACACGTAGCAATGGCTTGGTAGCCATGCTCAAACAAATGCGCCTATACGCCCTCGCGTATATGTCTGTCAGCAAGCAGTAATTTGTCCGTCAGCAAACAAGAGTTGACGTCCCTGATACTTTTCCGGCCAGGCTAGGTTATGTGTAGAAATCACTACTGCAATACCAGCCTGGCTGATTCCGTATAGGAGTTCCATGATCTCCGTTCCGGTCTCCGGATCCAGATTACCGGTAGGCTCGTCAGCCAGAATGAGTTCCGGCATATTGAGTAGCGCACGAGCTATCACAACACGTTGCTGCTCTCCACCACTCAACTCGTGAGGCATCTTGTATGCCTTATTCTCCATCCCAACCTGACTCAAGACCTCCATGACATGGTCCTGCATGAGGCGTTTGTTCTTCCATCCGGTAGCACGGAGCACGAAGAGCAGATTGTCCGATACAGTACGATCGTGCAGCAACTGATAGTCCTGAAAGATTATGCCCAATCGACGACGCAAGTATGGCAGTTGCCGTCTGCGAATCTGCCTGAGATCATAATCCAGCACCTTAGCATCGCCAGCCTGAATAGGCAGCGCACCATACAGGGTCTTCATGAAACTGGACTTACCACTACCTACCCTACCCAGCAGATAAACGAACTCGCCCGCCTCGATGGATAGAGAGACATCGCGGAGCACAATCTGCTCCGCTTGTCTAATCTCTACATTGCTGTAATTAACTAAAGCCATGTCACGAATCATTTACTCGTCTTGTGCATCCAGCTGATTGATTTTAGCCTCAAGATCAGATAGTTGACCCTTCAGCACATCAATCTTCTTCTGCATATCGAGCATCAGTTTGTTTGCCGTTTTCGACTTGCCGGAGAAGAAGAGGATATTGTTCTCAGCAGTCTTAATCTCCTGCAGCAGATTCTCGTACATACGAACGAGTTTCTGGCGGTCACCCATACCCTCAAGGCGTTTTGCATAGCGCTCCTTGGCATCCTGACGCTTCTGCTGGAAGGCCTCGCGCTGCTGCTTGGTTGCCTCGCGCTTAGCATTGAAGAACGAATCACAGGTGTCGGTAAACTGCTTCCAGAGCTCATCCGAATACTTACGTGCTACCGGACCTATGGTCTTCCACTCGTTTTGCAGGGCGATGAGAGCCTCGGTTGTTTCCTTCCATTCGGTACTGTCCTTGAGGGACTCGGCGCGCTCTATCAGCGCACGTTTTTTCTTCAGGTTATCGCCCAGTACATCACGCAATCCCTTGTAGAAGGCGGTCTTCTTCTGGAAGAACTCGTCGCAGGCTGCGCGGTAATCATCATAGATGGACTGGTTGAATTTCTTAGGAGCGAAACCTATCGTGCGCCACTCGTTCTGAATAGACGTGATTAGGTCTGTTGCCTCATCCCAAGCCTTGCTGGTCTTGATTGCAGACGTGTCGATAGCACGTACGCGCTCCAGGAGAGCCTGCTTCTTCTCCAGATTCTCCTGCTCCCTGGCATGCAGTTCATCAAAGTATGCCTGATGCTTCTTGTTGATAACCGTGGAAGCCTCCTTGAATCGATTCCAAAGTTCCTCACGCAGCTCGCGTGCAACCGGACCTATCTCTGCCCACTCCTCGTGCAACTGCTGCAGAGCACGACTTGCCTCTACCACACTGGGATGCTCCTGTAGCTTCTCCGCTGCCTCGCAAAGCATGGTCTTCATCTCCAGATTCTTTTTGAAATCCAAATCACGAAGCTCGATATTGATTTTTACCAGGTCGTAGAATTGCTCTTGGTACAGATTATATTGCTTCCATATCTCTTGTACCTTTTGTGCAGGCACCTGACCAATGGTTTTCCACTCGGCTTGCAGCTCACGTACCTTCTTCAGGTTCTCCATTACATCTGCGGTATCTGCCTCCACGATGCTCTTCATCTGCGCGATGATGTTCTCCTTCCGGAGTAAGTTCTGCTGCTGCTCTGCCTCCAACTGCTGCATCACTTCCGCACGCTTGGCCTTGTAGTCGGCCAACAGAGCACGAAATTGCACCTCTACCTCATCAATTGCCGGTTGCCAATTCTCAAGCACCTCACCTGCTGCCTCTGCGGCTTCTTCCGCTAATTTTTTCGCAGCTTCCTGCTCCTGATGATAGAGTCGGTAGAACTGATTTTTGAGTCCATCAACTTGGTCTTTTACCTCCGTTACATTCTGCTCCAGCAGAGATTTCAACTCGTCAACGAGTGGTTGTTTTTCGTTTGCCATAATAGTAGCGCCAAAGGCGAAGTTCAATATTCGGTGCAAATTTACAACTTTTTTTTGGAATATGCAACGATTTGTACAAAAAAATTCCAAAAAGAAAGAAATTTGTTAAAATCGGTCATCAATTAGGAGGGATATGAGGCATACAACATGGGTGACAGAGGAGACAATAAATCTATAAACCCTATTATATATATAGGGGGTTTAGACAATAGTGTCTCCACTGTCACCCTTAAGCATTAGTTTTCCGAAGCATGATGCGCCATACTGTTGACTATCAGGTACATATAGTTTCCACATAGAGCAAGAAGATGGTGACACATAGGTGACACATAGTGGGAATATGAGGTGACACATAGTGGGAATATGAGGTGACAATTAACAGGAACATAAAAAAAAATACTATCAAATCGGAAAAAACAGAACCTCCACCGACCCCTCCAGAGGTGCTAAAGATAGTAAAAATAATTGAAACACGCAAGCGCGCGAGCGCATAAAAGCGTAAAAAAATAAAAAAAATACAATTTCGAGGGGCAAATCACACCTAAGACTTTCAAATGTCAGAAAATTTTTGTACCTTTGTAGCCGATTTCTCGGCACAAACATCCCCTTCTACAATGAGAGGAGAAGAATACACTAAGGGGTCGATAAGGGGTCGGTAAGGGGTCGGTAAGCACCCGAGACAAGAAGATAACGAAAATAAACAGTACAAAATATGGAACAGAGACAATATCCATTTATCCCGAATTTCCTGCTCGGATTGGCAGGTGGGATACAGTATCTAAAACTCAAATCCGTCAGCAAAAATCCTCGCAAGGCACAAGAGAAGACCCTCCGTGCCATCCTCGCCTATGCCAAGGATTCGGTTTATGGCAAGGAGCATCACTTTGCAGACATTCTTGAGGCAAAGAACGACGACGAACTATTCGCACTATATCAGAAAAATATCGCTCCAAGCGAGTACGAGGACTTCCGTCCATACGTTAACCGCATGAAAAACGGTGAGGCAGATATACTATTTCAGGGTCGCCCCATGCTGTACGCCACCACCAGTGGCGCCACCGGAGAGCCGAAATGGATTCCTATCTCGGAGAAGTATCTGAGCGACATCTACGGCAAGATGAACAAGTGTTGGCTATTCAACTTTATCCATCAGAGACACATGGTGTATAGCGGCTCTATTGTGAGCGTAGTCGGCAAGCAGATTGAAGGTTACACTCCCGATGGCACCATCTATGGTTCCGTGAGCGGCTTCACACAGAAGAACTGCCCTGGCTTTGTCAAAAAACTCTATGCCAGCCCGTCTGACATCTTCAACATCGAGGATTATACCGCCCGCAACTACGCCATCATGCGAATGGGTATCGAGCGCAATGTCACCCTGGTGGTTGCTGCCAATCCGTCCACAATGGTAGAGATTCAGCACTGTGTAGATACATGGTACGACGAGTTCTGCAAGGACATTGAGAATGGTACACTATCCGACAAAGTAGAGATTCCACAGGAGATTCGCGAGGCTGTAAAGCACTACTTCCACCCGAATCCGGAGCGCGCCAACGAACTGCGTGCACTCAAGGCCAAGTATGGTCAGGTGCTGCCTAAGCACTACTGGCCGGACCTGCAGATTCTGACCACCTGGAAGTGCGGTAACACCCAGATTTACCTGAAGAAGCTGGAAGGCAGTTATCCTGAGCAAATGCTGCATCAGGAGTTCGCATACTTCTCAAGTGAGTGCCGCGCCGGTCTGGTACTGGACGACAGCATCGAGTCGGTACTCTTCCCACACATGCACTACTACGAGTTCAAACGCGCAGACGAGTTTGACGATCCGGACGCTCGCTTCTACCAGTTGGATGAGCTCGTTCCGGGCGAGAAATACTGCCCGTTTGTGACCACATTCTCGGGGCTGTATCGCTACAACATGAACGATATCGTAGAGGCCGCTGCCCCACTCTTTGGCACGACTCCTCGCATCCATATGGTACAGAAAGTCAACGGAATAGTAACTATCACAGGTGAGAAACTGTACGAGGGACAATTCATCAACGCCGTCAATCGCGCACAAGAGTTGACCGGTATGCACCTCAACTACTTCACCGGTTATGCTAATCTGGAGGAGAGCCGCTACGATTGGTACTTCGAGTTTGAAAACCAGACCACCACACAGGCTCAGGCAGAGGAGTTTGGAGCACGTGTGGATGAGCTCATCAAGCAATCCAACATGGAGTATCAGGCAAAGCGCGACAGCTTCCGCCTACACGATCAAAAGGTATATCGCCTGCAAGAGCATGCGTTCGATAAGTTCAAACAGGAGATCATCAACGCAACCGGTCAGGATGCCAGCAGATTCAAACCCAATGTGCTGGCACAAAACGAGGAGAGACACGAGGTGATTGCGCACTACGTGCTGAATTGAGAATTGACGGGCGAAGCCCTAATTGAAAATTGAGAATTAATGATAACGATTGAGCAACTAAAAGAGATTCAACAACGAGCAGAGAAACTGAAGCAGTATCTGGCGATTGACGAGAAACGCATCCAACTGGAGGAAGAGGAGCTGCATACGCAGGCTCCTGGCTTCTGGGATGATGCCAAGGCCGCCGAGGCACAGATGCGCAAGGTCAAGGGTATCAAGAAATGGATTGAAGGCTACGAGGGGGTGCGAGCTGCCACGGACGAGTTGCAACTCGCCTTTGACTTCTACAAGGACGAACTGGTCACCGAGGAAGAGGTAGATGCCGCTTATGCCCATGCGCTGGTAGAGGTGGAGGCACTGGAAATGAAGAACATGCTGTCGCACGAGGAAGACTCAATGCCAGCAGTTCTGAAGATTGTAGCCGGTGCCGGGGGTACCGAGGCACAAGACTGGGCCGAGCAACTGATGCGCATGTATCAGCGCTACTGCGAGAAGCACGATTACAAGGTGACAATCAGTAACTTCCAGGAGGGCGATGCTGCTGGAATCAAGACCGTCACTTTCAACGTAGAGGGCGATATGGCATATGGTTACCTGAAGAGCGAGAACGGTGTGCACCGTCTGGTGCGCGTCAGTCCGTACAACGCTCAGGGAAAGCGCATGACTTCCTTCGCCAGCGTGTTTGTGGTGCCACTCATCGACGACTCTATTGAGATTGAAGTTAATCCTGCCAACATCAGTTGGGACACCTTCCGCAGCTCCGGAGCCGGTGGACAGAACGTCAACAAGGTGGAGTCCGGAGTACGACTGCACTATAAGTTCATCAACCCGCTGACTAACCAGCCGGACGAGATTGTGATCGAGAATACCGAAACCCGAGATCAGCCCAAGAACCGCGAGAATGCGCTGCGACACCTGCGCAGTCAACTCTATGAGTTGGAGCTCGAGAAGCGCCGTCAGGCAGCTGCAGCCGTAGAGGCCGGAAAGAAGAAGATTGAGTGGGGAAGCCAGATTCGCAGCTACGTCTTCGACGACCGCCGCGTGAAGGACCACCGTACCAATTATCAGACCAGCAACGTAGATGCCGTCATGGATGGCGACATCGACGAATTTATCAAGGCATACCTGATGGAATTCCCTGATTAGTTCCCTGATTTATAACAATATATCCCTATACATTAAACAAAGATGAAGAAAGTATTTTTTAGCGCGTTCCTGCTACTGGGTAGCCTTTTGGCAGTCGCTCAGACAGATTCTATTGCTCAGGTGGCTGACACCACCAAAGAGGAGGGCTTTGTCTTCACCACCGTGGACAGTGTAGCCATCACTCCGGTGCGAAACCAGCACCGAAGTTCCACCTGCTGGTCATACTCTACCCTCTCCTTTATCGAG
This sequence comes from Paludibacteraceae bacterium, assembly GCA_045599285.1. Taxonomy (GTDB): domain Bacteria; phylum Bacteroidota; class Bacteroidia; order Bacteroidales; family Paludibacteraceae; genus Colicola. The sequence continues at coordinate 36,517 of JAZRVR010000023.1, read as the reverse complement.
AGCGAACTGATTCGCACCGGCAAGGGCGTACACAACCTCAGTCCGATGTTCGTTGTCAGCCACACCATGATGGATCGCGCAGAGTACTGCGTACGCATGTATGGCGATGTCAAATTCTCACCGGGCGGTAGCGCATACGATGTTATTTATTGCATGCAAAACTACGGTTTGGTACCTCTGGAGGCGATGCCGGGTATTCGCTATGGCAGTTCGCCTGCTGACACGCTGCCGGTACACAAGGAGCTGGATGCTGTAGCAGAGAGTTACGTCAAGGCACTGACACATAGCGGATTAAAGAAGATTAGTCCGGTATGGAAAGAGGGACTGCAATCCATCTACGACACCTACCTGGGTCGCTGCCCTGAGCAATTCACCTATCAGGGCAAGGAATATACACCTCAGTCGTTCGCCAAGGAATTGGGTCTGAATGCCGAGGACTACGTGAGCATCACCAGCTACACGCACCACCCGTTCTACACACGTTTCGCACTGGAGGTGCCGGACAACTGGCGCATGGATCAGATGTACAACGTGCCACTGGAGGACATGATGCGCATCATCGACTACGCTCTGGCACACGGCTACACGATGGCGTGGGGCGCAGACGTGAGCGAGGTAACCTTCACACGCAAGGGTATCGGTGTGATGCCGGATGCCGACAAGGGCGCTGACCTCACCGGAAGCGACATGGCACACTGGCTCGGCATGAGCGACTCGGACAAACGCGATGAGCTCACCAAGAAGCCACTTCCCGAGATGACCATCACCCAAGAGATGCGTCAGCTGGCATACGACAGTTGGGAGAACACCGATGACCACGGTATGCAGATCTTCGGTACCGCACGCGACCAGAATGGCAAATGCTACTACATGGTCAAGAACTCGTGGGGCACGCAGAAATCCACCTACAAAGGTATCTGGTACATCTCATACGCCTACATGCAGTACAAAACTAACGATATTTTGGTTCACAAAGATGCCATTCCGGCTGATATTCGTCAGAAATTAGGACTATGAATCAAGTTAAACGTTGGCTATACAATAGCCGCAGCTTCGCTGCACCACAAAACATCATGCCCAGTGTGCTGACCATCGTGCTGGCACTGGGAGTAGATGGATTTAACATCTGGTTGGGACTATTGGCACTGGCAGGAGTATGCCTTGTGCACCTGGGGGGTAACCTCCTGGACGACTATTGCGACTACAAGGACGACATACTCAACTACCGATTGAATCTGCGCGACGATGGCGAGAAAGCCTTCACCGACAAGTACCCGTACTTGTTGGACGGATCGACCACGCTGCGCGAATTGGCAGGTGCAATCGCTGTTTTCTTTGGCATTGCCGTGCTTTGCGGACTGATAATCTGGATAGTACGAGACTTTGACTGGGTACTGGTAGCCATCGCTGCCATAGCGGGTTTTCTGTGCTTCTTCTACTCTGCCCCACCTTTCAAACTCGGTTTCCATGGTCTGGGCGAACTCGTGATTGGTATCTGCTTTGGTCCGTGCCTGATGTGCGGCGTGTATGAGTCGGTTTGCGGCGCACTATTCACACCGGATGGCGGCTTTGCATGGCATATCCTGGCATTGGGCATCGCAGTGGGCATGTTTGTCACCAATATCTTGTACACCCACTCGTTTGTGGAGCGCCACGTAGATGCTGTGTCGCACAAGAAGACCCTGGCTGTACTGCTCAAGACCGACACACTGGGACTGATTGCCTACGGCATATTCCTCTTTGTACCATTTGCGCTGGTAATCGGATGTGTAGCAACAGGATACATTCATTGGGCATACAGTCTGGTACTGCTCATGATTCCACAGGCAATATGGGTAATGTGGGCTATGGTGATGTTTGCAAAGGGCATAGAGGTGCCTACCGAGCACCCACACAAGTGGCTGGGGCCGATGGATAATTGGGACAAGATTGAACCGGAGAATCGCTATTACCTGCTACGCTGGTACACGATGCGCAATATCAACACCGGCTTCTGTGCCATCATCGCCATCGTAAAGATTGTACTATACGTTATCGAACTCATCGGATGATCAAGCAACTATTCTATCTGGGACAGTGGTACCTGCGTGCCATGTTAGGGCGTCGTGCTCCGCTGCAATCGGTCATTTTCATTCTGGACCGATGCAACCTGCGCTGCAAGCATTGCTCTGTCTATACGCTGGAGCACCCACGTATTCAGACCTTTGAGCAGATACGCGAGGAACTGGAGGACTGCTATCGTGCAGGTTCACGAGTCGTGGACTTTGAGGGAGGTGAACTCTACCTCTGGCGCGATGGCGACAAAGATATCAATAGCGTGATAGACCTGGCGCACGAGATTGGATTCTGGTCTGCCACCATCACCACCAATGCCCAACTGCCCTTCGCTGGCAGCCACGCTGATCAGGTATGGGTGAGCATGGACGGCATACATGAGTACCACGATCTGATACGTGGTAAGGGAGCCTTCGAGCGACTGGAGAAGCACATCTGCGAGAGCGGTATCAAGGGAATATGCGTCAATATGGTCATCAATCGTCTGAACGTAGAGAACGTAGAGGCGACACTTGACTATGTGCGTCAGAATCCTAACATAGACCATATCTCACTGAATTTCCACACACCTTTTGAGGAGACTAAAGACCTGTATCTGCCTGATGATGAGCGAAATGCCTGCATCGATATGCTGATAAGGAAGAAGCGAGCCGGCTATCCTATCATGAATACGGTCAGCGGTCTGAAGATGATGCGTGTGGAGAATGGCAAGGTGCGCTGCACCGACAAGTGGTGCTGGGTGACCAACTTCATCTTCTCGGACGGCAGCCGCGCCCCCAAATGTATGGGATACACACACGGCGTGTGCGACCGATGCGGATTCAGCATGGGGGGTGAGATGGCGGCGATGTTTCATCTGCGTCCAGACACCATCATTGCAGGAATGAAACTAAGAATGTAAATAAAAACGCCGGCTGTTTCAGCCGGCGTTTTCATTTATTTCTTCTTCTGCACATTAGCGCCATCTACCCAAGGTTTTTCCTCGGCTGGCAGTACGACCTTGTCGGCTGCCTTTTTTGTCGCCTCCTTGACTGCGTCGGCTACTTTTTGTGCGGCCTTCTTCACAGTCTCTTTGACCTCGCGAACAATATCCACACGCTCTACCCAAGCGATGGTATCGCCCTTAACTACCTTAGCGCCCTGCTCCTTCTCCACATTGACAATCTTGCAATTCATCGGAGCAACGATTTCTTCCATACCGTGCTGCGTCTCAATGTAGCAGAGGGTCTCGCCCTCGGTGAATACCTTACCAAAGACAGGTGCCTTGCTCTGCTCGTTGAAGTCCAGTTCCCACAGCAGTTTACCGGTAGCCTCAACCTCCACTGGTTGCGAAGACGGGTGCAGGATAGCACGCTTGTCCTTATCGCTGAGGAAGACAACCTGCTGACCACCCTTTGCTGCTTTCTCCATGCGAGCCAACAAGTCGGCGTTGAATTGTTCCTTTGCCTGACCGCTCTTGTACTCGCGATACTGCTTCTCGTGCATTGCGAACTCAAACAGTTCCTCATCGTCCTGACCACGATCCCAACCGAGTTCTTCCATCTCCTTGATGAAGCGTGGGAGCTCGTTCGGATAGAGTTTTTGTGGATCATCGGTATAGAACTCAAAGCCCTTCTGCTCAGCCAGTTTGACGATTTCGGGTGCCAGTTCACCAGGCAACTTACCACTCTTACCCAGGATCATGCCCCACATTGCCGGATCCATACGTGTGAACTCTGGCTCGCCCATCGAGCGGCTGAAGATATTCATCAGAGCGGCATTCTTGACATACTGGCTGAACGGAGTCACCAGACATGGTGTACCGAGCATCGGCCAAATGCGTTGTACCTCGTTGAAGAGCTCAACGAGCAGTTCGTCCTCGGTGTATGGATGCTCACCGCGCTTGGTGCGGTTCGCATTGATAGCGGCATGCATGCCCTTGAGGTCAGCCATGAGGCTACCCATCATACCACCCGGCAGACCGCAGCCTACGAGCAGCGACGACATGAGCGAGTTCTTCGGGTCGATCCAGTATCCCAGAAAATCATCGATGAACGATTGGGTGAGACTACGCGCCTCCATGTATGCGTTCATATTGATATCCTTCACGAGGAAGCCTGCATCGCGCAGCATAGCCTGAATGGTAATCACATCCGGGTGTACCTTACCCCAACTGAGTGGCTCCATGGCCACATCCAGCACGTCACCACCGGCTTTCGCCACCTCCAGCATCGAGGCTACCGAGAATCCGGGACCCGAGTGACCATGATACTGAATGATGATATCTGGGTGCTTCTCCTTGATAGCAGCCACGATGGTGCCCAACATAGCCGGACGACCGATACCTGCCATATCCTTGAGGCAGATTTCCTGCGCGCCACCCTCGATGAGTTGCTCTGCCAGGTTGATGTAGTACTCCGCGGTATGCACCTTGCTGTAGGTGATACACATGGTAGCCTGCGCTGTCATGCCGGCAGCCTTTGCCCATTTGATGGACGGAATGATATTGCGTGGGTCGTTGAGTCCGCAGAAGATACGAGTGATGTCTGTTCCCTGCGCGTGCTTCACCTTATACATCAGTTCGCGCACGTCCGCAGGCACAGGGTTCATACGCAGCGCGTTGAGACCACGATCCAGCATGTGCGTCTTGATACCGGCCTCATGGAAGGGCTTGGTAAAGGTGCGAACTGCCAGGTTCGGGTTCTCTCCGTATAGCAGGTTCACCTGCTCGGAGGCACCACCATTGGTCTCTACACGGTCAAAACAGCCCATGTCAATGATGACGGGAGCAATCTTTGCCAACTGGTCGCGGCGCGGAACGTACTTGCCGGAGCTCTGCCACATATCGCGGTACACCAGCGAGAATTGAATTTCTTTCTTCATAGCATCAATGTGTCAAAAATATTTGGCTGCAAAGATACAACTTTTTTCTGACATATGCAAGTTTTTTCGTCTTTTCAGTCTTTTTTCTTGCATATGTACAGAAGAGATAAGGGGTCACTAAGGGGTCGCTAAGGAGTCTCTAAGGGGTCGGTATGACACTTTTTTGCGGTTTTGCTTGCATATGTCAAAAATTTGTTGTAACTTTGCACACTAAATTAGGGAAGTGTGCGCGTACGTGCGCGCAACCACACGAGAATAAGGAATTAAACATGGAATATCGATACCTGAATACTATTCAATACCCATCGGATCTGAAGCAGCTGCCCATCAGCGCTCTGCCCGATGTATGTGCTGAATTGCGCGATTTCATCATTCGTGAGCTGAGTCACAACCCGGGGCACCTGGCATCATCGCTGGGCACCGTAGAGCTCACCGTAGCGCTGCACTATGTCTTTAATACTCCGCAAGATAAGTTGATTTGGGACGTGGGACATCAGGCATACGGACACAAGATACTGACCGGCAGACGAGAGCAGTTTCACACCAATCGTCAGTTTCACGGTTTGGCACCGTTCCCTACCCCATTTGAGAGCGAGCACGATGCCTTCATAGCCGGCCATGCCAGCAATAGCATATCGGCAGCATTGGGCATAGATATCGCACACAGACTGATGGAAAGTGCCGATACGACCGACGCTGCAGCCGCTCGAGCAGTACGCAACAACGTGGTAGCCATCATCGGAGATGGTGCCATGACAGGAGGATTGGCATTTGAGGGACTGAACAACACCTCGATGGACAAAAACAACCTGCTCATCATCCTCAACGACAACAATATGGCCATCGACCCTATCCACGGTGGATTCACCCAGTATCTGGTAGATATCACCACCAGTGCGCGATACAATCGTTGGCGCTGGCGAATCTATCGCATGCTGGTGAAACTGGGTGTGATGAGCGACAGCCGAAAAGGCAGACTGCAGCGATTCAATAATTATCTCAAGTCCGCCCTCACCCACCAGCCTACCAACATCTTCCAGGGACTGAATATCCGCTACATTGGTCCGGCGGACGGACACGATGTGATAGATCTGGTGCGCATCCTGAGCGAGATACGTAATCATCAGGGACCCAAGGTATTACATATTATCACCACCAAGGGTAAAGGTTACGAACCGGCAGAGCACGACCAGACCATCTGGCACGCACCGGGCGAATTTAATGTAGAGACCGGCGAGCGCAAAAGCGCTGCTGCTGCCAATAGCAAACCTGCAGCCCAACTCTGGCAAGAGGTCTTTGGAGAGACCCTGCTGGAGATGGCACGTACGAATCCCAGGATTGTGGGAATCACCCCAGCCATGCCCAGCGGATGCAGCATGAACATCATGCAACGCGAAATACCTGAGCGCGTCTTCGACGTGGGAATAGCAGAGGGACATGCCGTGACCTTCTCCGCCGGAATGGCAAAGGAGGGTGTGGTGCCGTTCTGCAATATCTACTCCAGTTTCCTGCAGCGCTCGTACGACAATATCATCCACGATGTGGCGCTGCAGCGTTTGCACGTCGTGCTATGTATCGACCGCGCAGGCATCGTAGGCAATGATGGTGCTACGCACCACGGACTGCTGGATCTGGCATATCTGAGTCCTATCCCGAACATGACCATCGGTGCGCCAATGACCGGTGAGGACCTGGTAGAGATGCTGCATATCGCGGCCGACTACAATGGTCCGATTGCCATCCGTTACCCACGCGGGCGCGTGCCGAGCCACGGACGACCCACGGACGACCCACGGGAGACTGTCGGCGTCGCTGTAGGACATGCCGCATGCCTCAAGCAAGGAACAGAAGTGGCAATCTTATCCATCGGTGCCATCGGTGCCACCGTGGAACAGGCGATTGCCGACATGCCCGAGTTTGCACACTACGACATGCGCTGGCTCAAACCGATTGACACCGAGGTGCTGGACTATGTTGCCACGCACTATCGCTATGTCTTCACCGTAGAGGATGGCGTCATACATGGCGGATTGGGGTCCGCTGTACTGGAGTACTTTGCCGACCATAATCATGCGATTCCGGTGCGCCGCCTGGGCGTCAACGACCAGTTTGTAGAGCATGGTTCCACTGCAGAACTCTACCACATGCTGCATCTGGATGCAGAGGGTCTGCGCGAGACCTTCCTCAGCGCTGTCAAGCGCTAATCAACAGCAATAGTATCACACAATATGCCTATGAAAATCAAGCACTTATTACTGATTTTATTTACTTCGGTCACCACATTGGTTTTCGCCATTCCGCCCCGTCCCGTTCCGGCCAGATACGTTGTGGATTTGGCAAACATATTCACCGACAAGCAGGAAACAGGACTGGAGACCGAACTGCAACTCTTTGCCGACTCTACGGACAACGAAATCGTAGTGCTGACCGTATTGGATCTGGAGGATCAGGCTCCAGCCGTCTTTGCTCAGCAAGTGGGCGATGCATGGGGCATTGGTCAAGACAAAATCAGCAATGGTGTCCTCATACTCATCAAACCACGCACGCAAGACAGTCGTGGAGAGGTCTTCATCGCCACAGGATACGGCAACGAGGGCGTTCTGACAGATGCCAAATGCTCGCGCATCATAGGCGAATACATGATAGATTACCTCAAGGATGGTGATTACTTCAGCGCAGCTGAGGCCGGCGCACGCGAGTGCGTTCGTCTGTTGGGCGGCGAGTATCGCGAGATGCAAGAGAGCAATAGTAGCATCCACCATGATTCCGACGAAGAGGAAAGTCTGCTGGATTTAGTCTTGTCACTACTCTTCCTCATTGGTGTTATCGTGTTGATATTCTACCTCTTATATCTGTATCAGAACAACCCCACCCGCGTGGCACTACGCAAAATCGAGAACTCAATGACCGTGGAGGAGCGCGACCAGGCAGTAGCAGAGGCAAAGGAGAGAAACATCTCGACAGAGAAGATTGACAAAGCAGTGGCTGAGATTCCTACACGACTCACCAACTATCTGAAGAACAATTCCACCGATTGGAAGGACTTCAATCGCATAGCAGCCGCTGGACCTGCATTGGGACTGACCGAGGCTGCCATACAAGAGATTAGAAACAATATGCCCAAGCACCTGCTCAGCGCCATCGAGACATGCCAGACTCATGCCGGTCTGACTGCTACAAAGGCACGTGCACAGGCATTCGGTTGCGATGCCAATGCCATCCTTGCCGCAGTAGCCATAGCGATGGCAGCCATTGCAGCAGCCGAGGCAAGACGTCGCGCAGCCGAGGCTGCCGCCAGACGCCTCGCTTCCTCCTCATCATCCGGCAGCGTTCGCTCGTATGGTGGCGGACATTTTGGAGGAGGTGGTGCCGGACGTAGTTTTTAGTCCGAATACGACAAATAGACCATATTTTTGCCACCACAAAAAACCTTTTTACCAAAAAAAAGTATATTTTTGTTCGTTTTATTTGCTCAATTCAAAAAAAAGTTGTACCTTTGCCGCGATATTGACGAGAAAGACTCTCGTGGAGGATTGAATATAACACAAGATGAAAATGGTTAAACATTATTTTGAACTATTGTGCGAGCAGATTCGCACACGTTGGGAGCAGCCAGCGCTGACCGACTACATTGACAGCCCTGCCCATGCTACAGGCGATGAGCAGGACTACACCTTTGGTACAATGGCCATTCAGATACTACGTCTGCACAAGCTATTTGATCAATTAGGACTCAAGGCTGGCGACAAGATTGCCTTGGCAGGTCGTAACTGCGCCAACTGGATCGTTGCCTATCTGGCTATTTCCAGTTATCGCGGCGTGATTGTCAGCATATTACAGGATTTTGCAGCTGAGGACATCTGCAATCTGCTCCGCCACTCGGATGCCAAGTGCCTCTTTGTAGGTCCCTTCATCTGGAAGGAACTCAAGCATATGGAGAACCTGCCGGAACTGGAGGCTGTCATCTCGCTGACGAACTTCGGAGTGATGCGCATGAAGGAGCAAACACTACCGATGCTCAACATCGCAGAGCGTCGCACCACAGCACAAGCCGAGGTACTGAAGCACATGGATGAAATCAAGGAGAACCTCATTGAGCATATGGACGACCTGACGCTGATTAACTACACCAGCGGCTCAACCGGCAGTCCGAAGGGCGTTATGCTCAGCTACCGCAGTATGTCCAACAACGTTGAGATAGCACGCACCGTCCTCCCATGCAAGGGCGGACAAAAAGTGGTGAGCATGCTGCCCTTGGCACATATGTTCGGACAACTGGCTGAGTTCCTCTATCCACTATGCACGGGTAACCACACCTATTATCTAACGCGCACGCCCACACCTACCGTGCTCCTGCGCGCGTTTAAAGATGTGCAGCCATACCTGATTGTGACCGTGCCTCTGGTCATTGAGAAGATCTACCGCAAGCAGATTTTCCCGATTCTCAACAAGAAAGCCATGCGCATCGGTTGGCACACACCGGGTATTGACCTGCTACTCAAATCCGTGGTGAAGAAGAACCTCAAAAAGGCCTTCGGTGGCAACGTCAAGTACTTCCTCTGTGGTGGTGCAGCCATCAATCCGGAGGTAGAGAAATGCCTGATGGACATCCACTTTCCGCTGTCAGTCGGCTATGGTATGACCGAGTGCGGACCGCTCATCAGTGGTTCGACGCCGGGTAAGTTCATCGCTCGTAGTGGAGGTATGATTGTGCTCAATATGGACGTTAAGATTGACAACCCCAACGAGGAAGGCGTAGGCGAAATCCTCGTCAAGGGAGACAACGTCATGATGGGCTACTACAAGAACCCTGAGGCAACGGCCGCTGTCTTTACCGAGGACGGCTGGATGCGTACCGGCGACCTGGGATGTATTGACAAACACAAAAATATCTTCCTGCGCGGACGTAACAAGACCATGCTGCTGGGCCCCAGCGGTCAGAACATCTACCCGGAGGAGATTGAGGATAAACTCAACAATCTGGACGCCGTCATGGAGTCTGTCATCGTCGAGCGCGAGGGGAAACTCGTGGCACTCGTCTTCCCCGATTACGATTGGAAGGCCGAGGACAAATCCATGACCGACATCATGAAGGAGAACTTGGCTGAACTCAACAAGCGCCTGCCATCCTTCAGCCAAATCACCAGTATCGAACTCATGCGTAAGGAATTTGAGAAAACACCGAAAAAATCTATTAAACGATTCTTATACAAATGATTGAATTTAACGACATTGTATCTCTACGAGAGAGTATCATTCGTCTCAGGGGCAACGAGGCCAATCGTAAATCCGTATTCTGGGACAACGATTTGGCAGTCTTTAATGATGTCAACAAACTAAACTTGCCCGTAGAACCCAGGAAGATAGATATCACCATCTTCGGTTTCTGTCTGGATGGGTATTGTGACTTCAGCGTAGATACCCGCCAGATGGAGTTTAACAAACACACCATGGTGGTAGTATTCCCCGGGCAAACGCTACAGATTCACAGTCTGTCTAATGATATTCGTTGTATTTTCATATGTATTGGCAAGGCACGCACCCAGGAAATGATGAATCGCCTGCAAGACGTGGTGCCACTATTCATGTATGTCCGCCAGCACCCATGCATACAGATGGATGAATCTACGCTACAATGGATGAATGCATACCACAAGCTGCTGTTTGATGACTTGCACTCAAATGACAACATTTTCCGTCAGCAGACCATCCACTCGATGCTCACCACGTTGTACTACAAGACATGCAGCATCTATGGCAACAAACTGGCGACCTCCCCTCTGCGCAACAGCCGTCAGGAGGACATCTTTGTACAGTTCGTACACCATCTGGAGCGTGATTTCCGCATACGCAGAGAGGTACACTACTACGCTGATTTGCTGAATGTTACGCCTAAGTATCTATCCTCTGTGGTCAAGGCCGTATCCGGCCGATCGGCAGGTGCCTGCATCGATAGTTATGTGATCGAGGAGGCTAAAGTACTGATGCGTACCACGAGAAAAAGTGTGCAGGAGGTCAGCGAGATGCTGAATTTCCCGAACCAAAGTTTCTTCGGAAAGTACTTCAAACGTATGACGGGCTACTCGCCTCACCAATATCGTAAGGCACAAACGATGCTGTGACAGAAAGCACGAAAAATGGCAACCGAACCGGTTGCCATTTTTCGTTGCACGTACTGTTGTTATCCAATCTCACGAGCGATGACCTGCTCCAGCGTGTAGTCCGGACCCACAAGTTTGGACTCCTTGAACATCATCTGCTGGGCCTGCTCGCCTGTCATCATAAAATAGGTGTACTCCGATGTCACACACACCGTACCATCTGGGGCTGTTATCGTGGCCTCCACAATCAGGATGTTACGCTTGCGCTCCTTGACACGCCCACGCAGCACGATATATGGCCAACTGAGGCGAACCGGATTCTTCAGTCTCAACTCCATCTTGGCCGTTACGGCAGGGCTTTGGAACTGGTAAAACGGCACCCATCCGGCAATCTCATCCAGCAGCACCGCTTGGATCCCACCATGCAGGGTATCAACCCACGACATCAGATTATCATTGGCGCGCCATACAGAAACGATGTCGTCTCCATCACTATAGAAGTGCATGTGCAATCCTATAGGATTATCATCACAGCATCCAAAGCAATTGTAGCCTGGCATTCCCGTCCAGGGATTTTGTATCAGTCTCATAATCTAAGATTTAAAAGTTAATTAATGTAGAAACATCTTCACCAGCGCATCCTTAATCTTATTGTATGGTTGATAACGCAGGCTCAAATCCAGCCAGTTGTATTTCTTCACCACGGATTTCTTATGGCTGAAGGTATCAAACGACTCACGTCCATGATAACTACCCATGCCGGAATTACCTACTCCACCGAATGGTAAGTTGCTGGTAGCCAGATGGATAATGGTGTCATTCACGCATCCGCCACCGAATGGTTGACTGCTGAGCCAATGGCGCTCCGTCTTCTTATCATTGGTAAAGAGGTATAGTGCCAACGGATGCGGACGCTGCTGTACAAAGCGATAGGCCTCTGCTATATCGGTATAGGTGAGGATTGGCAGTACCGGACCAAAAATCTCCTCCTGCATGATGGCATCCTCGGCGGTCACGCCATCCAGCACCGTAGGCTCAATCTGCATGGTGGCGATGTTGGTTTGTCCACCATAGACGACCTTCTTCGGATCTATCAATCCACACACGCGGTCATAGTGTTTCTTGTTGATCATGTGTCCGTAGGCCTTGTTCTGGAGTGCCGACTCGCCATACATCTTGATGATGGCCTTCTGCAATAGCGGCAGAAACTTATCCTTAATTGACTCATCTATAAGCACATAGTCTGGAGCCACACAGGTCTGTCCGCAGTTAAGGTACTTACCGAACGCCACACGCTTGGCTGCAATCCACAGATTAGCAGTCTTATCGATAACCACCGGCGACTTACCACCCAGCTCCAGCGTCACAGGCGTCAGATGCTGCGCAGCACGCTCCATCACATACTTGCCCACGGTCACACCACCGGTGAAGAAGATGTAGTCAAACTTCTCCTCCAGCAGCGCCTGATTCTCCTCTCTGCCACCGGTAACCATCGCCACCAGTTGCGGATCGAAGTACTCATCAATCATCTGCTTGAGAACTGCGCTCGTGGTTGGAGCATAAGCAGAGGGCTTCAGTATCACGGTGTTACCTGCTGCCAAAGCGCCAACCAGCGGCTCCAGCGTCAGCAGTACAGGGTAGTTCCACGGACTCATCACCAGCACCACGCCATACGGCTCCTTCACAATCACAGAGTGTGCTGCAAAGTTGGTAAGAGGAGTCATTTTCCACTCTGTACGCGCCCAGCGACGGACGTTCTTCAGCACATGACTAATCTCCGACAAGGTCAAGCCTACCTCACACATATATGCCTCGCTGCGAGACTTTCCCAAATCGGTGTGCAGAGCATCAAGGAGTTGCTCGCTGTAGTTCTGAACTGCTTTTTGTAATGTTTTGAGCGCTGCAATGCGCGCATTCAATGGGATTGTTACCCCACTCTCATAGTACGCACGTTGCGCCTGTACCAATGGTTTTACATCCATAATCTATATCGTTTAATTTTTCGAGTTTCACTAAGGGGTCTATAAGGGGTCTATAAGGGGTCGGCAGTGACTCACTCGTGGTTCATCCGTGGGTCTCCCGTGGGTCTCCCGTGGGTCGAATCCAAAGCGCGCTTGTCACATGAAATATGATACATAAATAATAAATTAGAAAAAGATGAAAACAATTTTATTAGACGCTATAACCATTCTGAGATGCTGCCTACGTAGTTGAGATTGGCTTCGGTCACCGTCACGCGGTGAATCTTCGATTTGAGTATGGTTAAAAACATAATTTGCACAAATTTGTGTGCAAAGGTACAAAAAATATTGCATAAATGCAAATTTTTGTGGTTTTTGTTGAAAAATGTCGTTTTTTTGTTAGGTGGAGATTGCAAAAAGCAAATAATTCGCCCAAAAATAGCCTAAAATAATATATCGTTTGCGATATTTATAAAAAAGTTGTACCTTTGCAGCGAATTTTAGATAACAACACTATGGCTTATCCGCAATTGAAACTCGACAATCAGTTATGTTTCCGTCTATATACCGCTTCTCGCTTGGTTACAGTAAGTTACGGGCCTCACTTCAAACCCTTCGGCATTACCTATGCGCAGTATCTGGTATTGATGCTACTGTGGGAACATGATAATCGTATCGTAAGCGATATAACTGAGCGGTTGCATCTGGAAACCAACACCATCACCCCGCTACTGCAACGTATGGAGAAGCAGGGACTGATTGTTCGTCAGCGCAGTCAGGCCGACAGCCGCCAGCGCATCGTCTCGCTGACCGGTGAGGGCAAGCGACTGGAGGAGCAGATCAAAGAGGTGCCCAACTGCATGGCACGCGAGATCGTCAATCGCGGCATGACCGAGGACGAACTCCGCACCCTCGTTGCATTAACGGACAAGTTTATAGAAACTATCAATAATTAATATGAAAGAGCGAATTCAAGCATTCCTTCGTCAATTTTCATTTCGCACAGGAGTGATTGTACTGGCGCTTTGCGTGCCGTGCTACATCATCTCCTTTGCGCAAATGGCACTTCCGATCAGCGCCTCCGCCAAAGGTGTCCTGTGGTTCATCTTTTTCGGCTTGGCCAAGACTTTCCAGTACGGAGGCCTGACCATCATCGGGGTGGAGGGAGTGAAACGACTAAAAAACTATTTCCGAAAATGAAAACACGAAGTCTATGAAAGTGATTCTACTGACGGGTGCCAGCAGCGGCATTGGTTTCGCTGCTGCCCAACGATTGGCCGAGCAAGGCCATTGTGTCTATGCGGCGGCACGCCGCGTGGCTGAGATGCAGCCGCTGAAGGCTTGTGGTGTGCATGTCCTGGCGATGGATGTGACAGACGAGGCTTCGATGCAGGCCGGTGTGGATACAGTATTGCGCGAGCAGGGCCGTATTGATGTGCTGGTGAATAATGCCGGTTATGGCTATTTTGGTGCTATCGAAAATGTGACGATGGACGAGGCGCGTCGCCAGTTGGAAGTGAACCTGTTTGGTCTGGCTCGCCTGACACAGATGGTGTTGCCGACGATGCGTCAGCAGCATAGCGGTCGAATCATCAACACTTCGTCTATCGCCGGTCGTTTGTGCCTGGCGTACGGCGGTTGGTATCACGTGTCGAAATATGCCGTGGAGGCTTTCTCGGATGCGTTGCGTATCGAGGCCAAACCGTTTGGTATTGATGTAGTGCTGATCGAACCGGGTGCTATCCACACCAACTGGGGTATCATTGCGGCCGACCACTTGTCGGCCTCCAGTCGCGGCACGGTGTATGAGGCATCGGCCGAGCGTGAGGCGACACTCACACGAAAGATGTACACCTCGACCCTGCTGTCCGAACCGACCGTAGTGATGCGTGCCATCTGCCGTGCGGTGAATGCTCGCCGTCCGTGTGTGCGCTATAATCCCGGCCTTGGTGCCCGCACCATGCTCTTTTTCCACGCCATCCTCCCCGCCCGCTGGTGGGATGCCCTCAACCGTTGGGCAGTGGGGATGTAAAGGGAAAAGATTGATATAATGCTGAATTTGCAAAGATTTTCGAAAAAAAACATAGAAAAATTTGCGTATATCAAAAACTATTCGTACCTTTGCGAACAATTTCAGAAAATCAAGCATAATTATGGCAGAATACACACCCAAACAAGAACAGCTGGCTGCCTTTGCCAAGGCGTTGAGCAATCCGGCACGCATCGCCATCATGCAGTTTCTGGCACGCCGTTCGGAGTGCTACTTTGGTAATATCGAGGAGGAACTTCCTATCGCCAAGGCAACCGTCAGTCAGCACCTCACAGCGCTCAAAGATGCCGGACTGATACAAGGCACTATCGAGGGTGCGAAAGTGAAGTACTGCATTCAGCAGCAGAATTGGATGCTCTGCCAAATGCTATTCCAAGAGTTTCTCAATCAACCCCTCGCCAAGCCACATAGCGCAGCCAACAGCTGTTGCTGTAATTAACATGCCTCGTTTTGAAAGGCAATGATGGGATAACTGTACCCATACGCGAATTGTTCGTAACTTCACAAACAATAATATTATAAACAAAATGAAAGAGATTAAGATCTTAGGTACGGGTTGCGCGGGATGTAAGGCCCTGTACGCAACGGTAGAGAAAGTGGTTCGTGAGAACGGACTGAGTGTAAACATCGTCAAGGAGGAGGACATCATGCAGATACTGCAATACAACACGATGTCGCTTCCGGCTGTGGTGATTGATGAGCAGGTAGTTGCCACCGGCCGCCTGAACGAAGCAGAAGTGAAGAAACTATTAGGCGTGTAAGGAAAATGGAAAATTGAGAAGATTATGAAAAAGATTTTATTAGGCATCCTGATGATGCTGAGCATGCAAGCCTGCCACGCAGGTCAGAACAAGAGTGCAAGTGCTCAAACAGAACGCGCAGAAGTGGAAGTGATGTATTTTCATGGTAGTCAACGTTGCGTTACCTGCCGCACGATTGAGCAGGTGGTGCAAGAAGTGATGCAGACCGATCTGCACGAGGCAATAGCAAGTGGAAAAGTGCACTACCGCGCCATCAATCTGACGGAGGAAACGAAACTGGCCGATCAGTACGAAGTGAGTTGGTCATCGCTCATCATCGACAAGAATGGCACGGTCTATAACCTGACGGACGAAGCCTTCAGCTACGCTCGCAGCAATCCGGACAAACTGAAAGAGATTATTCGCAAAACCATTGGACTATGAATTGGCTACAAAATCTCTTAGATAGCAGTACGATGCCGGCACTTACGGCATTCTTGCTGGGTCTGCTGACGGCTATCAGTCCGTGTCCACTGGCCACGAATATCGCAGCCGTTGGATATATTGGCAAGCAGGCGGAGAATACGAGCAGAGCTTTTAGGAGCGGCTTTCTTTACACACTGGGACGCATACTCACCTACGGCATACTGGGCGCTATTCTCATCGCGCTACTACATACCGGAGAGAGCGTTTTTCGCCTGCAACGTTCGCTTAGCCAAATAGGCGAAACGGTACTGGGGCCTGCGCTCTTGGTGATAGGTATCTTTATGCTGATAGGCGACCGACTTCCGCTGCGAGGATTCGGTTTTCGTGGACGAAGTGAAGGGCTGACCAATTACGGTTCGTGGGGTGCATTGGGACTGGGAATGCTGCTGGCACTCGCCTTTTGCCCCACCAGCGCGGTCTTCTACTTCGGCATGCTTATCCCGATGGCGACAGGTAGTACGATGGGCTATCTATTGCCTGTCGTTTTCGCAATAGCCACCGCGCTCCCCGTATTGGTTGTGGCGTGGATCATCGCCTACTCGGCTGGCAGTCTCGGTCGGTTCTATCAGACAACCGCCAAGGTGCAGAAGTGGCTCAACCGCATCGTAGCCGTCCTCTTTATCGCAATAGGAATCTACTATGTAATAAATATGATTGTATGAAACGTATATTAGTTCTTTGTACCGGCAATCGCTGCCGGAGCCAGATGGCGCAGGGCATACTGCAAAGCCTTGATCCAGAGTTGGACGTTCATTCTGCGGGTATTCGTCCGGCCACGGAGGTGCATCCGCTTGCCGTAAAGATCATGGCGGAGATTGGCATCGACATCAGCAACCAATCTCCTAAGCATGTCAACCAATACCTTGGCGAATCGTGGGATTACGTTATTACCGTCTGCGGTGGAGCCAACGAATCATGCCCCATGTTCATCGGCAAGGTGGGCAAGCGTCTGCACATCGGTTTTGACGATCCGGATGCATTCAAGGGAACGGAAGAGGAAGTATTACCGGAGTTCCGCAGAGTGCGTGACGAGATTTTAGTAAAAATGAAAGGCTTCTATCTGACTGAGATAAAAGGCATCAAGATAGATTGCTGTTCTGATAACACCTGTAAATTATAAAGATTATGTTAGAACAATTTGCAAACTGGCTGATATACAGTCTATTTCATATTGCGTCCGGTTCGAGACTGGGCGAGGCGCTGAGTTTCTTTGTGTATGACACCACGAAGATTCTGCTGCTGCTTTTCCTCATCTCGGCAGCAATGGGCGTCATCAATGCCTACTTCCCCATCGACCGCCTCCGTGCTTACCTACAGAGCCATCGGCTCTTTGGCTTGCAATACCTGCTGGCGTCGCTCTTTGGTGCCATCACGCCTTTCTGCTCCTGCTCCAGCGTGCCGCTCTTTATCGGCTTCGTCAAAGGCGGTATTCCGATGGGAGTGACGCTGTCGTTCCTCATCACTTCGCCGCTGGTGAACGAGGTCGCCGTGGCGATGTTCCTCGGCACGTTCGGACTGAGGGCTACCATCATCTACGTCGTCTCGGGCATCCTGCTGGGCGTTGTGGGAGGTATGGTGTTGGGACAGTTCCGACTGGAACGCTATCTGGAGCCGTGGGTGGTCACACTACAACAAAACGCCACGGCCGAAGCCGCAGCGTGGGAACGCGAGCATATCTCTTTCGTCAAGCGTCTTCCCGCTATCCTGCGTGAGTCGTGGGGAATCGTACGAGGTGTGCTGCTGTATGTGATTCTCGGTATCGCCATTGGTGCTGCCATGCACGGCTATGTGCCGGAGGGATTCTTTGAGCAGTATCTGGCCAGCGATAACTGGTGGGCAGTGCCTTTGGCCGTGGTGCTGGCGGTACCGATGTACGCCAATGCCGCAGGTGTCGTGCCTATCGTAGAGGTGTTTGTGCAGAAAGGTGTGGCACTCGGTACCGCCATCGCCTTTATGATGGCAGTAGTGGGACTCTCGCTCCCGGAAGCTACGATGCTGAAGAAAGTGATGACTTGGCGACTTATTGCCATCTTCTTTGGCACCATCACCGCCTTCATCATCCTCAGCGGCTATCTGTTCAATGCGCTATTTGGGGTCCCTCTAAAATAAAAACAACTTCACGAATAAAACAACGGCACACGACACAATAAAACCGCACACCTTGCGATGTGCGGTACTGGGCTTTACGTGCGTATATAAGCAATTATGCGAGAGCTGCCTTGAATGCACGGTAGTAGCTTATCCCCTCCGCGTCAGGTACTGGATGGCATAGACGGGCCAATAAGGGAGTTTGTGGAGGCCGGTACGGACACGAGGGATGTCGAGCAGAAGAAAAGCACTCGTGAGGAACAAAGCTGCCCAGCAGACATAGCCATAGATCTGCTTTATCGATACAGCCATCATAGCCGACATATTCATACTGTCGTAGCGGAACATATTGTCCGCCAGATGGTGCTTAAAGAGCGTGGTATAAAGGCCATAGCCCTCAGCACCACGAAGGTACGGATGGCAGTAGCAAGGTTCGAGTCAACATGCTCGATACCAATCTTTGCTAAGATAGATGTCGCTGCCGCAAACACAGCAGAAAGTATTGCAAATATAATCCACATACGTTTCATCTTTAGTTTCAACTGATGGAAAACTTCTTGTGATCTTTTATCTTTGATTCTTGATCAAGTAGCCGTTTTTTAGCCTCCGTGCCGAAAGCATAGCCTCCCAAACCATTGGTGGCTACCACGCGATGGCAGGGGATGTAGTACGGCAGAGGATTGGCGCCACAGGCCGAGGCAACGGCACGAATGGCAGCAGGATGTCCGGACATGTTGGCCAACTGCTTGTACGTGCGCGTCTCACCATAAGGGATGCGACATATTGCACGCCACACATCGCGTTGAAAAGGAGAGATTTTCTTTCTGCCCTTCGCCATGAGTGATGAAGGAAGGCATTCCACAATCGACTCATCGGGCACGAAGATATGGTCGGCTGCACACCAGTCTCGGTGGAGCGGATCCACATCCGCAATGAACGGCACCTTGTATGGCGGAAGCCATCGGTAAGCATTATGTTCCTTCAGCACGAAGCAGCGCGGATGGTCTGCGTCGGCCGGTTGGCAGAGATAGAATCGCAGACGGATGGAAAAATCGGGATAGGTATGCTCCACCGTGGATAAGAGACCAATGACCCGGATGGGATAGTCCATCTCCTCACGGAGTTCACGCACAAGCGCATCCGGCTCAGTTTCTCCCTGTTCTACCTTCCCGCCGGGGTACTCCCAATGGAAAGATGTGTAGGCGTACTTCGTCTGGGGCTTCTGCACACAGAGCACCTCGCCTTGATCCATAATTACAGCTGCAACAACAGTTAACATTGATTTAATCTATTTGCCAGAACGAAAAAAACCGGAATGGAAGCCACGTTGGCGGCGATAATGAGCGCGCCAAGGAGCCTTATCCTGAATGCGACGGCGGAAGGGGTCGATGTAATGCTCCACCTTCTCGCAATGTTCGCCCACGATACAGACCGCGTCGATACGAACAATCAGGTCATACGTGTCGGGATGCTCCTTGCGATAGGCCTTGGCAGCCTCCAGCAGATTCCACAGTTTGATGTCATCAATGGCACGCATGGGGTCGGAAAAGGTATCGTTCTTGCGCGTTTTCACCTCCACCATCACGAGCCATTCACCGTCCTGCATGATAATATCCACCTCATGGTGGCCCGACGTCCAGTTGCGCTCCAGGAGCGTGTAACCGAGGTTTTGCAGGTACTCTGTTGCCGCATCCTCACCTACATCTCCAAATTTTCGTTTGGCTGTTATCATTATCGCTTTGCTTTGTTAACGTAGCCTTATTAATGAATATACGCGCAACCGCCACTCGGGCGCATAACTTCGCGTTCGGTGACTACTTCGCCGGCATGGCGTTCGGAGAACTCACGGTTGATGTCGGAGAGTTCCTTGAGGCCGTAGATATAGTCGTCGTACATATCCGAGAGGTCAACGCCCTCGCAATCGGTGTCCATGCCCAATGCCTCACGCACAATCTGCGCACGCTCGGATACCGTGGTGTCTTTGATTAAGAGAGATTTTGCCATATGCTTCATCCAATTGGTGTTAATCACTTCAATTTCTTGCCATCGGAAAAGGCATTACCTACTCTGTCGCCGAGTTCCAGATAGCCATGATGAACGGAATCGTAACTGATGAGGTGCATCTTCTCCAGAGCGGGTTTGCCGTCCTCGGCCAGATAACGCTCATCTACGAGGATATTCACAATCTCAGCGATGATGTAGTAGCCGGTTTCGCTCTCGTCCAGTTTCTCGCGGATGCGGCACTCCAGCGTCATCGGGAAGTCGGTAAAGACCGGTGCATCCACATGCTCGGCCTTAGCAATAGTCCAGCCGGTTTTCTCAATCTTCTTCGGGTCGTTCTTAGCCGATACAATACCCACAAAATCAGCCGCTACGAGCGTATCTACGGTAGCGAATGCCACAGTAAACTCGCCCTTACGATTGAGGTTGAGTGTGGTCTGATGACTGCCCATAGAGATCATGATTTCCTTCATGTCCCACTGACCTGCCCAAGCGGCATTCATGGCATTGGCGGTGCCGTCTTCGTTGTACGTGCCGATAATCAGTACCGGCTGTGGTGTCACCCACGGTTGTGGTTCAAAACTTTTCATCATATAATCATTTTTTTATATTCTTGTAGGTTGTGACTTTTCTTTAGGCGTTTTATGTACCGATGGTCGAAAGCGGCTTCGGCATATTCCCAAAACGCCAATATCTTCTGTAACACCTGCGCGTCGCCGCCTTCCAGCGTCTGCTCGTAGTGGTTCAACGCATCATGATGGATAGCCAGAATGCGCTCGCGCACTTCATCATCCGTATAGGTTTTGCCCGTTTGATACTCCTCCGCTAATGTTGGGCGGGCGAGCAATCCGCGACCAATCATAATACCGGCGAGGTTTGGGAATTGCTCTGCAATAGCCTCTATTTCGGCAACCGTCGTTAGGTCGCCATTGTAAATAATCGGATGCTTCGAAGCAGCATACAGGCTCGCAAAAGCCGACATATCTACTTCGCCCTTATACTGCTGTTTGCCAACGCGCGGATGGACGGTAATCTGGCTAAGTGGAGAATCATTCAAGATAGGCAGAATCTGCTGCCATTCGTCGGGAGATTCCAAGCCAAGTCGCATCTTCACAGAGCATTGGATGCCCTCTGCTGATAGGTGTTTTACCTCGTCCATGATGGCAGCCACCATCTCGGGATGTTGCAGCAATCCGGCACCACGACCAAAGCGTGTCTGCATCGGGAACGGGCAGCCCATATTGATGTCAATCTTATGGTATCCCTTCTCCATCAGCACCTTCGTGAGCACACGAAACTCCTCAACATCAGCAGCAATTACTTGCGGAACAAGCGGCACGTCGGATGGTTCTACATCACGCACATCTCGGCGACGCAGTTCGCCATGCTCCAATCGTAGGAAGGGTGCATAGTAACCGGCAATTCCGCCACAAATTGCTTGATGCGCCTTGCGATAAGCCGCATCCGTAAATCCCTGTAGCGGGGCGAAGTATATGTCCTTGCGCGAGGTCATTTGTCAAATAGTTTTACCAATTCCTCCAGATATCGGCGGTCGGTATCGTTGAAGGTATCCAGATGTTCGCTATCAATATCCAGCACGGCAATGATTTCGCCATTGCGCCAGACGGGAACAACAATTTCACTTCGTGAAGCAGACGAACAGGCGATGTGTCCGGGGAACTGCTCCACATCCGGAACGACTTGCGTTTCGGCCTTGTCCCAAGCCGTACCACAGACGCCACGTCCTTTGCGGATGCGAGTGCAGGCTAATGGGCCTTGGAATGGGCCGAGCACCAGCTCGTTACCCACCACACGATAGAAACCCGTCCACCAGAAGTGGAAGGTCTCGTGCAGCATAGCCGCCACATTCGCCATGTTGGCAATATCGTCCGATTCGCCGTTCATCACGGCTTTCACCTGCGGAAGCAACGCCTCGTAGCGCTCCTGCTTGGTGCCGTTGCTGATTGTTAATGATTCCATACTATTCTCCAATTATAATACTTCCTTACAATGCCTAACGGATTCCAGATGATCGCGGAGCACGTTGATGTAATCCTTGGCTTCGTCCAGCAGTTTATCTTCGGGCTCTACTCCATCCAGCAGCGTCCAACTACGGAGCGTCTCCACATCCACGTAGCTGCCACCAAATAGCATACGACGAATCTGCGGTTCGCTGAAGCGCATGCGCAGGGTGTCAGCCATCGGTTTGGTGATATGCAGTCCAAGCATCACCTCCGGCAGACCATATTTGGCTTTGGGGCTATCCGTCATGAAGATAGCATCTGCCGAGCACATCATCAACATTCCGGCTCCGATAGCATGTCCGGTAACGGCACACACAAGCGGCAGTCGAACGGCACGAAGTGCCAGTAGCGCCTCCTCCAAAGCTGGGAAAAGTTCTGCCAACTGCGGCTCTTTAGGTTGCTGGGGGTTGTATGCCAGTCCGGCACAGAAGGCATGGTTAGCCCCCGTAAGGATGATTCCGTCCACTTCGCCGGAAGCATCATGTTCACGAAGCAACGAAGCCAGCGTGCGCAAGTCTTCCGCACTCATGGCATTACGTCCATCTGCCTCCATGGTGAGGATGGCGATACGATTATCAATCAGGTTGTGTATCATATTGTAGTTTCTATCAAAACTTCTTTTAGTGGACATGGCAATACTATTTTCTTACCTTCTTGCGATGAGACATGATGGTGTCGAAGTGCTCCTTCGCCCAAGCGGTAAGGGACAGAACAATTGGCATCAGCGATTCACCTGTCTCTGTCAGCGAATACTCCACTTTGGGCGGAACGACAGGATAGACCTTACGATGGATGAGGTTGTCCTGTTCCAGCGTCTTGAGTGTGCTCGAGAGCACCCGAGAGGACACATCGGGGATAGCCTTCTCGATTTCATTATATCGCATCACGCCCGCACCCGAGATAGTCAGCAGCACCAGCAACGACCATTTATCTCCAAATCGCGACACGATATTGCGAATCGGACAGGTGGCAAAGTATTCCGGAGCAAATTCGTTTGGTTCCATAAAAAATATTCAAAAAAAATGCATATCGTAATTACCAGTAATTGCGCAATTCTGAGCAAAAAGTAACCTACTAACCTTTCTCTCCCCTCTTGCAAATATCAAAAAAAGTAGTAATTTTGCACTCGATTTAACACTTTACAAAAGAGAGTGGCTTTTAAAAAGCGAGTGCAAAACTACGAAAAATAAATGATATATGCAAATGTTTTAACAAAAAAATTCAATAATTATGGAAAACAAACAAATTGCGACGAATTTCGTCAACGATGTCCTGATGGGCAAAGCTCCTGAGAAGCTGGCTTCTTATTTTGATGGCAATCATTACATTCAGCACAATCCGGCCATTGCCGATGGTTTGGACGGACTGGGCGCGGCTCTCCAGTGGATGGCAGAGAACAACATGGTGATGGTGTACGACAAGCTGCATCTGGTATTGGCAGAAGGCGACAAGGTGCTCTGCGTCAGCGAGGGCAAGTTCGGTGTTGCTCCGGGCGAGCATGTGGCTTTCTACGACATCTTCCGCTTCGAGAACGGAAAGATCGCAGAGCATTGGGATAATATCCAGACTATCCCGGCAGATGCTGAATGGGCCAACCCCAACGGCAAGTTCGGATTCTAAAGCCTGCTGATATTACCGACACTCCCCCGATTACTTCTTATGGTAGTCGGGGGAGATTCGTTTCGTACGTTATAACTCTACTCTATCCAAGCATGATTATATCTTATTCGCTTCGGCGTATTGCTCGTCCGTGACAGGTTCGAGCCACTCGTTGCTCTCCGGGTCGGAGACATACACGTGGCTGGCAAGATGCTGGAACCACGAGCCTTCGGTAGCACCATGCCAATGCTTCACGCCTTCGGGGATGTCGATGATATCGCCGGCATGGAGGTGGATAGCCGGTTTGCCCCACTCCTGATAGAGACCTTCTCCACTCACGCAAATCAGTATCTGACGTGCGCCATGATGCACATGCCAGTTGTTGCGGCAACCGGGTTCGAAGGTAACATTGGCATAACTCTGGATGGTCATTTCACCATCCGCGAGGTTCTTGGGCTGGATAGGAGCAAGGAAACTATGCCCCGTAAAATACTGCGCATAGGCGTCGTTCGGATTACCCTTCGGCCAAGCGCTACTGAGCGATTGAGCGGATATAGTTGTTGCCATAACTAAAGCTAATAAAATGGTTGATAGAAAATGTTCCTTGGTTGAACCTTGTTTGTTCCTTTGTTGAACGGCAGAAGGACGGCAGATGGTATACTGTTGGTATAAGGTATGTACAAGGATGGTATACCGTATATAAGGACTTGATAAGGACTTGATAAGGACCTGACAAGGAGTTGATAGGTGGCTGGTGAGGTCTTCGATGGTCAAAACTATCCCCCTTCCCGCTAGGGTTTCCCCGTTTCATCGGGGACACCGCATGGCTGACATAATACTCTTTTTCGAGTTCGGATTTGGCTATGAGGTAGTCTTTGAGTTTGATGACCATAGGGTTTAATACAACAATCCAAACATCCAAAGAGGAATTCGAGCGCCATGTCCACACTCGATACCATCAACGGCAAGATAACTATTAGGAACATCCTTTATCTGCTCGAAAGTCTTAGCAGGTCCACCCACCTCAAACAAATATTTTCCATCAATTAGGAAATCGCCTTTAGCAGGATATGTAACATGACCGACTTGGCGGGTTTGACTAAGGAAGAAGGTTTCGCGAATGGTGCCAATATCTGTTTTGTGACCAATAGCATACATCAGGTTGGAATTATTCAGAAAAACCTTCTCTGGTCGGCTGAGATTCTTTAGATTCTTCGTTGTGTCTGTCAGCAAAGCCAAAAGTCCGGCACGATCCAGAGCATACATCATCTTTAGTCCCTGCGCACGCGCAGTCTCAAGTTGCGCATACAACTCGTTCATATTGGGAGTCTGTGGCACTTTCTCGGCCAAAACCATCAACATCTTCTTCGCCTTACGAATGGTTGCTATCTCAACTTCCTCAATAGCGGGATAATCCACTTCCAGCACATGATTAACGACCTGCTGCAAACGCTGCGGAAATGTACGTTTTGCTTCCTTGTAAAACGGATAAAACCCATTCTTCAAATAGTTCTCAAAATATGACAGAATGTTAGGAACTTTCTCGTTGATGTCAAGAGCAATATCCGTATGACCGGTTAATAATTCTTCCAACGAAATAACCGGCAGCTTGGCAATACCTTCGTACTCCAAATATTCACGAAAAGACATACCCGTCATGGTGTATTCAGCCAGGCGTCGGCTGAGATCTGCTTCTCCCTTCTCGATTTGGAGCAATGAAGAACCGGAATACACTACATGCAACTCAGGAAAATCGTCATAGATATTTTTCAAGACAACTTGCCAAGGCTTGTAATGATGAATCTCGTCCAAGAACAAATAGCGCCCGCCCCGCTGGTAATAGAAACGAACCAAATCCTTCAGCTCGTGATTGGCAAACCACAGGTTGTCCATCGAAACGAAAAGTGCATCATCTCGATGAGGAAACGTCTCTTTAATATGCTGTAGAAGCATTGTCGTTTTTCCGATACCCTTAGGCCCTTTTATTCCGATCAGCCGTTCATCCCACGCAATATCATCAAATAGGTAGCGATGAAAGTTGGTAGATGTGGCTGTCAAGCGGTTGTGGTAGCCGTAAAGCAAATCATCAATGTCATTAAAATCTATCATACAAATCAAATTTGCTGCAAAGTTACGAAAAAAAAATGATATATGCAAATTTTTCATAAAAATTGCATGATATTCATAAAAAAGAACTTAGAAAATCGAAAAAAACATATAAAAAAGAACTTAGAAAGTCGTTTCTGTGTGTAAAATTAAAACTTGGAAAGTCGAAATAACGACCCAAAAAGTCGGCAAAAAGGTAAAAAGTTAAAAGTTGTATGGGATTTCGAAAATGTAAAGTGTAACGGACGAAGTCCTGTGTGAAGTGGACGCGATTTGAGAAAGTAACGGATGGAATGGGGAATAGAAAAAAGTCAAAAAGTGAAATAGGTTACAATGGTATTTGTTCACCATACGTGACAGTAGGCTTTTCAATCCAGTTATACTTGATGGCACAGAATAATATTATCCAGGCCAAATACGATAGCATTGCCAACGAAACAATCAGCCATTGCAGGATTTTAACTGCTCTAATGATGTATTGCTGACTGATTTCTTGCGTATATTCGAAGATGTTGTGTAGCGTCAAGGGGATATTGTTCTTCTCAAAATAACATAAATGTTCATCCATATTAGAAACTATCGCATCCAAAGCTATAAGATATGATCTTACCCCAACCAATCGAATAAACAAATTAGCGGTATCATTCTCATTCAAATAGACGGATATGTGTTTCTCGTTTTTTATAAGTTCTTTGATGGTGCTATCATCCAACACTTTTTCCGTATAGTTAGGTTGGATAATATTAATTTGCTGTTCCATATATATGCAAGATTCGGTCAGCATGGTGTTTACCTTTTTCGGAATGAAAGCACTATGTATCAATAGTGGGCAGAATAGTAGTCCAACTACCACGTCAGCAGCTATTAGCCAACCTTTGTAGGTCGTCATTTGACGAAGCGTCAGGAACACCAGCCCAACGCAAATGGCGAGAAGAGCAAGATTCAATAAAATAATATAGATGATATTCATTTACTTTGATAGTTTGGGTTAATATACACACGTGTCTTTTGCGGACGACAGTCTGCGGCGGTAATTTGCCAAATATGCTTTTGTAGAGACTTCAGTTGCTTATACTCATTAAGTATTCCCAAGTCCTTTAGAACCAGTAATGTAAGTAGTCGTCCACATGGTGCCTGCATATATTCGTTAAATGTGTCAGGACGAAAATCGGGAGTATTCCGTTCGATGAGTATGTGATATTTTCTCTTCTTATCTTGCCATGATTGCAAGATATGGCAAGCCTCGTAAAAACAAAAGATACAAAATGGTACTTGCAACCATAGCCAATGGCGGCTATATGCATGTAGAGGCAAACAAGCCATGCCTATCCCCATCGCAAGAAGGAGAAAGGCATAGCTGTTTAGAAACACATATCGTGGTAATGTGGATATGTTTCGCTTTGACATTATTGAGCAGCGTTGATTGCAGCGTAGAATGCGTCAACAATCTTTTGTGCACCGGCCTCGTCTTCACCGGAAAGCAGGACATTGGTAGTCTGGGTGAACGATTCGTAGTAGAGACTATATGCCTGGCAGAAGCATCCGAAGATAGTACCCTCCTTGGTGTAACCAACTTCCTTGACGCTGCTGGGCAGAACGTATTTCACGTTTTTACCAACATTAAATACCCAACATGCTTTGTACTGGATAACCTCAACAACGCGCTTGTCGGTAATCACGATATAACCTTTGCGCTTGTTGCCCAAAATGAGGTTAATGAATTTCGTTACTTGTCCGATTAAGCGAGCAATAGGATTAGAACTAGTTGCCCACAATTCTGCTTCCAACTCAATAACGAGTTTTTCGTTTTCGCCTAAAATAAGGCCTGATTTTAAGTTTGCCATATACTTTTTTATTTAATATGGTTTTTTCCTACTCTATTAAGGCTTTTCGGACTCCGCCCAACAAGTACGTGCTGTATTGTTTATATACCTGATGTACACAAAAAAAGCAGGCGCGAATTACTCGTTCCTGCTATCTTTGGCCCTGAGAATTGCCGTTTTTACCCAGTAACGAGCAACTCATGCCTGCCGAATGTATACACATACGCGCACATGCCCTATATAGATAAGGTATATGCGCATAGAAATACAATCTATGCAGACGTTTGGGTTGCTTCGTCTTGGGGTAATTATGAATTTCTCAGGTTCAAGATAGCCAAGAACAAAGCGTCGCCCTTTCGGGCTGTTAAACGCCTTTATCAATATTTCTTTTGCCTTTGTTTTTATAGTCCTAAGGCGAGGACTATCTCTTACTCCATTTTCCGTCCGGAGCGGGACGATCTCCTTGTTTTCAGTCCCGGAGGTGGGATTATACTTTCTGCATAAGAGCACTTAGAGAGTGTAAATCCGTACATTGGATAAACTCTACATCACTACTCAAATGCTGACGAGGTTGAAAGCGGCCTAGCTTGACGGCATCGTACATCTGTTGCACAAACGGCGTCATGTGGATAATCTCTACGTGATGGGTTGTGAATATATTGTACAATTCGTCTGCGGCAGAACGAGAGATCAACTCAATGCCAGACATATCAAACATATACTCATCCTCCGGCACAAGCGAAGCGCCCAATCGTTCGACCAACGAACGGGTTCGGAACTCTGTTCCAAACTGATCTGCTATTTTAAGTAAATGTTTCATATCTCAACCAATATAATCGTATAAACTAAACTTCTTTTCTTCTACCGGGATGTCGGCTAACACCATTGTTCCCGGCCAAACTAATTTCTCCGGTAGTGCAAAAATTCGCTTGCCTGCTGTAGAATGATAAAAGAGTGCATTACCAGACAATATGGTGAAAGTTCCTCCTAATCCCTCTACAATCATACGAGAGTTAGAGGATATACCATAGCCACGATTCTCTGCATTAGGAAGGTTTTTTGTAGAGTAGCCATTCTGCGCCAAATAGAGTGCTTGTGCATCGCTATCACCAACTTCCAACAGATATTTCTGCGCTCGCACGTAACTTCCATATATAGAAACGCCACCATCCGCGATACCAACAAGTAGTCTATTACTCTTCGCATTGTAATGTACTAAGCCGAATCCTTGCTTTACACCAGCGTGTTGCTCAACATTACAAACCAATTCACTAACAAAATAGGACATGGCTGCTTTAAGGAATGTACAACTGCAAGAATCTTGAATACGTTCTTCAAACCTCTTCATGTCCGCATCTATTTGCTCGTCCATACGGATTGGAATTAATCCTTTTCCTTCTCGCTTATCTCCCAACAGAACATGAAACAAAGACAAAAGAAGTTCCTCCCTATCATCGGTTGTTGATGATAAGTACTGCGGATTAGAGATGTTCAAAAGGACATGCTCTAAAACATTCACAATAGTGTCTTGCTCGTATTGATTCATTAACCTTTGCAACTTTTGGCTGCAAAGTTACGGAAAATTTTTGATATATGCAAGAAAATAGCGACTTTTTCCGAAGAAAAGGTCGCTATTTGAATGAATTAGGGTGATTTTTCCCGTTTTTAGTCTGCTTTATTGAAGATGAGCGGTAGGAGAAATAAAAGGAGTTTCTTGCTCATTTCTTAGGATAGCCAACGGGGGGAGTGTAAAAAAGATTTTTCATATTGAATTCATTAACAGTTTTTGCCCATCCCGTAGGCTTCCTGAAGCTTGGCATTGCCTTCGATGGTGCGAGGAGCATCCACGCCACCGCAGAAGACGGTGCCCTTCAGTTCGCTCTTGGGATAGCAGTCAATCCAACCTGTCAGACCAGCCTCGGCACGCTTCGGCACGAACTCCTCGTCCTCGGCAGCCGTAGTGAGCATATACACCTCGCGGAAATTGTACTCCTGAGCATACATCGGATTGAGACGGTCGATAAGGGTCTTCATCTGGCCACTCATTTCGTAATAATAGATAGGTGTGGCCCATACTACCACGTCGGCAGCCAGCACCTTGTCCATGATAGCTGGCACATCATCTTTGATGACACACTTGTGGGTTGTACCGCAGGTCAAGCAGCCCTTACAGAAGCGGATGTCCTTTCCTACCAACGAGATAAACTCAACGTTATGTCCAGCCTCCAAAGCACCCTTCTGGAATGCCTCAGCCAGACTATTCGAATTAGAACCAGCACGAAGGCTGGCTGAAATAATTACTATATTCTTTGCCATAATTGTATGTTTTTTATTTCATTAATTACTGAAGGTTAGCAGAGAAAAACTCCTCCAGTTTATCCCATGGGATGCAGTTCTTCGGTTCGCCTTGGCCCTTGAGGTCGGTATAGCCACCATCGTAGAGGTCGCAATGAGAGGCATCTGGGATGATCATCAACTCCTTATTCTCAGGCGCAGGATTGGGCTGACGAACAGCATCATAGCCTTCGGCTTTGCCGGTAGTCATATACTCGTAGGCTGCTTCGCCGAAGTAGCGCGAGTGCGCCTTTTCACCGTGCATGATGAGCACAGCCGAGCGAATCTCGTTGATATAATAGAGGAAGCGTGTGTTCGCGTACGCCTGCGTACCAAACGTGTGCCAACCGTCGTTGCTATTGCCCGAGCGAGGATGATAACCGCGAGTGGTCTTATAGTAATCGTAGTAGTCCTTAACGAACTGCGGAGCATCATCCGGCAGCGGATCAACGACACCTCCACCCTGCGTCAGCTGACCGGTACGAGCGGCCTTGGTGCGTTCGGCAGCCATAGCCACACGAGCCTCATAACGAGCCTGCTCATTGTCAGCAGCATCGAAATAACCATTGCCGCTGACGCGACTCATATCGTACATCGTGCTGGCCACAGTAGCCTTGATACGTGGGTCGATTGCGGCTGCATTGAGCGCTATTCCACCCCAACCGCAGATGCCTATGATACCGATACGCTCGGCATCCACATCGTCGCGCGTAATGAGGTAATCCACAGCTGCCATGAAGTCCTCGGTGTTGATGTCCGGCGAAGCGGTACGACGCGGTTCGCCCGACGACTCACCCGTATAGGAAGGATCGAAAGCCAGCGTGATAAATCCACGTTCCGCCATCTTCATGGCATACAGACCGCTCGACTGCTCCTTGCTGGCGCCAAACGGCCCGCTGACAGCGATAGCCGCACTCTTTTCGTTTGCGTGCGCTTTTGGCATATAGAGATCGGCTGCCAAAGTGAGACCATATTGTGTGGGGAAAGTCACCTTCTCGTGGGTGACACTTTCGCTGAGCGGGAACACCTTATCCCACTCCGAGGTGAGTGTTAACTGTTGGTTATTCATACTGTCTTGATTCTTTTGTGCGCAGGCAACCAAAAGTGCCGCCGAAAGCGCAAGAGTTATAAAATGTTTCATACTATTTTATTTTGAATATCGACGAGGTTGATTTATTTCCGGGTGCAAAGGTACTGCTTTTTCGTCACATTCGCAAACCCGAATTTCGGTATTTATTACCCATATTCCGGAATGTGGCAGGAATATCAGATAATATGGCAGGACGGAAAGTCATTTATAATCGTGCCTCAATGATGTTCATTCGACTTTTAGAGGTTCGTTGTCTCCAACCGGTGTCCCAACACATCGTATGCCACGCCATCACGAAGGATAATAATAACACCATTTTTCAGCAGTTTTGTAGCGGTAGGTGCATCGGAAACCTGCTCAACAGATGTCATCTCATCAAAATAGAATACCATGCCCTTCATATTTCCCCAGATATACTCGACCAATTCAGGATAATCGATATAGGGATTGCGGTTGTGCTGAAAATCCGATACCGCATCCGCACGATGAATCTCCTTGTCAGATACCGGATCCTGACGATGCCATGCCAACAGCACGTCTATCTCCCAATCTTGAAACTCCAGATAACTATCGTTGCGCATAGCATAGTACGAGCCTACGTCCTTGTTGTCCGTTCGCCAACCGGGATAGTTCTTCTTGTTATTGGCCTTCAGGTCCGGGCAGTTGCCCTGTGAATCGTGCCCGTAGCATGTAGCCATATAGAAATACGCACGGGCAAAATCGCCTTTGTACTCGTCTTTCGGCTCGAAAACCCAATGCGCTTCCGTCAGGGTTGAGCCATCCGGACGAATGACGGTATGCGTTGCCTTACCCACTCGCAGCGAACCCGTTCCACTGGTCTTAATGTCCTGTGTCGGAACGCCCAAAGGATAATTGCTACGCGAACTGTTGGCCGTGCCATTAGAAGGATTCAAATGGTAGCAATCCTTGTATTGATCATACTCGGCACCACCCCACCACGACTTGGCGAAACTATGTTCGATATTGCAGCCGGAGGCCACCTGACCGGGAGTCGTTACCACATGCCATGTGTCACAATACATATCCATAATCTCTCCTGTTACAGAGTCACGGTCGCTATAGTAGAACACTTCCCATGTGCTATTCGTTCCCGATCCATAAGGAATAACCGTGTGCGGGCGGATGACCCCACGGAGTGCATCCTTGAGGGCAGCATCCTGTTTACCCTCAATGGAGACATAATAGCCGGTAGGCATTGGCTCTGCCATCACCGACATCGCCATCAGCAGCACAGCTGCCATCAATGTGTAAAAAATCTGTTTCATATATATCGACGTACTTTCTTTTTATAGTCTTGATATTCTTGTCCGAAGGCGGTTTCAAGGAAACGTTCTTCATTGAGGATTTGCAAATGGAAGAGCACAATATTAAGCAGCACAAAGCAGGCATGCAACACATTGGGGAATGCCAGCAAAATGCCAATATATAACAGGTCAAAGCCCAAGAAAGCAGGATTGCGACTGATGCGGTAAATACCCGTCGTGACCAGCGATGTCTCTTTCTGTTCCGGAATACCTGCACGCCAACTATCACGCATGGTGGACATGCCCATTATAAAAGAAAGAACGCCCAGTGCTCCTATCAGACAGCCGACACCTTCGTACATAGCATCCGATACGAAGATACTAACCACTTCAACTGCCGGCAACGTAAAGGTAGCCAATTTCAGCAGTCGCTCCAACCATATCTCTTTAGCCGGTTTCTTGCCTTCGCCAAGCACCATAGTGGTAAGCCCTTGCTTATGCTGAAGGTATTGCTTCGTGAAATAGGCCGCATAGAACACCGCCATCTCCGCAAGGATGATTATTTGAGTTATCGTTATCATAATTCCATTATCTTTTGTTTGTTTGGATAGGGAATGTGAAATAGGTGTCAGGGAATGGTTCGTTGGCTAATGTGAAGTGCCACCACTCACAGTCGTATGGGTTGAAGCCGTGACGAAGCATTGCCTCGCGCAGGATCATACGGTTGCGGTACTGCTCCTCGCTCAGAGGTGGATAGGCACCAATCGGCTGACCGGGAAGCGCACCAGGATGCGAAGCCACACCGAAATAGTCGAACCAGCACCCCATGTCCACATCGCGCTGAAGACGGATGTCATACAGCGTGAGATCGACCGTTGATCCGCGCGTGTGGCTGCTGCGACGGGCTACATACCCCTCGGGAACAATTACCGATTTCTCCACCTCGGGATAGAAATACGGTTTCATTCGCACATCGGTGGTGTCCTCCGCCCATTGCATGAAATAGTCCACCGCGCACTGGGGACGGTAGCAGTCGTAGATCTTGAGTACATAACCCTGTGCACGCAGTTCGTCGCTCACGGCGCGAAGCGAGTCAGCGGCCTGACGGGTGAGGATGGCAATAGGCTCATTGTAACCGGGGATGCGGTCGCCAATAAAATTGAACGTACTGTAGTAGCGAATCTCCAGAATGGCATCGGGAATAACGTCGCCCACCAGCACAAAAGCCGATGTGTCTTCTTCGGGTGAAAGCGGTTTCTGCTTTGTGCAGGCACCGAGCAGCATCATGGCTGCGAGTGCAAAGGTCAAAATCTTTTTCATCGTATCTATTATTTCATTTTTCTTCTAATTTCCAACCGCTATCGCCGTGGTAAATCATCTGGTGAGTCATGCCGCCATCAATGCAGATGTTCTCGCCCGTAATGAAGCCGGCCTTGTCGGAGCAGAGGTACAGCACCATATTGGCGATATCCATCGGATTGCCTACTCGTCCGACAGGTTGTTGGGTGGCATCCGGTCCCTCATAAACCGTATAGGCGGTATCGATCCATCCGGGCGAAACGGAATTAACACGCGCCTTACCACGCAGGCTGACAGCCAAAGCATGAGTCAAAGCTGCAATACCACCTTTGGCAGCCGTGTAACTCTCCGTCTCGGGTTGACTCATGCGGTCGCGTGAGGAAGATATATTGACGATGGCAGCACCCTCGCCGAGGTGTTCGGCAAAGAGTTTGACCAGATAGAACGGTGCCACTACACCTACCTGCTGCGCATAGAGAAACTCCTCGTAGGTGCATTCCGTAATGCCGCGCATGATAGGCAGGGCATTGTTGATGATGTAATCGACATGCCCATACTTGCTGAGCACATCTGCCGCAAAAGCCTCCAAGACAGCCTTATCGGCTATATCGCCGACATAGTGATCACCCGGTTGCTTATCGATGATGCAGACCGTCGCTCCTTCGCGGCGAAACTCATCCGCGATACACTTGCCGATGCCCTGTGCGCCACCGGTCACAACGATTATTTTATTCTTAAATTGCATAGTATTCATTTTTTCATCCACTCTTGCCGTTCGTGCTCGGGGAGGAGTTCGATGGCGTAACGGAGCGCCGTACGGGGCATGTTGTCACCACGCGTTTGCGGCAAAGGTGCTCCATCTTGTAGGTTAAAATCAAGAACCCGCAGAGGCGTGCTTCGTGCCACTCGCTCATCAGCAGTTCGGGTATCTCCTCCAGCGGCAAATCACGTGCCTCTTTAGCAAGCAGACGCACCTCCGGCACCTTGATGCCAAGGAACCGGTCGCCCTCACCGTATTGACCGGGGCCAGTCTTGAAGAACCGCATCAGGATAGCCCGTTGCGACTCGTTGCGCAGATCATATAGTGCTTCTGTAATGGGGTGCATAGACTTCATTTTTGTATCATATAGCGAAAAATCTTCTTCTGTAGTTCGGAGGGATGAACTACTGCCGGAGGGGTGTCGGTATGCGTGACGCGGAAGCGGAAATAGCGCTTTCGGTAGAGGTAGAAATGCAGTAGCCAAATCATCTTTGCCTGCGGATTCTGCATCATGCCCACAGGTCTTCCATCCACCAGTACCAAATACGGAAGCCCCAGCGGAAGTCCACGATCAATATGTGTGATTGTTACATGAACCACTATTTTAATTGGTATATTCACCATATTCGCAGCCGATATGGGTGGCGTGGATGCGGTCGAGGAGTTGGCCATGGCGATAGAGGCATATCGTGCCGGTACCATTGCCGCCATTCCAAAGCCGACGATGACGGAAGGCACCGTCCGGAGCCTCGTATTTGATATGGAGCATATCAGCCTTCTTGCAACGGATATCTGTCACCATGCGGCTCGTCCAGGTGCGCTGATCCACATGCCAAATGATCTCGTCATCCGTCTCGTGGCAATCAAACTGCGTACGGCAGCCGGTCCAGAACTTCGAGAAGTTGAACTCAAACGCCAGCCCCTCGTACCAAAATGCCGATAGCAGTTGGCGTGGCAAAGCTATCGGTCCTACTTTCGGGCAACCACCTCCGATGTCGAAGACGCTATTGGTCAGATGCTTGCCGGTCAGTTCGGACGTCAGGTTGCATGACGAGAGCCACACCCACGGACTGGTGAAGTCCTTGCCCCAGTTCTTATCCGCATAGCCGTAGCAGGTGTCGGGCGTAACGAGATAATGCTCGCCGTTGTAGATAATCTCGCCTTCGTAGTCGGTCTTCATACCTTCAGCGTGCCAGAACATCTCAAAGAGTTGCCAGCGACGCATCGGAGTCGAAGCACCATAACCTACGTTGAAAGCTACACGCTTGTGGACACGCAGATTCCACGACATAGAGCCACTACCGCAAAGCCACTCGGGGTGCTCAGCAGCCTCGGCTGGAGTGATGTTGACCGAGCCGCGCATCTCGGTTTCGGTAAAGAAGCAATCGCCTGCAGCGACGGAATACGGCACACCGAAATCCACCTTGGCTTCGCGCCACGGAAAAAAACGATGGAGCTGCGTTTTGTCTTTGCCCCACGTGCCGCAGTTGACCATGATGTAGGACGGACGCTTGCCGGCTGCATGATTGGCTGGCAGTTGGCCTAAGACGGGTTCATCCTCAGCCAAGTCGGGATTGCAGAGAAAACACTCGAAGTAGAACGGACGCTCCTCGCCCGTAACGGCATGACGAGCGGTAAGCGAGTGCCACCACCAGTCGTAGCCCTGATGTGCCTGCGCGCCAAAGAGTTGGCACGCGTTGCGCGATATATCTGAGGTATTGAATGACATATATGTAAGTAATAATGCAAAAGTATACCAGAAAATATTTTAAAAGTATACCACAAAGAATGTGGATGCAAAGATACAAAAAGTTTGTTAAACTTCAAAATTTATTTGTTGATTTTTGTCATTTTTAGAGTCATTTGGCTCTAT
>JAZRVR010000022.1:0-87703 GCA_045599285.1 Paludibacteraceae bacterium | reverse complement strand
TGGCTTTTCCTTTCACATAGGGCGCTAAAAAAAGAACCAAGATTAGTTGATTCAATTTTGTTGCCCCAAGGCAGTAAAAGGGAGAACATCACTCTGTATCTCTCAAAAGCGAGTGCAAAGGTACTGCAAATTTTTGACATGTGCAAATATTTCGACAAAAAAATGCAAAAATATATGCATTTTGTTTGTAACATACTGATTATCAACAGCTGGATTTTAGTGTATCAGAGGGTGATATGGAAAAAGAGGCGAAAAGTGGTGGTTTGCTATATATAATATATAATAAGGAGCGAGCGCGCGCGTGCGCGCGAAAAGGGAAGCATAAACAAGGAGCACCGCAGGTAAATGAGGGTGCAAGTCACACAGACAACCCACGGACGACCCACGGACGACCCACGGACAACCCACGGGCGCCCCCTTAGAGACCCCTTAGAGACCCCTTAGGCAAAATGCTCACGTATCACATGCTACAAAAAATACTATTTGGGAGCAAAGGAGGATAGAAAATGAATTAGTTGAAGACCTCGGTGAGGATGTCGAGGGATTTAGGGATGGTGAATCCATCCACATGCTCCAAAAGATGTGCACACAAAGCGCGCAAGGTCTGCTGGCGCTCAGCACGCGTATTCGGGACAGAGACATCCGGCGTTCCCCACCCCAGATGTTCGCTCAGTCCTACCAGAAAACGCAGGTGCGTATTCTCGGGATCGGAACAAGAATCAATATCGTGAAT
Organism: Paludibacteraceae bacterium; assembly: GCA_045599285.1. Lineage (GTDB taxonomy): Bacteria > Bacteroidota > Bacteroidia > Bacteroidales > Paludibacteraceae > Colicola. Next base: position 86,970 of record JAZRVR010000022.1, on the reverse strand, counting down.
AGTAGCAGAAAGGAATCGGTACATCTGCTCATCTCGCATAGAGTGCCGAAAAATAGAAGTTAAGACCTCAGCTACAAAAAGACGCACACATTGGCGAGAGATGTCGGTCTGCACAGAAACAGCCTCTAAATGTATAGACTTGATAATCTGATAAGTATGCGTGGGTTGATGGTCGTAGGAGAGCGAGACAATCGCCAATGGCGCAGGTTGAAAACGACGACCATACAAGACAAAATCACACTTGCCATCGTCCGGCGTATATGCACGCAGCAAGACACTCTTGTCGCTATGGCGACAAACAGACAGAACTATAGCCTCGGTGGTAACAAGCATGAGAAAGGATTATTGCACATGCGCAATCTCCACACTATCAACCAGTTCTCCATCGTCTATCGTATAGACCTGCATGAACAGAGAAGAAGGTGTGACGGTGAGCAGCGCATAAAAAGCACCCGATGCCTTGCAATCAAAAGAGAAAAAGGAGCTGACCTGACGCGAGCGAGTGGTGACAGATGAGATATTAACGAACGGCAAACGTCGTGCATAATTATGATCATGTCCGGCAAAAACCAAGTTCGCCTCAGAAAGCGTGCGATAAAAGAAAGTACACACTCCCAAATTGAAACGCTTCTTGACAGTAGAAAGGACAGGATGATGCATCATGACAATCGTAAAACGGTCGCCTGCCCCGCGAATAGTGGCCTTGGTCCAAGTAACGACGCGCGTGAAATCACGCAAATCGTGAATGCCACCAGTATCCACCACAATAAAACGCAAGTGGGGGAAGTCCACAAAATACGAGCGTCCCAAGAAATTGATTGGTCCGTTTTGTGGCTGAGGGAACATGTCAAACCAGAAATCCGGCAGACGGCGAGCAATACCCTTGTGGTACTCGTGATTGCCTGCACAATTGATAATCGGCATTGTGCGGAACGGAGTGCTATCTAACTGATGCACAAGTTCTTGCGCATAGTAGAAGTATCCACGATCCATAAAATCACCCAACTGCGCATAGCATGTGAGATTGGGATGTCGGTCCGCAATAGACAAATACTGCTCGCGCGACAAGGAGTTGTGGACATCTCCCAATAAGAGGATTTGCAATGTATCCGGCATGAGAAAAACCGAATCCATGCCATAGGTACAGAAATGGACATCGAGGGTATCGGCAGTCCACTCCGGTTCGTCAGGATTGACGAACCATGCCTTCCAACGGACGGCGCAAATGATCACGCCGACCGTCAGAAGCAAAGTCCAAAATATGATTCTACCCCTTCTCATTTAGAAAGGCAGATCCGAACTCTCGTCGGCACCAGGTGTAGAATCGAAGGTCTGCACATTAGCAGCAGGAGCGACCGGAGCAGCCGCCGGAGCAACCGGAGCAGCAGCAACCGGCGCCTGCGGAGCGGCAGCTGTGGTATCTCCCTGCTGGATACGCCAAGCACGAATGGAGGTGTACCAACGGCCATTGAACTCGCGCGACTCGATATCAAACGAAACGGTCACGAGGTCGTCCAGATTGCACTGGTTGTTGCGAACACGATCCTCACCGAAGACCTCGAAGTGCACCTTGCGTGGGTACTGCTCCTGCGTCTCCAGCACATAAGCCTGTAGTTTCCAAGGATTTCCGTTGCGACCTACGCCCTCCTGGAGGGGCAGGACTTGGATGATTTTACCTACGATTTCCATAATTTTGAATTATGAATTTTGAATTATGAATTACCCCTGGATAGCAGCTACGCCAGGAAGAACCTTACCCTCGATAGCCTCAAGGAGAGCACCACCACCGGTAGAGATATACGAAACCTTGTCGGTCAGACCGAACTTGGTGCAGCAAGCCACAGAGTCACCACCACCGATGAGCGAGAAAGCGCCCTCAGCCGTTGCCTCAGCGATAGCGTCACCGATAGCCTTGGAACCAGCGGTGAAAGCGTCGCACTCGAAGACACCAGCAGGACCATTCCAGAGGATGGTCTTAGCGCCCTTGAGGGCAGCAGCGAATGCCTTTTGTGCCTCAGGACCAGCATCAACACCCTCCATGTCAGCAGGGATAGCGTTAGCAGGATAAACCTCAACCTTAGCCCCCTCCTTAACAGTCATGGTACCGAAGTCGAGACCATTGGTGCAAGTAGCATCAGCAGCGAGAACGAGTTCAACGCCGTTCTTCTTAGCCTGCTCCTCAACGCTCAGAGCCACATCAAGCTTGTCCATCTCAACGATGGAGGTACCAATCTCACCACCGTGTGCTTTGGAGAAGGTGTAGGTCATACCACCGCAGAGGATGAGTTTGTCCACCTTGCCGAGGAGGTTCTCGATGATACCAATCTTGGAGCTAACCTTCGAGCCACCCATAACGGCAACGAACGGGCGCTTGATATTAGAGAGGACAGCGTCAACAGCAGCAACCTCCTTCTCCATGAGGAGACCGAGCATCTTGTCGTCAGCCGAGAAATAGTCAGCGATGACAGCGGTAGAAGCGTGCTTGCGGTGAGCAGTACCAAAAGCATCCATCACATAGCAGTCAGCATAGCTGGCGAGCTTCTTAGCGAAGTCCTTCTGGCGAGCCTTCATCTCCTTCTTGGCAGCCTCGTAAGCAGGATCCTCTTTCTCGATACCAACCGGTTTGCCCTCCTCCTCAGGATAGTAGCGGAGGTTCTCGAGCAGGAGCACCTCACCCGGCTTGAGTGCAGCAGCCTCTGCATCTGCATTAGCGCAATCGGAAGCGAACTTAACCTCGCTCACGCCGAGAGCAGCAGCCACAGCGTCCTTGATTTGACCGAGAGAGAGCTCAGGTTTAACCTTACCCTTCGGCTTACCCATATGCGACATGATGATGAGCGCACCACCCTTCTCGAGGATGAGCTTAAGTGTAGGAACTGCACCACGGATACGGGTATCGTCGGTAATCTTACCTTCCTTCAATGGAACATTGAAGTCAACACGTACAATCGCTTTCTTTCCAGCGAAATCGTAATTTGAAATAGTCATTGTTGTTATTTTTTAATTGTTAAATTGTTTAATCGGTGAACTGATTGCCCTAACGGGCTAATTGGGGGATTACCAGTCAATGGAATTGAGGCGACCACGATAGACATCGGAGAAGGTCTCTGTACGCGACTGACCTGCAAAGAGATAAATGCAATTATCCCAAACCAGCGCCGACTGCTTCTGCCGCACAGCGTACTCGGCAGGCAAGCAGACCTTCGCCGTATCAGGACGCACCCAGTTCATACCCTCATCGCGGCTGACAAGAAAAGGAACATCCTGCAACATGGCATCAGCATTGATACCGCCAAAGAGGTAAAGCTCGTTGCCATACCAGACCATACTGGAACCCGTCAAAGTAGTAAATCGCGGCTGCTCGATCGTGAAATTTTGCATACGATAAGCATCCTCGATGTGCGAATACTCGAAACTCCAACGCGAGTTCTGCGAGCCGCCATCACGAGAATAACCACCTAAAATCATAGCACGCGCACGCAAGCTGGCACTCTGGAAAACAACCGAAGAGAAACCTCCGATAGGGAAATTCTCGTCCAAAACCATATCGGTCATGGCGAAAGAGCCCTGCTCCATCTTAGCCAAATAGAGTTGTGCATCGCCCAGGGACTCCACCACAGCCCACAAGCAATCGTTGAACGACATCAGCACAGTATGGAAGAAGAACTCAGTAGATGCATAGTCCTGCGATGTCCAGTTGATACCATCAACAGACGAATACAAGTTCTGCTCCTTGGCATAGAACAATGTATCGTGGTGCGCCACGATATTGCGCACCTCGCAACTATGCGGCAGGAGATTCGGTTCGCCGAGAGCCGTCCAAGTAGCGGCATCAGACGAAGAGAATACGCGATTGGAGAAACCATTGTTGGTAATCATCACAAATCGGTCGGCAATATGCAGGGTCTGCTGCTCAACATCGCCAGCACAAACCTGGTCGCAAAGGCGCTTCCAAACGAACAAGTCCGGATCAACCTGATGCACAAAAGCCTCGATGCGGTAGGTTTTGGTAGCCGTACCATCCTGCGACTTGATAGTGAGATAAATAGGCTGGCGCGTAAAATCCAACGTATCTCGTCCGGTAAGTGTGACCGTAGTATCCGGCAGAGTCAGGAGCGCCGAACTGGGGGTAGAAACGAAGGTAAACTTAGGCGACACCTTCGTCAACGGCGTACCAAAGAGGATCGAATCCTCGTTGTACACATATCCCGTATCAATCAACTCCTTTACCGTGAACTTAGCCGCAGCCAATCCGGGGAAACTATCATTCGCAGCAAAACTGAAGGTAGTCAGTTGCGCCACATTGGACGAGGGAGTAGAACTATTGGTTGACTTGTTGCAAGCAGTAGCAAAAAGCAGGCCCAAGAGTATAAATATTATGAAAAAACGCTTCATCATTTAAAAATTTGCTACAAAATTACTTGATTTTTTGCAAATATGCAAATAAAGTTGTAATTTCGCGGTCGATTTCGTTAAAAATAACTTTTTTGCACACTAAAATTATCAAAAGATATGTTGTTTGAAGGTCAAATCCACGATTTCCTGGCGCGACTACCATGGAATGTAGTCAAGCGAGAGAAATCATCTCTACGTGCCATCATAGAGCAACGCAGGCGCATCTACCCGAAGGAGAACATTGCGGCTGATTCTGCCCAAATCGCAGCAGCCATCGAGTCTCTGCCACAGTTTCAGTCCGCTCGCACGATACTGGTTTACTACCCTATTCGCAACGAAGTGAACCTAATAGAACTGATGAATAAGCACATGCACGAGAAGACTATTCTGCTGCCGGTGACTCATCGCAAGAGCATCGAAGTGCGTCAATACACAAGCGAGGATGCGCTCAAGAAGGGCAAGTTCAACGTGCCAGAGCCACAGGGTGCGAGTTACGAAGGCAAGATAGACATTATTCTGGTGCCCGGAGTTGCCTTTGACAAGCATCGAAATCGTATCGGTCGCGGTGGCGGATTCTATGATCGCTATCTGAAGAAGCACAAGGATGCTCTACAGATTGGTGTATGCTACGACTTTCAGCTACGCGACAACACGATTCCTCACCAATGGTTTGACCACAAGGTAGATATGATCATCACCCCTACTCGAGCCATTGGATAGAGGGCTGACTCTGCTCCTGCTGGCGCATGCGCTGGTCGGTCTCAGCACTCAGTTTCTTCTCACCCGTGCGGTAATAATAGATGAGTCCGTATGCCTGGCAGCAACGTAAGCGCTCGTACGGATAGCGATTGCGATAGTAGTCCTCGACCTGATTCCAGATGTCGAGTATTATTTTGTCCGCCTCGACACGCAGGGCATCCAGATTCTCCCAGACGCGATCGGTATTGCGCTTGTGCATAGCATGGCTGACCTGATGCTCGCAGAAGATGTCGTAATGCACCTTAACCTTGTTTATAGCAGGGTTATAGATAGGGAATCCACCCATTGAGGTGCGCTTCTGCTCACCCTCGATGATGCTCTTTCCCCAGACGAGCAGGTCCTCTTCGGAACTAAGATCCGGCACGATGTGGCTATCGGGATCCAGTCCGTACAGTTCCTTCTGTTCGCGCTTGATCTCGCCACGGATAACCGCCAGATTAAGTACCTGAATGAAGTGCGAGATGTACATTCTGGCATTCTGCACCATACGACGATATTGCTTGTTGGCAGATACCTTCGTATTAAAATTATCATGATACTGCATGACCTGACTCTCGAACTGCGTCAGGAACTTCTGCGCATCGGAAACGGTTCGATAACTAAGCACCTGCTCGGTAAAATCCGCTTCGCTAGCCTTCTGCACCGCTCTTTGCAATGCGAACAAACGAGCTTGGTCGGTATTCGGTAATCTACGATAAGGCATAAAATGATGTACGATTTATTTATGTACGATGTACGATTATTTATTTCTGTTTAATAATTTATCCGCGAGGGTGCGGAGGGCATCTGTTGCCTCGTTTTGCGGCAGGTTTGCCAGCAGGGCAACCGCCTTGCGCGTGTGCTCGTTCATTACTTTTTCGCACACTCCGCGCACGCCCAACCGCGTGTAGAGCGACGTGACCGCAGCAATCTTATCATTGGAGGCCGGAGCTGCCAACCACCCTTGTAATATATCCCGGTCATCGTCCTGCGCGAGGCGGAGCGCCGTGAGCAACATGTAGGTTTTCTTATTGTTCAGGATATCTCCACCAATAGGTTTGCCAAATGTTGCCGGATCGCCATAGACATCCAATATATCGTCCTGGATCTGGAACGCAAGTCCGATATGGATGCCGAATTCGTAGAGCGCCTGCTGTTGTTGCTCATCAGCACCGGCGATGTATGCCCCCGTGCGCAGAGCATTCGCAAGCAGGACAGAAGTCTTCAGTCGAATCATCAGCATGTAATCATCGATTGTCACATCCGTACGAGACTCAAAATCCACATCATACTGCTGTCCCTCGCAAATCTCGGTAGCCATATGACTGAAGTCGCGCATCACACGTTGCAACTTGGACTCTGGCACGCCCTGATACCCACATGCCGGATCACCAACAAGGAGTTTGTACGCCTCGATGAGCATCTGGTCACCGGACAAGATGGCGGTATTCTCATCCCAACGCGTCCAAACAGTCTGTCGTCCGCGACGTGTATCCGAGTGATCCATCACATCATCGTGCAGGAGGGTAAAATTATGGAAGACCTCCAGCGCCAAAGCAGCAGGTAGAACCTCATCATCACGTCCTCCGAACATATCCGAAGCGATGAACGTCAGCGTCGGGCGCACACGTTTACCACCTCCGGAAAGGGTATATTCGATTGGTTCGTAGAGACCGTACGGCTCACGATGCCAATTGATGGCAGATAACTGATTATTGATGTCTAGCATAGTGTATCTTCGATGATTTCGGTGAGCACGTCGGTGATATTCAGTCCTGCAGCACGTACCTGCTGTGGGATGAACGAGGTAGCCGTCATACCCGGTGTGGTGTTGATCTCCAGCAGGTTGATGGTGCGGCAATTATCCGTGAGGATATAGTCGGTACGAATGATACCGTGGCAGCCAATAATGTCGTAGATTCGGAGAGTGAGCGCCTGCACGGCATCGCGGATATCGTCCGGAATACGCGCCGGTGTGATCTCATCGACCTGACCTTTGTACTTGGCATCGTAGTCGAAGAACTCGTTCTTGGTCACTACCTCTGTGATAGGGAATGCGACAGTTTTATCCTTGGTCTTATAGGCTCCGCACGTGATCTCGGTGCCCTGCATGAATGCCTCACAGATAACCTCGTTGCCCTCTTGGAAGGCACGCTCGATAGCGGGTGTCACCTCAGCGAGTGTCTTCACCTTGGTGCAACCGAATGACGAGCCACCCACGTTGCTCTTGATGAAACACGGAAGACCAATCTCCTCCACAATCTGCTCGTCCGACGGACGGGCTGCGCCACGGCGAAGGAGAATACTGGGAGAGATACGAATGTCGAACGATTTGAGGTAGTGGTTGCAAGCGAACTTATTGAAAGTCAGCGCAGCAGCCAACACGCCACAGCAACTATATGGCACTTGCATCATATCAAAATAGCCCTGCAAGAGGCCGTTCTCACCGGGTGTACCATGAATGGTGATGTAGGCGAAATCGAATGGAAAAGTATTCTTGTCCAATGGTGTAGAGCGCAGAACCGCGAACTCTCCGTCCTCAGCAATTTGCCACTCATCAATCACATCCCAATCGGTACCTTTGATGCGCACAATGGTCACATTGTAACGCTCCTTATCCAAAAAACTATAGATTCCGGCAGCACTACGGAGCGAAACTTTATGCTCTGAACTATCTCCGCCGGCTACGATTGCAATATTGCGTTTCATATTCTATGAACTTTAATCAAAATTGGGTGCAAATTTACGAAAAAAAACTGGAATATGCAAGCCTTAATGTGATTTTTTCGTCATTTCACTTGCATATATGAAAAATTTGTAGTACCTTTGCATCGTGAAATTGTGTGCCAACGGCATCAATCACCAGCAAAACGTAAAACAATTAAACAAATTATACAAGTATGATTAATGCACAAGACGTCAAGAACGGTCTATGCTTCCGCGAGAACGGCCGTTTGTATTTTGTAATTGAGTTTCTGCACGTTAAGCCGGGTAAGGGTAACACCTTCATGCGCGTAAAGTACAAGGATGTAGTAGATGGTCGCGTACTGGAGAAGCGCTTCAATATCGGTGAGAAGATTGAGGATGTACGCGTAGAGCGCCGTCCATATCAGTACCTCTATCAGGAGGGTGAGGACTACATCTTCATGAACCAGGAGACCTACGAGCAAATTCCAATCGCTCACGATCTGATCAATGGTGTTGACTTCCTGAAGGAGGGTTTTGTATGCGACGTCGTTATCGACTCGTCCACCGACACCGTGCTGCTGGCAGAGTTGCCAACCAAGGTAGAGCTGACCGTAGCATACACCGAGCCGGGTCTGAAGGGCGATACCGCCACCAACACCCTGAAGCCAGCTAAACTGGAGACCGGTGCTGAGATTCGCGTACCTCTGTTCATCAACGAGGGCGAGCTCATCCGCGTAGATACCCGCGATGGTAGCTACTGCGAGCGCGTACGATAAGTAATGTACGCGAGACCGAGGAATACGGAATCGCAGAGTCGCGAGACGAAAGCAAACTGTTTAGCAACCCGTGGTTGCTAAGCAGTTTTTGTATATGTCCAGCACGCAGCGTAGGATTAGCGTACCATTGCCGACCCCTTACCGAGTGCTTACCGACCCCTTATCGAATGCCCTAAAAAAGCAACAAATCTTCTGATGGGTAAGAATGCGGGGACTAGAGTTTTGTCAGTTTGGCGAAGGTGAGGAGGAGGGTTTTCTTGCCAGGACCATCAAAGAGGATGTCAATCTTGTCGTTATCATTCTCGCGATAGACCCGCTGCACAGTACCTTCACCAAAGACGCGGTGGCTCACGCGGTCGTTAGGCACAAAAGGTGCTGCGGACTCGGGTGAAGATGCAGAATCGGCACCAGATTCCGCAGGAGCAACAAAACCTAAGCCAACAGAGGAATCTGAACCTGCGTTAGAGCTCAGTCGCGTAAAATGAGATGGGGGAGTAGTAGTGGTAGTACGCGACGCGGAGGACTGAGACGAATAAGAACCGGCAGACTGACGGGAAGAAGACGAATCTGCACCCCAGGAACTATTCTGCCAACGTGGACGATCAAAGGAATTGGACGGCTGGAACGTATCCACCTGCTGCAGATAGCGGCGGTCAATATCATTCAAGAAACGCGAAGGCGATGCAAAATTGATGCTACCATTCTTGAATCGCTGGCGCGCACCACTCAGGTAGCAACGCTCCATAGCACGCGTGATGGCAACATAGAGAAGTCGGCGCTCCTCCTCAATCTCTGATGCGCGAGTACAATATTGCGAAGGGAAAAGATTCTCCTCCAAACCCACAATGAAGACAACCGGAAACTCCAATCCCTTTGCAGCATGCACGGTCATGAGGGTGACGCGAGCCGTGCGTTCATCGGTATGTTCGTCCTGATCGGTCAACAAAGCAACCTCACCCAAGAAATCCTGGATGGGGGTAAAATCGATACCCTGGTCACGACGTTGCTGCACGAAATCATGAATGCCGGCCAAGAGTTCGTCCAAATTCTGCTTGCGATCAATACCCTCGGGTGTGCGATCCATAATTGCCTCGGTCATGATGCCCGATTCACGCAACACCTGCTCGGCAAACTCGTAAGCATCCTTGCCATCTATATCCTCTCCAAAACGCTGCATCAAGAGAGCAAACTGCATGAGTCGCTTTTGCACAGAAGCGCTGACGTCCAGCCCCGTCTCCATAGGATGCGAGACGACATCCATCACGCTGATACCCAGATGCAAAGCATGCTCGGAGACCTTGCGAATCGTAGTGTCTCCCAGACCGCGTCGTGGGAAATTGATGACACGATTAAGTGCCTCGTTGTCCTGCGGATTGGCTGCCAGACGGAAATAGGAGATAGCATCCTTGATCTCTTTGCGCTGGTAGAAACTGGTGCCCCCATAGATGCGATAGGGCACACCGAGTTTGCGCAACTCGTTCTCGAAGGCACGCGACTGCGAATTGGTGCGATAGAGAACCGCAATCTGGTCCAGCGACAACTTGCGCAGGCGATGCTCCTCCACTACCAGACGAGCAACTCCCTCTGCCTCCTCGCGGTCGGACATGTAGGTGCGGAGTTGCAAGCGGTCGCCGACGGAATTCTCGGAATAAACCTGCTTAAAAATCTGATTCTGATTGTGATGAATGAGACTATTCGCCGCCTCTACAATAGTTTGGGTAGAGCGATAATTGCGCTCCAACTTGAAGAGACGCGCATCCGGATAGCCATTTTGGAAGCTGAGGATATTGCGAATATCCGCTCCACGGAAGGAGTAAATCGATTGAGCATCATCACCGACCACACAGACACGGTTTTGTGGCGCAGCCAGTAAGTTAACCAGCAGATACTGAGCATAATTGGTATCCTGATACTCATCCACCAAGACATACTCGAACACCTGCTGATAATGGTTGAGCACCTCCTGATCGGCACGCAACAGGCGGCAGACATTGACCAAGAGGTCATCAAAATCCATAGCATTCGCCGCACGGAGGCGGAGTTCGTACTCGCGGAAGATATTCGCCATCTCGTACATACGGTCGATGCGATCCTGCTTCTGGACATTGGCATTCATGGCATAATCCGATGCCGTCATGAGGGCATTTTTGGCGGACGAAATCTTGCCCAGCACGGCATTGTCCTTATAGACTTTGTCGTCCTTTCCGCCCAGTCCTTTGTCCTTGAGAATCTGCTTGATAAGGGACTTGCTATCGGTAGTATCGTAGATACTGAAGTCGCGCGTATATCCCAGACGCTGTGCCTCGGCACGCAGAATCTTGGCACAGATACTATGAAAAGTGCCCATCCACAGATAACGCGCTTCGCGCTCGCCTACCAACTTGCCGATACGCTCCTTCATCTCGCGCGCCGCCTTGTTGGTAAACGTGAGTGCCAAGATACGATGGGCAGGCATTCCCTGCTGCAGAAGGTAGGCAATTTTATAGGTCAAGACGCGTGTTTTGCCCGAGCCGGCACCTGCAATCACCAGATGCGGTCCCTCATTGTACGCTACCGCAGCGGCTTGACTATCATTGAGTTGTGATAATAGATCCATAATTGATTATTTATTCGTTTGGCCATTTGCCATTACGGATTTGGTCATAGATGGGGGCATATCGCTCCACAATCTGATCCATGATGGCGAAGACCTCTTCCCTACTCTCTGCACGGAGAAGGGCGATACGCGTTTGGCGGAAATCCGGCAACCCTTTGTAAACAGGCGAAGCTGCAAAATGGCGTCGGCTGTGCACGATTCCCTTGCGCTCGTCACCAATCCAGGCAATCGAAGCATCGACATGCTCCCTGAGAATGGAAGTACACCAAGACAATGAACGATTTACAGATGTACCATGAACGAAGTATTCTTTCATATCCTCAAAAATCCAAGGGCAACCGAAAGTGGCTCGTCCCACCATGATGGCATCCACTCCATAGCGGTCGAAACACTCCTTGGCTCGCTCGGGCGTGGTGACATCTCCATTACCAATAATAGGAATACGCATGCGCGGATTATTTTTCACCTGTCCAATCAACGTCCAATCCGCATCGCCGCGATACATCTGGCAACGTGTACGTCCGTGGATAGCCAATTCGCGGATACCACAATCTTGTAACGCCTCGGCCAGATCCACGATAATCTTGTTGTCCTCATCCCATCCCAAACGCGTTTTGACGGTGACGGGTGTGTTCACGGCATCCACGACAGCACGGGTGATGCGTAGCATCTTGGGCACGTCTCGCAGCAATCCGGCACCAGCGCCCTTGCCAGCCACCTTTTTGACGGGGCAACCAAAATTGATGTCAATAAAATCGGGGTGCGCCTGCTCCACTATACGCGCCGCATCAGCCATGGATTCCGGTTCGCGACCATAAATCTGTATAGCAACCGGACGCTCGGCATCCGATATTTGCAGCTTGCGCGTAGTGGATGCGACATCTCGCACGAGTGCGTCGGCATTGACAAACTCGGTATAGACACGATCGGCACCGAACCGCTTGCAGAGCAGTCGGAAAGCAGGATCGGTAACATCCTCCATAGGAGCCAAATAGAGCGGATACTGTGCCATGATTACTTATTGATAGTTGGGTACTGGATACGATGGTGATTGATGGCAATCAAACGAGTCTTGAAGACCTGACGAATCGACTCAACATCCTTGAACGACAACGGAGTATCAGCAAATTGTCCCTCCTGCACCATCTGATCAATCATCTTGTCCACCATGCTCGAGATAGAAGATTCGGTATAAGTGGTCAGACTGCGCGAACAAGCCTCGATGACATCAGCCATCATGAGAATAGCAGCCTCTTTGGTAGTAGGACGAGGTCCAGGATATTGGAAAGGAAGTATATCCACCTCCTCACCCTGATGCTGATTGACATAGGTATTGTAGAAATAGCGAGTCACGGTGGTGCCATGGTGGGTCTGTATGAAATTGACAATGACAGCAGGCAGGCGGTGCTGGCGTGCCAATTGCACACCATCCGTGACATGCGAGATAATGACCTTGGCAGCTTCCTGTGGAGAAAAATCCAGCAGAGGATTATGAGCATCCTGCTGATTCTCTGTAAAATACTCCGGCTTAGTCAGTTTACCAATATCATGATAGAGAGCACCTGTACGCACCAGAAGAACTTTCGCACCAATCTTTTTAGCCGCCTCAGCAGCCAGATTGCTCACCTGCATAGAATGCTGGAAAGTACCAGGAGCCTTCTCTGCCAAATCACGAAGCAAAATAGAATTGAGGTCGGTCAACTCAACCAATGTGATGGCGCTCAACAGATTGAAGGTTCGCTCGAAGAGGAAAATCAGTCCGTATGCGCAAATGACAAGAATGGCATTGATGGCAAAATAGAGATACTGGTATGGATCAATCGAGTGCATATCACCCGTGGTAGCCAACTGCAATGCCGTGTAGGTCAGGGCATAAACGACCAAAATCCATCCGGCAGTCTGCGCCAATTGTGCGCGCCGGGTCATATCATTCAGGCTACTAACTGCCACCATACCAATGGCTATCTGAATCAAAACGAACTCGAAAGGTGCAGGCACCACCAACGAGACTATCATGACCGTGATGATATGCAAGAAAAGAGCCGTTCGCGAATCATAAAAGACACGCGTGATAATTGGTACCCAAGCAAATGGAATAATGAACACAAACTGCGGCAGATAGTGAATCAATAGGCAAGACAGCGCAATAATGATGCCGGACAGCAGGCACGAGAATAGAACTGTGGGCAACTCCTCCAACAACTTAGGACGGAAAACATAGAGGTATAGGACAAAAAGCAACAGGAACACACACACCAGCGTAGCCTTGCCGGCTGTAGATAAGATACGCTGCTTCAAGGAAACCTTGGCATCCTCGCGTGCTCGGCGCAGAGACATCAGAATCTGATAATCAGACTCAGACACTATCTCGCCACGATCAATAATCTTCTCGCCGGTCTGCACCACGCCTTGCGTCAAGGATATCGACTCCAACAGATTAGCTCGCATCTGATTGGTCATAACCGTATCCAAGACAATCGAAGGCGACACATCTGCATGGAAATGTTCGAAAGCCGTTTTTGGTGTATAAACCTCTGATAACGAATAAGTCGTAGCGACTCGGCGATCTACGACAACGATATGCTGGCAGTTATCTTTTCGCAGGCGTTCCATCTCCTGAAGAGGGAGCACCAAGACGCGATGATCAGAGGACTCGTCAATATACACATAGTATGGCGAAAAATCAGCAAGCAAATCCTGACGCTCCTGATCAATCTGCTGTTCCGTCTTGTAGATAGGGAAGTCAAACTCCGCAGTCAAGCGCTCGTACCCCCACGGTTTTCCCACCTCCACATGGTAGGGGAAGGTATTATCGTAACGAGGAAAAAGATATACAATAAATACGGCTAAAGCAACCAATGCAACCACCTTGAGCACATTGCGCGTCACATCATTCATCTTCATATCACTTGCGTTTATTCTTAAAAAAACTCTGCATCAATTCTCGACACTCAGGTTCGAGCACACCACTGATAATCTGCGTCTTAGGATGGAGAGCATGCGGAGCATACGTGCTGAATCCACGCTTCTCGTCGGCACATCCATAAACCACCTTAGCAATTTGCGCCCACCCGATGGCACCTGCGCACATCACGCAAGGCTCGACGGTAACATACAATGAGCACCCTTGCAGATACTTGCCGCCCAAGGTCTGTGCAGCCGCCGTGATGGCTTGCATCTCGGCGTGCGCCGTCACATCCTGCAAGGTCTCGGTCAAGTTATGTCCGCGTCCTACGATTTGACCATCGCAAACCACCACACATCCAACCGGCACCTCGTCTGCCTCTGCTGCCAGTTCAGCCTCATGCAAGGCAATAGACATATATCTCTCGTCTTCGGTCATTGCTCTAATCCATTACCTATCACAACCATATTTGCTCCTGCTTGCCAAGCAGTCTTCACAGCCTCCAAACTACGGATGCCACCTCCCACAATCAGAGGCAAATCGATAGCACCTCGCACAGCGCGAATAACCTCCTCACACACAGGCACCGCAGCTCCGCTGCCTGCCTCAAGATAGATACATTGCATACCCACCAATTGACCGGCTATAGCCGTATTGACAATCAACGACAAATCATCCTGAGAGATAGGAGCCGTACCGCTATTGCGTGCGGCGCTACTCACGTGTCCTCCGTCCAACAACATATATCCCATCGGGATGACAGGTATCTGAAGTGAGCGAATGAGTGGTGCCGCCGCCACATGCCGTCCAATCAGCGTCTCGGCATTTCGACCGGAGATGACCACCGGAAGAAGTAACGCGTCCGCCATGGGCGAGAGCTGTGTAGCGTTGCCTGGGAAGAGATAAACCGGCAGATCCAAGGAGGCCCCCTCTGCAAAAACATGAGTATCCACGAGTGAACCCGTGCTACCACCCAGCAGCACACAATCCACCGACAATCCCAACGACTGAACGCGCTGTACACGCTCTGCCAATGTAGGAATCAACGCCTTCTCGGGATCAACCAAAACCGCCAAGGCTCGGGCACTATTTTGCAGCACACTATTCATTCCACGTAAAGGTTTCGACCAAACGAATGACATCCTTCTCTATATAATCATGCACAGGAGCCAGCGAGTCCGCATTGGGGCGACAATTACAATAAACCGACCCGCGGAAGAAATGCCGTACCGAATCCGTAAGCACAAACTGATACGGAGACGCGGTATTGCCCTCAAGGGTAAAGAGAACACCATACACATGAGCGTCCGGATTAGAGAAATCTCTCTCAGGAATTGCTGACGCGTGCGAGGCATGCTTGTAAACAAACTCGATGGCGTCATCGGAAAGTTCGCGCAGATTACCGGACACCGGTTTATAGGAACAATGGATATCCATATTCATCGTAGGATAATGAATATCAATCCAATACTTGTCACCCGGACGAGCATGCTCCCTCACCTCAGCATTGCGAGACAAGGCGAACTGATAAGGGTAGCGAATATGCGTGTCGGGACTTTCGCTAAACCAAATATAGGCAGTATCAGGCGTAGCAATCCGATAATAGCCATACGGCTTAGGCATACCCTGATGTGTACATGAAAGCATGCACAAACAGAGACACAGTATGTAGAAAAGCTGATGTTTCATATTAGGGCGCAAAGGTACAAAAAAAAATCGGATTACGCAAGGATAATCCGATTTTTCTTCTCATTCAATTGCAATTTATTGCAAGGTAGTTGCTGAAGATGTCGCGTCTGCGGACTTCTTCTCAGCGGACGACGACTTGACAGTAGCCGGTTTGCCTATCTTCTCGAAGGCAGCCTGCAGGGTCTTGACGTCGGTTTTGTTGGTGTCGTAGGTGACGAGGACGGTCTTTTTCTTGAGGTCGCAGACGAGGTCCTTGACGCCCTTCTCAAAGGCGATATTCTTCTCTACTTTCTTGACGCAGCCATCGCAATGTAAATCAACTGCAAAGAGGACGGTGGCCTTCTCGGCCATTGCCATGCCGCAGCATAAGACTACGGTAAGGGTTAATGATAGTAAGCGTTTCATTGTGGTGATGTTATGTTGATGTTATGTTTGAACAAAGAGCAGACCCGTGGGTCGCTCGTGGGTCGCCCGTGGGTCGCCCATACTTTTCTAAGGGGTCGATAAGGGGTCGATAAGGGGTTACTCTTTATCTATAGCCCAACGGAAGCCCAGATAGATTTTCCAACCGGTGGTTGGCGCCCACGTCATACTGGCGTCAAAATCCGTGCCAAACGGTTGCGCGGCATCAACAATGGGGTCTTCTTGCCGAAAATTGGTCATGTTCTCAGCGCCGACATACAGCGAGCAGGTGCGGAAGTACTTGGTAATCTGCGCCATGAGTTGTGGATACCACTTGTAGTATAGACTGCCATTCTTCTCGTAATACTGATGGCTGCCGAGGGTCGTGAGGAAATAGTCGTTGAATCCATCCGGCATGCGTCCGCCGCCATTGAATTGGGCGGTAACGTCGAACTGCCACTTCTTGAGCGGAGTCTGGTAACTGGTGGTAATCACGCCCTTGAACTGATTGGTCAGCGGCTTCATGCGCAATTGCAAGACTGAAGGATCCGTCAACGTAGCCCCAGCCACGAAACTGGACTGACGCACATCCGTCCAACGAAAAGCAGCCGTCATCGTCCATCCACGCAGAATCTCCATCGTGGCTTCCACCTGCGCGTTGTGCGAGAACGAACGCCCGCCCACATCACGAATGTTATAGAAGAGGACACCATGCCTGTCAGCATCCATGTCGGCGATAACTCCGTTCATAAAATTGGTAAAGTAATACTCTCCACTGAGTTGTAACTCTTTAGTACCCAACGGGATATAGAAAGTGGTAGAAGCGCCCACATTGAGGGCACGTTCTTGGGCAAAATCAGCATAATAGTTGCCAGTTTTACATAAGGGGGTCAGACCCCTTTGTGTAAATTGGCGGTTACTGGGCATGAACTGGGCATTGTCGCTGATGATGTTCGGACTGCGATAACCGAGTCCAACGGAGCCGCGAATCGTCCACCACTCCCAAGGTGCGACTCGCAGATTGAGACGCGGAGTAAAGAAGAATCCGTAGCGGTTGCTGTAGTCGGCACGCACGCCAGCCACCATACTGAGCCACTCGTCCAACTTGAGGGTGTATTCGGCAAAGATACCTGGCGTAACCTCCCAACGCGTGAGGTCCGTATTGCCAAGGGTGTCGATGGCAACGAGTTCGTTGTACTTATCGTAATTGAGGGATAGTCCGACCGTCAGTTTGTGGTCGTTGTCGAGTCCACGTGAGAAATCGCCCTCAAAATTAGTCTGATACATGGCATTGAGGTAGGCATTGACCTGACTCGCCTTCCACTCGCGACGGCCATAGCGGTTGGTCTGGTCGTGATAACTGGCAGCCGTGATGATGCCGATACTGGAGCCTGTTTCCTGGTCAAAGACGTAGCCATTCTTCATGAAACCATCGATGCGCCAGGTGGTGAGGTCGATGAGATACGGGTCGGTCAGGTGCTGTTTGTGACCGGTCATCGGGCGTTGACCACCCAAACGCTGGTCGTAGAGTCCGCGTGCAAGGAACTGAAACGTGTAGTCGTCCGTCTTGTAGTACCAGCGGTTGAGAAGGTTGCCCTGCTGCGACTGCGGCATATCGAGGAAGCCATCTTTGTTCTCATCCATTCCCATGAAACCTCCCTGATAATGAGCAAGAATACCGGTATGGAGGCGGTCGGTAACAGCCCAACCACCCTCAACATTGACCTCGCCGTGCAACTCGGAATTGAGCATGACGTTGACGGCAATAGGGTCCTGCGTCTGCGGCTTGAGATACTCGACGTTGATTTGTCCGGTAGTAGCCTCGTAACCATTTACGACTGAGGAAGTTCCCTTGCTAACCTGGATGCTCTCCATCCATGGTCCCGGGATATACTCCATACCGAAATTTTGTGCCAATCCGCGCACGCCCGGAGTGTTCTCGCTAAGGAGTTGCACATAGGTTCCGCTCAAGCCCAGCAAACGTATTTGTTTTGCTCCGGTGGCAGCATCCGCGTATGCGACATCGACGCTGGCATTGGTCTCGAAGGACTCGGAGAGGTTGCAGCATGCTGCCTTGCACAACTCCGCCGCCCCAAGAGTCTGGGTGTCGAAAGTAGCAGTACGGGACTTGATGAGAGACATCTTGCGCTCGGTAATAGTCACCTCGTCGATGATGAGGTCGCTAACGAGGACGATGGTGAGTTGTTGACGGGCAGAGGTGACGTGGGTGGTATCAGAATGATAGCCCATATAGCTGGTAACCAGATAGGTATGATTCAGCAGAGGTTCAATCTCGAAGGAGCCATCCACATCAGTAGCCACACCTTGCGTAGAGAAAGCCCAATAGACATTGGCTCCCACCAACGGCTCGCCGTCATCACCCAAAACGACACCATGAATATGTGCGAAACTAGACTGCGCCAAAAGTAGCGCAAACGATAAAAGGAAATATCTGTTCATACATGTATATGATAATAGTTAGCAATAACCTGAATACGTGCAGACGCATCCGCACATACGACGTATTGCTCACTAAATCAGCCACATGCACAATAATTGTCGGAATTGAAGGATCGGAACAGGTATAGGTACGCGTCCATCATGAACATGCTCTCCCCGATACAAAAGAGCAGACATAACGGGAATGGTTTCTGCCAAAGGCTGCTGAGCATATAGCAGGTTGTGCACAGCCTTTGCAGGTATCACCTGCTCCACCACAACAGTACCCTCATCACATAGTTGGACATAGTGAGAGTGGCAATGGTGATTGCAATGGCAATGGATATTCACACCCGTACCTGCCACCAAAAAGAAGAGGCAGAGAGCAATCGAAACAATATGCAGGAACCATTTTCTCATTTGTGAGTGCAAAGATACAACTTTTTTGCGACATGTGCAAATAAAAGCACAAAAAAATTTGCGAATATGTAAAAAAAATAGTACCTTTGCACCCCGATAATAATCCTTTGCATAAAATAGCATTTTATATTGCTCATGAATCAGGACAAAGCCCCCGTTTACGAAGCGTTAGAGGAATTTCGCAGGAACCGTGTTGTTCCGTTTGATGTCCCCGGTCACAAGCGCGGCCGAGGCAATCCAGAGTTGGTCAAACTATTAGGCAAACAATGTGTGGAATTGGATGTCAATTCGATGAAACCTCTGGATAACCTGTGCCATCCGGTATCCGTAATCAAAGAAGCTGAGGCATTGGCCGCCGATGCCTTTGGTGCAGCGCATGCCTTCCTAATGGTAGGAGGCACCACCTCTGCCGTACAGACGATGGTACTAACAGCATGCAAATCAGGAGAGAAAATCATCCTTCCACGCAATGTACACCGATCCGTCATCAACGCGTTGGTTGTCAATGGAGCGACCCCTATCTACGTCAATCCAGATACCGATAAGCGATTGGGTATAGCATTGGGTATGAAGATCTCGCAAGTGGAAAAAGCCATAGAGGAGAATCCCGATGCAGTAGCCATCCTCGTCAACAACCCGACTTACTACGGCATATGCTCTAACCTAAAGAAGATAGTAGAGATAGCGCACGCGCACAACATGCTGGTGCTGGTGGATGAAGCACACGGAACACACTTCTACTTCGGCGAGAACATGCCTGTAACCGCCATGGCAGCAGGCGCAGACATGTCATCGGTGTCGATGCACAAGTCGGGCGGTAGTCTGACTCAAAGTTCGTTTCTGCTGACAGGTCCTAATGTGAGTGCAGGTTACGTGCGACAAGTCATCAACCTGACCCAAACGACCTCCGCCTCGTATCTGCTGATTGCCAGTCTGGATATATCACGACGCAATCTGGCACTACGCGGAAAGGAGATGTTCGGCAAGGTAGTGGAAATAGCCGACTACGCAAGAAAAGAAATCAACAAGATCGGCGGCTACTACGCCTATGGCCGCGAACTGATCAACGGCGACTCGGTCTATGATTTTGATGAGACAAAACTGACCGTATATACATTGGATATCGGCCTTGCAGGCATCGAAGTTTATGACCTGCTGCGCGACGAATACGACATACAATTGGAACTTGGCGATATGGGTAACGTACTGGCATACATCTCGATAGGCGATCGTATGCGCGAAGTGGAGCGATTCGTATCCGCCCTAATCGATATTAAACGCCGCTACAAGAAAGACAGAAGCGGACTCTTTGATCACGAGTACATCAATCCCGCCGTGGTAATGACCCCACAAGAGGCATTCTACGCAGCCAAAGAAGAGATGATCCCTATTCGCGAGACCAATGGTAAGATATGTACTGAGTTTGTGATGTGCTATCCTCCAGGAATACCTATCCTCGCCCCAGGCGAGCGTATCACGCAGGAAATCATAGACTATATACTCTATGCGAAAGAGAAGGGATGCTCTCTAACAGGTCCTGAGGATGAAAAAGTAGAGCGACTAAATGTGATTAAAGAAAGTACAGTTTATTAAGATGGAATATTGGTTTTCTGAACACCATACCGAGAACGTCAAGTTCTCTGTAAAAGTAGATAAGCATCTATACACGAACGAGAACGACCTTGGTCGTGTAGATATATTTGAATCACAGGAGTTTGGCAAATTCATGGCCGTGGATGGCTATATAGTTTTCACGGAAGAAGACGAGTTTATCTACGACGAAATGATGGCTCATGTACCTATGGCCGTTCACCCCACCGCCAAACGCATATTGGTATTTGGTTCGGGTGACGGAGGCGTAGTTGATGAACTGGTGAAATACAAATCTATAGAGAAAATAGACCTGGTGGAGATTAACGAAGGTGTGATTGAGGCTTGTCGTCGCTTCTTCCCAGAAGTAGCCGCAGCTCTGGACGACCCTCGCGTGACCATCTACACGGAGAATGCCCTACGATTTATTCGTCATATCGAACAAGAGTATGACATCATCATCGTAGATTCAGCCGGATTCTATGGTCCAGGCGAGAGTTTGCTCACTCGTGAATTCTATGGTGGATGCTACAAAGCATTGACCGAGGATGGCATCATGGTGAACCAACATCAGAGTCCATTCTACAGCGACGACCGCAAAGAGACGCAGAAGGCACACATGCGCATATACAACACCTTCCCTATCAGTCGCGTCTATCAGGCACACATACCATCCTATCCATCAGGCTATTGGCTATTCGGATTTGCCAGCAAGAAGTATCATCCTGTGACCGATTTAAAAGCCAAAGAATGGAATGCATTAAATATCCATACGGACTACTATACCACCAATCTCCATGTAGGTTGCTTCGCCCTGCCAGCATATGTAGAGCGAGCACTAAAAGACGTAGAGAAACGACAAGACTAAACTATGCTACCACAGAATATCGACACCTTTATCGGCTGCGATGCCGAATATGACGAGGCAAAAGTGGTGCTATTTGGAGCACCATTTGACTCGACCACCAGTTATCGTCCAGGCACCCGCTTTGGTTCACGCGCCATCCGTCAGGAGAGTTATGGACTGGAGACCTACAGTCCGTACCAAGATCGCGACTTGACAGACTATGCTGTATTTGATAGTGGAGACATCGAATTATCGATGGGAAGCAGCACAATAGCGCTGGACCAAATCAGCGAACGCACGGCCACGATACTGGACGATGGCAAATTGCCATTCATGATTGGAGGTGAGCACCTGGTGACTTTGGGCGCATTTCGTGAGATATATAAACGCTATCCCAATGTACACATCATCCACTTTGATGCCCATACCGACCTGAGACAAGAATATCTGGGAGTAGAACTCAGTCATGCAGCCGTCATACGTCGCTGTCATGACCTGGTGGGTGATGGACATATTCACCAGTTTGGCATTCGCAGTGGTGATCGTCCTGAATGGATATGGGCACGCGAAGGTCACACAGACCTGCATCCATTTAATTTCGATGGACTAAAAGAGGTAGCAGAATCGCTGCGCGGCAAGAACGTATATTTCACCATAGACCTGGATGTGCTGGATCCCAGCATCTTTCCCGGCACCGGAACACCGGAGGCAGGAGGTGTAGGTTTTATGGATTTGCTACACGCCATACAAACGGTATGCGACAACGTAAACATCGTAGGATGCGATGTCAATGAGTTGGCGCCGAATCTGGATCAGAGCGGTGTAAGTACAGCAGTAGCTTGCAAGGTAGTGAGAGAATTTCTACTAAGTATATTGGGATAGTACTGTCGATATTGGGATAATACCGAAAACATCCAATGAGAGACGGAGACAGAGACAGAGCAGAGACGGATTACCGATACTTGCCTTCGTCACAATCTCCAAGCAAGGACATGTAGCTCTCGAAACGGCTAATAGCAATGCTGCCATCAACGACAGCAGATTGGACTGCGCATCCGGGTTCGCCACAATGCAAGCAATTTCCATAGCGGCAGTCCGCAGATATACGGAAAATCTCGCGAAAATAGTGTCCTACCTCCTCCCGCTCCATATGCACACTACCAAAGCCCTTGATACCCGGTGTGTCAATAATCCAGCTGACCCCCTCCGACTTCGATGACCCTTCCAACTCCTCTTCCAAGGGGAGAGATTGGAGTGGGAGTCTGTACATCTCTGAGAAGGTTGTGGTGTGCATACCCTTGTCGTGCGCAGAACTGATCAGTCCCGTACGCGTGCGCTCCTCCCCAAACAACGCATTCAGTAATGTAGATTTACCTACACCAGAATTGCCACTAAGCAAAGTGACTTTGCCGGAGAAGACTCCCTGTAGTCCCCTCTCCCAAAGGGACGATTCGGTCTGCGAATTAGTGGAGACAGCAGCCATTTCTTTTGCAGAAATTGCGTAAGTGGTATAGCCGAGCCCCTCGTACAGACTGCGCAGATCAGCGAGCAGAGCAAGTTCATCCTCGGAGAGAAGGTCCACTTTATTAAATATAAGGATCGCAGGCACGCGATACGCCTCAGCTGTAGCCAGAAAACGATCAATGAACGTAGTGCTGGTAACAGGATGATTGATAGTAACAATGAGCGCAACCTGGTCCAAATTGGCAGCCAAGATATGGCTCTCTTTGCTAAGATTCGTAGAGCGACGGATGATATAATTGCGTCGCTCCTCAATATCGGTAATCCAGAAGACCTCCCCTTGTCCCTCCACATAGAGGGGCGATTTCTTCGGAGTGTCCCGAACCACCGTGACATAGTCGCCCACGGCAACCGGATTCGTGGAACGAATACCACGAATCCTAAAGTTGCCCTTGATACGACACTCTATGGTAGTACCATCATCCAAATAGACATTGTAGGCACTACCGGTTGATTTGGTAACCAGTCCGCGCATTAAACCGTCATGATCTCCTTTTCCTTGGCAGCATATAGTTTGTCAATCTCTGCTACATACTTGTCATGGGTTTTCTGGATATCCTCCTCGGCATCCTTCTCAACGTCCTCAGGCAGACCTTTTTTAACCATTTTCTTGTATTCCTCAATAGCCTCACGACGTGCATTACGTACCGACATTTTGGCAGTTTCTGCCTCGCCCTTACATTGCTTGCAAAGTTCGCGACGACGCTCCTCTGTGAGAGGTGGCATGACGAGACGAATGAGTTCGCCATTGTTGGACGGAGCCAGACCTATATTGCTATTGATGATAGCACGCTCGATGTCACCAATGAGTTTCTTCTCCCAAGGTTGGATAGTAATCGTACGTGCATCAGGTACCATCACCGTAGCCACGGAACTAAGTGGCGACATCGTGCCATAGTACTCAACACGGACAGCATCCAGAAGTTTCGGACTAGCCTTACCAGCACGAATATGGCTCAGCGCCTCGTCTAAGTGTGTGACGGCAGCTTGCATCTGCTCCTCAGCAGCAGACTCATACAAACTAAGTTCTTCTTCCATAATCTTTATTATTTACGATTGGACGATTTATGGTTTTACGAGCGTGCCTATCGGCTCGCCCTCAATTACTTTCTTAAGATTCCCCTCTACATCCATATTGAAGACGTAGATAGGCATATTGTTCTCTTTGCACATGCAGATGGCAGTCAGATCCATGACCTTAAGGCCACGGCTGAGCACCTCATCGTAGGTAATCTCGGAGAACTTCGTGGCGGTAGGATCCTTCTCGGGATCAGCGGTGTAGATACCATCTACACGTGTGCCCTTGAACATGACATCCGCCTCAATCTCGATAGCACGCAGCGAACTGCCGGTATCGGTGGTGAAGTACGGATTACCTGTGCCTGCAGCCATGATAACGACATTGCCTTTGTTGAGGAGGCGAATAGCTTTCGCCTTATTGTAGAAGTCGCCAATCGGCTCCATGCGGACAGCGGTCAGCACACGCACTTTCTGTCCTTTGGTCTCAAGTGCCGAGGAGAGAGCGAGAGAGTTAATGACCGTAGCGAGCATCCCCATCTGGTCGCCCTTGACACGGTCGAATCCTTTTTGTGAACCACTCAGACCACGGAAGATATTACCACCGCCAATGACGATACCAATCTGCACTCCGAGGTCAGCAATCGTCTTGATCTGCTCGGCATACGCGTTCAGACGCTCTGGGTCGATACCATATCCTTGTTTGCCCATCAAACTCTCACCGGAGAGTTTCAGTAATATACGCTGATACATACGAATCGATTATATTGATGTTTTGTTGATGTTATGTTTGGAGTTCGGGGAAGACTACTGCTGATACCACGAAGCATACATCTCGTAATTGTTAGCAATCTTTTCGTTGATTTCGGCAGTTTGTGCAGGATCAGCTTTCTTGATGAATTTAGCCGGTACACCTCCCCAAATCTCGTACTCACCAATCTGCGTGCCTTTCAGCACGAGTGCTCCGGCAGCCACGATAGCTCCCTTTCCCACATGCGCACCATCCAGGAGCGTGGCGCCCATTCCGATAAGAGCATAGTCATCTACATCAGCACCATGTATGGTGACGTTATGCCCCACGCTGACGTAGTCGCCTAAAGTGATGGTGGATTTCTGATAGAGTGTATGCAGCACGCTACCATCCTGAATATTGCAATGTTTACCCACCGTGATGGTATTGACATCGCCACGCAAGACGCTATTGAACCACAAAGTCGATCCCTCACCAATGGTGACATCCCCCACCACAGTAGCGTTCTCCATCATGATGACGGAGTCTGCTATCTGCGGTGTCAGGATCTCGCCGTTTCTGTTGATTGTTTTGATTAAAGCCATTTTTTTGAGATTTCGATGTTTCGAGGGGCTTTTTAGCGAGCAGCGATGATTGCGAGGAACTTCTCTGCGACGAGAGCAGCACCACCAATCAGACCACCATCGATATCCGGGCAAGAGAAGAGCTCAGCAGCATTCTTCTCGTTGCAGCTACCACCATACAGGATAGTAGTATCGTCAGCCACCTGCTGGCCATACTTCTCAGCGACGAGCGAACGAATGTATGCGTGGATCTCCTGAGCCTGCTCCGGTGTAGCGGTCAGGCCAGTACCAATTGCCCAAACCGGCTCGTAAGCCAATGTCACCTTAGCCCACTCCTCAGCAGTAAGATTGAAGACAGAACCCTCGAGTTGTGCCTTAACGACCTCGTTCTGCTTGCCAGCCTCACGCTCCTCTTTCACCTCACCGATGCAGAAGATTGGCTTCAATCCATGAGCGAGAGCGAGTTTCACCTTCTCAGCCAGGATAGCATAGTCCTCGTGATAGTAAGCACGACGCTCGCTGTGGCCCAAGATGCAATAAGTAGCTCCGGTAGAAGCCACCATTTCAGCACTAACCTCACCCGTGAAAGCACCCTTCTCCTTGTCGGCGCAGTTCTCGGCTGCAACATGGATAGGACTATCCTTCAAGAGTTCAGCAACAGTAGCCAAGTGAATAAACGGAGTACCGATTACGACTTCGCAATTAGGATTCTTGACAACCTCTTTCAACTCGGTAGCCAAAGCTACACCTTCCTGCAGGTTCTTGTTCATTTTCCAGTTACCTGCAACCATTTTTGTTCTCATACTTGTACTATTTTATTGGTTATTAATATTTTAGAATTAGCGATTATGCACATTATATTTATCTATGATGATGCCGTTCTGAACCACGATGACTCCAGGATTAGCCCTCACGATGGTCTTGAGAGTAACCGGATCACAAATGCAGCATTGGTCAATCGGCAGGTCGTACTGATCGCAGAAATCAATAATCGTCTGCTCCGCACTACCGGTCATCAGATAGCAAGGCATGTCACTCTGCAGCAAATCACGCACTTTATCTATCTGAGAAGCATCTGCCAATGGCAAATCGTACATGATAACCAGCGTAACCGGGGTTTCACTCTCCAAGACATCGTAGGTGATGTCCTCGTAATCCATCGTGATGATCTCAAAGCCATGGATAATAGGTTCGAATCCCTTCTTAATGAGTTTAGATTTCTGATCGACAAAGGTCCACTCAGGATCTCCCTTGGGATAATCCTCAAGAGTAAACTCCTGTCGCTTGCCGTTGCGCTCGTAGATGAAGCGCACCTCATACACATCCTGCTCGGCATCATCCGGAATAGCCATCAACTCGGGGATATTATTCCCGACCTTGTATGGACGGAAATCCACCAAAGGCAAGTGATAAATGGTCCAAGCCATCAGTCCCAGCACAAAAGCCAATCCCATGCCAGCAATGAGCAACTCCATCCACCAAACAAAAGTAGATGGGATAGCACGGCGGCAACACAACAAGATGACCACCAAGGTCAGGAGTACAATATTCTTCCAGAACGTAGCCCAGTTGCTCAGCACAATGGCATCACCGAAGCAACCACAATCAGAGACCGGATTGGTAAGGGCAATATAGAGCGTCAGCGGAGTCATCACACACATGAAGAGCAGAGAAAGCCATGCCGTCCATTGTGTGCGAACATTGCAAATCAAGCATACACCCAACAAAAACTCCAGGACAATGAGACAAGCGGCTGCGACACCTGACAAAGGGATTAAGTCCAAGAAGAAACCCTCAAATGCACGGAGATAATCCTCTATTTTATAAACAGTTCCAAGCGGATCGATCGCCTTAACCAGACCCGAAAAGACAAAGGTGAGACCTAGCAACTCGCGTGCGATGGCACCTATGATATGCTTTGTATTATTCATCATATATTCGCATTATTACCTGATAACCACTTTGTTTTTACTGCCCGGCATCTGCAGGATGTAGATACCAGCCGATACCGATTCATCACGACTCACACAACGTCCCAACAAATCATAAATACCCGTAGCAGAATCATCCGTTAATACTGATTCAACATCCAAAATAGGACCTTCGCCATTGGAGCTATAAATATAGCCATCCGTGAGACTGGTGGATACCGATTCTCCTTTGCACAAATAAGCGCAGACGATGACGGCATCGGACTTATGCAACTCATCACCGGTGACAAAAGGCGTATCATTAAGCCAAGCACAATGTGAGACTTTGCACTTCTTAAGACTACCGGCAGTAGCTCCTAATGTGAAATCTGCGACACCTGTTTCGGCACGCTCAACAGCCGTACCCGAGAGACTGCTGACAATACCCCTAACCAAATAAGGAACGTCCGTGCGCGCATTGTCCGGCAGGGCATTTAAAGCGGTCAACGCCTCTGCGACAGAGCGCGACGTGAGCACCTGATTGGTGACATCCTGTGGCAATGAGACCTGATCCATAGAGATGGCAGCACGACCAGAGTAGTGGTTGTCATCATCCAAATCGAAGGAATAATAGACCACATACTGATAATCAGACTGCAAGAAAGGATCCCAAGCGGCCTCAATAAGAATGGTGAAAATAGCATTGTACATCTTGTGCTCTCCCTGCATATGCAGAACAGGAGCCCCCTGTGCAATAGTACCAGCCGTTTCCTTGATATACTGATTATACTCATATGTACCAATCACACCATGCTCGTTGAGCGTGCGGATAGCGAACTCGATATCCATATCGTATCCCGCCAATTGAACGCCAAAGACAGACGGAGCCAACTCTGTGAAAGTGAGCGAGGTAAAATCTTCCTCCTGAATAGGAAGAGGACGAATCAAAAACTCGACTTGCCCATCGGATAAGACAAACGGATATGTATCTCGACCTTCCGCAATAGGAGCAATCGCATAGCCACCATCCGGCAAAGAGAAGGTGAACGCGAAACTATACTCTCCATCCGGCAAAGAGGAAGGCAAGTTGCCTGTAAAATCAAGACTCTGGTACCAATAGCCGACATACAGTTCAGAATCAAATCCATCCAGCCACTGAACAAACTGGTCGTCCTGCCAGAGACCGATACCCAGTTTACCAGACCAGTTGGCAAGACCGATGTTCACGACTTCCGAAACGTTAAACTTGATAGTCTTTGTGCGGAGGAGCGTAGTGTCAGAAAGCAGTTTCAAAGTAGAAGCACCTAACTGTGGTATAGTCATACCTCCCTCGTCAGGACGGATACCCGCATATGCCTCGACTCCGACGTGGTAGCCCTTGCCGGAAGCGGCACCACCAATCCCCTGCTCATCAGGATCCAATGCGCTAAGAGCAAAGAATCCATCCTGGTAGCCACCCCATCCCCAGTTGATATGGAAACAGCCAGCTCCATCGTATCCATCACAAACGAAAGCATGTCCTTCCCAATTCTCGGTATAACCGCAGATGAGGGCAGGACGTCCGGTATGCATCTCCTCCAACATCAGCTGCAAGAAGAGCACATCTCCCAGATAATCAGGTTGCCACTTCTGCATAGCAGCATCGTATCGGAAATAATTCTGCAACAACGGAGCCACCATATATCCACTAGCACCACTTCCGCTGGAAGAATAGCCCATGTGAGCAGCCACTCCGACATGGTACATCAAAGTAGCCACAGCATCCGACTCCTGCTGTGAGTAATTGCCGGAACGATAACGAGGCAACATATGCTCCCAATCATACGTTGTAGCACCAAAATCAGCAGACAAGGTGGTACGTTCGCCAGCACTATTTCGCCAAGAATAGCTGTAACTACCAGATCCTTGCTCAGGATAATTCCAGAATCGCATAACCTGGGCAACTGCCGTAGCCAAGCAACCGGTAACACAACGCTTACCATCAGAATCTATTGGACACATCAGGTTGTATGGTTCGTCCTGATTCCACTGGATATTGCCGAGAAGTGGTGCGACAGGCGAATTATCCACTTGAGCCACAGCAACCTTACGAGTGCCGAACTGCTGCGCCAAGGCAATCTGCTCGGCATAGTGCATGAACCACATACGCATATTCTCAGGCATATTCTGCACATCAACATATCCCTGGTCGGCATAACCAAGGACCGTACGCACTCTGTCGTCGGCAGAAATGACAACAAATCCTGCATCCTCACCTCGCTGCACAATATACAATGCCGGCGAAACATTATCCGGCAACATGTGTGTGTAGGTCAAGACCAACGGAGATGCCGATGGTGCCAATTGACGCTGCTGCTGAGTAGCGGAAAAAAACGTACTTGCCTCGGTAAGAGCCTGCTCTGCTGTTCGCAGTCCCGCCTGAACGGAGATGGCGCAAGCAACCAATAAAAAGCTAAGAAATCCACGCATACTATAATCCAACCTTAATTAAATAAAAAACAGCATAATTCAACATGTCAAAATAGTTACCATCCGCCCCCTCGGAGATCAAAGTCTGGTTATCATTCGCAGCAATCTGCTTGTTGCGATTGATCTTGGTAAGGATAATGTCCGTCAAGGAACTGGGGAACATATCTCGCCACGCCTCGCCATAATCGTGATTTTTGCGTAGCATGAGCGCCTTAGCTTCCGACATATACTTGTCATATAATTCGGTAGCACGTGCTGCAGTCATATCCACACTATCGGCATATCCCTCCATGAGTTGAATAAGACCAATGATGCTATAATTGACAATGGCCATCACCTCTCCCTCGATGGATTCGCCTACCAGATTCACTCCGGTTTGCTCGATTTCGCGGACGCGCTTTGCCTTGATAAACAGCTGATCGTTAACCGTTTGTGGGCGCATAATACGCCATGATGGTCCATAATCGCGCATCTTTTTGACATAAATATCACGACAGGTAGCAACTACCTGATCATACTCCTCAGATGTGTTGTGCATATTACTCATTTACAAAAATAGTTTTAACCTCTTTGCCTCGACGGCGAATATAAATTCCGGACGCCTGTGTAGAAGTGACAGGACGACCCAATAAATCGTAGAGAACCTCCTGCTCTTCGCCTACAACCTCATCAATTGGTGTTTCTCCAACGGTACAAGTAGTCGTTTCTGCCTGAGCCAACCAATATCCATCGGTGGTACGCGGACGAACGAAAATAGTGTAGGTACCGGGATTATGAGCAGTAGCCATCACAGAATTGCCAGTAGATACTTTGCGATAGATGGTATCGTTGCCACAATAGACATACACGCGGAAGGTAGGTGCCGGACTCTGATAAGAGATGTTGATTTGCATGCCGCTTGCGGATGCCTTCAGATTCTGGACGGAATAGTCAATAATCTCGAAATCCTCTGATACCCAAGACGCTAAGTAAGCATCTCTCCTACAATTGAGTGGACGTACCCATGCAGTATATTTGCCCGGATTGAGCGCAGCAAATGTAGTAAGATAGCGTGTTACCACAGAGAACACCTCCTCGGAAGCGTCATTAAAAATGCGGATATCATAGAACGAGGCAAGTGTATTGAAGTCAATACGGACGTTCTTGCTGCCCTTAACATCCTTGCCATACAATGGCGTAACCTGCAAGTCCTGTATGGAATAATCGATGCTTGGCACCTCTGAGAAAGTGACGGTATTGCCACTAACAGAGAATGGGAGTTCCTTCGCACCAAAGGAGACAGGCATGGTAATCATTTTGCTATCCACATCCATCATATAAAATGGTACCAGACGATAGTTGCCATTCGCCAAGCCCTCGAACGTATTTTTGTGCGACAAATAGTAGTAGAATCGACCATCGCCTATGTTCATAATGTAACGTTTGAAATTACGTACGAAGGTGTCTCCCTGATAAATAGCGATACCTACTCGAGCATCGTTGAACCAGTTGACACCAAGCGGCTCGAGTTCGGTAAGGTTAATCGTTACGGAGTCTGTAACCGAGAATATTTTGCTTGTACCTTGCAACTCGATGGTCTTGCAAACCATTCGCGGTTGCTCAGGTTGTCCACCCTGATTGGGACGGATGCCAAGAAAAGCTCCAACCTTGACAGCATATGGAGTGGGAAACATAGATGCTCCATCGGTATTCTTTGGATCCAAAGCAGAAAGCGGATAGTATCCATCGGCAGAACCAGTCCATCCCCAGTTGATATAGAAGCCACCCTTGCCATCTGATCCTTCGCAGACGAAACAGTGTCCACCACCAGACAAATGAAAGCCATCCATGATAACAGGACGACTGGCCAGCAGTTCACTTTGAATCGCGGTCTCAAGGGCAGTAAGTCCGTCAATATCAAGACGTAAGAAACGAATAGCAGGATCGTAACCGAAATAAGTGAAGAGTGCACGCATGGCCTTCTCGGTACGAGTACCACTATCGTTGTAGTGATAGCCCATCTCGGATGCAATCCCCACGTGACTCAAGAGTTTCGCCACGGCAGCCTTTTGCGCAGCGGTAGATGACGAATTGTACACTTTGGTCATCTTATCCCACTCGTATTGCGTGTTGTAATCGGCACTAAGAGTGCGTTTGGATTCATCTGTGCGAGTCCACTCGTAGGAACTGCTACCGGTGCCGCAGGCAGGATACTGCCAATAGAACATCACCTGCGAGGTAGCAGTTGCCACACAACCTGTAATACTGCGCTCGCCGTTGGAATCCATCGGACAATCGTTGTTAAACGGAGCATTCTGTCCCCACTTTGTGCCACCGAGCAGAGGACTAACCGCCTGAGCCATTGGTGCATAGGCAGCAATATCGGCATCCGTCATACCATCAGTATCGAATGGCAGTCCATCCTGCGAGGAAGGAAGAACAGCAGACTCTGGCATAGCAGACAAGGATGCAATCTCCTCGGCATAGTGCTGCAACCAAATGCGCAGATTCTCCGGCATATCAGCAGGATCAAAACTATTCTCGTCAGAATACCCCAAGATAGCACGTGCTCGATCCTCAGCAGAGACAATCACAAAACCACCCTCTTCGTTTACCTCAAAGACATACATAGCAGGCGCCTCCTGCTGAAACATATTGACCGTATGCAACAAGCGCATCTGCCCAGGGGCGCGCATGGCATGCCCCACATTCCCCACGAAACTCTCGGCGATAGCCATTGCTTGCGCTACAGTACGCTCCGCCGCCTCAACCCCAAACGACACCATCAACAGGAGCAGCAAGAGAACACATTTTTTTAAATTTTTCATATACTTATTTTTTGTTGTTGTACGACACTACTCATTCTTCGTACGAATCTGTAGAATAACCCAGTAATAACCCAATCGAACTCTGAGCGAACATCGGAAGGAAGTTGGCGACCCACGGCCGACCCACGGGTGACCCACGGGTGAATTAAGAGATGGTCAGATGGGAGAGGAGCTCGGCCGGCGTGACCTTAGTTTGCTCGCCAGTCAACATATTCTTGAGCATGACCACTCCCTCACGCATCTCATCGCCACCAACGATTGCCACGAAAGGAATCTGCTTGGCATCTGCATACCCCATCTGCTTCTTCATCTTCGCCGGTTCTGGGTACACCTCCACACGCACATTTTGCGCACGAAGGTCGCTCGCCCAAGTGAGTGCATAGCGCAATTCGTCATTACCAAAAGCGGCAAATAGAATCTGCGTACCCTGCAACATATCAGCAGGATAGAGATTGAGTTCGGTAAGCACATCGTAGATGCGGTCTGCACCAAAACTGATGCCAACTCCACTCACTCCGGGCATGCCAAAGATACCAGTCAGGTTATCATAACGACCACCTCCTGTGATGCTACCCATCTGAACATCAAGAGCTTTAACCTCGAAGATTGCTCCAGTATAGTAGTTCAAACCACGCGCCAGGCAGAGGTCGAGTTCAATCTGAAAGGCGGAGTCAGTCTGTCCCTCTGGGGAGGCTGCATCAACAAAGCTGAAGATAGTTGTGAGTTCCTCAACACCCTTGAGTCCGACTTCACTGGTTTGCAGGATAGTCTGCAGAGCAGACAGTTTGTCCCGGGTAGAGCCAGACAGATTGAGAATAGGTTGCAGACGAGCAACAGCCTCCTCGGTCAAGCCACGCTCGACGAGTTCCTTGTTGACATTCTCAACACCAATTTTATCCAACTTATCGATTGCAACTGTGATGTCAATCATCTTGTCCGGCGCGCCGATGACCTCGGCAATACCTGCCAGGATTTTGCGGTTGTTGATATGCAGGCTGACACGAATGCCCAGTCGGCGGTACACCTCCTTGACAATCTGGATGAGCTCAAGTTCGCTCACCAAAGAGTCGGTTCCCACCACGTCCACATCACACTGGTAGAACTCGCGGTAACGTCCCTTCTGCGGGCGGTCAGCACGCCAAACAGGCTGAATCTGGAAACGGCGGAAGGGGAACTGAATCTCCTCACGATGCTGCACGACATAGCGTGCAAAAGGAACGGTCAAATCATAACGGAGTCCCTTCTCACTCACCTTGCTGGTCAGCTGACCAATCGTAGCATTGGCGAGCGCATCGGCATCCAGCGCGCCTTTCCAATCGCCAGAGTTGAGAATCTTGAAGAGCAGTTTATCGCCTTCCTCTCCATACTTGCCCATGAGGGTGCTGAGATTCTCCATCGCCGGCGTCTCAATCTGCTGAAAACCATAAAGCGAGAAGACCGATTTGATGGTATTGAAGATATAATTGCGGCGCGCCATCTCCTGCGTAGAGAAGTCTCGCGTGCCTTTTGGAATACTTGGTTTCTGTGCCATTGAATATATAAATTAAATGATTTAACTTATTGAATATGAGAGTCGAAGAGTTGGGTATAAATGAACTCGGTCGCTCCGCGCTCGCTTTCGACATACGCACGGGCGGAGACACCCATCATCTCCTGCTGCTCAAACGCCTGATCGAGCGCAGATTCGAGCTCAGCATAGTCACGAACAGAGCACGCAGCCCCTGCCTCGATCAGACCTTTTGCCTCGCGGAAATTGGAATAGTTAGGTCCGAACAAGACCGGCATCCCATACACAGCCGCCTCTAACGTATTGTGAATACCGACGCCAAATCCGCCACCAACGTAAGCCACCTGTCCGTACCGATAGATACTACTGAGGTAACCAATCGTATCCACCAACATGGTGCGGGTATGGAGGACACTCATCTCGTTCGCCTCGGTATAGCGAACCAGTTGCCCCTGCCATAGATTGAAGATAAACTGCAGATGCTCAGGGTGAATCTCATGAGGAACGAGCACCAGTTTGACGTCCGGTCGATTCAAGACATACTGACGCAGCAGTTTCTCATCCTGCGGCCAAGTGCTACCCGCCACAAGGACACGCGCCTGGCGCGTAAAGCGCTCAACCATAGGGATTTGCTTAGATGCAGCCATCACATCGACCACTCGGTCAAAGCGCGTATCTCCGGCTATGCTGGCACGGTCGATACCATGCGCGGCGAGCAAACCGAGCGACGTCTGATCCTGCACGTAGATATGCGTGAAGCAACGAAGCAGACGAAGATAGGGTTTGCCGAACCACTTGAAGAACAATTGATTAGGGCGAAAAATAGCAGAAATACTGTAGGTCTGAATTCCTCGGCGAGCCAGCTCGCGCAAGTAAGCAGGCCAGAACTCGTACTTGACAAAAACAGCGATATCAGGACGAACAGCATCCAGGAACAGACGCGCGTTACGGCGCGTAGCGAACGGCAAATACAAGACCATATCCACCTTGTCGTAGTTCTTGCGCAATTCGTAGCCGGAAGGAGAGAAGAAGGTGAGCACAATCCTATACTCGGGATGGCGCACGCGCAGCATCTCAATAATCGGACGAGCCTGCTCAAACTCCCCCACGGAAGCAGCATGAACCCACACCACATTGGGGGATTGCGGAAGCGACAAATCACGCAAAACGCGCAGGGAATCAGCCTGCCCTTTTACCAGCAATTTTGCCTTCTTGTGTCCCAAGAGAGCCGCTAACCGAATAAGTAAAAAATATATATGCATATATTAATCTGCTAAAAACGGCGCAAAGTTACGAAAAATAATTGACATACGCAAGCAAAACAACAAAAAAAATAGTGGCAGTAACAAATGTTACCACCACTTTTCGTACATCCAGCATGCAAAATGCCACAATGGCAGATTACATATCGTCGTATGCGTGCAAAGCCTGAACGTAGATAGCGTGCTCCATTTTCAGGCGCTTAACCTCAGACGGCTTGTTGAATTGCTGACGACGACGGAGCTCCTTAACCACGCCGGTCTTATCGAATTTACGCTTGAATTTCTTAATCGCGCGCTCGATATTCTCACCTTCTTTCACTTGAACGATAATCATCTTTAGGCACCTCCTTTCGCTTTACTCTGATCCGATTTACGGACTTGTGAGTGGATGGCGGTTGTTTAAGTCTTCCGCATGACCCTTAAAAAGTTACTATTGTACCCAGAGCCGGGGTCGAACCGGCACGGATTGCTCCACTGGTGTTTGAGACCAGCGCGTCTACCGATTCCGCCATCTGGGCCTTCGCGTTCGCCGCACTCGCACACGGACTGCTGCGATGCAGCATTAAGTGCTTGTGGGCTCCGCTCTCCCCCATCAACTATCGTTCGCGTTGCTCACTAGCAGTTGACGGGGACCCCAATTAAGGGAAATACCGCTAGTGGTTCGCCGCACTCGCGCACGGAGTGGAGAGGGGCTTTCGCGAAAAAATCGTGCAAAAGTACTACATTTTTTTGACATACGCAAATTTTCGGGCAGAAAAAATGCATTTTTATGAAAGAAAACACTTTTTTCTTGCATATATCGTACAATTTTTGTAATTTTGCACACAAAACCGAATTTAATTTCAAACCATGATATCATGAAACACATTCCATTTTTTGCACTCCTATTAACAATTTGTACGTGCACGTACGCGACAACCCACGAACAACTACTACTGAGTGGATGGCGCTTCGCAAAAGGCAGTCAAACAGGTGCCGAAACCAAAGAATACGACGACTCTCGCTGGCAAGAGGTATCTATTCCACACGATTGGGCTATCAGCGGTCCGTTTGACAAAGAAATAGACAAACAACTCGTTGCCATCGAGCAGAACGGCGAAACCGAGGCCACAGAGAAGACCGGCCGAAGCGGCAGTTTGCCCTGGATAGGAGAAGGATGGTATCGCACCAAGATTACCATTCCGCAAGGCTATTGTCACGCAGAACTGATAGTAGATGGAGCCATGTCAGAGCCCCGTTTATACATTGATGGTCAGGAGGTTGGCTATTGGGCATACGGATATAACACATTTGCAATAGACATCACCAATGCCTTGCCACGCGACCGCTCAATCGAAGGGCGATTGCTGCCAGGCGAGCATACATTGGCTATCCATCTGCAGAACATAGAGGAGTCCAGTCGCTGGTATCCAGGCGCAGGACTTTATCGTCCGGTACGACTGGTACTAAGTGGCAGCGTGGGCGTTGAAACCTGGGGAATATTTGCTCGCACAACACGATTGGATGGCATCAACGAGGATGCCACGCAGGCGGAGCAGGCATTACTGACCGTTACCACTAACGTACGCAAAGGACTACCGATAGAGAGTTGGAAATTAGTCGTTCGTCATCGCCTTGTGGATGCGCAGGGACAGGTAGTGGCAACGAAGGAGCAGACCTTGCCAGCCAGTCTGGAGACGACACTCGTGCTGAACATCCCCCATGCTGCTCTATGGTCACCTGAACACCCGACACTCTATACCATTGAGACTGAGGTAGTAAGCGATGGTGAGGTACTGGATCGTCAAACCACACGTACCGGCATCCGATTGGCAGAATACACGGCGGAGGGGTTTAAACTGAATGGCAAACTACGCAAGTTCAAAGGCGTGTGTCTGCACCACGACCTTGGTCCTCTGGGAGCAGCCTTCAATAAAGCGGCCTTCCGTCGTCAGGTGGCACTACTCAAGGAGATAGGTTGCGATGCCATTCGCACCAGCCACAACATGCCGGCTCCGTGGCAAATGGACATCTGCGACGAGGAAGGAATGCTCGTAATGGCAGAGTCGTGCGACATGTGGGTTTATCCAAAATGCAAAAACGGCTACTCGCGTTTCTTTGAAAAATGGTGGGAACGCGATTTCACCAATCTGGTGCGCGTACATCGCAATCACCCATCTATCATCATGTGGAGTATCGGCAATGAGATTCCCGAGCAAGGCAGCGAACTGGGGCTACTCTACACAAGGAAAATCCAAGATTGCATACATCGTCTTGATCCAACGCGTCCGTGCACGCAGGGTATGGACAAAGGAGACGCCGCTATATGGAGTGGTGTATTCCAATCGACTGATATTCCAGGATTTAACTACCGACTACACCTCTACAACAAAGGGCACGAGAGTTCGCCAAAGGGGATACTGTTAGGTAGCGAAACCTGCTCGACAGTATCCAGCCGAGGTGTGTATAAATTCCCTGTGGTGGAGAACTATGGCGACGCGTATGAGGACGGACAAATATCCAGTTATGACATCGAATCATGCATCTGGAGCAACCTTCCGGATGACGATTGGATGTGGCAAGACAAGGCTCCATGGGTGATAGGAGAATTTGTGTGGACGGGCTTTGATTACCTCGGCGAGCCTACCCCATATGACGAGTATTGGCCCTCACGCTCCAGCTATTTCGGCATATACGATTTAGCCGGACTACCCAAGGATCGCGCCTATCTCTATCGTGTACATTGGGCTCCTGAGAAGGAGACCCTGCACGTATTGCCACACTGGAACTGGAAAGGCAGAGAAGGCGAAGTGACGCCCGTATTCTGCTACACCTCCTATCCAGAGGCCGAACTCTTTGTAAACGGCAAATCCCAAGGACGTCGTCGTCACATAGATCTCTCGCTGGACGAATACAACGAGGATCGCATAGACGTTCCTACCCCATGGGGAGACGTCACAAAGTTCGCCAACCCGAACGCAGCAGAAGACAAGAACCGACTGAATCGCTATCGCCTACGCTGGATGGATGTTCGCTACGAACCGGGCGAGATTCGTGTGGTAGCCTACGACAGTCTGGGCAATCAAGCCGCAGAAGAAATAGTACGCACAGCAGGCAAAGCACACCACATAGAACTGCAAGTGGATCGCGCTAATCTGACCGCGTTACCCATTGATAATCAAGGTAAAGCATTGGACACACCCGACCTGGCGTTTGTCACAGTACGTGTGGTAGATAAAGATGGGAATCTGTGTCCTGATGCCGACAACCAGTTAAACTTCAGTACCAAAGGAAAGTCCATTCGTTTCAACTCGTGCTGCAACGGCGATGCCACCTCGCTAGAGGTATTCACCCAACCAACGATGAAAGCTTTTCATGGCGAATCGGTGGTAGTAGTAGAGGCTACTCAGATTGCAGGGAACGGCACGCTAACCGTTAGCGGTAAGGGACTGAAAAATGCAAAGATACAGCTCAACGTACAATAGTTGAGCTGTATCCTAAAAAGCCAGACAGACAGCAAATTATGCCAAATAAGCAGCAATATTGCTCTCAATACGTGCTGCCAGTTCTGCCTCAGAGTTGACTGAATCGGTCAACTCTATTTTTTCACCAGTAATAGCCTCGTAGAGCTCGACATAGCGCGCTGTGATGCCCGAAACAATCTCGTCGGTCATCTCAGGAACGGCTTGTTCGGCCTTGCCATGGAAGCCATTATCCATAAGCCACTCGCGCACGAACTCCTTGCTGAGTTGGCGTTGTGGTTCGCCGGCAGCAAAACGCGCCTCGTAACCATCGGCATAGAAATAACGGCTACTATCCGGAGTATGCACTTCGTCCATGAGTAGAATTTGACCATCCTTTTTACCAAACTCGTACTTGGTATCCACCAAGATTAGGCCACGCTTGGCTGCAATCTCTTGTCCACGAGCAAAAAGGGCTAATGCATATTTCTCCAATTGATCATATTCGTCAGCAGGAATGAGTCCACGCGAGATAATCTCGGCACGCGATATGTCCTCGTCATGCAAACCAATCTCCGCCTTGGTGGTAGGTGTAACGATAGGTGAAGGGAATTTCTCGTTCTCGCGCATACCATCCGGCAAGGCGACACCACAAATCTCGCGTACACCAGACTTATACGCACGCCAAGCGCTACCGCAAAGATAACCACGCACAATCATCTCTATAGGATACCCCTGGCAACGTACACCAACAGTAACCATAGGATCCGGCGTAGCCTGCTTCCAGTTAGGAACGATGTCGGACGTCAAGTCCAGAAACTTAGCGGCAATCTGGTTGAGAACCTGCCCCTTGAAAGGAATACCCTTCGGCAGAATCACATCAAAAGCAGAGATACGATCGGATGCAACCATCACAAGACGGTCGTCGCCTAGGAAATAGACATCACGAACTTTTCCATTGTACACACCGGTTTGTCCCGGCAAGTTGAAGTTTGTTGAATTAAGTGCAACCATATATGAAACCCCACCAACCTCCTCACAGGGGAGGCTCTTTCCGGGTGGGAGCAGTTTTAGTATTCAAATGGGTTATTTATATTCATCCCAGGAACGAATATCCAGGTCATCCGGCGAGAGCGTGCAGAACGCGGTAATAAAAGCCGAAGCCAGACGAGTATTGGTAATCAAAGGGATATTGAGGTCAATTGCAGCACGTCGGAGTGGATAGCTGACATGTCCCATTGGATCTGTGATAATATCCTTTGGAATACCAACCACCAGTTCGATAACCTTCTGATGGAGGAGGTCAATTGCCTGTGGTTGCATATCACCATCTTTTGCCTGATATACAATCTTCACAGGAATTCCAGCCTCGCGGAAGAAGTCACCCGTACCAGGTGTAGCATAGACGGTATATCCATGCTCATGCAGTTGGCGCGCAGCATTCACCAGTTCGGCCTTGTGCTTGCTGCCTCCCACAGAGAAGAGCACATTCTGCTTGGGAACACGCAAGCCGACAGACATAAGAGATGTCAGTAATGCCGCATTGGCATCCTCACCCAAGCATCCTACCTCGCCCGTAGATGCCATATCAACGCCCAAGACAGGGTCGGCTTTTTGCAGGCGATTGAAGCTAAACTGTGACGCCTTAACTCCCACATAATCAAAGTCGAAGAGACTCTTGTTCGGTTTTTCAACAGGAAGTCCGAGCATGATGCGAGTGGCAATATCAATCAAGTTGATCTTCAGTACCTTGCTGACAAATGGGAAAGAGCGACTGGCACGGAGGTTGCACTCAATCACCTTAATCTCATTCTCCTTGGCAAGATATTGGATATTGAATGGACCCGAAATTTTGAGTTCGCGAGCAATCTGACCGGATATTTTCTTGATACGACGGACAGTCTCAACATACAATTTCTGTGCAGGAAACATAATGGTGGCATCACCAGAATGTACGCCCGCATACTCCACATGCTCAGAGATTGCATAAGCAATAATCTCGCCATTTCTGGCTACGCCATCAAACTCAACCTCCTTGGTATTGACCATAAACTTACTAATGACCACAGGATGCTCCTTGCTGACATCAGCCGCCAAGCGCAGGAACTGAACCAATTGGTCTCGATCCGCACACACATTCATAGCCGCTCCACTCAACACATAGGATGGACGAACCAGAACAGGGAATCCAACTCGCTCAATGAATTTATCCACATCCTCCATGCTGGTGAGGGCACTCCACTCAGGCTGATCGACTTCAATTCGATCCAACATGGCAGAGAACTTGTCTCGATCCTCAGCATTATCGATAGATTGCGCCGTTGTACCCAAGATAGGAACACGCTGCGCATCCAATTTCATCGCCAGATTATTCGGAATCTGACCTCCCGTAGATACAATAACTCCGTGCGGATTCTCCAGTTCCAAAATATCCATCACTCGCTCGAAAGTCAGTTCATCGAAATACAAACGATCGCAGATATCATAGTCGGTAGAGACCGTTTCCGGATTGTAGTTAATCATCACGCTACGGTATCCATTTTGGCGAATGGTATTGAGCGCCTGCACACCACACCAGTCAAACTCAACCGATGAGCCGATACGATAAGCACCCGATCCGAGCACCACGATAGATCGTTTATCTCCCTGATATTGTACATCGCTGGTCACACCCGAATAGGTAAGATAGAGGTAATTGGTTTGTGCCGGATACTCGGCTGCCAGCGTATCAATCTGCTTGACGACAGGAACGACTCCAAGGCGTTTGCGGTAATTACGGACAAACAGAACAGCCTTATCCATAGACATCTCGGCATTCAGTCCCAGCGCCTTTGCAATTTGGAAATCTGAGAATCCTTGAACCTTAGCTTTAAGGAGAAGATCCTTCTCCAACGTATTGATATTCTTGACGGCACGAAGTTCAAAGTCCGTGCGCACAATATTCATCAGTTTCTGCAGGAACCACTTATCAATCTTGGTCAATTCGTGCAGGCGATCCACGTTATAACCGGCGTGCATCGCCTTGGATAAGAAGAAGATACGTTTGTCGGTAGGAGCAGATAAGGCGTGATCCAAGTCATCGGTAATCATCTTTTTATTCTCGGTGAAACCATGCATGCCCTGTCCAATCATACGCAGTCCTTTCTGGATAGCATCCTCAAAAGTGCGACCAATTGCCATCACCTCACCAACGGACTTCATACTACTGCCCAACTCGTGATCAACGCCTCGGAACTTACCCAAATCCCAACGTGGAATCTTACAAACAACGTAATCCAAAGCAGGCTCAAAGAATGCGCTGGTAGTCTTTGTCACGCTATTTTTGAGTTCAAACAGGCCATAGCCCAAGCCCAGCTTAGCAGCCACGAATGCCAGAGGATACCCCGTAGCCTTGGATGCCAATGCAGAAGAACGAGAGAGACGCGCATTGACCTCAATCACACGATAATCCTCGCTCTCGGGGTCAAAAGCGTATTGCACATTACACTCACCAACGATACCTATATGGCGTATAATCTTGATTGCCAAGGCACGGAGTTTGTGGTACTCGCTATTGGTAA
The DNA here is from genome assembly GCA_045599285.1 of Paludibacteraceae bacterium. Lineage (GTDB taxonomy): Bacteria > Bacteroidota > Bacteroidia > Bacteroidales > Paludibacteraceae > Colicola. The sequence continues at coordinate 44,678 of JAZRVR010000022.1, read as the reverse complement.
GTGTCTGTGAAGGAGCAATCACAATACTCTCACCTGTATGGATGCCGAGCGGGTCGAAATTCTCCATGTTGCAGACCGTGATACAATTGTCGTATCGGTCACGAACAACCTCATACTCAATTTCTTTCCATCCCTTGAGCGACTTCTCAACCAAGACCTGCGGACTGAACGCGAAGGCTTTCTCCGCCAAAGTGCGCAACTCTTGCTCGTTGTCACAGAATCCAGATCCCAATCCTCCCAAGGCATAGGCGGCACGAATGATGACCGGATACCCCAGTTCAGCGGCAGCAGCGGCAGCAGCATCAATGGATTCGCATGCTTCGCTCTTGATGGTTTTGACATCTATCTCGTTGAGTTTCTCCACAAAGAGTTCACGATCCTCGGTATCGATGATAGCCTGTACCGGAGTACCGAGCACCTGGACATTATGACGAGCCAGCACGCCGGATTTGAATAGTTCTACGCCACAGTTGAGAGCAGTTTGTCCACCAAAACTGAGCAGAATACCGTCCGGTTGCTCCTTTTTAATCACCTTCTCGACAAAGAAAGGATTAACTGGCAAGTAATAAATCTTGTCTGCAACTCCCTCGGAAGTTTGCACGGTAGCAATATTAGGATTGATGAGGATTGTGAATATCCCCTCCTCTCGCAAGGCTTTAAGAGCCTGTGAACCAGAGTAGTCGAACTCTCCGGCCTCACCAATTTTAAGTGCGCCAGAACCTAGAACAAGTACCTTCTTAATTGTATCGTTTCTCATAATAGAGCAATAAACTTATCAAACAAAAACTCTGTATCAACGGGTCCGGAACAAGCTTCCGGATGGAATTGCGCGGAGAACCAAGGAAGCGACTTATGACGTATTCCCTCGTTGGAGCCATCATTCATATTAATGAAATATGGTTCCCAATCCTCTCCCAATGTATCCGTATCCACGGCATAACCATGATTCTGGCTTGTAATGAAGCAACGCTCTGTACCTACCTCACGAACCGGCTGATTATGACTACGATGTCCATATTTGAGTTTGTAAATAGTAGCTCCAGCCGCCTTACCGAGCAACTGATTACCCATGCAAATACCCATCAAAGGACGTGGAGTCTCACGTTTTGACTCCTTATTCATATACGCGCGCAGGATCTGAACCGCAGCATCACATGTATTGGGGTCGCCAGGTCCATTGCTCAGGAACAGTCCATCAAAGTCCATCTGTGTATAATCATAATTCCACGGTACGCGAATCACCTCAACGCCACGATTGATGAGACAACGCAGGATATTGTGCTTCACGCCACAGTCCACCAAGACGACGCGTTTAGTGTGATGTTGAACTGGTAAATCGGTGAATTGGTTAACTGGTTTGTAGGTAATCGGCTCTTTGACAGAGACTTGATCCACGAAATTAACTCCACCATACATAGCGCTCGGGATATTAGCAGGTTCGTCATCGAAAATGATTTGTCCCATCATGACTCCCTGCTCACGCAGACGCATAGTGAGGGCACGCGTGTCAATACCCGTGATGCCCGGCACATGCTCTCGCTGAAGCCAATCTGCCAGAGTCTCCTTGCCATTCCAGTGGGAAAACTCGGTAGAATAGTCACTCACGATGATAGCGGAAGCATAGATTTTGTCGCTCTCCATAAAAGTAGCCAATCCATTGCTCTCCATACTAAACTCAGGGACACCATAATTGCCCACCAAAGGATAGGTGAGCACCATCAATTGTCCAGCATAGGACGGGTCTGTGAGACTCTCGGGGTAGCCAACCATCGCAGTATTAAAGACCACCTCTCCAGCAATTGGCATTTCGTATCCAAAGCTGGTACCATGAAATAAAGTTCCGTCTGAAAGTTTTAGGGTAACCTTTCTCATATTATAGTTTGAAATTTTCTTCCACAAAATGAATATATGCCTCGTTCAGGAGTTTGAGTCCACCAGCCGTAGGATAATCTCCTGAGAAGTACCAATCTCCGAGACTATTGGGGCAAGCACGATGGAGTCCCTCCACAGTCTGGAAGACAAGATGTATCTCGGTATCAACCCCCTGCGGTCGCAGGAGTTCGACCATCTTGTCGGATATATCGGAATCGGTAAATGGAGCATATATCTCCTGTACATAATTAACAATCTGCTCCTTAGGTAATCCGCGTTGTGCGACGCATTTGCGATACACATCATGGATACGTTGCCAATCACCTCTCTCCTGCAATAATGCTATCGCAGCACGGAAGGCGATAAACTCAGACAGATTCGCCATATCGATGCCATAGTAATCCGGGTAACGAACCTGCGGCGCAGAACTAACAATAACCATTCGCTTGGGATGCAGTCGATCCAAGATGCGAATAATACTCTCTCGGAGCGTTGTACCACGTACGATACTATCATCAATTACCACCAGATTATCCTCATACGGGCGAATTGCTCCATAAGTGATATCATACACGTGTGCCGCCAAGTCATTACGAGAATTGGACTCTGTAATGAAAGTGCGCAACTTGATATCTTTCAGCACAACTTTCTCTCGACGTACAGGGAAATTGCGTTTCTCAAAGCCCTCGCAGAGACCATAGTATGCGACCTCTGCTGTGTTGGGGATGAAACTAAAGACTGTATTTGAAACTTCCTGATTGATAGCCTCATAAACGGGTTGCACCAATTGTTCTCCCAGAGCCTTGCGCTCCTGATAGATGTCCTGATCCGAACCACGCGAGAAATAGATGCGCTCGAACGAGCACGCCTGCAATCGTTTGGGCTCCAGGATTTGGCTCAATCGCAGTTTTCCCTCGTGCGTCATCATGAGTGCCTGTCCGGGCAGGAGTTCGTTGATCTGATTGACCTCCAGATTGAAAGTAGTCTGAATAACAGGACGTTCGCTGGCAAGCACCATAACCTCGTCATCGGCATACCAGAACGCAGGACGGATTCCCCACGGGTCGCGAATGGCGAAACTCTCGCCACTACCGGTCAGTCCGCAAATCACATATCCTCCATCCCACTTCTCAGCCGACTGACGGAGCACATTTCTGGTATCCAGATGATGCTCGATATAGTCAGTAACATCCATGCCCTTGAGCCCAATCTCCATCGCCTGCTGACACAAACGCTCGGACTCTCTATCCAAACGATGTCCCACCTGCTCGAGCATGATATAGGTATCGGCATTGATGCGAGGGTGCTGACCAATCGCCTTCAGGTCCTCGAAAACCTCGCTCACATTGGTCATATTGAAGTTGCCACACAGGCAGAGATTGCGCGCCCTCCAATTGTTTCTCCGCAAGAACGGGTGCACAAAACTGATGCCACTACGTCCGGTAGTGGAGTAGCGCAAGTGCCCCATATACATTTCTCCGGCATACGGAATGAAACGCTCCGCAAAGCCGGCATCCTGCAATTGGGAGGGCGTAAACTCGTGAATCTTGCGTTGTGCCTCGGTAAAGATCTCTGTAATGGCAGTACTGCCAAGTGCTCGCTCTCGGAACATAAACTCCTCGCCAGGCTCCGCACTCAATTTGACACAAGCCAGTCCGGCTCCTTCCTGACCACGGTTGTGCTGCTTCTCCATGAGGAGATAGAGTTTATTCAGACCGTACATCCAAGTGCCGTATTTCTCCTGATAATACTGGAGGGGCTTTCGCAGGCGAATCATCGCCACGCCACATTCATGCTTTAATTCTTCCACAATCTATCTAATAAAAACAAAATCTAACTAAGACAATCATTAACGAAGGATGGTAGCGTCACGATCCGGTCCTACGGAAACGATTCGGATGGGAGTCTCCAATTCACGCTCCAAGAACTCAATGTACGCACGGAACTCGGCAGGGAAATCAGCCTCGCTGCGGCAGCTGGTCAGGTCGGTATTCCACCCCTTAATCTCCTCATACACAGGTTCTACTCCCTCATCAATAGAGAACGGGAAATCACGTGTCAGTTCACCATTCACACGATATGCCGTACATGCCTTGATTGTCTCAAACGAATCAAGGACATCGCTCTTCATCATGATCAGTTGGGTGACACCATTGAGCATAATCGTGTATCGGAGTGCCACCAAATCAATCCATCCACAACGGCGTTCACGTCCTGTAACGGCACCATACTCGTGACCAATAGCACGAATCTTAGCACCGGTCTCGTCAAACAGTTCGGTTGGGAAAGGACCGGAGCCAACGCGGGTGCAATATGCCTTGAAGATACCGAAGACCTCACCTATTTTATTAGGTGCAACGCCCAAGCCCGAGCATGCGCCCGCGCATACGGTATTGCTGGAAGTAACAAACGGATACGAACCAAAATCAACATCCAGGAGACTGCCTTGTGCACCCTCGCAGAGAACTGATTTGCCCTCGCGCAGATAGGAATTGATCACATGCTCAGAATCCACAAAAGTAAACTGACGCAGGTACTCTACACCTTGCATCCACTCTGCCTCCAACTGATCCAAACCATCGTACGAGACTGCCTCGCCGCCCTTAGCAAGAGCGATGGCGTTGAGACTATCAATCATCTCGATGTGACGCTGCTTAGCCGCATCATACTTGTCAGCGAAATTGGTCAAAATATCTCCTACACGCAGTCCGTTGCGGCTGATTTTGTCTGTGTAGGTAGGTCCAATACCCTTTCCCGTGGTGCCAATCTTGGCCTTTCCCTTCGCTGCCTCGTTAGCCTTGTCCAACAGGCGATGGGTAGGGAGAATGAGATGTGCTTTCTTGGAAATCAAGAGACGTCTGGTCAGGTCGTGACCAGATTGCGCCAGCTCCATTGCCTCTTTCATGAAAAGGAGTGGATCCAGCACCACACCATTACCAATCACATTCACCTTTCCCCCCTGGAAAATACCGGACGGGATGCTGCGCAGGACATATTTTTCGCCATTAAACTCCAACGTGTGTCCGGCATTAGGACCACCCTGAAAGCGAGCGACCACGTCGTAATTAGGTGTGAGAACATCTACGACTTTACCTTTACCTTCGTCGCCCCATTGCAGACCCAAGATCACATCAACTGTTTGCTTTTTCATATATTTTGTATAGATTAAAATCAAAAAAAATACGTACAACTGCCGAAGCTGCTATACGTATAAAGGATATTTCTTCACCCCACATCTTTTGCTCAAAGAAATGGCGAAATGCTGCATAAGTGATACTTGCATGATACTATCCATGTGATTTTCTAAAACCAGCACAAAGGTACGACATTTTTTTGACATACGCAAATAAAATCGTTCTTTTTTTTATTTTGGCAAGTATTGTGGGCAATTGGAGGGGAAAGAGTTGTGCACATTTTCGACAAAGCGGCAGGCGAAGGGAGTGGTGCGTGGCAAGGGAGCGGAGAATACCGGTCATCCTACGGTCATCCTATGGTCATCCTATGGTCATCCTATGGTCATCCTATGGTCATCCTATGGTCATCCTATGGTCATCCTATGGTGGGAGATGCGTAAAACACAGAAAAACAAGAGGTTCCTCTTCACGAAAAGTGACGAGGAACCAAGGGGAAGCAGCTATGCGTACAAATAGGGAAACTATGCGTACAAATAAGGGAACTATGCGTACATTTCTGCCTTGCGAGCCTGGATTTGCGGGTCTGAGATATAATCATCGTACTCCATGAGTCGATCAATCGTACCACGCGGCGTGAGTTCGATAATACGATTCGCTACGGTCTGGATGAACTCGTGGTCGTGCGAGGAGAAGAGGACATTTCCCTTGTAGGTAATCAGATTATTATTGAACGCCTGAATGGACTCCAAATCCAGATGGTTGGTAGGCGTATCGAGGATGATACAGTTGGCATTTTTGAGTTGCATACGGGCAATCATCATACGCATTTTCTCACCACCGGACAGGACAGAAGCCTTCTTGAGGACATCCTCTTGTCCGAAGAGCATGCGTCCCAAATATGCCTTCATTTCGACTTCGTTTCCCTTGCCATACTGCGAGAGCCACTCGACCAGATTGAGGTCGGTCTGGAAGAACGCATTGTTGTCCAACGGCAGGTAGGCGGTTGTGATGGTGACCCCCCATTTGTAGGTACCAGCCGTTGCCTGGCGATTGCCGTTGATAATCTCAAAGAGGGCTGTCATCGCCTTGGGATTATGGCTGAGGAAGACCACTTTTTCGCCTTTTTGCACCTGGAATGAGACGTTGTCAAAGAGGACAGTTCCGTCCTCCTCGACCGCCTTCAGGCCGTCCACCTCGAGGATCTGATTGCCCGCCTCGCGCTCCATAGTAAAGATAATGCCCGGGTACTTGCGCGTGGAGGGTTCGATTTCGTCAACGGACAATTTCTCAAGCATTTTTTTACGCGAAGTGGTCTGTTTTGACTTCGCCACATTGGCTGAGAATCGGCGTATAAACTCCTCTAATTCACGGCGTTTCTCCTCAGCCTTAGCCTTCTGATTCTGCTGCTGGCGGAGCGCCAACTGCGAGGATTGATACCAGAAGGAATAGTTGCCGGCAAAGACATTCACCTTGCCATAATCGACATCCACGGTGTGGGTAGAAATAGCGTCAAGGAAGTGTCGGTCGTGGCTGACCACCAGTACCGTTTGCTCCACCTGTGAGAGGTACTGCTCGAGCCACTGGACGGTATCCAAATCGAGGTCATTGGTCGGTTCGTCCAGAAGCAGGTTGTCGGGGTTGCCAAAGAGTGCCTTCGCCAACATGACGCGCACTTTTTCGGAGTTGCTGAGTTCGGACATCTGCTTGTTGTGCAGAGGTTCGGCGATACCCAGATCCTGCAAGAGTTGTGCAGCATCACTCTCCGCCGTCCATCCACCCATCTCGGCATACTGCTCCTCCAACTCGGCCAGATGCAGCCCTTGCTCATCGGTCATATCGGCCAAACAATAGAGCGCCATCTTCTCGTTCATGTTCTTCCAGAGTGGTTCGTGCCCCATCAAAACGGTATCCAAGACGCGGTAATTATCGTACTGGAAGTGGTTCTGCTCCAGGACGGACAAACGCTCTCCGGGAGCAATTTCGACGGTACCTCTGGAGGGCTCAATTTCCCCTGAAATAGCCTTAAGCAGAGTGGATTTGCCGGCTCCATTGGCACCAATTACGCCATAGATATTACCATGTGTGAACTTGATATTAACGTCCTTGTAGAGGACACGTTTGCCGAACTGAACGGCGAGATTTGTGAGTGTAATCATCCTTTTTTACCAATTTGAGCACAAAGGTAGTGTATTTTTTCGAGAAATCCAAGAAAAGGGACTTTAATGACCAAAATGCAAAATGCTCTTTACAAAATTATACTTTTTTATAAAATAAATTTGCGTATGTCATTTTTTTTGCGTACCTTTGCACGAAAATTCCGTCAAAGGACAACAAACAGAGTATTAACACTATAACCAAAACAAAAAACAATGAAGAAGATTTCGCTCATTCTACTGCTAGCAGTAGCAGCCCTGTCTGTTCAAGCTCAAGAGGCTGAGCAGCCCAAGGCAAAGAAAGTCTCGAAAGAGGCAGGAATCGTAAACAACGGTTTCGGAGACAACTGGTTCCTCACCGTTAATGCAGGTGCAATTTGGAACGCAGATGGCATTCTCGGCAAGAAAGGTCCGAAGGTAAACATCCACGCTGTAGGTGATGTTAGCTTCGGTAAATGGATCACTCCTAACTGGGGACTGGGTCTCGGTTTGGACATTATGGGTCTGACCAACAAGGAGGTTGACAAGACATTCCTGACCTTCTACCCACACGCAAACATCTATTGGGACTGGACCAACCAATTCGGTGGTTACAAGGCTGATCGTATGTATCACGCTATCCCATACTTACACACCGGTGTAATGTTCAACAAGCAAGGTAAGCAATTCGCAGGTGGTGTAGGTCTCTTGAACCAATTCTGCATCAACGAGAACTGGGCACTCAATTTGGATCTGCGCGGAAGTCTGGTTAAGGCTACCGAGATAGCAACCACCAATCCTAAGGGTGGTATCGCTCCTCTGCTGGATCTCAAGTTCGGTTTCGTATATAAGTTCAACAAGGCAACCTGGAGCAAGCAGGAGCCATGCATCGACAACAGTAGCGATCTGTCGGCTCTGCAAGAGGCTAACGACGACCTGAAGAAGGCAAATGATGAGTTGAAGAAGGCTAACGAGCAACTGGCTAAGGAGGCTGCTGACGCTAAGGCTGCAGCTGCAAACCAAGAGGCTGCTCCTGCACCAGCACAAGCTGCTCCTGCAAAGGCTGCTGCTCCTGCAAAGGCTGCTGCAACAGAGGCTGCCAACGTAATCGAGAAGGTAGCTAAGTTCGGTACCGGTAGCGCAGATTTCGCTATGGACGAGGAGATGAAGGACAAGATCAAGGAGATCAAGCAGCAACTGGCTGATGACGAGACCAAGAACGTATATCTGATTGGTCACACCGATAACACCGGTGTAGCTGAGCAGAACCTGCAACTGGGTCAACGTCGTGCTGAGGCTTATCGCGCCGCTCTGATTCAACGCAGCGTACCTGCTGATCGTATCTTCACAGGTAGTAAGGGTCAGACCCAGCCAATCGCAGACAACGCAACTGCTGAGGGTCGTGCACAGAACCGCCGCGTAGATGTAGAGATTCGCTAATCTCCGGTACAGGAACATCTATACAGGAAGAAAAAAATGCCGGGACATGCGCCCGGCATTTTTTTACATCAAACACCATGAGTCATAACGCAGAACAATATATAGAGGTAGTGGGCGCGCGCGTACATAATCTAAAGAATATAAACGTGCGCATCCCGCGTAACCAACTGACAGTCATCACCGGTCTATCCGGTAGTGGCAAGTCCAGCCTGGCCTTTGACACCATCTTTGCCGAGGGTCAACGCCGATATATAGATACGTTCTCGAGTTATTCTCGTGGTTATATTGGTACTATGCAACGCCCGGATGTGGATAAGATAACGGGATTGAGTCCCGTAATCAGCATAGACCAGAAAACAACCAGCAAGAATCCTCGCTCGACAGTAGGAACCATCACCGAAGTGTATGATTATCTGCGCCTACTGTATGCACGTGCCGCAGATGCGTACTCCTGGAAGAGCGGAGAAAAGATGGTGAAATACACCGACGATCAGATAGCTCAACTCATTCAACAAGAGTACGCGGGGCAGAAGATACTACTGCTTGCTCCGCTAATCAACAACCGAAAAGGTCACTACAAAGAGCTATTTGAGACCATCCGCAAAAAAGGCTATCTATATGTGCGTGTGGATGGAGAGATACTGGACCTTGTGCCGGGAATGAAGGTAGATCGCTACCAGAATCACACCATCGAAGTCGTCATAGATCGACTCAAACCCCCAACCGAATCAACTGAAAACGAAGAAGATAGCAAGCGTCTGCGCCAGTCAATCGACAAAGCGATGGTGCAAGGCAACGGAATCCTGATAGTCATCAGTACGGAAGATGGGGCGACAAGCGTGCCGCGCTATTTCTCGCGCAACCTGATGTGCCCCAGCACAGGTTTGGCATACCCAGAACCGGCTCCACACACCTTCTCCTTCAATAGTCCGCAGGGTTGGTGCCCAACCTGCAAAGGATTAGGAAAAGTCAGAGTCAACACCGATTCTGACCCAGATGCGATGCAGGAGATTCTAAATAGCGAAGACTGGTGGAAGCGGCTGACAGAGAGTGTGAACCAGCCAGAAGACGATGAGACAGAAGACGAAGACGAGGTGGTGGTATGTCCTGATTGTGAGGGAAAAAGACTAAGCAAGGAGTCTCTGAGTTATCGCTTTGCGGACAAGAACATCGCCGAACTTGCGGAAATGGACATTGAGGAACTACTGAGATTCCTCACCAGCAGTCAGCACCTAAGTACCAAACAACAGACTGTAGCAGAGCCTATACTGAAGGAGATATGTTCCCGACTGCGCTTCATGCTATCAGTAGGTCTGAGTTACCTGAGTCTGAATCGCCCTTCGGATAGCCTATCCGGTGGAGAAAGCCAGCGCATCCGACTCGCAACCCAAATAGGATCGCGATTGGTCAACGTACTGTACATACTGGACGAGCCCAGCATTGGTCTTCACCAGCGCGATAACGAGCGGCTCATCGGCAGTCTGAAAGAACTGCGCGACATCGGCAATAGCGTGATTGTGGTGGAGCACGACGAGCAGATGATGCGAGAGGCAGACTACATCGTAGATGTAGGACCACGTGCCGGACGACTGGGAGGAGAAATAACCTTTCAGGGCACACCAGCCGAACTGCTCGCTGCCGACACCCTGACGGCACAATACCTGAATGGTACTCGCAAGAACGACATATCGGCACAACACGCTGACACAGAATCAGATACACCGAAGCTGACCATCAAGGGTTGCAAGGGTAATAATTTGAAGAACGTTACCGCCACTTTCCCCCTACGCAAAATGCTCTGCGTGACCGGTGTGTCCGGTGGAGGCAAATCCACCCTCATCAATCAAACCCTCTACCCCATCCTGTGCCAGAAATTCTATCGCTCACTTAAGAAGCCATTGCCCTACGACACGATAGAGGGGATAGAAAACATAGACAAGGTTATAGCCGTCAACCAAGCGCCAATCGGTCGCAGTCCACGCTCTAACCCCGCCACCTATTGCAACGTCTTTACCGATATACGAGAACTCTTTGCGCAACTGCCCGAATCGAAAATACGCGGTTGGAAAAGCGGAAGATTCAGTTTCAACGCTAAAGGTGGACGCTGCGAAGAATGTGCAGGTAACGGCTACAAAACCATACAAATGCACTTTATGCCCGACGTATATGTGCCTTGCGAAGTCTGCGGCGGTCAGCGCTATAATCGGCAGACGCTGGAGGTGCGATTTAAGGGCAAAACGATATACGACGTGCTGGATATGACTATCAATCAGGCGGTTGAATTCTTTGATAGTCAACCTACTATATTAAAGAAAATCAAGACCATACAAGATGTGGGTCTGGGTTATATCAAGTTGGGCCAGTCCAGCACAACCCTCTCCGGTGGCGAGAGTCAACGCATCAAGTTGGCAACCGAATTGGCTCGTCCCAGCACAGGTAAGACCCTATATCTGCTGGATGAGCCAACTACGGGATTGCACTTTGAGGACATACGTGTGCTGATGTCTGTCCTGCGCCAACTGGTGGATAAGGGTAACACGGTCATCATCATTGAGCACAACACAGATGTTATCCGTAACTGCGACTATATCATCGACTTAGGACCAGAAGGAGGACGCGGAGGTGGACAAATCGTAGCCACAGGTACGGTGGATGATATACGAAATAATCCTAATAGCATAACAGGTCGATTCCTATGATGACACTCATAAAACTAACATTGGTTCTGACCATCATTCTACTTACGCCCATGCTCTGCCACAAGATTCATGTGCCGAGTTTGGTGGGTTTCATCCTGGCAGGTATGCTACTGGGGCCGAATTGTGTAGGGTGGATTCAAGGTGGTGAGACTATCCAAATGTTAGGACAATTGGGATTACTATACATCATGTTTCAAGCTGGTGTAGAGATCGATCTGAATGATTTTCAGCAATATCGCTCCAAGGCCTTCGTGTTTGGTCTATTGACCTTTATCTTCCCGATGCTGCTGGGTCTACTAACCAGTCGCTTGTTGGGTTTTGGGTGGGCAACCAGCCTGCTGCTGGGCGCGATGTATGGTAGCCACACGCTGATGACCTACCCTATTGTCAGCCGCTACGGCATCCAGAAAAACGCCGCCGTGAATATCACGGTGGGAGGAACGATGCTGGCCATCACCCTCTCGCTATTAGTGCTTGCCAGTGTGGAGCATTCGCTATCGGAAATGGATGGCAATCTGCTACTTAATGCTGTTAAACTGATTTTATTCATCGTCATCACAGTAGTGGCAATACCTCGTTTTGCACAATGGTTCTTCAAGCACCGAGTGGATCCAGCAGAGTGCTTTGTGATGGTGATGTTTCTGCTGGTGACATCTTCTCTGCTGGCTGAGATAGCCGGATTAGATGCCATATTGGGTGCCTTCATGTGCGGCGTGGTGCTCAATCGACTGATACCGAACCTGTCGCCAGTAATGCGACGCATCAACTTCACGGGAAACACCATCTTCGTACCCATGTTTCTACTGGGAGTGGGCACCATCATCGATGTGCATGTATTGGTTGACAGTCCGCATATCTATTTGGTAGCCAGCGTAATGATTCTGACCAAACTGCTGAGTAAGTGGTTAGCCGCCTTTGCCACGCAGCAGATATTTCGCCTGTCAAGTCTGGAGCGGCAACTGATCTTTGGCCTGACTCATGCCACCGCAGCAGGCACATTGGCAGTGGTAACTATCGGATATCAAATGGGCATCTTTGGTATTGAGATACTAAATGGAGCAGTGATTATGATTCTGATACTCTGCACCTTATCAGGGTTCATCACCGAGTATGCAGCCAAACAATTAGCCCTACAGGAGGAAGCGCACCTAGAGAGTGAGCGCACACACGACCACTGGTTGATGATGTCGGTGGGTGAGGAACTGCACGATGCGATTCACGAACTCAGCACACTATCTCAACTGACGGAGACCGAGATTCGCCAATGCACAGACTGGCAAGAGGCTCGCAAAACAACAGAGCAAACGGCCACATCTATAGCTATCTATCACGAGGTGCAGCCGCTGAATACCATCAGTCGATTGCTGGTGGCAATCCCCAGGTACGCGGAGAAAGAGCGTGACTTCATCAGTTGCTTTGGTCAACTGCGCCGCCTGAGCAGTCAGATAGGTGCTCGCACCATCTTCTATGCCTGCGACGAGACGCAAATCGTACTGCGCAAACTATGCAACCGTCCGGGCAAGTATCTGCCTGCCGGATATAGAGAATTAGCAGACTGGGAGGATGTACTATCCATCGCCAAGGAGATTATGCCCAACGACATGCTGGTGATTATCTCGGCTCGACGATCGACCGCCAGTTACAACACGCTATTTGAAGAACTGCCGAACCTGCTGACTCGGTTCTTTAGCAATCAGAACTACCTGCTCATGTATCCGGAACAGGGAATTTCCAACCCTGCCATTGAATCTATACTGATGGAGGGAGCGCAACCCAGCAGCAGCTGGAATGCCGTGAACTGGATCAAGACCACCTATCTCAATCATATTAGAAAACATCAACGACGAAAGATATGAAAATTATTGCCCCTTCGGTACTATCAGCAGACTTTGGGAACCTGCAACATGATATCGAAATGATCAATGCCTCTGATGCAGATTGGCTGCACGTAGATGTCATGGATGGCGTGTTTGTGCCCAACATCTCCTTTGGTTTTCCCCTCATGAAACCCATGCATCAGTACTCCACCAAGCCACTGGATGTGCATCTGATGATTGTACATCCCGAGAAATACGTTGAGCGCTTTTGCGACGCAGGTGCCTGGAGTGTGGGCTTTCACCTGGAGGCAGTAGAGGATCCTATGCCCATACTGCAACTCATTCGCAACAAAGGAGTCAGGACATGTCTAACCATCAATCCCGATATAGATGTGCATCGTCTGAACCCATACCTGGATCAGGTAGATATGGTGCTGCTGATGTCGGTCTTCGCGGGCTTTGGCGGACAAAAATTCATTCCAGAGACAATAGATAAGTTGCGCTACCTGCGCGCCGAGATTGACCGCCGAGGATTAGACACCCTGATTGAGATAGACGGAGGTGTCACTACGACGAATGCTGCCATGCTCTTTGCCGAGGGCGCGAATGCGCTGGTGGCAGGCAGCGCTGTCTTTGGAGCCCCCAATCCCCAAGAGGCAATCCGTCTGATGAAAGCATAGCGCGAGTGCTCACGTATGAACAGGTATCCCCTACTAATCATATTACTACCCCTGATGGCCTACATCTGGTGGGCGAAACGCCCTGTCGGCACTACGCAGGTCAACGAGCGCCAACATGCATATGTGGTGAAGGTAGTGGATTACCCCATCGAGCGCCCCAAGACCTGGCGTTACACCGTGGAAGTAGATGGGACTGAGGCATATATCTATATTGCCAAAGACAGCGCCACAACTCCTCCTGCGATTGAGGTTGGTAATAGTCTGTACCTGCTCACACACTGGGAGAACAGCACGATCCAAGGTGGCAAAGCACACGCATACGTTCGCACCACCGACTGGGGCATCCTATCCCAAGCATCAATCCCATGGTATCACCCTCTGCGAATCCGTCATGCGGCAATAGAACGCTTTCGCGCGCTTGGTATTGATGGGAAAGAATTGCAGATACTGAGCGCGTTAACTCTGGGATACAAGACAGAATTGGACCGAGATACCAAACAAATCTTTCAACGCGCAGGTGCAGCACATATACTGGCAGTCAGTGGGTTACACACGGGAATCGTATTTGCCATCTGCTATGCGTTGTTCACCTTTTTTGGTCGCAAGTTGCCACTCTATCACGAGACCGGTAAGCGCATGCTATTGGGTGGCAGCCTGATTGTGGTCATCTGGCTCTATGCCGTACTCACCGGCATGAGCGCCTCCGTCTGGCGTAGCGCATCCATGCTGACAATAGCGGAAGTGGGGTGGATACTGCACCGACGTGCGGTATCCATCAACACCATGCTGGCGGCAGCCATTGTGATACTACTATTCCGCCCCAGCGAACTATGGTCTATAGGTTTCTGGCTGAGTTTCAGTGCCGTGACCGCACTCATCCTAATGACACCCACCACCAGAGGATATTGGATAGGATTGATTATGGCATCGCTGGCGGCACAATTAGGAACCCTGCCCATCAGTCTGCACTATTTCGGGCAGATGAGCAACTATTTTCTGCTGACTAATCTGATGGTCATACCTCTAACTACCGGGATCCTGGCATTAGGAATCAGCACCCTGGTAATGAGTTGGTTACCAGGCATCAATACACTACTAGCTCTGCTAACCAAATACGCAATCATGGTGCTTTATGGCGCGGCACATTGGGTGGAGAGTCTGCCGGGCGCCACTACGTGTATCCAATGCTCATTCCCGATGATGCTGGTGCTATACGCGGCGATAGGAATGGGGATTCTCGCCTTTCGACGCCATATCGGGTGGTGGTTAGGAGTGGTCATCTGTTTATCTATCTGGTGTATCTTATACGTGTATGAATAATCAATATAGTTTATCCGAACTATGCCAAAGCATAGCCGAAGTACTGAATGTAGAGTTTCCCGACACCTATTGGGTGCGCGCAGAAATAGCGTCTCTGAGCACGAAGGGCGGTCACGGATATATGGAACTGGTAGAAAAAAGTGAACGGAGCGCTCTCCCCGTTGCCCGAGTGCGTGCTACCTGCTGGAGCAATATCTACCCTATGCTGTGTGCGTACTTTGAGCAGGAGACCGGACTGAAACTACAGATAGGGATGCAGGTACTGGTGGAGGTCGAGGTCAACTTTCACGCATCGTACGGACTGAGTCTGAACATATGCAATATCGATCCACGCTTCACGATGGGTGATTTGGCGCGCCAGCGCCAGGAGACCATCCGTCGCCTGACAGAGGAGGGGGTCATTGAGATGCAGCGCAGCCTAACCCTTCCTACCCTGATACGCAGAATCGCCGTCATCAGTTCGGAATCGGCAGCAGGCTGGGGGGACTTCTGCGACCAATTGCAACAAGGAGGATACGCCATCGCCCCCACGCTCTATCCTGCCATCATGCAAGGGGAGAGAGCCGAGCAATCTATCCTGGAGGCGCTGCACGACATTGCCGCACACGAGGACGAGTACGATATCGTAGCCATCATACGTGGCGGAGGTGCCAGCACCGATTTGAGCTGCTTTGACAGCTATCTGCTGGCTGCTACGTGCGCACAGTTTCCGCTACCCATCATCACAGGCATTGGTCACACACGCGATGTGAGTGTGATGGATATGGTGGCACATATGTCGCTCAAGACCCCCACCGCAGTTGCCACTTTCGTTGTCAATCGGCTGGACACAGAGCGCAATCGCATTCAGGAACTAAAGCGCCGCCTTGCACAAACAGCCGAGCGGCAGATACTGATTCGCAGACATCGGTTGGAACTGCTGCGCGAGCGCATCCAATCGTGCAGTCCAGAGCGGATTTTCCGAATGGGCTATTCACTCACCACGGTAGATGGGCGTATTGTTCGCTCGGCAAGTGATATTGCAGTCGGCAATACCCTCACAACGCACCTGAGTGACGGAACGGTACAATCACAAGTCATCCCCAGTTAATATGCAGAGTCTCAATACTTCACAACGAATCGGCATCGTTATCGTGGTAGTCATCATCGCGCTGATGGAGTGCTTTGTGCAACTGGTTCCACAGAGGCAGCACGACACCTACACACTATCTGTGCAAGACAGTCTAACCATAGATAGTATCGCCCATGCATACGCGCGGCACACAATTGGCGACACGCTATGTCTGCAGGTCTTTGACCCCAACACCGCTGACAGCATCACCCTGCAACGCCTCGGTTTGCGTCCGTGGCAGGTACACAACCTGCTACACTACCGCGCCAAGGGCGGCAGATTTCGTAAGGCTGAGCAGCTGAGCAAACTATACGGACTGACGGATAGTGCTTATCTGGCGCTGAAGCCGTACATACAGATTGATACATTGCCATTTGCGCAACAGAGAGACTCAATTCGTCATGCGAGAGAGACTGCGCAGCACACGAGAGACAGTCTGTATCAACAATGGGATTCACTTTACACGCGGATTAAGAAAGATACCATTCTGGAACTCAACTCGACGGACACTTGCGAGCTGCAATTTATCCGTGGTATTGGGCGATATACGGCGATGCATATTATTCGCTATCGCAAGCAACTACGCGGCTACCATAGTCCGGAGCAAGTGCGTGAGATAGCAGCACTACACACGCATGGTATCGCATTGGACTCGATTATCCCACATCTGCGAGCATGCGCAGATTCGATTGTGCCTATTCCAGTCAATCGAGCCTCAGTCAGTCAGCTGGAGCAGCATCCGTATATATCCGCGCAGCAGGCTCAGGATATCTACCAACTGCGCCGCAGAAAGATTCGACTGCAGGGAATCGACGAATTGGTCGTGCTGCCTTGCGTCACGGATTCCGACCTCCTTCGCCTACGTCCATACCTCAGTTTCGAGAGCCGGTAAAAAGTATGTTTTTTTTATGTGCCAACCCCTTAGAGACCCCTTAGAGACCCCTTAGAAAAAGCCTATTTTTAAACTGGCTGTCAACAGATGTAACCTAACGGCACTTAGGGAAGTGACTGAAATGCCTGTCGGACAGTTTGCCTAAACATCTACTAATAACAGAAAAAAGGAAGAGGCGTACTTTATCAAAAAGAGCGGCAATCGCGACAAAAGTCACGCTTAACACCACAAGAAGCAAGAGTACGCATAGAAAATGGGAGCGCTCTAAGCACCATTGCGACAAGGTCAAAACAGATGCATATAGGCCTTGATGAGACCATCCTATGCCAGAATGATCTTGCAGCAAATAAGCGGCAACAGATGATGCTGCCAGATAGTTTATGACCTTACTGTGAAAACGGAGCGTAGTAAAATACAAGAAGAAACAAACAGCCTCTGCTATCAAAACAGGATTATTGTAATAATCACCCACCCACAAAGGCAATGAATGGAATCTCCAGACAACAGTCAATACACCCCATAACAAAGCAAGAAGCAGAAAACCAGAGAGAAAGAAGTTTCGCTTAGGACGAAGATCACGGATGCACACCACATTTTTCAGATACGCTCCAACGTAATACATATAGATGAAATGCATTACATTATATCCATTGACATTGCTCCATGTATCTTGCTGAAAATAACCAAAATATACATTTATGATGGTCAGTAGCCCTACCATCAGATGCCACTCTCTTTTGGATAAGTTTTCCATGGATCGATTTAAAAGTGGTGATAAAATATAGAGTATCACATAGCACCCCATAAACCACCAAGGACAATGAGAAAAACAACATATGACATCGGTCCAATTCCATGTTCCGCCAATGATTGTACCAATGATATTGTAAAACAGGAGCATACCGTACAGCGTACACAATCCTCGCCATGAGAAACGTATTTTGTAGTAGCCGGACAGCAAAATAAAACAATTGACACCGATGTAAATGAAGCCAATTACAACTAAAGATGTCGCCATCGGTAGATTCCAGACCGAAAAATCGGTTTTATCCGGATTAAAGATGCCGTGCCTCATAAAATGGTACAACACAATCATAACCATCGATATCAACCGAAGCAACTCCATGTTGCTATCGCGTAATCTGGAGCGCTCGGTAATGTGTTTGTGGCTGCTATTTATAAACATTGGATATTTCATTTACTATTGATGTTGACATGGTTGGGGATGTTGCCAGGCATTGGTTTTCATCTGACGATGCAAAGATACAACTTTTTTGTGACATAGGCAAGTATTTGCATAAAATTGGAGGCGAAAGATGGGAGAAACCAAGCATGGAACAGGACAAAAACGAAAAAAATTTGCATATGTGGAAAATTTGTAGTACATTTGCAAGCGATTTTGAAAATAGAGACTAACAATAGCAGTACAAAGACATACAATTATGATAGAACTTCGCGAGGTAAAAAATAAATGGCAACTTTACCAGTTTGTAAAATTCGGTAACGACCTATACAAAGATTGCGAGAACTTCTGCCCCCACATCATCCTCGATGAAATGGGGACATTCAATCCCAATAACAACCCTGCACACAAAGTGTGCGAACAAATACTCTTTCTTGCCTACCGAGACAAAAAAATAGTAGGACGCATCTGCGGAATCATCAACCACGCCGCTAATCAGAAGTGGGGCGTCAAACATGTGCGCTTTGGCTGGATTGACTTCATCGATGACCTAGAAGTGAGCAAGGCCCTGCTGGATGCCGTCAAGGAATGGGGAAAAAGCAAAGGTATGACCGAACTCAATGGTCCTGTGGGATTTACCGACTTTGACTACGAAGGACTGATGATTGAGGGTTTTGAGTACAAGTCGCCACTCGTGACCCTCTACAACTACCCATACTACATCCAGCACATGGAGGCATACGGACTGGTGAAGGAGGCAGACTGGATTGAGTTTGAGATAACTCCACCTGCCGAGTTGCCGGAGAAGATGACCCGCGTAGCCAAGATTGCCGCTCAGCGCAGTCACCTGCGCGTAGATAAGGTGAAGAGTGCCAGCGAATTAAAAGCAAAATACGGACTGGAATATCTGGACGTCATCGACGAGGCATATCAGAAACTATACAACTTCCAACCACTCACCAAGGAGCAGAAAGAGTACTTTTGCAAGCAGTACTTCCCTGTGCTCAACTTCGACTTTGTGACCATCGTGGTGAACGAGAAAAACGAGATTGTAGGCGTAGGATTGGGTATGCCCGACATCTCGGACGCCCTGCGCAAATGCAAGGGCAGACTATTCCCGACAGGATGGTACCACGTACTGAAATCTCTGAAAGCCAAGCAGATGGATTCGTTCACGCTGCTGCTGATTGCCGTTCGTCCGGACTACCAGGGGAAGGGTGTGAATGCCGTTATCTTTGACGACATGTTCCCCTACTTCCCACAATATCAAATCAAGCGCGTAGATACAACATCTATCCTAGAGAGCAACTGGCAGAACCAAGCCAACTTCCTCATCCTGCCGCACAAACAGCACAAGCGCCGCCGCGCATACATCATGAGCATTTGATAAAATGGCAATCGAGAGATACAAAGAGGCAGAACGCAAACTGGAGCAGTACATCGCCGAGCATCGCCTGCGACACACGCCCGAGCGATACACTATACTGCGCCACGCGTGCGAATTAGGCAACCCCTTCACCGTAGAGCAACTGACACAATTGGCAGAACAGAGCCATATCAGCCGTGCCACAATCTACAATACGCTATCTCTACTGGTTTCGGCACAGATTTTGTGGTGTATTGGACGAAAAGGTGCACAAGCAGAATACGAGTTGGTGACAGGAGGTAAAGTTCGCATGCGACTCAAGTGCAGCAACTGCGGGCGAATAGCCGACTTTAAGGACATCGCTATCGAGAACCTCGTGGCAGCACGCAAGTACTCGAACTTCAACCTAACACACTTCTCGCTGTACGTGTACGGCACCTGCAAAACATGCAGAAAAAAGAAAAACAACAACACCTAGATTGAGAAAAATATGTATTGGATTTTATTTATCGGAATAGCCCTGCTGAGCTGGATAGTCAGCCAATCACTACAGAATAAGTTCAAGAAATACAGCCAGGTAGGCATTCGCCTCACAGGTCGCGAGGTGGCAGAAAAGATGCTGCGAGACAATGGCATCACGGACGTGAAGGTGACCAGCGTGCAAGGCTCACTGACCGACCACTACGACCCCACGAAGAAGACAGTCAACCTGTCGGAAGACGTGTATGGTTCTGCCACCGTGGCAGCCGCAGCCGTGGCAGCACACGAGTGCGGACACGCCCTGCAGCACGCGCATGCCTACTCGCCGCTGAAGTTGCGCACGGCTCTGGTGCCGGTGGTTAGCTTCGCCAGCCAGTGGATGTCGTGGGTGCTACTCGCCGGCGTGCTGATGGTGGAGACTTTTCCGCAGGTGCTAACCTTCGGCATAGGACTATTTGCCCTGACGACGCTGTTCTCGTTCATCACGCTGCCGGTGGAGATCAACGCCAGCATGCGCGCCGTGAGTTGGCTGGAGGAGAGCGGAATAACCAATGTGGAGACTACACCAATGGCATCCGATGCGCTACGCAGCGCAGCCTACACCTACGTAGTAGCAGCCCTCAGCAGTTTGGCGACGCTAATCTACTACGTGCTCATTCTGGTAGGGCGCAGGGATTAAGGAGTCCCGAAAAAATGGTCCAGTAGCTCAATTGAATAGAGTGTCAGATTCCGGTTCTGAAGGTTCTGGGTTTGAGCCCCAGCTGGATCACAAAGAGAGGATACAAAGGAGAATCCCTCCTCGGCGGAAGCCGCTCCTCCCGTTTCATCGGGAGGACGCTCCGGGGTTTGAGCCCCAGCTGGATCACAAAGAGAGGATACAAAGGAGAGGATACAAGAAGAAACTATGTTAGACAACACCAGACACATAGAAGTAGCCGTCACCGGTAGTGCCGCGAGCGGAAAGACCAAGATTCGCGAGCAACTCACCCGATTGGCTCAACAACATGACCGCAGCAATATATGCTTTGACGAGCATCACACCCATAACGAGATGGACTGCGAGCACCACGACGTGGTGCTACAGGTAGTGGATGCCACCAACCTGCGCGAGGGACTGACGATGACGTCCTCTTTCATTGATCACCAGCACCATATAGTGCTGGCCCTAAATCGCTACCCCGCCCTCGTCAGCAGCGGACACCAACTGGACATTCCCAAATTCAGCGAACTCATCGGCGTACCCGTCGTAGAGGTGGATGAGGACGACGAGGTCTCTATCAAGCACCTGCTGGATACCGTAGCAATGGTATCCATGCGCGAGGAATCGCAAGCTCACCCTATCTACCACGCCTGGGAGCAAGAGGACGAGCAAGCGTACAAAGCATTCATGGAGGGTGTGCTCGCAGAGACCCTCACACACCCCGAGAACGACATGCACACCTACTCGGAGTGGATCAACAAGATGCTGACCAATCCGTGGTCGGGCTTTGGCATATTAGCCATCGTGCTAAGCGCAGTCTTCTATCTGACATTTGCTATCGGTGGCCCCCTGCAAGACCTATTTCAATTAGGGATAGATTCGCTGCATGACGCACTATACGGCTGGATGTCAGACAGTTGGTACCGCAGTTTGATCGCAGACGGTATCGTACAAGGCGTAGGCTCGCTACTAACCGCCCTCCCCAATATCATCGTGCTATTCTTCTTCCTCAGCCTGATGGAAGATACCGGATACATGGCGCGCGTGGCGTACCTTATGGATGGTATCATGCACAAGATAGGACTGCATGGACGCAGTTTTATCCCCCTGCTGATGGGATTTGATTGCAATGTGCCCGCCATCATGGCTGCCAAGGATATTCATAATCCAAAGAACAGGATCTTGACGATGCTGATGGTGCCCTTTATGAGTTGCTCAGCCAGACTGCCGGTGTATATCCTGTTCATTACCACCTTTTTTACCGCGCATAAGGGGCTGGTGCTGGCCTCGCTCTACCTGATGGGCGTGCTGCTGAGTTTCGCCTTCGCGTGGCTGATGAAGAAGACTCCGTGGTTTAAGCAACCAACGGACAACACCGTCAACGAGTTGCCGGATTTTCGTATGCCGACCTGGTCCTCGATAGGACGACATATATGGTATCGCGTGAGTGATTTTCTGCAGAAAATCTCTACTGTGGTGCTGTGGTCGTCGGTGATTATCTGGGCGCTGGAGTACTTCCCGACCCAAGACCTGAGCCACATAGAGGACTCGTACCTTGCCATGATCGGACAATGGTTGGAGCCGATATTCATCCCTCTGGGATTTGATTGGAAACTATCCGTCTGCCTGCTGACCGGTCTGCCTGCCAAAGAATCGATTGCCGCCACGTTCTCCATCCTATACGGAAACGACCTCTCCACAATAGCCCTGACGAGCGCAAGCGCCTATGCGTTCCTGGTCTATACGCTGCTATATTTCCCCTGCGTGGCTACCACCTCCACCCTAAGACGCGAACTGAACTGGCGCTGGGCAACGTTATCCATCGTCAACTCGCTGGTCATAGCTTGGGTGATGGCATTCGTGGTTTATAAAATCGGAGAACTACTGATATGAGCAGTTATCTACAGACATTAGCAAAGCTATTTGCAAGTTCTGTTCCGCCTCAGGAAATGAGCGATTACGCATTTGTTTTCCCAAACAGGCGCGCGGGTATCTTCTTTCGGAGGCATTTGGCGCAGGCGTTCTCTCACCCGATTCGCTCGCCGCATATTCTGACTATCAACGAGTGCTTCTACCACCTGTCGGATCTGCGTATCGCAGACCCCATAGACCTGCTGCTACGCGTATACGATGCCTATTGCCACACCAATGGTAGCGAGCAAAACGCGGAGTCGCTGGATACCTTTCTGTACTGGGGCAAGATGATGCTGAGCGATTTCAGCGAAATAGATAATCATCTGATAGACAACGTCAAAGAGCTATTCACAACAATACAGGATCTCAAGCAGGTGGATGCAGAGTTTGACTACCTCACACCACAACAACGAGAGGCAATCTCTAAATTCTGGAGCGAGATTTATGCCACAGAGATTGACCACCAGACAATCAAACAGCGGTTTATTCACCAGTGGCAAAGGCTCTACCCAACCTACCTGCGTCTGCGCGAGGATCTAAAGAAAGATGGCCTTGCCTACGATGGCATGCTACACCGAGAACTCATTGAGCACTGGGACGAAATCAATCCCGACAGACTGCACAAACGATATGTATTTATCGGCTTTAACGCCCTGACACGCAGTGAGGAAAAACTGATGACCCTGCTACAGAAGCAAGGCATAGCAGACTTCTACTTTGATTATCAGTCAGCTATGCTGCGCGATCCGAACAACCGCGCCAGCCTCTTCTTGCAGCATAATCAGAGCACCTTTCGCTCACAATACCGTCTGCCGGAGTCGGCAGAGGATAATCAACCCACAATACAACTCATCAATGTGTCCTCCACCATCAGCGAGGCACACGAGGTATATCGTATATTGAAGCAACTCTCGCTACCTGCCGAGCAACTGACCCGAACCGTCGTCGTACTGCCCGACGAACGGATGCTACTGCCGATACTGAGCGCTATCCCACCCGACATCCACAAAGTGAACGTCACAATGGGATACCCCATCGCAGCCACGCCTATCTTTGCGCTACTGAAACTGCTGGCGACACTACGCCAAAACCACACAAAGGCAGGCTACTACCACAAAGATGTATTGCCAGTACTGAACCACCGATACATCCAACAAATCGAGCCCGAACTCTGCCAAACCTGGATAACACGAATCCAGGAGGAGAACCTCATCTACGTGCAGCCGGAGAGCAGTATTTTTGATATCCAGACACCTACCTTCACCTACATTCGCAATATCCTGGCTCGCATTCCAGACACGCAAAGCGAGGATATCTACCTCGTACAGACTGCCATCAATCGCATCGAGCAGACCATGGGAAAATACACTCAGGTCTTCGGGCAAGTCAGCGAGAAGACGCTATTTGAACTCATCAACCTGCTGATCGGCGAGCAGACTATCCCCTATGTGGGCGAACCGCTGCAGGGACTGCAAGTAATGGGGGTACTGGAAACACGCGCGCTGGATTTTGATACGATTATCATCACATCGTTTAACGATGACACATACCCTGGCAATTCGCACTCCAACAGCTACATCCCATATGTGCTGCGCAAGGGATTTGGACTACCTACGCCGGAGAGGCAGGATGCTATCTTTGCATACAATTTCTACCGCATGCTCAGCTATGCCAAGCAGGTATATCTGATTACCAACTCGCGCGCGGATGACCAGCATTCCGGCGAACCGAGCAGGTACCTGGCTCAACTCAAGTATCAATACAACCTGCCAATCCAAGTGATTGTCAATCAGAGCCAACCGGCTAAAAGTAAATCCAGTGCCATGCCATCCGCCATCGCCAAGAACAAGGCAATACTGGATAAACTATCGCAATACATCGACAGCGAAAACCCGCGAAGTCTATCCCCATCCGCCATCAATTCGTACCTACGATGCCAGATGCTATTCTACTGGAGGAATGTAGTAGAAATACATGAGCCCAAGCAGATCAACGAGGAACTGCAAGATAATGAGTTGGGCACAATCCTGCATGGTGTATTGGAGAATCTATATCGCCCGTTTATCGAGCAAGATGTAACGTGCGAAGATATGGAAAAGATGAAAGCGCATATCAACGAGTGGATTCCCATTGTGGCGGAGAAAGAGGGTCTCAAGTATAGCGAATTGACCCGCAACGTCATCAACGAGTACGCCCAGATCATACTGAAGAAGGATCAGTCGATTGCCCCCATTCACTATCTGGCATCTGAGAAATCAATACAAATGCCACTCACGCTGACTGACGGCAGGCGCGTTCTGCTAAAGGGAAAAGCCGACCGCATCGATCGCCATGGACTGACGAGCCGATTGGTAGATTACAAATCGGGAAAGGCGATGCTGGAATTTACGCAACTGGCAGACCTCTTTGATACCACGAATAGCGAGAAAAATAATTCGTATGCCCTACAGACCATCCTCTATTCGCTCATGAGCGGAATAAAGGACATAGAGCCACACATCTATTCTGTGCGACAACTCAACAACAATGCTGAGACCGCTATCCACATAAAGGGACAATGCGACCTCAGCATAGAAGCAATACGAGAGGAGTTTCTAGAAGGACTGCGCCAACTGATTGCTGCGATTCTGTCTCCGGACACACCATTTATGCCAGCCAATGACCCACGCAACTGCGAAAAATGCTCGATGCGGGCACTATGCTACAGGTAGAACAATCAGCAAGGAAAGGCGAGATAGCGCACGTTAGCGAAGCTGCTTGCTGACTCCGTCTTCATCCAACACAATATAGACACCTGCGGGCAGATTCTGACCGGATGTACGTGTATCCACCAGTCGTCCCTGCATATCGTAGGTGCCCAACTGCGCAGAGGTGTAAGGAATAGCATCGATAGCAGTAGGAGCATTGCTGAAGTTGCCAATCGAATCCAGTCCTGGGAGGGCGGCACCTTTCTTGGCAGAATAGGACGCATCGGAGTGATTGCTGGCAGTATTGCTCGCCTCGTTCGCCCACAAACCGGTGTTGCGCCATCCGTCTGCATAGGGTGCATGTTTGGAATAGTCGGACTCGTTCTCCTCGGCAAACCAGTAGAACATACCGGTCACACGTGGGTGAGATTGGAGTTCGCGAATCAGGGCACCAATGAGTTCTGCCTGTGCCAAAGGACATGATTTGGAGACGTCTCCTTTCTTATAGAAACCAATCCTTCCTGGAGTGTACCCCCCACTACCACCGATCGCCCAGCCATTGCTGTAACCATACTCAGCCAGCACGATTTTCTTATCGTCATTCACCTGTTCGAGTTTGGCCACAGTACTCATCAGAGTGCTGATAGTGCCGTGATACTCAGGATAATAACTCAGTCCCATCACATCGTAATCCACCTCATACTCCTTCATTTTGGTAAACCACGCCTGCGCAACGCCTGCCTGACCGGAACGCTCAATATGAAGCATAATCTTGGCATTAGGGCAAACCTCACGCACCGCCTGAGCGCCCGATTTGAGTATATCGGTGAAATTCTGCCAGCACTGAGGTGTATTGTAGTTGCCGGACGAGTGTGCCTGACAATGCAATCCAGCCTGACCGGCCATGGTAGTGGAATACTTGACCACGGTGCTGTAATCCTTGGTAGGCTGACCAAAGACGGTGTAGAAGATGCCGTACGTGATCTCATTGCCAACCTGCACCATATCAGGCGCGGCACCAGCATTGGTCAGATGCAGCAGCACATCACGAGTGTAGGAATAGACGGAATCCTGCAGTGCCTCCTGGGTAGAGCAGGTCTCTGCCCACCGCTTGGGCATCACCTGACGGGCTGGATCAGCCCAGCCGTCGGAGTAATGAATATCCAGCAGGAACTTGGCTCCAGTCGCCTTGATTCGCTGTCCCAACGCGGTGACGGTAGCCAGATCGCCAGCCAATTGGTTGGGTTTATTGCCGGCAATGGAAGCCGCCCAATCATTAGACGGGTCCACAAACAGGCGCACACGAATATAATTAACTTTTTTCTCGTTGACTACCCACTCCAGCACATCTGTGATCCTGGTGGTGCCATTCGATTGGTAATAAACGACATTTGCCTGCTCATATGCCGGCAGAAGAGACAAATCCAGTCCCACAGCATTCGACTCAGTTTGAGCCTGGCACAGCATAGCAGTCATGAAGGTTAGCAGTAGAAAAGTAATTTTATACATGGTGGTAGATATTATTTGGTTATACTTTTTACCAGATTATCTGATTTTTATCGTTTTTTAAGGCAACGTATTTGCATATGTGCAAAAAAAAGACTATCTTTGCAGCAAATTTAAATACTTACCTATTATGAGAAAGTCCATATTGACTCGCATTAACCTGCTTTTAGGCGCACTCATCATACTACTGACCGGCTGCAAAACGCAGAAGAACGTGAACAACACGAATGGTGAGACTGATAGTCCCGCTCCTTCCATCAACCGTCCGGAGGATCGTCCTGTCTGTCTGTATGGCATTCCACCCGAGGTCTATAAAGAGATGCAAGAGCGTGAGCAGCGCGATCAAGAGCCACAGCAGGACTCCATCAAATAGCAGACATCCATAACGTAGATTCCGTTGGGGTGACGTGCATCGTCGTCCCCTCAAGACCCAACATCAGCGGCAAATTACGTGGGGTGTGCCCTGCAGGGAAGTCTATCCAGACGGGATATTCATAGTCCTTGACGGCTCGCAGCACAGTTTCGTAGATAGATTCGCCCATTCCGGGATCTTCTTCACAATCAGAGAACTGACCCACAATCAGTCCAGACAATTTACTCAGTACGCCACTTAAGCGTAGATTCTGCATCATGCGATCTATGTGATAATGGCGCTCTGCTACATCCTCGATGAAAAGAATAGTCTGCTCATCCCGACGAAGCAAAGCATCTAATCCATAGGGAGTTGCCTGCAGACCATACAGCACACTCAGATTACCTCCCACCAGACGACCAACAGCATCTCCCTGACGTGACAGATTATGCGTGGGAAATCGGTATTCCATCTGCCCCTTTGCCAATGTCCGGCGCATCGCAAGCAGCGACTCGTCGTCATCGGGTAACTCACTGAGTTGCTTACACATCAGTCCATGCAGCGTGGAGAGACCTACGACATTCTGCATCATATGCAGCGCCGTGATATCCGAGAAACCGATAATCAATTTCTCGGTATCAGGCATGCGATCGATAATGCGTTGCAGTCCGTAACCACCTCTCGCACACAGGATTACGCTAATATCATCATCCTCGATAGCTTCCAGAAAATCCGCAATACGCTCATCATCTGTGGCAGCAAATCGTCCCCAACGTCCGAGCACGTGCTTGCCAAGAGACACATCGTATCCCCACGCGCGCAGGCGCGCGCACGCTCCTTCTATATATTGTGGATCAACAGGACCACTGGGAGCAATGATTCGAAGACACGGCATAGCAGTTTTAGTATAGTTTACCTACAATCCAGTTTACCAGTCGCTTTGGCAACAGGCGATCGAGCAGACAGAATACGACATACTGCGCACCACCTACGTATTGAGGTTTGGGTGAGCGAGTAGTAGCCATGCGGTAGAAAATCTTCGCCATCGCAACAGGCGGCAAACCATTCTGCTCGTCGCGCTCCATCGCGCCAACAGCCTTGCTGATATTGGTATAGACCTGCTCACCAGCCACACTCTTGTCGCGAGCGCCGGTAAAACCGGTAGCCACATCACCCGGCATGAGCACACCTACATAGATACCGAATGGGCGCACCTCGTTCTGCAGAGCCAATGCCAAGGCATTGATGGCGGACTTGCTTGCCGAGTAGAAACTCTGATACGGAATACTCAGTACCGCAGCCACACTACTGGTGAATATCAATCTGCCACCTCGCTGCTGACGCATAACAGGCAGGACAGCCTGCGACAGGCGAAGCGCACCAAAGAAATTGACATCCATCTGGCGCTGTGCATCCTCGATGCGAGTAAACTCGATGGCACCAGAGATACCGAAACCGGCATTCGAGATAACCACATCCAGTCGTCCCGCCTCGGATAGGACCTTAGCAACAGCATCCTTAACACTATCATCCGAAGTCACATCGCAGTCCACGTGATGAATGTTTTCGGTGCTCTGACCATGACGGCTCAACTCATAAACGCGCCAGCCGCGCTCTGCAAAGAGCACGGCTGTAGCTTGTCCGATACCTGATGAACCGCCAGTAATTAGCAAAGTTTTCATAGATATATATCAGTGTTTCTGTATATTATTTTTTGACATCAAACTCCGGCAGAGGTTCTGCCAGTACCTTAGCAATGATATCTGCAGCCTCATCCAAGAGCGCCTCGGTATGTGTAGCCATCATGGTGGTGCGCAGCAGGCACTCGCCCTCAACACAAGCCGGGGCAATCACAGGATTGACATATACTCCAGCCTCGAAGAGACGCTTACCCAGATAGAGCGTAGCCATCGTCTTGTAAGTGAAAATAGGCACGATAGGTGTAGGTGCCTCGATTATCTTTACGCCACGATCGAGCAATGCCTTCTGGAAGTGCTTAGCAAGCTCCATCAGGCGAGCAGGACGCTCCGGCTCCTCCATGAGACGATGCAAGGCAGCAAGTGCAGTAGCAGCGCTGGACGGAGTGAGGCTGGCTGAGAAGATGAACGGACGACTCACGTGGCGCAGGTAATCTGCCACCTTGTGCGAGGTCAACATACATCCACCGATGCTGGCAAGCGACTTGGAGAAGGTCAGCATGGTGATATCCACCTTGTCAGTCAAACCAAAATAAGCAGCAGTACCGCGACCACCAGGGCCGAGCACACCAAATCCGTGTGCATCATCCACCATCACGCGAGCACCATATTTCTCTGCCAAGACCACAATCTCTGGCAACTTACAGATGTCGCCACGCATTGAGAATACACCATCGGTAACAATCAGAATACCAGCAGATTCCGGCACAGACTGCAACTGACGCTCCAGGTCCTCCATGTCAGAATGGCGATAGCGAAGCACCTTCGCATCCGTCAGACGACAAGCATCATAGATGCTGGCATGGTTCTCACGGTCATTGAGGATATAATCATGTCGGCCACAGATAGCCGAGATTATTGCCAAGTTTGTCTGAAAACCGGTCGAGCATGTCATAGCCTCTTCATACCCCGTAAATGCTGCCAGTTCTTCCTCTAATTGAAGGTGCAAATCGAGTGTTCCATTCAAAAATCTACTACCACTAACTCCCGCACCATATTTATCCAAAGCAGCATGACCTGCTGCAATAACTTTTTCGTCCTCTGTCAATCCCAAGTAATTGTTCGAGCCAAGCATGATCATTCGCTTCCCTTCCATCTGTACCACAGGAGCTTGGCGCGACTCTAACACGTGAAAATATGGATACACATCCAAAGCACGTGCCATATCCAGAGTTTCAAAGTGACATTTTTGAAATAAATCCATGTTCTTTATACCTTTATGAGAGAATCACTTCTCCCGATTCAACGGCAGAGGGTTGCAAAAAGGCGGTACACCTTTTTGCAACCCTACTTGACTTAAAGCACGTTCAACTCTTTGAGGATAGAAGTAGTCTTACGAACAGCAGCCTCAGAGTCGCGCAGTTTTTGCATTTCCTCGCCCGAAATCTTGAGCTCCAGAATCTTCTCGATACCATTCTTACCGATGATACAAGGAACACCGATGGTGATATCCTTCATGCCATACTCACCCTCCAGAGCCGCAGAACATGGGATCATCTTCTTCTGGTCCTTGATGATAGCCTCAGCTACGCTGGCAGCAGCGGCACCCGGAGCCATCCATGCGCTGGTACCCAGCAGACCGGTGAGGGTAGCACCACCAACCATAGTAGATTTAACAACCTCCTCAAGCTCCTCCTGGGTCAAGAACTCCGTAACAGGAATACCCTTGTAGGTAGTGTAGCTGGTGAGAGGAATCATGGTCGTATCACCGTGACCACCGATAACGAAACCATCTACATCGTTGGCATTGCATCCGAGCTTCTGGCTGAGGAAGTACTTCAGACGAGCGCTGTCCAATGCACCACCCATACCGATTACGCGGTTGCGTGGCAGACCCATTGCATGCAGAGTCAGATATGCCATCGTATCCATAGGATTGGAAACAACAACGAGAATAGCATTAGGCGAATAGGTAAGCACCTGAGTAGCAACGGCCTTAACGATACCTGCGTTGACACCGATAAGCTCCTCACGAGTCATACCCGGCTTACGTGGCAGACCACTGGTGATAATCACCACATCACTACCTGCTGTCTTAGAATAATCATTGGTTACACCCTCCACTACAGTATCAAATCCCATCAATTGTGCAGTCTGCATGATATCCATAGCCTTACCCTCGGCAAAGCCCTCCTTGATATCAATGAGGCAAACCTCGTTGGCTACTTCGTTGACTGCCAACACATTTGCGCACGTAGCACCTACGTTACCTGCGCCTACTACAGTTACTTTTGACATAGTTTTGTTGTATTTTTAAATAAATGATTAGTTACTTTTGGGTTGCGCACTTGGTTGCGCGCGTCTATCTTTCTTATAGAGCGTGCAAAGTTACTGCTTTTTTTGCATATATGCAAGTATTTGCCGGAAAAAACATAAAAAACGAGATTTTTGCCACATTAAGGAGACAAAAAGGGATTGGTAAGGGGTCGGTAAGGGGTCGGTAAGGGGTCGGCAAGGGGTCGGCAATGTAGTGACGCAACATAGGGAAAAAAGGGAAAAACCACCCAGCCTCCCATCAGGAGGGGAGGGAAAGAAGGAATAAAGGGAATGAGGGAGAAACTTTATCGCCAGAAGCGGCGAGTAATATCCTCCATAGTGGGGGTGGAGGATGAGGGATGGGAGATAAGGTAGAGGCGCTGATTGGTAGTGGGAGACTTGAGAGCACCGAGAGACTCGATGTAAGGACCGAGTTTAAGATAATCCAAATTACACAAATCCACATCAGGCGACAAGTGTTGTCGCCCGCTATACCACGCAGACTTATAGCCGTGGTGTCGAATCCAAGCCGCTAACTGATTGACCATTGCCGGCTCGGCATCCCCTCCCATCAAGCAGACACAAGTCACCGCCTTGCCATACTGTGACAGCAAAGCCGCAATCGTATCTTCGGTGAGGATATCACCGGCATCTTTCCACAAGTGCGGACTATGGCATCCAACGCAGCGACACGGGCAGCCTGAGATGTTCAGGGCCAGTGTCACTTCGTCGGGAATTTCTTGGAAGACTATATCGTAACTAACGAAACGCATGTTTTAGACTTGCGCAGCTGGAGCATAGAAGCGTTGTGCGGCCTCCTTCTGACGCGCAGCGGAGAAGTTGCTTACACGCTTCATGTATCCAATGATGCGAGTCAGGTAGTCCACGTTCTCGGTGTGGCAGTTAGGACACTCGTGCAGATAGCGTTTGTCAATAGTTCCACACTCGTTGCAAACCGTATTCGGGATATTGAAAGTGAAGTAGTTACATCCCTCGACCGCTGCTACACGCAGCAGTTGACGATACTGCTCCTTGCTGAGGTGCTCCTCCAGATTGCAATGGAGAGCCGAGCCACCGGTAAGATGCTCAATGTACTTCTTGCCATGCAATTTGAACTTATCGATGACGTTGGTCTTGGTGTCCTCCACAACATAAAAGTAGCTGTTGTAGCAGTCACGAGGAACGACATAACCATCCTCCTTGTCCCACTTAGCGTGCTTAACGCCCACATTCTCAGCCGGAATCATCTCGCAGTTGAACATCAGTTCTTTGGTGCGGTGTTTCTTGTTGAGTTTCTCCACGATACCCAGCACGTTCTGTACATAGTCGGCATAGCGATCGTTGTCGCTAATCTCAATACCAAGGAACTCAGCACCCTCTACCAGACCGTTGACACCGATAGTCAGATACTGACGGCTGATATTGATATATCCAGCATCGAAGAGCGGCAGCAAGCCCTTGGATTGCAGCTCCTTCAGGTTCTCGTTGTAAGCAGTCTGTACCTTATGACAAAGCTCTACAACCTCTTCAATATAAGTCTGATACGGGATGCCCATACGAACAGCGTATTGGATGCAGCGGTTGAGGTTGACGGTCAAAACAGACTTCGAACCGGTGCTGACACCACCGGCACCCAGCGTGTAGCTGAAGCCGTTGTCGGTAATCTCGTTGCGCAGGCGGCAGCAGCTGGACAGCGAGTCAGCATTGTCGCTGAGGTAGGTGAAGAACGAATGTCCCTCACTATACATCTGTGCGGTGAACTCGCCATACTCCTTGTCCTTGACATCTCCGTCCTCTGCAAGGAGCGCCATAGTCTCGACCGGGAAAGTGAGCATGGTCTTGGTGCGCTCCTCGTTGAACCAACGCATGAAGCGTTTTTGCAGCCAGTTCAGACCATCCCAATCCGGTTTTTCGCCATTCGGGAAGTAGAAATTGCCGAAGAGAGACTCGAAATAGTACTTGTCATAGTAGGAGATATTCCAGAAAACTGACTGGTAGTTACGCGCACCGGTAGGCTGGTTGAGTGAGTACACAATCTGCTGGAAGCAGTCGGTGATGACGTGATCAATCGAGCGCTTTCTGACACTCAAATCTGCTTGCTGCTCAGGGTGTTTCCAATAATCCATACCATACTCCAGGCCGATGAAATAGTTCATATACATAAGGAACTCCGGCGTAGCGCATGCGCCCGAGAGCATCGAACTGACCATGAAGACCATATTGATGAATCCACCGCAGAAGGACTTGAGATTGGTAGGTGCAACGGCATTGCCACCGATGTCCTTGGTACCATTGATGAGCCATGGGTACATCGTGATGGATGCACAGTAGTTGGCGAGGCTGGTCTCATCGTTCTTGTAGATGAAGTGCTGCTCGAGCAGGCTGATGTACTTGTCAGCAACCTCCTTGCCATACAAATCCTTGATGCGATTGCAGAGCAGACGGCGATTGAGGCGAATGAAGTTCGACTTTGGCAGTTCACCGATGAGGGTAGCGATATTCTTGTGCTCCACATTGGCATTGGCATCATACTTGGAACCCTCGGCAGCGTTGGTGGCATTGCAATAATTGGTCAAGAACTCCAACTTAGCCTGTGTCTCACGATCCTCGGCGTGGCGCGAACGATAGAGCATGTAGGACTTGGCCACCTGATAATAGCCCTCGCGCATGAGCGCTACCTCTACCTGGTTCTGAATCTCCTCGACGGTCAGACCGCTCTCAATACGCAGATGCCCGAGCACACTGGTCATGATGTCCTGAGTAGCAAAACTGCCTACCGCTAAGAATGCCTTTTGGATAGCATTTTTGATTTTGTCGATGGCAAAAATTTCGTGTTTTCCATCGCGTTTTAAGATGTATGTTTCCATTGTATTTGTGTAATTATTTATGCATCAATACCTTATAAAAATAGACTCGATTTCAGCACAAAAGAGAAAGCCGAAATCGCGTTTTCCGAAAACCGAAAAACGATGCAAAGGTAGTAAAAGTTTTCCATATATGCAAATTTTTCTACAAAGAAAATTTCAAAAGTTTCCCAAAACAAAAGTGTAGCCGACTGAAAATCAATCGACTACACTTTTTATTAACATATAAAAATTTCCCAAAAAGAATCAGCAGAGTAACAACACCATTAACTGTGCCGCCATCACACGCAGGAACATCGTCAACGGATAGACCGTAGCGTATGCGACGCTGGACTGATCATTATTGGGCGACTGCGACATCGCGTATGCCAGGGCAGGTGGATCGGTGGTAGAACCAGCCAGCAATCCCATCAGTGTGTAGTAGTTGACGTGGAAGACCTTGTACGCCAGCAGGCCAACAATCAGCAACGGCAGCATCGTGATAATCACACCATACAAAATCCACCAATAACCACCATCCATGATAGCAGGAATAAACGTGCCTCCGGCTCCCAAACCAACTGCTGCCAAGAAGAGACTGAGTCCCACCTCGCGCAACATCATATTAGCCGATGTGGTGGAGAAAGTCACCATGCGATAGCTTGGACCGAATCGACCCATCAGCAGCGCTACAATCAGCGAACCACCGGCAAGACCCAACTTAAACGGCTGACTGAGTCCCGGAATAGCGACTGGCAACAGACCCACAATGACACCCAATGCGATACCCAAGAAGATAGGCACAAGGTTCGGCGAATCGAGACGTTTCATCTGATTACCAAAGAGATCGGACACCTTTTGTACGTCACATTCCTCACCCACAACCATCAGACGGTCGCCCAGCTGGAGTGCCAAATCCTTGGTTGCCAAGAGATCGAAGCCGGCACGATTCACACGCGTGATCGTAACATTATAGTGCGCATGCAGGCTTACCTTACCAATCTTTTGTCCGTTCCACTCGGGCTTGGTAACCACGATGCGTCGCGAAACCAGGTTGTTGGAGTCCGCACTGGTGGTGGGGACCTTCTCAAAGATGGTCATCTGTCCCAGCAACTCCAAGGTACCCAACTCCTTTCGATCCGTCAAGATACGCAGCGTATCTCCGGTGTGCATCAGGCTCTCGCTGCGTGCCACGGTCTCAGACTTAT
This sequence comes from Paludibacteraceae bacterium, assembly GCA_045599285.1. Lineage (GTDB taxonomy): Bacteria > Bacteroidota > Bacteroidia > Bacteroidales > Paludibacteraceae > Colicola. The sequence goes on along the minus strand of JAZRVR010000022.1, from coordinate 9,389 downwards.
CGGTGTGGATAATGCGAGAAACCACCATCTGTACCTTGGTCAGGCGGTGTAACTCGGCAATCGAGATGCCGTTGATTTTCGGATTAGCCAGGAAGATGTCCACGCAGATTGGTTCTTTCTCGTGCAGGTCGCCAGCCTCTGCCTTCAGTTTATCCTCCTCCTTACCCATATTGATACGGAAGATCCACTTAACCAGCATGATACTGAGAATGATGCCTACCACACCCAAGGGATAAGCCACCGCATAACCATTGGCGATATTGTTCTCCATCCCTGGGAACATATCCGAGAAGGCTTGCTGCGCCGCACCGAGCGATGGAGTGTTGGTGATAGCCCCAGACATGACACCCACCATAGTAGCCATGTCCTCGCCAGTCAGATACTTCAGTCCGATAGTGGTCAGTACAGCCAACAACACGATAGACAGCGCCATCATGTTGAGTTTCAAACCTCCATGACTGAGAGATGAGAAGAACGAAGGTCCCACAGACAAACCGATACTATAGACAAACAAAACCAAGCCGAAATCCTTGGCAAAATGCTCCACAATGGGATTGATATGTATGCCAATAGCAGCCAGAAAAATACCGAAGAACAAGATCCACGTCACACCCAATGACATATTCTTGATCTTCAGTTTTCCACCCAGCACAATACCTACCGCAATGACAAGCGTCAGTACCAATAGAGACTGCGTAACGCTGGTGGTAAAAAACAGGTCATGTAAGTAATTCATAACATTTCGTATTTTGAATGCAAAATTACTGCTTTTTCGCGATATATGCAAGAAAAAAGTGCGTTGCAAGCATATTCGCAGCGCACTTTTTGCTTTTTGACAAGTCTATTTTACATTCTATTTTGTTTATACTGACCAGTGGCCAATATCGGATCTGTAAAACAAGTTATCGCAATGAATGACCTCTATTCCTTTATATAATCGCGCGTGCGCGTCGCGCAAATCGGTGCCTGATAGTACACACATCAGCACGCGACCACCACTGGTGAGGAGGCGTTCTCCATCCCGACGGGTACCCATGTGGAAGATTCTGCCTGGGAAGAGCGCAGTACCGGTAATCTCGACTCCCTTCTTGTAGCTGCCGGGATAGCCCTTGCTGGCCATCACGACTCCGATGACTGCCTCGTGGCGCCAATGAATAGGTTTGGGCTCTGCACCAGTAGCAATGGCATAGAATACATCGTAGGCATCACTCTCCAGAAGCGGCAGTACAACCTCGGTCTCCGGATCACCAAAACGAGCATTGAACTCAATGACTTTCACGCCATTAGGTGTCAGCATCAGTCCGCCATAGAGCACACCCGTCAGGGGTGTACCATTGTCCACCATTGCCTTGGCAGTAGCCTCAAGTACATGCGTGAGGGCGAACTGCTCGTCCTCAGCAGACACAAACGGGAGCGGGGTATATGCTCCCATACCGCCGGTGTTGGGACCTTTGTCGCCATCGTAAGCGCGTTTGTGATCCTGCGCGAGTGGCATCGGATAGACCTTCTCGCCATTGACAAATGCCATGAACGAGAACTCCGGACCAGTGAGGAACTCCTCAATCACGACACGTGAGCCCCCCTCTGATCCCCCCTGTAGGGGAAGGAAGTTGCGGAGTGCTTCGTCGGCCTCCTCTAATGTTTCGGCGATGACTACACCCTTGCCGGCTGCCAGACCATCGTATTTGATGACAGCAGGGAAAGTGCCCGCCCTAACGTAGGCGAGCGCCTGCTCGTAGTCGTCAAACGAGCGATAGGCAGCGGTCGGAACATCAGCACGAGACATGATAATCTTGGCAAACTCTTTGCTGGACTCAATCTGCGTAGCCGCCTTGGTGTGACCAAAAATAGGCATACCCTCGGCCCGGAAGGCATCGACCACACCGGCCGCAAGAGCTGCCTCAGGACCTACGACGGTGAGATCCACCTCTGCCTCCTTGGCAAAGAGCAGCAACCCCTCGACATCGGTATCCCGAACATCTACGCAAGTAGCCTGTGCCGCAATACCGGCATTACCTGGGGCACAATAAATCTTCTCCACCTGATGGCTGCGACTGAGAGCATCCACAATAGCATGCTCTCGACCGCCTCCGCCAATTACAAGAACCTTCTTACCCATAGATTAGTGCTTAAAGTGGCGCATGCCGGTGAATAACATCGTGATTCCGTGATTGTTAGCCGCAACGATAGATTCCTCATCGCGAACACTGCCACCCGGCTGTACGATAGCGGTGATGCCATACTCAGCGGCACTCTCTACACTATCGCCGAACGGGAAGAAACCATCGCTACCCATCACGAGACCCTCCTTGCGGATGTCCTTACCCTCGGCAGCGAGCGTCTCCTCGGCCTGACGGAGAGCAATACCAGCCGAACCGACACGGTTCATCTGACCAGCACCGACACCATAGGTACGACCATTCTTAACCACGACGATAGCATTTGATTTTACATGCTTGACGATACGCCAAGCGAATTGAAGATCAGTGAGTTGTTCCTCGGTCGGCTTGGTCTCGGTCACGCACATATCAGCAGTTACAGCCTTAGTTTCAGTATCGAGGTGCTGTGCCAGCAGACCACCGTTCACACTCACATATTGCATATGCTTTCTGGTGTCGCAATCCATATTCACCTCCAGGAGACGCAGGTTCTTCTTGGTGCAGAGCACCTCCAACGCGCCCTCGCTGAATTTCGGTGCCATGATGATCTCGAGGAAGATAGGCTTCATGAGTTCGGCTGCCTCGCGGGTCAACTCGCAGTTGGTAGCCACGATGCCACCGAAGATGCTCACTTTGTCTGCCTCGTATGCCTTGGTCCAGGCATCGACCACATCCTTTCCAATAGCGGCACCGCACGGATTCATGTGCTTGAGCCCCACGCAGAACGGTGTATCGCCGAACTCACGAACGATATTAAGGGCAGCATTTGCATCTTGTATGTTATTGTAACTCAACTCCTTTCCATTGAGTTGACGTGCGCCTGCCAGCGAGAAAGGTACCGAAGTCGTTGCGCGATAGAACTTCGCCTCCTGGTGTGGGTTCTCGCCATAGCGCAGACCCTGCTCAAGGTCGTACTCGAGGAAGAGTTTCTCGCTCAGGCCAGCCTGCGCACGCATGTAGGTAGCGATGCAGGTGTCGTACTGTGCGGTGTGGGTATAGACCTTGGCACTGAGCTCGAGACGAGTCTGGCGCTCGGTGTGACCATTGGCACGCAACTCGGCGAGCACTCGGTCGTAGTCGGCAGGATCGCAAACGACAGTCACATCGTTCCAGTTCTTAGCCGCCGAGCGCAGCATTGACGGACCTCCTATATCAATTTTCTCGATAGCCTCCTCCATCGTCACGCCCTCCTTGGCAATTGTCTCGCGGAACGGATAGAGGTTCACACACACCAGGTCGATAAACTCGATACCATTCTCACGAAGTGCCTCCAGATGACTGGGGCAGTCACGACGAGCCAGCAGACCGCCATGCACCTTCGGGTGCAGGGTCTTGACACGACCATCGCAAATCTCGGGGAAACCAGTAATCTCGCTGATGCCGATGGTCTTGACGCCGCTCTCATCCAGCAGTTTCTGAGTGCCGCCGGTGGCGATAATCTCCCAGCCGCAGTTCACTAATCCTTTTACAAACTCGACCAATCCGGTCTTATCACTTACGCTTACTAATGCTCTCTTTGCCATATCTCTTGTACCTTAAATAATTTCGTTAGAACCCTCAATGACGCGACCGATGATGCTGGCCCTGTCACCATATTTGGCGAGAATCTCGATAGCCTTCTCGGCATCAGCCTCCGGCATGGCGATGACCATACCGATACCCATATTGAAGATGTTAAACATCTCACGATGAGGGATATTGCCATATTGCTCCAAGAAGCGGAAAATAGGCAGAATCTCCCATGTACCCTCCTTGATGGAGAATCCCTGTCCCTCATGTAGGATGCGAGGAATGTTCTCATCAAAGCCACCACCGGTGATGTGTGCCACACCGTGTACATCGCATGTGCGAATCACCTCCAGCACCTGCTTTACATAAATGCGAGTGGGGGTCAGCAGTACGTTGCCAAGCGGTTCTGTGCCTAACGACTCATACACCTTGTCCAGATATAGATTATTGTCACTCAGCACCTTACGCACCAGGGAGAAGCCATTACTATGTACACCGGTAGAGGCGATACCCAGCAGTACATCACCGGTTGCCACCTTGCTGCCATCAATGAGTTTTGATTTTTCCACCACAGCGGTAGAGAATCCCGCTATGTCGTACTCATCATCGCCATACATACCCGGCATCTCTGCGGTCTCACCGCCCACCAGGGCGCAACCAGCCTGACGGCAACCCTCTGCCACACCGGCAACGATAGCCTCCACCTTAGCCGGCACATTATGTCCTAATGCGATGTAATCCAGGAAGATAAGAGGTTCTGCACCTTGTGCCAACACATCGTTGACGCACATTGCCACGGCATCAATACCGATGGTATCGTGCTTGTCCATAGCGAATGCTAACTTCAGTTTGGTGCCCACGCCGTCGGTACCACTCACCAACACAGGCTCCTTGATATTGAGTGCCGAGAGGTCAAACATGCCTCCGAACGAGCCGATGTTTCCCATCGAGCCCATGCGCTCTGTGCTACGAACGTGTGACTTGATTCTACTTACTACTTCGTACCCGGCTTCGAGGTTTACGCCGGCTGCCTCATAATGTTGTGCCATAAGAAGCCCCCCTAAATCCCCCCTGATGGGGGGAGTAAAAGTATGGGGGAATACTTTTTTATAGGATTAATACAAATAAACTACTTAAAATACTTCACAGCGTTTTCAAATAGCGGCTGATACAGGTTGCCGCTGATATTCTTGAAGACGTTCTCCTCCCAGCGCTCGGTGTGCCCCATCTTGCCGAGGATTTGACCATTTCGGCTGATGATACCCTCGATGGCGTAATACGAGCCATTCGGGTTAGCCGGAGCTTCCATCGTGGCTTCGCCCGTCATCGGGTCGGCATAGCGGAAGGCAACCTGTCCGTTTTCGAACAGTTCGCGTGCGAGGTCCTCGCTCACCACGAACTTACCCTCACCGTGGCTGACAGCAATCGTATGCAGGTCGCCAATCGACATACCTGCGAGCCACGGGGAAGCGACGGTCTCCACACGAGTGGTCACCATCTGAGAGATGTGGCGGTTGATGTCGTTGCGGAAAAGAGTCGGCGACTCGGTGGTCACCATACCAGCCTTGCCATACGGCAGCAAGCCGGACTTGATGAGTGCCTGGAATCCGTTGCAGATACCCAGGATCAATCCGCCACGTGCAATGAGGCGGTCGATAGCGGCAGACACCTTACTATTATTAATCACGCACGCGATGAACTTCGCACTACCGTCCGGTTCGTCACCGGCAGAGAATCCACCGGCAAACATAAGGATGTGAGCGCGATCGATGTGTGCCTCCATCTCGTCAATCGAGCGGAGCACATCCGCACTGGTGAGGTTACAGAAAACAGTAGTCTCTACACGTGCACCTGCCTTGCGGAACGCCTTGGCGCTATCGTAGTCGCAGTTGGTACCCGGGAACACCGGAATATATACCACCGGCTCGGCTACAGCCTCGCCAGGGTAAGAAATTAGAACGTTGGCGCTGGTAGAAGTTAGAGCGCCCTCGGCTGTTGGGTATATCTCATCGTGCTGAGCCTTGACAGCATCCGCATAGACGCGATTGAACGGACGGCAGCAAGCATCGAGCAGGGTGTCAAGATCCACATCCTCGCCATTGATAGTCAGGGCATCGGTTGCGGTAACTGCACCCAGCAGAATAGCGTTCTCGTAGTCAAAGTCAGTAGTGGTCTCCACGAGGATAGAACCGTAGTTGTATGCAAAGAGTTCGTCCTCATCCACCTCCACATTGGCACTCAGCGCATTACCGAAGGCGCACTTGGCGAGTGCCTCGGCGAGGCCTCCAAATCCCAGCGCGTATGCCGAGCAGATGGTGCCATTCTGGATAGCGGCATGCACGGCACGCCAATTGCAATCCAACTCCTCAGTGTTCGGCATGTAGTTGTCGAGGGCATTGTGCTTCACAAGATACAACTTATGACCTACCTCCTTGAATTCCGGTGAAATAGCCTTGTCGGCAGGCAGCGTGGTGATACCAAAGGCAATGAGCGTTGGTGGCACGTTGATCTTCTCGAACGTACCCGACATCGAGTCCTTACCACCGATGGAGGGCAAGCCCAGTGCCACCTGCATCTTGAGTGCTCCCAGCAGAGCGGAGAGCGGTTTGCCGTAGGTGTGCGGATCGCTGGTCATACGCTCGAAATACTCCTGATAACTAAATCGCATCTTGCTGTAGTCGGCACCGCTCGCAACCACCTTGGCACAAGCCTCTACCACAGCATATGCTGCGCCGTGGTACGGGCTCCACTCGCTGATGAACGGGTTGTAACCAAATGCCATCACGCTGGCTGTATTGGTGTAGCCATCGGTAGGCAGTTTCTGCATCGATACCTGTGTCTCAGTGAGTTGTGTCTTACCACCAAACGGCATGAGTACAGACGAGCGACCAATCGTAGCATCAAAGTTCTCAATCAACCCTTTCTGACTGGTCACGTTCGGGGCCGACATCACGCTCACCATCTTCTCGGTCAGGGTCTCGCCTGCCGGAGTCTGGATGAACGGATTCCTATCCTCCACCGCATTGATGGTAGCGTTCGCGTAGTGCTTAGCTCCGGCGCTATCAATGAACGCACGGCTCAGGTCAGCCACCACCTCACCTTTATATATCTGGCGCATGCGCGCGGAATCGGTAACATCAGCCACATGGGTCACCTCGATGTTATCACGCACGCAATAGCTCATGAACTCCTCCTTATCTTTGGCTTCTACCACAACCGCCATACGCTCCTGACTCTCGCTGATGGCGAGTTCGGTTGGGTTTAGTCCGCTGTACTTGGTCGGTACGCGGTCGAGATAAATATCCAGTCCGTCAGCGAGTTCGCCAATAGCAACACTCACGCCGCCGGCACCAAAGTCATTGGATTTCTTGATGAGTCGCGTCACCTCGGGACGACGGAAGAGGCGCTGAATCTTACGCTCCTCAGGCGCATTACCCTTCTGTACCTCGCTGCCGCAACTCTCCAGCGATGCCTCAGTATGCTCCTTTGAACTACCGGTTGCACCACCGATACCATCGCGACCGGTACGACCGCCCAGCAGCAGGATAACATCACCCGCAGCAGGACTCTCGCGGCGAACGTTCTCTGCCTTGACAGCACCTACAACCGCACCTACCTCCAGGCGCTTAGCTACATACGATGGGTGATAGATCTCACGCACGTGCGTCGTTGCCAGACCAATCTGGTTACCGTAACTCGAGTAACCGGCAGCAGCCTTGCGGCTGATGACACGCTGCGGCAACTTGCCAGGCAGAGTGTCTGATACAGGCTTGTAGATGTCGCCCGCGCCCGTCACGCGCATAGCCTGATAGACGTAAGCGCGACCACTTAGCGGGTCACGGATTGCGCCCCCCAAACAGGTGCTGGCACCGCCAAAAGGCTCAATCTCAGTCGGGTGGTTGTGGGTCTCGTTCTTAAATTGCAGCAGCCACTTCTCCTGCTGCCCATCCACATCCACGTCAATGAATACGGAGCAAGCGTTGTTCTCCTCGCTAACTTCCATATCGTCGAGCAGACCTTTTTTGCGCAGATAGCGTGCGCCGATGGTCGCCAACTCCATGAGGCAAAGTGACTTATGCTCGCGCCCGAGTTCCTCACGTATTTTACCAAACATCTTGAGACAGAGTTCAAACTCCTCCTTCATGAACGACTCATCCACCGTGATGGTCTCCAGCTCGGTGGTGAAAGTGGTGTGACGGCAATGGTCAGACCAATAGGTATCCAGGATGCGCAGTTCGGTCTCGGTCGGCTGACGATTCTCGCCACGAAAGTAACGCACCACCTCGCCCAGGTCATCGGCATTCATAGCCAGTCCCCATTGCTTGCAGAAGGCGGCATACTCGGTCTCCGGCATCTGGGTGAAACCATCCAGTTTGGCAAGCGGCTTGACGTCTGCATTCTGATTGAGTGCCAGCACGTTGAGATCCTTCTCGCGCGCCTCAACGGCATTGATGTAGTACTTGCGGATACGATTGAGTATGGCGTCATCCACGGTCTCATCAAAGATGATCAGGCGCGAGGAACGAATCTCCACCTCTGCCTCGGGGTCGATGAGGTGTACGCAATCAACAGCCGACGAGGCACGCTGGTCGAACTGACCGGGGATAAATTCCACCGCCAGAGAAGCCCCCTCCGTCTCCCCCTGTAGGGGAAGAGACAGGTTCTGCTCGTCACAGACGGTCACCGTGTCCGTGACGGTCTCGCCGAACACGCTGTAACGACACTTTTCCACCAGTTCTGCACTAAAACCAAATAGGTCATAAACGTTAAGGAGCCGAAGATGATTCATCTTCAGCCCCAGATTCTCGTTCAATTCACAGCGAAGGCTATCCGCCTCCACCTGAAAGGATTGTAGTTTCTCTACGTAAACTCTGTAATTCATATATAGGGTGTGTAGTATTGCCTATAGAAATCAAAAACGGTGCAAAGGTACTAAAAAAAAATGACAAAAGCAAGTCCCCACCGCATTTTTTTTAATTCGGCATATTCAGTTAGCAAAAAGAGCGATTAGAGGTTTGTTGAATATCCAAAAAGCACCGCCGACTCTCACGAGCGGGCGGTGCAAGAAACTTAACTATTAATTAACCGAAGCGTGGACGAATCCCCACCTCGTTGCATACACGACCTTCCCAGGCGGCGCATGCAGAAAAAAATCTTTATTAACATCGCCGTTGATTACGACGATTTTATCTCTTAGTGCAGACGAGCACCCATTACGTTGAACTCAGCGCCATCACGAACGATAATGAGCTGACCATCACGCAATACCTTAACAGTCTGTGCGTTAGCTGCAGCATTCTCCATACCGGTGTGGATAGGATTGGTGATTGTGATCGTACCATTCTCTACGTTCAGCGTGAATACGCATTCTACACCTACAGCAGGCACACCATCGGAGAAGATCATCTTCTCGCTATCAGCAGCTACCCAAGTAGCAGAACCATCGTCCTCTGTAGTATTCCAGTTGCAACCTACACCACCATAGTAGTCAAGGATGTAGTACTCGCCAGACTCATCATTGAGAGCGAGCTCTTTCCAAGTCCATTCGCCACCATTCCATGGGTGCTTCATATAGTAGCGCTCAACAACCGGAGTGGTAGGAGCGTACGAGAGGGTGAATGTACCATCTTCGTTATCAACGAGAGTGAATACATACTCAATACCAGCCAGTACACCAACCTTTTCCTCAACACCCTCGCGAGCGGTCTCCAAAGTTGCGGA
>JAZRVR010000021.1:0-44972 GCA_045599285.1 Paludibacteraceae bacterium | reverse complement strand
GAGCCAAATGACTCTAAAAATGACAAAAATCAACAAATAAATTTTGAAGTTTAACAAACTTTTTGTATCTTTGCATCCACATTCTTTGTGGTATACTTTTAAAATATTTTCTGGTATACTTTTGCATTATTACTTACACATTGTTGGAATCAGCGAGAAATGAGTCCTGCTTACGGATATACCACTACTATTGAGGGAGATGTTAGTGATTCTATTCTTTCTAAACAAGTCATTTGGCATGCGGAACGAGGATATAAAACGATTCAATCCATTACGATTGCTACTCATCTGCCATTCAGTTATGCACATAAGTCCACGATGCATACTCTAGACGATATGCCCAAGTTTATGGAAGATTATGTGAGATGTATGAATTGGACGGATGCTGGGCTGGGATATTTGTTAGAAAGGGTGGATAGTATTCCACAATTATCTGAGGCTACGATTGTTATAACCGGCGATCATAGTATATTCTGGCAGGAAAAACGTGTGGAGATGCAGAGGTTTTGTGATAGAAATCATTTGCCTTGGAGTGTGTCTTCTGCTACTTGTCCGGTTTTGTATTATTCTCCTAATTTGATACATGATGATGTGGCAATTGAAACTCCATGTTACCAAATGGATATCTTCCCAACAATCATGTATCTTCTTGATGATAGCGAATATTATTGGAAGGGATTGGGTGTTAATGTTCTAGACACAATGAATATCCATAATCGTCCAATCTCAGCGGAAGATGCGTTTCTTTTATCCGACAAACTTATTCAAAGCGATTTCTTCAAGTTTCGTCCATAGAAGCAGGTGTATTAGTATGTGATTGGTATGTGATTCCACCACCAATCGTTAAGGAGTGGAATGCTATTCGTGTCTATATGTCAGCATAAGATGGTAGCTAATGGCGTACCATTAGCGTACCATTAGCGTACCATTAGCATAGGATTGCCGACTGTCAATCGACCCCTTATAGACCCCTTATAGACCCCTTATCGGCAACCTATGCGTGAAAGATGATTTTAAGCCAATTTAGCTCAACTTCTCCAATGCTGTCTTGACGCGAGCGATGGTCTCCTTTTTGCCCAGGACATCGGTGATAGCCCAGATGTGCGGACCACGAGCGGCACCCACCAGGCAGATACGGAAGGCATTCATTACCACACCTACACCGTACTCATTCTTCTCAATCCACGGCATAATCAGTGCATCCAGCGCCTCTGCTGACCAATCCTCTTGTGCCTCCAGCAGACCGAGCATCTCGGTCAGGTGACGCGGACTATCTTCTTTCCAACGCTTCTTGAGCGACTTCTCATCGTACTCGTTAGGCGCCACGAAGAAGAAATTGCATTGCTCCCAAAGCTCCGGAACGAAGTTGACACGATCCTTGACAAGACCAACCACCTTCGCTACGGTCTCCTTGTGTGGCATAGTGGTGATGCCAGCCTCAGCGAGGTGCTTTGCCAGAATCGGCATGAACTGCTCCGCGAGTTCCTTGTTGCTCTTCTGCTGCAGGTACTGGTGGTTGAACCACTTACCCTTTTCGTAGTCGAACTTAGCACCGGACTTGCTGACGCGATCCAGACTGAACTGGTCGATGAGTTCCTGCATGGTGAACATCTCCTGGTCGCCAGTTGCGTGCCAACCCAGCAGAGCAAGGAAGTTGATGACAGCCTCCGGATAATATCCGCTCTCGCGATAACCGCTGCTGACGGTACCATCCTTCTCGTTGTGGAACTCCAGCGGGAATACAGGGAAACCGAGACGGTCGCCATCGCGCTTGCTGAGTTTACCATTGCCGTCCGGCTTGAGGAGGAGCGGCAGGTGAGCGAACTCCGGCATGGTGTCCTCCCAGCCGAAGGCACGATAGAGCAGCACGTGCAGCGGAGCCGAAGGCAACCACTCCTCACCACGGATGACATGGCTGACCTCCATCAGGTGGTCGTCCACAATATTGGCCAGGTGATACGTAGGCAGATCGTCTGCTGATTTATACAATACCTTGTCATCCAGGATGTTACTGTTGATAACTACCTCGCCACGGATGAGGTCGTGTACGTGTACGTCCTCGTTGGGCTCGACTTTGAAGCGAACGACGAACTGCTCGCCTGCCTCCAGCTTGGCTTTTACCTCATCTGGGCTGAGGGTCAGGGAGTTGCACATCTGCTCGCGGGTGCGAGCATCGTACTGGAAGTTAGCAATCTCCTGGCGCTTAGCCTCCAGTTGCTCTGGTGTGTCAAAGGCGATGTATGCCTTGCCGGCATCAAGGAGTTGCATCACATACTGGTTGTAGATAGCGCGACGCTCGGACTGACGGTATGGACCGTGATTGCCTACCTCGACAATCTCGCCATTTTCCCAGCGCAGGCCTTCGTCAATCTCAATACCCAGCCAGTGAAGCGACTCCAGAATGTACTCCTCAGCACCCGGTACGAAACGGGTGGAGTCGGTGTCCTCAATGCGCAGGAGCATGTCGCCTCCATGCTGACGGGCAAACAGGTAGTTATACAGTGCGGTGCGCACACCGCCAATGTGTAGTGCGCCGGTTGGACTGGGCGCAAAACGTACTCTTACTTTTCTCATATGTTGAATTGTTGAACTGTTTAATCGATGAACTGTTGAATTGTTGATATGCTTCTCGCCCAAATTCAATCCGCACCATGTGTAATTGCGGTTCTGTTACTTGAGGTTATTTCGTATCCAGTCGAGTTGGGTGTGCTCGGTTCGGTCGCTCACCCAATGCTCGTTGATGGGTGTGATGAGTGATTCCTTCTTGCAGGTTAGGGTATTGTATGCTGCCCACGAGGTCGTAGGCGGACAGGTGCTGTCGCAGTATCCCCAGGTCATATAGACGGGGCAGGTGATGTGTCGGCAGAAGTTGATGACATCGTAGTAGGCGAGCACTTCTGCGTGTGCCTTAGCCTGCTCGGGGCTGAAGTGCGGATAGCCTCCCGTGGTGTTCTGGGCACTATATGCTGCCATGTCGGTGAGGGCGGGGTGGTTGGCCACGCAGGCAGTCACGCGGCTATCCAGCGCTGCGGCAACGAGCGACAAAGCGCCACCCTGGCTGCCGCCTTGCAAGATCATGTTCTTGCCATCCCATTCGGGTAAGGTGCAGAGGTAATCGATGGCGCGGATAAGGCTCAGATAGACGTGGCGCATGTAGTAGGAGTCCTTGTCTTGCAGACCATTAGCCAGATAGCCGGTCTGATTGGTGGGATTGAAGGCTGCAGTTATCTCCTTGAACTCTCGCTCGGTCATGCGTGGGTCGAAACCGTGAATCTCCATCTCCATTCGGATACACCCGCTCTCGGCATAATAGCGATGGCGCTCGGGGTTTTTGATGGTCTTGATGCCAGCACCAGGAGGACATAGTACCGCCGGACAACTGCCCTGCTGCGCATCGCGAGGGATGAAGATGTAGGCATAGATGCTGTGCTTCTTATCTACACGCAACTGGATGAGTTGGCATCGTACCTGCGCCGTGCTGTACTCGGGGGCATCTTGCTGCAGCATCACCTCGGGCGCAACCTTGTGATTGTCGCTGATAGCCTGTTGCCAGTAGGAGGTAAAGTCCTTGGGTTCCTTGGTCCATGGCTGAATCTTCTCGGCATCGTAACCGACCTTGATGTGATGCTTGGGCGCCTGCTGGTCATCGCCGAGGGTGAAAACCAGTTCGGTGAAGCCGGGCGTCTTACGTCCGGGCAGGGTCATATGTCCTTTGCCATTCTGTAGCAGCACGCTGGTAGCGGTCGTTTGCGAGAGCATGTCAGGGTACACGGCTACATTCACCACACCGTTGACCGGCATGCCGTATTCGTATAGTTGCACCTCGATGCTGGCCTGCTCTCCGCAACGGTAAAGCCAGTCTGCGTGGTTGGGAACGGTTACCCACAAATAGTCCGAACGGTAGGGATAATTCTCTGCCGTGACTACCAAACTACACAGTACCATCAGGATGGTTAGGATTCTTTTAGCCATAATTACGCAATTTAATTGGCTGCAAAGTTACGCATTTTTTTTGACATGAGCAAATTTATTTGCTATTTGGTATGTTTTTTATTTGGATATATCGGAAAAAAGTAGTATCTTTGCAGTCCGAATATGACAAAACCATGAAAAAACTATTTCTTTTGCATTGTCTGATGCTATGCCTGCTGATGCCGTTGTGGGGCATCGAACGCGTGACGATAGATGACTTGCAAGATGGCGGTTGGCAGCGCCTGCAGGGCAAGACGATTCAAATCACCAGTCCACTATACTTGTGCGGAATCTACTACGATTCGCTGATTTTGGCGCCGGAGCGTATGTACGTGCCGGAGGAGCGTGCCGTGGGGCTTGCCGATGGAGATAGCACGATGTTTTTCCAACTACAGCGAGACAATCGCGCGCAGCGTATTCGCCTCTCTGCCAAGTTTAATGGATACGAATTACGCACCGGAGCGGTTATCCGCAACCTGCGTGCTCAGGTCGTGGGGCAGAATAGTCTCCTGACCGGTCAAACGCCTCATTTCCGCCTGTGCAAGCCTTCTCCCCGAGTGCCTGATATCGGCAATACAGATCTGCGTATCTGCTCGGCGAATATCCAGAATTTCTTTTATGATTTGGGTGGATATGCCGGCAAGAATGTCACCCGAGGTCAGTTTGCGTTGCAGCGTCTGAAGGTTGCTACAGCCCTGCTACGCATGGATGCCGACATCTATGCCTTGTGCGAATTGGAAAAAGGTGATTCCGCACCACGGGCGCTGGTTGAATCGATGAACGCGCTCGCGCGCAGGGATAGATATGCTTACGTGCGCCTGGGCGCTACCGATGGTGATACCATCTCGGTGGGCTTCGTGTATCGAAAGGATAGGGTGGAGCCGTATGGCGAGCCTCGCTTTGCCTATGAGGATAAGTCGAATATATATGCCTATCGTTTTGTGCTGCAGGGTTGGCAGACATGTGCTGACAATCAGCGGTTTATTATTAGCCTGAATCACCTTCGCTCCAAGCGTGGTGAACCAGCTGATTCACATCGTAAGCGCATGGCGAATATTGATTCTATCCTGGTGGCTATCAATCGCTTGCAGGCTGATGAACTGTATGCGGATGAGGATATTCTGGTAGTTGGAGACTTCAATTCCTACACTCAGGAGACACCTATCCAGGCGATGGTGCGTGCAGGCTATGCGGATCAGGTGATGCGATTTGATTCGCTGGGCTACAGTTATGTCTATAATGCGGAGATGGGCTATTTGGATCGTTGCTTTGCCTCGCCTGCGATGGCAGAGCAGATTACCTCGGTTCGGTCTGTGCATTGGAATGCCGACACCCACTACACCTATGGATACAAGAGCAAGTATAACTACAAAAATCGGGTGATTCCGAAGGATGCACCCGATAATATACGTAGTGTGTTGTCTCGGCAGGGCAGAGATAATATCCTCTATCGCTATGCCGACCACGACCCCCTGCTCATAGGGATTCGATTCCGTCGATCCGGTGTAGGTATCCGATAACCTGATCCCGGAAAAGTCCCGGAAAAGTCACTTTATGGCTTCATCATGCCTGCATCAACGCTTCATCAAAAATTTAGTCTCAAAAAGGGTCGTGGCGGATGATGTCGGTTTGTGGCGGTTTACCGCCATCAACCGCCATCCGCCGCCACTATGTTTTTTTCTATCGTGGGAAGTCTGCGCTTATGGTAGCTCCCGAGCAGCACAAGAGCAGGTACAAAGCAGATGCTGACCACATTCCTGCCAAGTCCCTGCCGACTGTCGTTCGACCCTCATCCGACCTTCGACGCAGATTTGGCGTACATCCACCTTCCCTTCGCTCGACTATTGCTCAAACAAGGCAATTTATCGCATAACTTTTTGGCCATTCTCAAGGTAGTTGATGTCCGGCGAGGCGGTACGACGCGGTTCGCCCGACGACTCACCCGTATAGGAAGGATCGAAAGCCAGCGTGATAAATCCACGTTCCGCCATCTTCATGGCATACAGGCCGCTCGACTGCTCCTTGCTGGCACCAAACGGACCGCTGACAGCGATAGCCGCACTCTGAATATCGACGAGGTTGATTTATTTCCGACTGCAAAATTACTGCTTTTTCGTCACATTCGCAAGCCTGAATTTTGGTATTTATTACCCATATTCCGGAAAAACACGCACAAAAAGCGTGCCGACTATCAAAAGTCCACTAATTTGGTTACAAAATAAAAATAAACATTTATTTTTCTTGCGTATGTCAGAAAAAAATCGTAACTTTGCGGCGTTTTACGAAGCAAAGTCCACTTCGGCATGGATTTTGTGGTCAAACAAGTATAGCAAATTAAACGAAAAATAATATTACGACTATGACACACTTTATGGGATTTAGCATGCCTGCCAACGGTAGAGTGTTTAAGCAGGCGCAACAAATTCACACTGGTAAAGAACACGAAAATGTTAGAATTACCCTTACAAGACCAATGCGACGTGATATACGTACCGTGCCTGTTGGCCAATCCGTCGACTGGGGAACAATGTATAATTGATGCGGTTTGGGATACCGGATCACAAGGCAGACATATAAAACATTGTGTCATTTGACGCTTTGGTATGATTTTTGATAGAATAAGTGTAAAAATAAATGGATTATGAGTGCAACTATATCAATGACATATGATGCCACCAATCGTAATGCAACAGATATGCTGCAATTGTTGTTAGCATCTGGTTTCTTTACAGTAAACGAGACTGTAGAAGATTGGACTCGTCAAGAAGAGAAGGAGGCCTTTTTAGCAACCTCTAAGCATAATTTTGCACGTATTTTAGCTAAAGAACTATGAAATACCATCAAGGCGATATTGTGGAAGTTAATTTTCTCTTCCCGAATGGTGAATTGAAAGTTCATCCGGCATTAATAGTATCCAATGACGAACTATATGAGAATGAGGAATTCTTTTATTTGTGTATGATTTCGTCAAAGAACTATAACCCTCAATATTCTTTCCCTATCACAAACGAAATGGTTACAGTTTCGTTTGATAAGCCAAGTTATGTTAAGTGTCAGTTGATTACCGGCTATACAGAGCGCGATGTAATTCGCAAGACAAACACGATGTTGCCAGAATATTGGGATAAGGTTATTGATAAGATTATTGAAAGCATATTCTAGTCCCCACCTCCGGGACTAAAAACATGGAGGTCGTCTCGCTCCAGATGTAAATCAGCATAAAAGACAGAAAAGCGTGACAAAATCCACTTTTTTGCTTTTTTTTTCTTGCATATATCAAAAATAATTAGTAATTTTGCACTTGAAAACAAAATCATCATAAACTATGAACGAGTTAAAAGTTTCTACGACATCTGCCAAAGTTGCAGAATTTGTACGCAAACTGCAACATGTTAAGGAAGAAAAATTAGACGCACTGGCTGGCAAAAGAGACCTATATTTTGCATAAAAATGAAAGTTTCGTTTCCTCTCCTTGACAATGGTAATGAATACTTGTTGGAGATTGATACCTTTGACAAGCATCTGCTTATGGATGCTGGTATTGATCCCTCCTATGAAATATATGATGTCATATTAAAACGTATATCGGGCAATACTATCAGCAGTATGGGCGCATTAGCGTCACTAAGTGCTTTTTTATATGGCTTGCTGGTCGATAACCCACAAGCCATTTTATATTTCTTCTGCGACATTCGCGAGTTAGAACGGACTCCCAAAAACATGAAATGCACACCACAAGAATATCGCAGTCGTTTATTCTCCGCAATGTTTGAGCACGAAACCCGACTACATCCAAATGTACAATGGGTAAACAACCGCATTATTTTGACTACTCAAGATGGTAGCGCCTATATTCATCTAATTACCCTGCAACAGAATCAACCAATAGTAGAGCAAATCAAGTCTGTAATTGCTCAGCAAGGGAAAGATGAACTAGAGATATCATAAGCCCCAACCTCAGGGACTGAAAAAGGAGGTCGTCGTTAAATAGAAATACATATCGAAATCATAACAAATAGCAAAATTATGCCTAGCATTAGCGAATTTTATGGAATTATCATTTACATGTATATGAGCGAGCATAATCCTCCTCATTTTCATGTTAAGTACCAGGGTTACGAGGCAGAAATCACAATTAAGGATGGCATCATGACCGGTTCGTTACCTCGAAGAGCCTTGAATTTGGTGTATGATTGGCTAGACTTGCACCAAGCAGAATTGCTTGAAAACTGGGAACGTTTAGGCAAGAGCGAAGCCCCGATGAGAATAGATCCTCTACAATAAGAAAGGAGTATGGTTATGAAAAGTATTTTGAAAGTTATAGATGCGCAATATGTGCGCGACTATATTCTGCGTCTTGTATTTAGCGATGGCGCAGTTAAGTTGGTTGACTTCTGGCCTATGGCTCAGAAGGGTATCTGTGTAAAACTTCAAGATATAAATTACTTCCGTAACTTTACTTTGGATCCTTTCTCGGTAGACTGGTCAAACGAAATTGGTTTTGCTCCGGAGTATCTTTACGAACTCGGCAAAGCTGCTTAAATAATACCATCCTCTCACACGATGTAAACCTGTGAGCGTCTCGCCGAAGCGACATTCGGTAGACATATTGAAAAAAGAAAATTTAATTATGGAAGCAAACAAAACTAAAATCAAGGTTTATTCCGGCTATGCTAAAGTTGTTAGCACGAATGTGGAATGCAAGCAGCCCAAAGTTTTGATTGGCGGATTTGAGATGAACTAATGGGACAGTTTAAGAAAATCTTCGATCAGTCAACTGACTGTGTGGTGTCGGAATGTAGTGTGTATAAGTGGTCAGATTTTGAGGCTGGACAACGGCCGGAAAAGATGATCAAGGTTGATTGTGCCTTATGGGATACCGGATCTACAAAAACACTCGTATCCAAGCGAATTATTGATGCACTCGACATGAAGCCCATCGGCAAGTGCGAAGTGGAAGGTTATGATGGAGTATCCGAAGAAGACCTCTATATTGTGCACGTAGGACTTCCCACTCATGATGTTGTTTTGGATGTTACTGTAACAGAAACGAGTGGTCAGTCATACGATGTGGTGCTTGGAATGGATATTATCAACAAAGGTGACCTCTGCATACTTCAAAAAGATGGTAAGACCGAATTTACTTTTGAATTAAAATAAATAACTCCCCACCTCCGGGAGTAAAAACAAGGAGGTTATGCCCGATAGCGATTGGGCGGCAGGTGAAAGTCCTGCACAATTGCAAAACCCACGCGTTTGCGGTGGGCTTTGCGGACATATTAAAAGCGTTTACTAACGCTTGTGATTCGATGTTGCGAAACCTGAGAAATTTCACCAAATCTTTCGAGCACAAGACTTTAGTAGATGCTCATGGGTGTACCATACACTCATGTGTACTTAATATTGTTTGGGTGCGCATGCGTATGATATACACGCGTGGGTTTCTGCAAGTTATTCGAAGATTTAGGTTTTCTCAGGACCTCGTAACACGGATTTCAAGTAGAGATCCGCGTTTTTGTATGTCTATATGTGTAGGAAATCAAGAAATTAACAATAAGGGGAGTAATGCCGAAAATCCCATAAAGAGTAGGCAAAAACAATCACACAAACATGGAAGCAACAGAGCCATGGGATGTGTATCAAACTGCCTATGCGAACAATGAGGCAGAATTACAAGAACGCATCCAAGAAGAAAAGCATCGAACACATGGTCGCAAAAGACTATATGTTACATCTTATACTCCGACAGAGTATGAAGAACTTATATTTATTGATGGAAGAGACTTTAAATCAATCTTTAACGAAACGGATGCCAATCGCTCTCGCAGTAAATCTGCTGTAGTAAAGATTACCAACCCCCAAAATGGCAAAAGCATTTATCGTTTATTCAGAACCTGTGGCGATATTCAAAACATGGGCGGACACTATGCTGGCATGACATATACCGCGATTCGATTGTTGACAACCAATGATGAAGAAATCAAGAGTTTGACTACTGTTCAACTTTCTGAAGGTGACAAGTGTCATTTCTATTGGAATCATCCGGTCGCAGCAACTCGTTTGTCCGTTCGCTATGGAGTATGGGGTATTATCTGCTCTATTGTTTGCGCTATCGTTTCTTGTATTGTTTCACTAATATTATGTTAACCATGAATAAAAGATTTTTTACATTTACGTTGATTTTGCTATGGGCGATTTCCCTAATGGGCGCCACTATGATTGATGGCATCTATTATAATCTTAGTAGCGATGGAACAGCAGAAGTAACGAACTATTGGAATTATTGGAGGGAGAGGTATCAAGGAAACATTGTCATTCCGTCCACGGTAAAGCATACCGATACGAGCATTGAGTACATCGTGACGAGCATTGGAGAGAAGGCGTTCTATGATTGTGAAGGACTAACATCAATCACAATCCCGAACTCTGTAACGAGCATTGAAAAAGAGGCTTTCCATGGTTGCTCCAGCCTCACGTCTATTTCCATTCCGAACTCCGTGACGAGTATAGGACATGAGGCTTTCCGTGGTTGCTCTGGTCTCACGTCTATTTCCATTCCGAACTCCGTGACGAATATTGAGGAGGGTGCTTTCTCTGGTTGCTCCAGCCTCACGTCTATCACCATCCCGAACTCCGTGACGAGCATAGGAAATCGTGCTTTCTATTATTGCTCCAGGCTCAGATCTATAACCATGTCAAATTCTGTAAAAAGTATCGGAGACTACGCATTTAAAGAGTGTTCTAATTTAACTTCCGTTAAGCTCTCAAATTCTTTGGAAAGCATTGGACAATCTGCATTTGAAGAGTGTACGAGTCTATCTTCTATTGTTTTCCCAAAATCTTTGACAGATATCGGTATTCGTGCATTCTTCCATTGCAAAGGACTTAAATCTATTATGATTCCTGACGGTGTATATAAGGTCGGAGGTAGCGCCTTTTATGCATGCTCAGTTAAAAACATTACGTTACCATACCATTTGGAATGGCTCGTAAATAGTTTGGGCCTAAATGAGGATGTGCATATTACATATTATTAACATTTCTGCATATATAAAATAAGGCAGTAAAATAATAAGCGAAAATATGAAAAATAAGTTTTTGTTATATCTTTTAGTGATACTATTCATTGGATGTAGTATAAAGAGTTCAAAACAGCCCCCTCAAAACACAACATCTGCTTTGGACTCCATTGTTACCCTAAATGACGAAAGCGTCATTGACAATGACTGGATTTATGGCTATTGGGAGTGCGAAATGCCTCCGTTTGGAGTATATGGAGTGTCTTTTCTCCCCAATGGAATAATGCAAGATAATATTGAATATGGTGTGTACGAAATAAAAGAGTCGCAAATATGGGTTCATCTTGGAGACGGATATGGTACCTCTTTCCCCTTAGATAGGGGCAGTAAACTTATTGCAGCGACAGGTGAAAACAATATTTATATATGGATGCACAAAGATCCAAACGATCCTTTGAATAAAGGGAATGTAAAAACAAAAGTGTCCGGAACATACGAAACGCATGAATATGTTGATCTGGGACTTTCTGTTAAATGGGCAACATATAATTATGGTGCCTCGAATCAGAACTTTATTGGGGATGCAGTAAAATATGTATCGTCATGTGATTGGAATGGCTCATGGCGATTACCCACAATCAAAGAATGGGAAGAGCTCAAGGATACCAACAATTGTCATTGGGAATATATCAATAATTATCGTGTAAGTGGCATTCCGGGAACTCTCATTACCAGCAAAAAAAAGGGCTTTGAGGGAAATGCTATTTTTCTTCCATATCAACAAGAATTTGGAACATACCATAATTACTGGTCATCTACACCGGATAAACATTTCGAAGGACGGATGTGTGGAATTACATACTCGGGGATGATAGATAGTTATTCGCTTGAAGCAAAAAACCTTGCGAGGTTTGTCTTTAAATGATAAGAATAGAATAAATTAAAATTACATATTTATGCAAACAAGTTTTATTAAAAAAATCCCATTTGTTTTTTTATTTCTGTTTGTCAACACGCTATGCGCTGTGGCGGGAAAAACAGAAGATTTTACTGTAGGCAACGTAGCCTACGCAATCGAATCATTTGATAACAGGACCTGTCGCGTTGTTCGTCCAGGAATGCAAGTCGCATCAGTAGTGATTCCAAAAACTGTCAACTATAACGGAGCAACATTTAAGGTTGTCGGTATAGCCCCCCGTGCATACTATCGTGCATATGAATTGGAGGCAGTAGCAATTGAAGCAGATATAGATACCATACCTGCTGAATTATTTTACGATTGTAATAAATTGACCATAGTAAAACTTCCTAATACCATTAAGTATATTGAAGAATCAGCTTTTGCCGCTTGCACACAGTTGAAAAAATTTACATTTCCTCCAGAACTGATACAAATTAAAGCAGGGGCTTTTTACAGCGCTGGATTAACGGGAGAAATCAAACTTCCTAAAAAACTTAGATATATAGGGGCTAATGCTTTTGGTTCTTCTCTATATGAGAATCAATATGAGAAGATAATCATTCCTGCCTCATGTACATATATAGGTGCGGGAGCAATAAATTCTAAGAAGGTACAAGAAGTAATTATTGAGGATTCTGAGAAAGCCATATCTGTAGGCGAGGATGCATTCGGCGACTTTCAAGCCGGTAAAAAGAATCGAATCTATATTGGGCGTCCAATTGTATATGCCAGTATGAATGATAAAAAGACAATAACGGACTATGCATCTTTATTTAATTTTGACATAATTGTGTTTGGTGATTTGGCACGTGATTGCCCTGCTTTTACCAATCCTAATTCTACTTTTATGCCAGAGGTTAAGGAATTACGATTAGGCTACATGACTGTGCCGCAATCAAATATAGTCACTTTCTCTAAAATATATGTTACCAATCCTTCTCCTACATCTAATGTTGCAGCAGGAGAAACTTTGTTTACAAGCAGAACCTATGCAAATTGCACTTTGTATGTCCCAACGGGTAGTAAAAATGCATACCAAAGCGCAGAGCATTGGAAAAACTTCTTACGAATAGAAGAATATACTCCAACGGAATCAAAAGCTTTGAAAGAGTATCGGGAGAAGCAAGCCCGTGAGAAAGCTCGTGAAGAACGAGAACGGTATGAACAAACTCATCAAGCATCAAAAGTTGTTTTTCTAGAAAGAAGACTTTATGTTCCAGGAAGAGAAAACGTCGTTAAAGACACATTATACATTGATGGAAAATTAATTTCCACGTTCCGGGGTAATTATTCTTGTATACTTAATTATGGCGTGCATACTATTATAATGATCGCGACCGGATGTTATCCAGACACTACCAAAATCGTTGTGCCAGGAGACGGAAAGGAAATTCATTTTCGTGGTCCAACTTCAAGACCATATGCGACATCTTTAGCTATTAATACTGAACCAGCCGGTGCGAAGGTGATGCTTAAGTCACCGTATTATGTAAAGTATCCTGCATTAACAACACCTTGTACATTTAAAGATGTTCAAGTTGACAATAGTAAAGAATACGAGATTACTATCCAATTAGCAGGATACAAGACCGTACAACAAAAGATCAAGATATCACAACGTGACACTTTATATACACTGGAGACTCAATTAGAAGATCTTCATAAACCCGGTGATATTTCGTTGGATGAGTTTAAGAAATTCCTCGACCATCCCGGTGGAATAGAGTCTCTTAAATGGAGCGATAAAACTAATAAAATTATAGGCAAACTAAAAAAACAGTATGAAGTAATTGGTATTTGGACTCGCATACAAGATGGGAGGATCAAAAAAGATATAGAAGTCAATACCGGAAAACAATTTATGGGAGGAAAAATATACGTTTCATTTTATTCAGACAGATTTCATAGCAATTGGCGGTATAAAATCAAATATAGTACGCAGGATAATAAATGGGATAGAGATTGTGCTCAAGCTTTAGTGGCAGACATGGAGAAACTAGGATATAAGTTCACAAAAAACGAGAAAAAAGGAGAATATATGTGGGATAAAAACTGCTCCCACGCTGAAAAAGTAATCATAGGATCTTCCATTATGATCAGGTTAAGGTAGAACTTCCATTTCCTATTGTGGATAATTCTTATGAGAATAAAATTTAGTTTTACTATTCTTATAATTATAACTATAGTAGCCTCCTTCATCCTGGGAGGCTATTGCTTTCATCCGAATAGTGTTAAGCCTGATTTTGATGTGTTTCCTGGGGATAGTCTTCTTGTAACCAGAGTGCTACCTGCTGACACAATATACCTATCCGAAGATAGTGCTTCTTATGAACTTATTCACTACATCCAGTTGGGTACGGCTGGTTCTTGTTGCTGTCTAAAAGTATCTGACCATGGAGTAATCAAGGAGTACTATGGCATGTTTATACCCACTGATTCTGGCCTGCAATATACCTTCGCTGATCACGAAAGTGGCAAAGCTATCGTGAGATAATAATTCGCCTTCAACACCGCTTTCTACTTTATGCAGAAGTGCAAAAGTGTTGATATTGTTAGCGACATAACTAGAAACTGCGACCCACGGGCGACCCACGAGCGACCCCTTATTGACCACCTGCAAGGCGCTCTGCCGATTTCCGAGAGGTGAGATAAATTGGCAAGATATTAAATTAGTAACACTCTGTGTCGTTAGGGAAGGTGCTGTCTTTGACGGCGGTGATATAGTCGCCAACCGCTGTTTTGACAGCCTCGCCCAGCTCGGCAAAGTGGCGTAGGAACTTGGGCTTGAAGCCCTGGTTCAGACCCAGCATGTCGTGCAGCACCAGTACCTGTCCGCTGGTCTGTGCTCCGGCACCGATACCGATGGTGGCGCAGTTATAAGGGCGCACAGCCTCGGTCACGCGGGCAGCCAACGCAGCCGGAATCTTCTCCAGCACGATGCTGAAGCAGCCAGCCTGAGCCAGCAATACGGCGTCGTGAACCAGTTTCTCCGCCTCGGCTTCCTCCTTGGCGCGCAGACCATAACCGCCGAACTGATTGACCGATTGTGGGGTAAGTCCCAGATGTCCTTGCACGGGTACACCGGCCTGAATCATATGGCGGATAGCGGGCAGAATCTCCTCACCGCCTTCCAGTTTGACGGCATCGCAGCCGCTCTCCTTCATGATGCGGATGGCGTTGCTTACTGCCTGCTCCTCGCTGACCTGATAGCTGCCAAATGGCATGTCGCACACCACGAGGGCGTGCTTGGCTGCGCGCACTACGCCGCGAGCCAGAAAAATCATTTCATCCACCGTGATGGGCAGGGTGTATTGGTTGCCACAAACTACGTTGCTGGCGCTATCGCCTACCAGGAATATCTCGATTCCCGCCTCGTCCACCAGGGAGGCCAGCGTGTAATCGTAACTCGTCAACTCGGCAATCTTCTCACCCGAGGCTGCCATCTGTTTGATCTTTTGTGTTGTGATTTTGGTATTTTGTACGTGTACAGACATGCTTTTTGTAATTTTGATTTGACAAAGTGTTGGTTTTCGGGTGCAAAATTACGGCTTTTTTTGGACATGTGCAAATTTTTTTGTACCTTTGCATCGAAAATCATAAACAACACCATACATTATTAACCTTATTACTAATCAAACAATGAGAAAAAAAATCCTCGCTTTGTGCCTCTTGGCAGGCACTTTGATGGTGAACGCGGCTACGTTCTCCACGTTTGACAGTCGTACGGATTTTCGCGACGAGTCAATTTATTTTCTTATGACCACCCGTTTTTATGATGGTGACCCCGACAACAACGTCCATTGTTGGGACTGGAGACAGGCTGGCAATGCCGGCGATCCGGAATGGCGTGGCGACTTCAAGGGTCTTATTGAGCGTCTGGATTACATCAAGGCGCTGGGTTTCACCGCTATTTGGGTTACTCCTATTGTGGAGAATGCCTCCGGCTATGACTACCACGGCTACCATGCTTCCGACTTCTCGAAGGTGGATCACCGCTACGAGTCTGAGGGAGTTGGATTCAAGCAGGTAGTGGATGCGGCTCACGCTCGCGGTATGAAAGTTGTTCTGGATATCGTGCTCAATCACACTGGTAACTTCGGTGAGGGCAACCTCTGCAAAGAGTTTACTCGCGATTGGAGTGCAGACCAGTCGAACATTGATGCCTGCATGAAACCCTATACTAAGAAGGATGGTGGACAACTGCCGGATAACTACCTCTCGTTGGCTAGTGGCTTGCAGTATAACGCGCGTCTGGCGCTGATGAAGAACACCGATGGTCAGAACCACGATTCGCACAACTATTGGCATCACTTCGGTAACTTCAACTGGGATAATGCTACTCGCTGGTGGGCGCAAATCGCAGGTGACTGCGTAGATTTGAATACCGAGAACCCTGCTGTGTATAACTACCTCATAGAGTGCTACAGCAAGTTTATCGCTATGGGTGTGGATGGCTTCCGTATTGATACATCGGGACACATTGCACGTCTGGCTTTCAACAAGGCTTTTATTCCTGCCTTTACTGCTGCAGGTGCTCAGAATGCAGCCGCTCGTGGCGCTGCAGGTACTCCTTTCTATATGTTTGGTGAGGTGTGCGCGCGTGAGACCCACGTGACCTATCGTAACCAAATGGATATGTCGCCGTACTACTACACATGGGCTGAGACCAAAAACTATGCGTGGACCGATGACCCTACTTCGTTCGATAATATCGTGGCAATGGAGGGTGATGGCTGCAATACACACACCAACCACAAGTCCTGCTGGCAGCAAGATGCTGATGATAATCACGATGTTAACGGCAGCACTCCTACCAGTAACAACGCTTTCCTCAATGGCAACAATTATCACAAGCCAGACTACTCTAAGTCCAGCAATTTCAATGTGATTGACTTCACAACCCACTGGCAGTTCTGTGATATTGGTGGCGCGTGGCGTACTGCTAATCCGGATAATGATAAGTACTACAACGATGCCAGTTGGAATGTTGTCTATGTCGATTCACACGACTACGCTCCTGATTGCTGCCAGGCGACTCGCTTCACCGGCTCGCAGGAGACCTGGGCTGAGAATATGGACCTCATGTTCACCTATCGTGGTGTACCTTGTCTCTATTATGGTTCGGAGATTGAGTTCATGAAGGGGGCTCCGATTGATGTGGGTCCTAATGCTCCTATCCGCACTACCGGTCGTGCATACTACGGTGGTTATCTGAAGGGTGAGATTAGCGCCAGCAACTTTGGTCAATATACCGCCAGTGGCAATGTGAGTGAGACCCTCAAGCACCCACTCGCACAGCACGTGCGCCGTCTGAATCTGATTCGTCAGGCTGTTCCTGCTCTGCGTAAGGGTCAGTATAGCCGTGAGGGATGCTCGGGCTCGTATGCCTTCAAGCGCCGCTATACCGATGATAATACCGATTCGTTTGTCTTGGTTTGTATCTCGGGTGGCGCCACCTTCTCCGGTATTCCTAATGGTACGTATGTAGATGCTGTTACTGGTGATACAAAGGTGGTTACAGATGGTAAACTGACTGCCACTTGCTCGGGTAAGGGTAACATGCGTGTGTATGTCCTGAATGGTAAGGGTAAGGTTGGCGAGGATGGCTACTATCTGTATGGTAGCACTCGTGGTACTAAGGTTGATCCTAAGTGGGATGGTACTCAGGAGGAGTTGACCGACGATCCGGTTGGCCCTGGTCCTACTCCGGAACCGGAAGACACCATCGCTCCGTGCCTCAATTCTGCTAACGAGGATGCCGTATTCTTCACCAAACCAGAGAGTTGGAGTTCTACTATTAATGTTCATATTTGGGGTGGTGCTAAGCAAACCAGTTGGCCGGGTATGGCGGCATTCAATATGGGTGCTGGCGTGTATAAATTCTGCGTACCTGCTGGATACAACCCAACCCAGATTATCTGGAATGATGGACATGCTCAGACCAAGGATTTGGAATACCAGTCACAGCATATGTACAACGAGTCGGGTGTGACTTCTACCGTTATTACGGAGATTTGTGAGAAGCCAACTCCTACACCAGACCCAGATCCGGACCCGGATCCAGATCCAAAACCAGAAGGACCATGCGACATCTACTATGCTGGTGAGTATGCTACTCCGTATGTATGGGCTTGGAATGGCTCGGGAAGCAATTTCTTCACCCAATGGCCGGGTGCAGCTATGACCGCTACCGGTGAGACCTACGAGGGTAAGAAGGTTTGGCTTTACCACTTTACTGAGACACAGGGACATCCGCAGAATATCATCTTCTCTAACAATGGTAATCCCCAGACCGAGAATCTCGTGACTGGCAAGTGTGGTCAACTCTATGATGGTAGCACTTGGGTGGATTACAAGAATGAAACTGCTATCGACAATGTTGTGGCCGAACCGTCGGGCGATGGCTACTACTACGACATCCTGGGTCGCCGCTACGAGTACCCGACTCACCCGGGTCTGTATATCCGTAACGGACAGAAATTCATGGTTCGTTAATCCATTGTAGATGTGAAGCGTACTGTGTACGTCATATTAATTGGTCTGCTGCTGGCTCTGCTGGCAGCAGACGTTTGTTGTGGGAGCGTGTTTATCCCGCTGCACAATCTATGGGATGGTCAGGGCTTGCAGGCGCAGATACTTTGGAATCTGCGCCTGCCAAAGGCCATCACCGCCATTTTGGCAGGAGCGGCATTGTCGGTATCGGGACTGATGATGCAGACGCTTTTTCGTAATCCGCTGGCAGGCCCTTATATCTTGGGGGTCAGCTCGGGTGCCAGCCTGGGCGTAGCTCTTGCTACGATGTGTGGCACCATATGGTCGGGCACGATGATGGCGCACCTCCTTGGTGCGGCCGGTGGCGGACTGGTCATCGGTGGAGTGGCAGGAGGACTATTGGTTCTGCTGCTGGTGATGGCGGTATCCCGCAGGGTCGAGAGCAATGCGTCTCTGCTCATTGTGGGAATGATGTTTGGCTCTATTGCCGGTGCGTTGGTGAGCCTGATACAGAATTTTAGTAATCCCGATGCGCTGAAGCTCTTTATTGTCTGGACTTTAGGTTCGCTGGGCAATGTGGGCTGGAGTGAACTGGCTGTGCTGTGTCCGGTATTGCTGGTGGCCACTGTTGTGCTGCTCTGGCTGATCAAACCGCTCAACGGACTGATGTTGGGTGAAAACTATGCCCAGGGTTTGGGCATCAATATCCGTCATACGCGATGGGGAATCGTGTTGACGACGGGACTCTTGGCTGGTAGTATCACGGCTTTTTGTGGTCCTATTGCCTTTGTGGGTGTGGCGGTTCCTCATATCGCAAGGGGGATTTTCCGCACCAGTAATCATCGCTATACGATGCCGGCTTCCGCGCTGATAGGTGCAGATATCTTGCTGCTGTGTGACTTGCTGGCTTCGCTATCTACTTATCCACTACCGATATCCACTATGAGCGCCCTCTTCGGTGCCCCCATCATCGTCTGGATTATTCTCAAGAAGTAAGGCTTATCGCATCTTGCGATTTTGTCCCTTTTCTCCTCAACATCCCTTTGCGTCTCCTCCCTATTGAGGGGAGGTTTTGCCAGTCATTTCTCTCGGGGGTCTCTCGGGGGTCGATAAGGGGTCGTTAGCCCCTCGCTCGCTCCCCCGATGCGTATTCCATTTTGGTCAATAACGGAAAAATCGAATCAGTTGCTGAAAGCGAGGGAGCCATCGCGGAGAGAGACGACTACCGGCTTTGACTGATCGACGTGTCCGGCGATAATCTGCTTGCTCAGTTCGTTCAGTACCAGACGTTGCAGAGCACGCTTGACTGGACGAGCACCAAACTGCGGATCGTATCCCTCGCGAGCAATATATCGTACCGCGTCATCGGTTACACGCAGGTCTATCCCGTTCTCCATCAGCATCTTATGCACGCGCTCAACCTGCAGCAGTACGACCTCGCGGATATTGTCCTCGGTCAGTTCGCTGAAGTGGATGATGTCGTCGATACGATTGATGAACTCCGGGCGAACCTGTGCGCGCAACTGCTCCTCGGTGAGGTTGCTGGTCATGATGATGAGCGTATTCTTGAAGTTGACAGTACGACCTTTGTTGTCGGTCAATCGACCATCATCCAGTACCTGTAGCAGCACGTTGAAGACATCCGGATGCGCCTTCTCAATCTCATCAAACAGCACGACAGAGTAGGGCTTGCGGCGAATCGCCTCGGTGAGTTGACCACCTTCGTCATAACCTACATATCCCGGAGGCGCTCCGATGAGACGGGTGGCGCTGAACTTCTCCTGATACTCGCTCATGTCGATACGCGTCATCATGTTCTCGTCGTCAAAGAGGTAGTCGGCGAGCGCCTTGGCCAATTCGGTCTTACCTACACCCGTGGTACCCAGGAAGATGAAACTGCCGATAGGTCGCTTGGGGTCTTGCAGTCCGGCACGCGAACGACGTATGGCATCGCTAACTGCCTGAATAGCATCCTCTTGTCCGATGACACGCTTGTGCAGTTCCTCCTCCAGATGTAGCAGTTTGTTGCGCTCGCTTTGCATCATCTTGCTGACCGGAATGCCAGTCCAGCGTGCTACGATGTCGGCGATGTCGTCGGCGTCCACCTCCTCCTTGATGAGGGTATCGCTTGCCAGCGAATGTAGTGCATCTTGTGCGGTGCGGATGTTGGCCTCGGCTTGTCCGATGGTGCTGTAGCGTATCTCTGCCACTTTGGCATAGTTGCCTTCTCGCTCTGCCACTTCGGCATCGTGTTTGAGGGTCTCGATGCGGGCTTTCTCGTTTTGGATGGTGGCCACGTAGCCCTTCTCCTTATTCCATTGCGAGCGCATAGTGTCGGCATCGGCTTTGAGTGTCTTCAGTCGCTCCTCAATGGCGGCACGACGGTCGCTGCCTGCCTCCTTGATGCTGGCTTTCTCAATCTCCAGTTGCTTAATCTGGCGCTCCAGATTATCCAGTTCTTCGGGCACACTATCTACCTCCAGTCGCAGCTTGGCAGCCGCCTCATCTACGAGGTCAATAGCCTTATCGGGCAGGAATCGGTCGGTGATGTAACGCGCTGACAATGTGACGGCTGCGATGAGCGCATCGTCCTGTATACGAACGCGGTGGTGCGTCTCGTAGCGCTCCTTGAGTCCGCGCAGGATACTGATGGTGGCGGCCTCGTCCGGCTCATCGACCATCACCTTCTGGAATCGGCGCTCCAGAGCCTTGTCGGTCTCGAAGTATTTCTGGTACTCATCCAGCGTGGTGGCACCTATGGCACGCAGTTCGCCACGCGCGAGAGCCGGCTTGAGGATATTAGCGGCATCCATGGCTCCGCTGGATTTGCCGGCACCTACCAGCGTATGTATCTCGTCGATGAAGAGGATAATCTCGCCGGCAGCATCTACGACCTCCTGGATGACACCCTTCAGTCGCTCCTCAAACTCACCCTGGTACTTGGCACCAGCGATGAGGGCACCCATATCGAGACTGTAAATCAGTTTCTTCTTCAGATTCTCGGGCACGTCACCACGTATGATACGGTGTGCCAATCCCTCTGCGATGGCGGTCTTACCTACACCCGGCTCACCGATGAGGATTGGGTTGTTCTTGGTGCGGCGACTCAGAATCTGCAGCACGCGTCGGATCTCATCATCACGGCCGATGACCGGATCCAGTTTGCCACTTTGTGCACGCTCACACAGGTTGATGGCAAATTTGTTTAAATTCTCTGTTTGCTTCATAGTTGTATGTGTTTTAGAGTTTGTAAATGTTTTTGCCCTATGTGTCCAAACTGCGTGCCAAAGCCGAAAATCTGCCATTTTGTCAGTAGCGAGAAAAATACAATTGAACCCTATCACTCGTGGTGGTAGGGTTCGTTGCGTAGGATGGTCATTCCGCGATAGATTTGCTCTACGAATAGCAGCCGAATCATCTGGTGGCTGAAGGTCATCTGGCTGAGACTGATCTTGCCGTTGGCGCGAGCATAGACATCGGGCGAGAATCCGTATGGACCGCCCACCACAAACAGCACATCTCGTCCTGCGGACATTTTCTTCTGCAGATAGTCGGCAAACTCGATGCTGCGGTATTCGCGCCCATGTTCATCCAGCAGGATAAGGTCGGTGGCGGTGGTTACCTGTCGCAGAATCTGCTCGCCTTCAGTTTGCTTTTGCTGGTCGGTACTCAGGTTTTTGGCGTTGCGCAGTTCCGGAATCACCTGCAAGTCAAAGTTCACATAGTGCGTCAGACGCTGACGATACTCATCTATCAGTGCCTCCAGCCGTTTGTCGGTGGTCTTGCCTACCACGAGTAGTGTGATTTTCATTGTGATGGTGTGTTGCTGTAGTAATTTTTAGTCACATAGCGAGAACAGATCCGCGCGCGGATTAACCAGCATCACCGGCACCAGCGCGCGCCGTATCGCATGCCGCTCTTGGGGACCAAAGAGTATATCGTCCAGTCCATAGTCGCGACTGGCGGTCAGTACGATCAGGTCTGCCACAAAGTCGCGTTGCCGCTCGGCTGCCTCGCGCATCAGGTGCATGCTGTCCTTCTTCGCCTCTGTCACTTCGTAACTGATCTCGGTGCCCGTGCGAGCGATAATCGACTGAATATGAGTGATAATCTTGTTCACATTCGTGCGCGCCTTGCTGCCGTAGTCTTTGGCCTGCAGCAGGATGATGTGCGCGCCCGTCTTGCGTGCCAGATAGGTGCAGATCTCTGCCTTATAAACCTCCTCCTCCAGCATCGACACCGGCACCAATATGCGGTGCAGTGGCTTGATGACCATCGTGTCGGTGATGACTACATACGGGCGACGCTCCTCGCGGCAGGCGTTTAGTACCTGCTGAATAGGGCGTGAGGCATTGGTGCAATGCTCCACTCGTATGTCGTCGTTGTTATCCCAGATCATCGTATTTGTTGTTCGTCCAGTTGCTTGCGGTATTGTACGGCGGTGGAGGCGTGCTGACCATAACTGGCGGTGAAAATATGTGTGCCCGAGAAGTCCGGATTGGCGCACATGAAGAGGTAATTAGTCGCCGGCGCGTTCAGCACATCGTCGATGGTAGTCTTCATGGCGCAGCGTAGCGGACCTGGCGGCAAACCTACGTACTTGTAGGTGTTGTAGGGCGAATCCACAGCCAGATGGCGGTTCAGCACGCGGCGCAGTTTGAAGTCGCCTACTGCATATTTGACGGTCGGACAGGCCTGCAGGTGCATACCTTTGTGTACGCGGTTCAGGTACAGACTGGCTATCAGCGGGTATTCTGATTTCTTGTTGGTCTCGCATTCTACGATCGAGGCTACAATCTGCACTTCTGCCGGTGTCAGTCCCAGCGAGTCTGCCTTGTGCAGGCGAGTGCTGTTCCAGAATTTATTGTACTCGCGCTGCATTCGGTCAAATAGTTGGTCGGTGCTGTATGTCCAATATACGTCGTAGGAGTCGGGCAGAAAGAGGCATCGCGATGTCTCTTTGTTCAGCCCGTATTGGCTCATGTATTCGTCGCTCTCCAGACAATCCAGTATGGCTGTAGAGTCCAGCAGCAACACGTGACTGATTCGGCCTGCCAGATGCTCGCGCGTGCGAATTTCATTAGTAAAGGTGAGTCTTACTGCCGTCTGTTCGCCCATTTGCAGGCGGCGTATCAAATGTTTATCGCCTATCTTGGCTGGGAAGCGATAATAGCCCGGCTTGGGCGTGCTAAAAAGCATCTGCCGCTTGTGCAGGCGCCAGTCGGTCATCGACGCAATCTCGTAGTCCTCCTGCATCAGACTGATGATTGAGTCCAGCGAAGTGCCCGGGTAGATATAGTAACCGTGACTCGACTCGTCACGAGACGAGAAATTACATACCTCCAGTCGGTAGTATTGCTCCAGCAGCACACCACCTATGATCGAGCCCACCACAGCCAGAATGGCTACGGTGATTAGCACTTTCTTCTGCGTTGATGTGAATGTAATATACTGATTCATATATAAAAAAAAGGGAAAACCTTTGTGGCTTCCCTTTGGCGGAGAAAGGGGGATTCGAACCCCCGGTACGGTTACCCGTACGACAGTTTAGCAAACTGTTGGTTTCAGCCACTCACCCATCTCTCCATCCCCACTACTTGCGGGTGGAACATCCCTTTTGCAAGGGGGTTGTTCTGAATTCGGCTGCAAAGGTACTGCTTTTTTTTCAAATATGCAAATATTTCGCAAAAAAATTTGCACATTCCGTTTTTTTTTCGTAATTTTGCGCCGTTTTAACACAAATTATAACACAAATGAAGCGATTTCTCTTATCTTTGCTCGTCGTGATGAGCGCGGCTATGACTTTTGCCGCTACGCCCTACATTGTAGAGGCAAGTTCACTGAATGTTCGTAAATCTCCCAGCACCGATGCTTCCGTCATCGGCAAACTCAGTCAGGGACAGGAAGTAATGGTGCAGAGTATCTCTAATGGTTGGGCGACTATCAACCACAAGGGCGGCACCGGCTATGTATCTGCCAAGTATCTGCGTAAGAAATCCGGCAGCACTTCGTCGGCTTCGTCATCTAGGTCAACTACTTCTTCCTCCAAGAGTACTGCCCGTTCCAACTCCAAGTACGGAGTTAGAAACTCTTTCCCTTACCACGACGGTCAAGGCGCCCGCTATGCCGGTTGGACTGAGACGGGTCTCGATTTCTCACAGGGACTGGTTGGTGGTTCGCTGGATTTGGTGAACGGTTGCTATATCCGCGATTATATCTTTGTCGGTGCTGGTGTGGGTCTGCGTGCTGAGTTTGCACCATCTGCCGGTTTGGGCGTTTTTGCGCTACCTATCTATGCGCAGGCGCGTGGCGTGCTGCGTGTCAATGAGTATGTGGCACCTTTCCTGGATTTGGGTATCGGTGGTTTTGTAGGATGGCCTGTCTATCTCGGTGGAGGCGGCTTTGGAGACGGCGCAGGTGGTGGCTTCTATATGCGTGTCGCTCCTGGTGTGCGCATCGGTAAGCACTTCCATCTCTCCCTTGGCTACGAGCGACTTGGCGGCTTCAATATGGGTGCGCTCAATGTCGGTGTTGATTGGTAACATCACCACCCAAAATGTTAAGGGATGTAACGAAGATGTAAGGATATTTGGGAAAGACAGGGGCATGCCAACTGGCATGCCCCTGTCTTTGTTCGCTAAATGATGGCCTTGGCACGTATATGGTACTAACGGCCTAATAGAATCGTCAAAATGGCTTATGCACTCACCTATGTGTAAAAATTGACAATT
The DNA here is from genome assembly GCA_045599285.1 of Paludibacteraceae bacterium. Lineage (GTDB taxonomy): Bacteria > Bacteroidota > Bacteroidia > Bacteroidales > Paludibacteraceae > Colicola. The sequence continues at coordinate 19,797 of JAZRVR010000021.1, read as the reverse complement.
CCAGTATATTGTGTTGTTATTGTGTTGATTATCCAATTTTTTTTACGTTTTTTTTTTGTATCTTTGCACCCGATTTTGATTTCGTTTAAGAGTCGTGGCAATTTTTGTTGCTGGTTTTTATTTCTAAGGTACAATTTTTCTAAGGTTACTTAGCATATACTGGAGTTTTAAACAAGAATTATCGGTACACCGTAAACTATCAAACGGGCATTTGCCCATATGCCCACTCCACAACTGCCGTCTTGGTCGGGTCTGAGATCATAAAGTGGTGCTCGTCGCCGGCGGTCTTAGCCAGAGTCTGACGAACCTTATATTTACTCAGCAGAGCATTTGCCTCATCCACGCTACCGGCGCTATCCAGCACCAGACGCGGAACAATACCGCTGGCCAAATTACCCTCACGATGAACATACGTATCTTCCGTCTGGTGAGGCACTATATTGACATTAACGACAACGCCGGCATCGTTGATACCATCTACGGTAGTACCGGGCATTACGACACGCTGCTTCTCATCGATTACACCACCACGGATGAAGTCGTGCGTCACCCTCGGGTTGGCACTCACGATACCCACGCTGGCGTGAGGAACGTTCTTTCCCTTGGGCATTTGCACAATCAGGCAACCGAAATCGCGCTGATACCAGTCCAGATTGCGACCATGGAAATGTCCGTTGCGCCATGCCGAACATGCGCCGCTGAACGAACCTTCGTTGTTCTCCTCTTCTTCTTGCTTATCGCAATAGGCAAGAAGGTGCTTGTTGGATTCATTGAAGTTATACACCTCCGGATCCCATAGTACTACTGCCGTATGAACTTGCGAATAAGTCTTCATTTCGAAATACTTCTTGGGCTCATCCGGGTCATCCTTGTACTTCTTGCACGACGTCATACTGATTGTCAGTAGCGCTACGAGCAGCATACTGGCAGAAAAAATTGTTTTTTTCATTGTTCTTATAGTTTTTTTTTGACATCGACTATCCTACGCTATCGCGAGCAGAAGAAACTATTTCAATCGCTTCAGTAATTCCACCGTCACACGCCAGATGTCGTCGGCGGTATTGAGGTTGACACGCTCCGAGGTAGAGTGCGGCTCGATGATGCGTGGGCCAATAGAGGCTATCTCGATGCCCGGATACTTCTCCACATAGTAGGCAGCCTCCAGCACAAAATGCATGGCTACTTTCTTGGGGTCGAAACCCAACACATCGCGGAAGGTCTGGCAGGTAAGTGCCAGCAACGGCGAGTCTTCGCGCTCCATCCATGCGCCGGTATTCATCAGCATTCGTACGTCATCGGCATCCGCAGCCATCATCAGGTCACGAATGAGGCTGCTCTGCATCATCTGCTCGTGATTGTCGAAACTGCGGGTGTGCGTCGAGAGTGTGATGGCATCTTCGGACGTGGTCAGAACACCTATATTATTGCTCGTCATCACGGTATCGGGCATATCCTGGCGCATCCTGATCACACCAAACGGAATGGTACGGATGGCCTGCAACACCTCGCGTGCATTAATAAGCGATTGCGACTGAGCCTCAGCCGGTTCGAGATGAACACGCACGGCAGGATCGGTCTTGGCAAAACGCGTAGGGAGCGATTTATTCCACTCGTTGATATAGAGTTGCCACCAAGCCTCATCATCAGGTAGTATGGCTATCACAGCCTCGGCTGCTGAAGCGATAGACGCATTGGCGGAGCCACCACGCAAAGCACAGATATACAAGGTATGGTCGATCGTGGTGCGAGTAAAATCGTCATACAAACCCTGATAAAGATGCTCACCAAGTTCCTTGATGCAATTGCAACGTCCCTTGTGGATATCCACGCCTGAATGGCCGCCCAGACCGCCATCCACCACGAGACGACGATAGACAAACCCCTTCTCTATCGGAATCCAGATCGGTTGCCATGTAGCCACTTGCAGACATGCTCCTGCCGCACCAACCGTCATCTCGTCGTAAGCCTCCGAGTCGAGGTTGATGACACGACGACCACGGATAAAATCTCTGCTTAATGCCTCCGCGCCGGACATGCCGTCCTCCTCGTTGGTGGTAGTGAGCACCTCCAGCGCTGGATGAGCAAGCGTATCGTCGGCCAAGATAGCCAACGCCATCGAGAGACCTATACCGTTGTCGGCACCCAACGAAGTGCCTTCAGCCTTCATCCAACGATTACCTTCGGCATTTGTCTCCACATACGAACGAATCGTATCGTGCAAAGGATCGAACGGGTGCCCATCACGCAGATAGCCATCTTCCGCCACACAAACCATATCCATGTGGTTGAGGATGACAACGGGGGCAGCCGCTTCGTATCCGGGCGAAGCCGGTTTCTCAATCACAACGCAGTTTTGCGCATCACGACGATACACAAGACCATGCTCCTCTGCAAAACGACAGAGATAATCTGCCACCAATTCCTCATGGTGGGAAGGACGCGGGATTTGCGTCAATTCATGAAAAAAATCGTAAAAAGTCTTCATAGGGCAAACCATTATTCTTCTCTCCGCAAAACGCGTATCAGCAACGGAGAAGATCACATATATGAGGTGGACAGGATTCGGATGTCCTCCAGCGGGCGGTCGTTAGGATCGGTAGGCACATCGGCAATGGCATCCACCACCTCCATGCCACGAATCACACGGCCAAAGATCGTGTATTTACCATCCAGGCGAGGCACATCCACCTGCGTGATATAAAACTGCGTGGATGAGGAGGCACGCTCGGGATTGGTGTCATCACCCTCTCGTGCGGCAGCCAACACGCCACGGTGATGCACAATGCCCTGGTCCACACGTATCTCTGCAGGGACCTGATAGGGCAAATCACTATCGCCTAACAGCACTCCGGCTGGAGCGTTCTTGGACTGTGTATCACCAGCCTGAATCATGAATCCGGAGATGACACGATGGAAAAGCAGGCTATCATAGACATGCTCATCCACCAAGCGGAGGAAGTTGTCACGATGGAGTGGCGTCTCGTTGAAGAGTTCCACTACGATCTCACCCTTGCTGGTTTCGATGGTCACAATGGGACGGGTGCCCTCCGCAGCATATATAGCGATGGCTGAAACAACCAATAGCCAGAGAAAAAAGTGTCGCTTCATAGTTTTATTTAGAGGGGGTTACTTAAAATCGTATTTCTCACTCAACTTTTATACCGGTAATGGTATATGTATTGTCATTGTGCAGAATCAGCAGACGACCATCCTTTAGGATCTTGACGGGCACATTCTCCTGTTCCGTGGCCACACAACCATCCGAGGTATCGTCTATCAGCGGAATCAACATGAGATGAGAGTTTTCATTCTCACTCTGACGGAAGTCGAAATACTCATTACTCTCCTCCATATTCATCACCAGATAGTATTTCGTAGCGTCTCCGGTGAAGAATATTCGGTAAAAATCTCCATAATCGATAATGCTCAACCGCTTGCTCTCTGCGGTCAACTCAGCCGTTTTACTGCTCGTATAGCCCAGATAAGCATCGCCCGACTTCAGCGTATATCCCAAACCGTCATCCGCCACTTCCCAGATATTGACGGGATCAAAGTCGGTCACATAGTGCTTGGCCTCCATATCGAAATCCTGTACGTGGACACCCATAGGGCACTGCGGAACGGGAGTCACAGAGCTCTCGGCCGTTCCCCACTGGTATGATGACATTAAGAACAGGTCTTCGCTATCTTCACTCACGTTCAATACCAAATACTTTCCGGGCAGGAAATCCAATTCGTCGGAGGGGTCGCCATACTTATTTCCTACGCCTACAGCCGCCCAAGCATCGGTGACGGCAATCTCCTCTGCCGAACCTGCACCATAGAGTTCGCGAGCGGCTTGTATTGAGCCCCAGCGAGACAAGTGGTAGTCGGAATAGGGAGTGATGTAGTAGATAAGATTAGTGTAGGCTATACGGGCGGCTTTCTCGATGCCCAGCGCCGGAATATGGTAGGCTTCTCCCACTTCGTTTACTCCGTTTCCTCCCTCAGAGAGCAGGTAGAACCAGTAGTTCTGCACGCCGCTGTTGGTGTGCACGCCACCCTGGTCCCCTGTAGGCGAATAGTCCCCGAGAGGAGCCCAGTACTTGCCCTTATAGTATTTGGGCTGAGGTTTTTCCCCAGACTGCCAAGGGTCGCTAATCGACCTGAGATTATGGTCGATCAGGAAATCTTCGCCAAGAGTCCATTTACACGAGCCGGTCGCATACTGTAGTACGGCCATCGCCATCAAGTCGGAAAAACTCTCGTTTAGAGCGCCAAACTCATCCATGTAAATCAGACCTCCCGTACCATTGTTATTGGTAATATGGTGGGTATATTCGTGCGCCATGACATCCAGCGAGACGTATGGTTGGGTAGTAATAATCGACGTTTTTCCACCCATACCATAGGCCATCGTAATGGGTTGCGCGAAACTCTTCAATGCGATTGCCTGGAAAGGGAACCCTGCAAACGACATATTATCAGCGCGGGGATTGAAAAGCTGAACCACTGGTGCCCCCCTTCCGTCCGGACCATCGTGGTGGAAGACCTCTCGATAGAAATCGATGGTTTTCTCCATTCCCCAATGGATATCCAGAGCTGGCTGACAACCTACCGGATTAAAGAAACCGATGCATTTCACATCTTCATCATCACGGGAAATCTCATAGTTACTTACCGCATTTACCAACGGCAAGGAGACCAACTCCGTATCTTCGGACTCGTCGTTATGGTCGCGGAAAGATACATTCAGCACGCTGTCCACCATCTCTACATTGGAAGCAAAGGTGAAGGTAACGGGGTAGGAGGTAATCTCCTGACACGCCGTAGTTTCCAGCACATTGCCCGAGCCATCCGATATGACCAGATACAGATTCAGCACAGAATCTCCCTCCATGGGTTTCCAGGCCGGAACATCGAGCACGGTGATCTTATCCAGACACAGCTTGTATCCACCGGCATTTCCCCAATCCGTGGTAGCATTGGAGAAATCGGTACATTGTGCCAAATACTCCTGCACCTTTACGTAAAAGGCATCCATCGCATTGGGATCCTCGGGATATTCAAGGATGGCATTGGTGGCATTCAACGTAATGATCTTGCGACCTTCATCACGAAGCACATAGTTGCCGTCTATCTTCATACATTGGATTGTCTGTTCGCTCGAATACATGGTGGAGACGGTGCAATTGGCATCCAGCGAATAAACCAACTTCTGCCTCATGACCACCTCGCCGGTATATACATCCACGTAGATGTACTCGGTCATGTTCTCCGCGAGCACGCGGTACACCTTGTGTGCCTTATATTGACCGTTCTCGAGCACGTGCACATAGGTCATCTCGCCATCTCCATGGACGGGTGCAGACTTCTTGACGCGGCGGACAGCATCGTCCGACGATATATTGGCCGGCTGCTTGAATTGCTGATCGTAAGCGGATTGCGAAAGGATAGCGCCATTCATAGAGAGAACTTTCCCCTGATAGGCATGCACAAGTACAATAGCCAATGGGTAGGGGATGCCACCCAGATATTGCATATATCCGATATGCTGATATCCGGCCGTATCTACTACGTTCTTGATTTCCACGAAGTCCGAACCCTCGGCAGGCTCCAGAAACTTCCAGAAATATGGATTGATGTCCTCAACGGCTATCTCGTAACGGGACAGATCGTAATGGAAGTTTGGGTCACTATTGTAGGCGAACACCCGACATACGCTCAGCAACATAAGAACGAGCGAGATAAAGAACTTTTTCATATCCTTGTATGCTTTCGGCTATGCTATTACTCTACCGGATGACCCTCGCTATCGAAACGGAGTGTGCAGGTAACATATGGTTTAGTGGCATGTTTGTCTATATAACTTTCGACGTTGTCCACAGCCATGGTCTTTGTACTCTTTGCGCCTAGGAAGGGGCGAGTTTGGATGATATTTCCTTTTTCGTCCAGGGTCTTGCAAAAGCCATCCAAAACAAAGTCTAGTTTCATGACTTTATTCCCTAAAGCGCTCTCCTCCGCGTAGAGATTACTTTCAGTAAAATCAGCACCTTCTTTCTTGGAGATATAGACTTGTACGCAGGTGCTATCAACAGGAACGTTCGTCTTTATCACTCTTTCGGTCATACTGCCCATGACGGTTTCTTCCTTCTGTTTGCCATCTTCTCCAGTATAGACTAGACGTAGGTTTGCTACAGAGGCAAAGGCATCCGATATGGATACAGAGAATCTATACTCTGCAGACGCATACTTTGCGGTCTCCTCCTTTTTGTCATCAGGATTGTTTGGAGTGTTACGATCGCCACACGAGGTGAAAGCAATGGCAGCTACGGCCATCAGTATAAAATAGAACTTTTTCATAAAGTTGTATTTAAAATTAAAAATTTAGATGTCTTTTAAAACCTGGGGCAAAACTACTTGCCCCAGCCTATACTGAACTCAACTCCCGCTTTACTATTACTATTGATGGTTCGGCCATCGGGCGTTGTCATGGGGATGTTCGGTTCGGCAGCTGACGGCGACTTCTGATTCACGTTTTGACGCTCAATCGATACATTTCCCACTCGAACTTGATTGGAATAACGCAGATTGGGAGCTTTGTACGTCGGACTGGTTTCTTCTGCCGGAACGCCCATCCACAGCGAATGGTGAGGAACGGTCTCCACGGTATCTGCCGACGCAGAAAGGACTACCGTATCGGGGGCCATCTCCACACGCACGCTATCAGGCGTTTGAGCATAAAACGCGCTACTCACAAGCAGCAGCGCCATCAGGAAATAGATATTCTTTTTCATTGCGATTATTGGTTAATAGTAAGTTTTGCAGAATCGCTCACTTCGATATGAATCGTGTCCTGTAGCGCACCATTTTCGCTCTCCCAACGCTCCCAGGCTGCAGGATAGGGGTTTCGCTCATTGTAGTGGGCGATATCCGAATCGTCTAAATCGTGCACTATCATGATACAAGCACGCGCAGCACGTATCTGGGGCAAAAAGAGATTGATCATATACCGATATTCGGTATTGTTAAGCCAGTAAGCCGACAGATCCGGATTGGTCATCAGTTCTCGCGCTGCCGTCTTCCAATAGCCCTCATAAGCACTATTGCCGCCGAAAATATGTGCCATCAGCATATTTTGCAAGTTCTCGCGGTATTGCTCACGTTTGTTCTTGATCGTATAAAAGATGTCGATAATACTCGACACTTCGTTGAATTGGGTAATCGTATAGCTATCAAGCAGTTGTAGCGTCTCGGTATTACCCTCAAAATAGTCGCGAAAACCCTCGTTCTCGCTATGAAAACCAAAGCTGGTGAAGACCGGCGTTATCGCATTCAGTTCGTCTCGGGTAGGCAATTCGCTGGTTTCGGAGAACTTCATCAGTACAGGGGAGATGAGCGAGTCGATTCGTGCCGCCTCCACCGAGTCTTTCGCCAGAGCATTAATCTGAGAATCGAGGTACATGACCATGCAGATAAGGAACTGCTGCTTGTGCTCCTCATTAACATGTCGTTCGATCAACATAGAGGTACCGAACGTAAGCACAATACCCAATACCGTGGCCAGAAGTCCCGACCAGAATCCACCGGAGAGAAATACTTTAATAGAAGGAATACGCATAATACATTAAAATAAAATATGAAACAGAAATTACTCTTCATCCGGTTGCTGACCATCGTGTGCCTTCCATGCGCACTCGGTCAGCTGCATATCCGTGAAAATGGCCGTGAAGGAACTCTCCTCCGGCGAGCAGGCATAGATACCAAAGCGAACCGTATTCTGCGCCTCGTAAATATGGCAAACACGCATCTGGCTCCATGCCTTGCCGTCCTTAGAGCACTCTATACAGAAGTCGTCCTCACGGCGCGAGAGGCGATACCACATCTGCTTCACGTTGGCAGGGATAGCTGTCGTAGCCCAGTCGCTATAGCCGTGGTTGGTGGCTACGCTACCCAGGTGCTGGAACTCCGCATTCTCGTACTCTACACTACCCTTCAGCCAGTTGTCGCTATCCAGGTACATCACCACGCCACACTGGTCAAAGCGTGTGTGACTGCCGGAGAAATCCGTCTTCACGATAAACGAGAAGAACTTCTCCTCAGTCTCCATCTGAAAGACCGGAGCGTTGTCGTTGCGGAAGTGGTAATACGTCCGCTGCCAGAGGTCGGTATGCGGATGGGTGGTGATCTTTATGCGACCATCCTTGATGACGCAAGCCTTTGGCTCACGCGTCCAAACAAACTGTGATAAATCCATATTCGTGGTGTTTACTGCCACCTCCTCAGCGACTTTTTCTGACTTAAAGCACGAGCAGATGACAGCCCATGCAACCATGATACAGAGGATAAAAATCGCTCCCATCAGATGTGGTAAATACTTTTTCATATATTGTTTTTGATTAAATCCATAGGATATACACCAGCGAGACGCAACTGATGGTGATCCAGAGCAGGATACCCTGTATGAGCGGACGGATGCCAACGGCGCGGAGCGTCTTGCGCGTCAGCCCGGCGCCGATGAAGAAGAGCGAGAGCGTGATCAACTGCTTAGCCAGCTGGTTGACCGCGCCGCTGATGGTAGAACCGATATGCGCAGCACTTTCGCCTATGAGCGCAGCATTAGAGAGCAAGTAGGTGTTCACCAAGATTGCTACCACGAACCAGATGATAAAGCGAGGAACAGTTTGATACCATGGAGTTCCGGCCTTCGTAGCCTCGTCCTTGCCTCGGAAGAGGAACGGCGTTACCAATACCAGGATGACGATCCAAAGGGCACGAGTGAGCTTAATGGTCGTGGCCACCTCCAGCGCAGAGACGCCTTCGCTCGCCATGAGCTCCGGATGCATAGCATCGTATGCCGAACCAGCCCCCACTACCGAACTCGTATCGTGGATAGCGATAGCCGCCCACATTCCAAACTGCTTCATCGTCATGCCAATGGCGTCGCCTATATAGGGGAAGACAAAGAGCGCTACCGCATTCAGCACAAAGACCACGCCCAGCGCTACGGACATCGACTCAGATTTCGCCTTGATAGCAGGACCGACGGCAGCAATAGCGGAGCCGCCGCAGATAGCTGTTCCGGAGGAGATGAGGTAACTGGTCTCACAATCCACTTTCAGCAGTTTGCGACCTATCAGCCAGCCGATAGCCAGCGTACCGAACACGCTGACGATGGTGAAGAGCATACCCTCCTTGCCCGACGCGATGGCCTGGTTGACGTTCATTCCGAATCCCAGTCCGATGACGGAGTATTGGAGCATCTTTTTGGACATCGTCTTGGTGAACGACTCGTAGGTTGCGCCAAATGTCAGGGCGAACACGATACCCAGCAGTAGTGCCACGGGCGATGATACCCAATGACAGAGCCAGTCCATAGCGCCCAGACTGATGTCAAACTGCTTAGTCACAAAGGCTGCCAGTAGCGAGATAGCCAGAGCAGTCACAATACAGATGTAAATTATTTTCTTATACATATCAATACGCATATTTCTGCCTTCTATATAACTACGCCCCGAGCACGATATATCGTGCGAAGCGCGAGGGGCGTGTTATATTCCCATTTTATTTTAATAAAAATTCTGCCGTCATTTTTTTTCGTTCGAGAGCCATCGATGGCTATCGCTTTGCTATCGCCATCTTATCTTTTCTCCCGACCATTTCTCCCGACCATTTCCCCGACCATTTTCCCGACACTCGCCCGTGGGTCGCCCGTGGGTCGTCCGTGGGTCGTCGCCTCCTCGTCCCTCGTTTTTCGAAATTTGGTGCAAAGATAATACTTTTTTTTGATATATGCAAGAGTTTGTCACCTAAGTTCGCACAATCTGTCCTCCAACAACTGGAACAGAGGTTCTTGTAATGCCTGAAAGTATACCGAGGTGTAAATTGCATTATTGCATAAAAATATGCGCGATACTTGCGTATGTCAAAATAATATCGTACCTTTGCAGGCGGTAACGAAAACAATACAAAATATGAAAGTACTTCTCATCAACGGTAGTCCGCGCCGCGAGGGTAATACCCACGTCGCCCTCAGCGAGATTGCCAACCAACTGGCAACCAACAATATCGACAGCGAAATCCTATGGCTCGGCAATAAACCCGTTCGCGGATGCATCGCCTGCGGCGTCTGCAAGCAGAAAGCCAATAATCGTTGCGCCTTCGACGACGATATCACCAACACCATCATCGCCAAGATGGAGACAGCCGATGCCATCATTATTGGTTCGCCCGTCTATTATGGTCAGCCGGCCGGACAGGTGCTCGCCATGCAGCAGCGACTTATGTACGCCGGTGGTGCTCTATGCCAAAACAAACCCGCCGCTGCCGTTTGTATCTGTCGTCGTGGAGGCGCTACTGCTGCCTTCCAGACACTCAATATGCCTTTCCAGATGATGAATATGCCACTTGTATCGTCGCAGTACTGGAACATCGCCTACGGACGCACAGAGGGAGAGACCGCGCAAGACACCGAAGGACTGCAGACCATGCGCACACTCGCCGACAACATGGCGTGGATGCTGCGTAACCTGCACGGTATAGCCACACCTTTGCCCATGCGCGAGGCACCACAACCTATGCATTTTATCCGATAAAAACACCATTTTGGCACACATTTTGCTTATTTGCTCATAAACAAACTCTAAAAAGTTGTGCTTATGAGAAAGAATTTCATGCTCAATGTATTGCTGCTCGTGCTCCTTGTACCCCTGACCACTTGCGTGTGGGCAGGGTGCTCGCGTGGGCAAAGTTCGCGTGTCGGCATCGCTGCCGACTCTACTATGGTGACCTATCTCGTCATGGACTCCTGTAATGCCCTGCTACCCCATGTCTGGGTGCATATCGGTGAGGATAGTATTCAGACCGGATGGGATGGACGATTCTGCTATCTGCCTGCCGACCATCATGTGCAGGCTACGCTCACCTCTGCCGACTTCGAGACGCAGCAGTTCGTCCTATCTCGTGCCGACAAAGGGCAGGTCGTCATCCTGCGACTCACGCACCCAATCACGACCGAACATGATAGCGGAATCAGGGCTACACGCATGTACCACCGCGCCATGACCGGCGAGATGGCGGACTGCGAGGTCGCAACCGATGGCATGGCGGCATGCGCCGAAGAAGCCATAGCCGACGGCGCAGTAATGATGAGCAAGATGGTATGTGGCAAACCTGCCATGGCGCCCAATACCATTCAGGCCGGTAAGCTGACCGCCGGCGAGGTCAACGACTTCGCCAAGTGGAACCTCTGGCACAATGTGCTCACACAATCACACAAAGCCTACACCGACCAGTGGCAACTGCGCGCCGCCGAGCGCTACATGCTGCAGGTGGTAGGACGAGACGCTTTCCCCATTGCCAACCGTGCCGTATCGCTCCTGGATGCAGCCGGCAACACCATTTACCAGGCACGCACGGATAACACCGGACGCGCTGAACTATGGAACGGACTCACCAGCGCCCCCGTCAGTGGCACACTGCGCCTCGCTGTAGATGGACAAGCGATTGTGGCGCGTCCATTCAGCCAGGGCGAGAATGTGATTCGGCTCAACGAGGGATGCGAAGCATCCACCTCGGCCGATGTCTTCTTCATCGTAGATGCTACCGGCTCTATGGGAGACGAACTCCATTACCTGCAGGCCGAGATGCAAGACGTCATCAGTCGCTCGCAGAGCGCTGTGGACGGGCTGCATATACGCACCGGCGCGCTGGTCTATCGTGATCATGGGGACGCCTATCTTACGCGTATATCGTGCCTTAGCGATGACCATACAGTTACGCAAGCCTTCCTCAATCAGCAGGTCGCTGACGGAGGTGGCGACTTCCCAGAGGCTATTCCAGAGGCTCTGATGGCGACTATAAATGCTGCCGGATGGAGCGACGAAGCACGAGCACGCATTGCCTTCCTCGTACTGGATGCTCCATGCCACAATGATTCGGCTACGATTGCCTTACTGCACGAGCAGATTCTGCAGGCTGCCGCGTATGGCATACGCATCGTGCCCGTTGTGTGCAGCGGACTGGATGAGGCTGGCGAACTGCTCATGCGTAGCATAGCACTCGCCACCAACGGTACATCCTTCTTCCTCACCGACGATAGTGGTATAGGCGGCAAGCACCTGCAACCCACCACCGATACGCTGCGCGTAGAGCACCTCAACGACATGCTCGTGCGCACGATCATTGAGTTCACACGCATGCCCGATTGCAACGCTGACGAATGGCTGACTGACGCGCAGGAACAGGACGACATCGAGCCTTTTATCCCGAATCCAACCGACGATGTCACAGACCCTACGCAGCCCATAGTGCCTGCCATCGATGTACTGCGACTAATGCCTAATCCATGCACGGATGTATGCTATGTCGAACTGCTGCAGTCGCTCAGTAACCTCTATGTGGTTGATTTGTCTGGCAAGACGATAATGAGCCTCGGCGCACATGCAGCCGGCGAGCGAGTATCGCTACCTGTGGCGAATCTCTCCACCGGTGTCTATTTCGTCAAAACCTACCACCAGGGGCGTTGGGTCAGTGTCAAAATGCTGAAACGATAGTTACCATCTCACCCGTCACAGGATGAGGAAAGGCAATCTCAGCGGCGTGGAGCATCAGTCTCTGCGCCGCTGTGCCGTATAGGCGGTCGCCGTAGATAGGCGTATTCAGACCATCTGGGTGCGCGCAGTGGACACGCAACTGGTGCGTTCGTCCCGTAGCAGGACGCAGCGCTACCATGCGGCCACCGTGTGGACCCATTTGGTCGGTCAGTTGATAACAGGTAATAGATGCCTTACCATGTTCTCTATGCACCATCTGGCGCGGACGATCCAGCGGATTAGGCAGCAGAGGCAGGTCGATTACGCCATCCGTCGGCAGCGGTTCTCCATTGGGCGCAGTAGGCATTGCCTGCGCCAATTCAGCCAGATAGAGTTTATGAATATCGCGTCTCAAAAAGAGTTTCTGTAGCGCAGATGCTACCGCTTGTGTGCGTGCATACACAATCACACCCGACGTGTCCTGGTCCAGCCGATGTGCCGCATAGATGGGCATCTGATACTGCTCCGTCAGGTAGTGCTGCAGGCTATACGCATCGTCCTTGCCCGGCACGGACAGCAGTCCCGAGGGCTTATTCACCACCAGCAGCCACTCGTCTTCATACAAAATACTGCTCTCCTTGGCCAGACGACGCTGGTCGGCGGTGTGCCGACTCTCGGCTACCGCTATACCTTGCAGCGCGTGCGTCAGTATAGGTTTGCACTTGCCCGTGCAGGCTGGGTAATACTGACCTTCTATGCGCAATTCGTCGCTGGGCGATGCGCCCATCCAGAACTCCGCCATACATACAGGCTGCAGATGACGCACGTACGCTGCCTGCAGCAGTTTGGGCGCGCAGCACTCGCCTGCACCCGATGGTACTCGCACTCGCTCCTCCGCGCGCTTGTGCTGTTCTCTCTCTCCCTTGTGCGGCTGAAAATACTCCTCGATACTCAGTATAGGTGGCGTATCGCGAAATATATCTATCAGGTCGCGCGTCTCACCCTGCGCATTCAGTATGCGGTATTGATGAAATAGCCATTGCTGCTTCTGGCGGCTATCCTCTGTACTTTGACCCACGAGTGTGGACATATCTACCTCATAGACCGGCTCCACAAACCCATCGTGATGATACGTGCCGTCCAGCATGGCCGAGAATGCACGCAATACGCCCATTTGTCCTTCCGAATCACGATACACCAGCACGCCGAACATTTTCCCTCTGCGATGCAGTTCGCTCTCCGGGTGCGCAGACATATAGGTGCGCACATCGTCCATCACCGCCTCTGCTGCGGCGCGAGCCAACGGGTGCGGCGTCGGGTCATAGGGCGACGGAAAAAGCTCCGGAACGGGATATTGTGTCAGGCGAATCTGCATCTCAAGGCGTTGTTTGGTGCTGCAAAAGTACAGAAAATTTCTGAATTATGCAATACTTTTACCCACAAAAGGAGCAAAACACTTGCATATATCGCAAAAAAGCAGTAATTTTGCATCGCTTAATCATTAATTTTTTTGACCGTATGAGCAGATTCAATTCATATGCGCTATGTGTAGGCGCAGTTTTAACCTTGCTGCTGGGCGCTTGCCGCTCAACGGATACACGCGATATCACACCTTGCAGCGGTCGGGTAGAGTGTCTGTCGCTGTATAGTCCGCAGTTGCAGAAGCAGATGCAGGTAGATGTTTGGTTGCCAGAAACCTATGACCAGGGCGATGCCTGTTTCCCTGTGCTCTATGCACACGATGGACAGAATCTGCTGGATAGTACCCATACTTGGATGCACCAGGAGTGGCAGGTAGATGAGGCTATCACACGCATGGCGGACGATAGTATTCTGCCGCCTATTGCCGTATGCATATACAACGATGAAGACCGCTTTCGAGACTATATGCCGGCTAATCTCTACACATACCTTAGCGAGGAGCAACGTCGTGAAGGACTGAATCTGGAGGGACTGCCGGTTCCGGAGCCGCGCTCAAAAGCATATATCGACTTTATCATCTGTACGCTCAAACCGCATATCGATAGTCTGTATCGTACATTGCCCGACCGTGAGCATACGGCTATGATGGGCAGTTCGATGGGCGCGTTGGTCAGCGTATATGCAGCGGCTTATCGTCCCGATGTGTTCGGATGCTGTATGGGACTCAGTTTCCCCGCTATTGCTGAGATTTGGGACATTCAGCGGCAGGCGTTGCAGGAGAATACCGATGTCCGTACGCGCCTCTATATCGATACAGGCGATGCCGGACTGGATGCTACGTTCTTCCCGCAGTTTAATGAGATTGAGCCGCTGCTGCATACTTGCGGTTACGACTCTACTACGCTGATGGTGCGAGTCTTCCCCGGTGCAGATCACAACGAGACTTGCTGGGCGCAGAGAGTTGATATTCCGCTGCGATTTGCATTTTTTCAGTAAAATGCTTGCAAGTGTGCAAAATTTTCCGTACCTTTGCACACCAATTAGCTCGTTAGGGCGACTGATTCAACATTTCAACAACACACATATGGACTCAAAAGAACTAAAAAAACTGATAGCTATCTGGTTTGAGGAGGATATCCGCGATGGCGATCATACGTCTCTAAGCAGTATTCCGGCTACGGAGATGGGTTGTCAGCAACTGATTATCAAGGCAGACGGTATCCTTGCCGGAGTAGAGGTAGCAAAGGAGATTATCCATTATTTCGACCCTGAATGCCGCATTGAGCAATACCTGCAAGATGGTGCTGAGGTACATCCGGGTGATGTGGCTTTTCGCGTATATGGTAAGGTGCTGAGCCTGCTGCAGATCGAGCGCACGATGCTCAATATAATGCAGCGTATGTCCGGCGTTGCCACCGTAGCACATACCTATCAGAGCCGCATTGAAGACACCGGTTGTCATGTGTTGGATACACGTAAGACAACACCGGGATTGCGCTATCTGGAGAAGGAGGCAGTTAAGATTGGTGGGGGTATGAACCATCGCATTGGTCTCTTTGATATGATTCTGCTCAAGGATAATCATGTTGATTTTGCAGGCGGAATCACAGCCGCATTGGAGCGCGCCAAAGCTTATTGTGCCGAGAAGAAGAAAGACTTGCGCATAGAGATTGAGGTGCGTAATGAGGACGAGATTCGCGAGGCTATGGCTACCGGCATACCTGACCGTATCATGCTGGATAACTTCACTCCGGAGCGCACACGCGCTGCGGTAGAACTTATTCGCGGATTGGAGTCTGGTCGCCACATCGAGATTGAGAGCAGCGGTGGTATCACGATTGATACCTTGCGCGACTATGCACTCTGTGGCGTGGATTTCGTCTCTGTAGGTGCTTTGACCCACAGCTACAAGAGCCTGGATATGTCATTTAAGGCTGTGAAGGAGTAAGGCAGTCAGAGCATCAATACTTGTGCTGCCATCGTTATGTAGTACAATCAGCCCCTCGGTATCTTCCGAGGGGTATTTTTGTGCGCGTATGCGTGCGCGTACCTTATCTATCTGCGTATGGTCGCGCGCTATGGTGCGCTGGATACGTATGGGCTCGGGTGCGGTTACCAGTACCACACGGTCACATATTCTATCCAATCCAGCATCGTATAGTAGGGCAGACTCGATAAAGAGTATTTCGCCTTGCGGCATCTGCTTTACCACTGACTCTATATCTCGCTTCACAGCCGGATGCACTATCGCATTGAGACCGGCAAGCAATCTCGGGTCAGCGAAGACGCGCGTTGCCACTACATCGGTGCGATAGATATACTGATTATCCAGGTAGTCGTAGATGTCAGCGCCCAGCAACTCACTCAGCCGACTACGCACTGCGCTATCCTGCACGATGATACGCTTGGCTCCGCTATCAGTATCATATACCCGATAACCCAATCTGCGCAACTCAGCAGCAATCGTTGACTTGCCCGAACCTATTCCGCCTGTAATACCTATTACCATTTGTGCTTTTTCTCCTTGAGAATGAATCGACGATAGTAGGATAGAATCAGCGTGGTAAGCGGCAACGCGATAATCATACCCACGATACCCAACAGACTGCCCCAAACAGACAGACTGAGCAGAATCATGGCCGGGTGCATGCCCATTGTCTTACCCATAATCTTAGGCGTCAGTACAAAGTCCTGAATGCTCTGCACCACCACAAAGACTACCAATATCAGTACAAAAACAAGCCATATCGGTCGCCCTGTTTCCAAGGATTGCAGAGTACCTAACAGTACGCACGGAATGATACCCACTATCTGCAGATAAGGCACCAGATTCAGTACTCCTATAAAGAGTCCTACCAGTATGCCGAGTGGCATGCCTATAATCTTAAATCCAATAGCAAACAGCACTCCCACACATAGTGCCACCAGAGATTGACCTCGAAAATAGCGATTCATATTGAGCTCGATATCCGAGGCTATGCCGGAGGTGAGATTGCGATATTTGGCAGGAATGAGTTGTGGCCAGTTGCTCAGTTGCTCATAGTCCAGCAGGATAAAGACAATATATAGTACGCAGATGAATATCACACTCAGTCCCCACAGCATATTAGCCGAACCGCTGATGACCTTCCACAAGTGTGGTGCTACCTGTTGCAGTATATCTCGAGCATCTGGATTGAGCAGCAGATTGCTGTAGTCGATATTGGAAAGCCAGGCAGTATATTGCTCCTTGATATAGTCGGGCAGCAAATCACTATTGCGGATATGATTGAGATAAATCCCCGCGGCATCGGTCAGTTTGCTCATCTCGGCGCTTACCAGCGGCACGATGATGGCTATGATGCCCGTTACCACTCCTACTACCAGCAGCAATGTGACAGCGATAGCCAGTCCGCGATACTTGAGTTTGCAACGCGTCTGAAAGAAACTGACAATGGGGAATAGCAGATAGGCTATCAGCCAACTGATTAGAAAAGGTAATAATACATTACTCAGACGCAATGTCAGTAAGTAAAGTCCGATGATGACTGCCGCTGTGATACACAGGCGCACAACGCGGTCAAAGGTAAATGGTTGAGGTGACATATAGCATTGTTTTTAATGCTGCAAAGATACGACAATTTTGCCGAATATGCAAATATTTCTATACAAAACTGACATTTTGGCAGATTTATGTCAGTATTCTGCATTTGGCACGGCGTTTGTCTATTCTTGGGTGAATCACGATTAACCGATTCAACAATTCAACGATTAAACTTTTAAAAATATACAACTATGTCTAAGATTATTGGTATTGATTTAGGTACAACCAACAGCTGCGTAGCAGTTATGGAAGGTAATGAACCTATTGTAATTTCGAACTCGGAGGGTAAGCGTACCACTCCTTCGGTAATTGGTTTTGTAGAAGGTGGCGAGCGCAAGGTAGGTGATCCGGCTAAGCGTCAGGCTATCACGAACCCAACCAAGACTGTGAACTCCATCAAGCGCTTCATGGGTGAGACCTATGATCGTCTCGGTCAGGAGATTGCACGCGTTCCTTACAAGGTAGTGAAGGGCGACAACAACACTCCGCGTGTTGACATCGACGGTCGCCTCTATACACCACAGGAAATTTCGGCTATCATCCTCCAGAAGATGAAGAAGACCGCTGAGGACTATCTGGGACAAGAGGTAACAGAGGCTGTTATCACCGTTCCGGCATACTTCAACGACAGTCAGCGTCAGGCTACCAAGGAGGCTGGTGAGATTGCTGGTCTGAATGTGCGCCGTATCGTCAACGAGCCTACTGCTGCTGCACTGGCTTACGGTCTGGATAAGGCAAACAAGGATATGAAGATTGTAGTATTCGACTGCGGTGGTGGTACACACGATGTATCCGTGCTGGAGCTGGGTGACGGCGTCTTTGAGGTTAAGGCTACCGATGGTGATACTCACCTGGGTGGTGATGACTTTGATCACCGCATCATCGATTGGCTGGTAGCTGAGTTCAAGGCTGAGAATGGTGGCGCAGACCTGAGCAAGGATCCTATGGCTATGCAGCGTCTGAAAGAGGCTGCTGAGAAGGCTAAGATTGAGCTCAGTAACACTACCAGCAGCGAAATCAACCTGCCGTACATCATGCCGGTTAACGGCGTTCCTGCTCACCTGGTTAAGACTCTGACTCGTGCTAAGTTTGAGCAGCTGATTGACGACCTTATTCAGCGCACCATCGCTCCTTGCCGTACCGCATTGCAGAATGCAGGTCTGAGCACCAGCGATATCGACGAGGTGATTCTCGTAGGTGGTTCGACTCGTATCCCGGCTATCCAGCAGGCTGTTGAGAAGTTCTTCGGCAAGGCTCCGTCAAAGGGAGTTAACCCGGACGAGGTAGTCGCTGTAGGTGCTGCTATTCAGGGTGGTGTGCTCACCGGTGAGGTGAAGGATGTGCTCCTCCTCGATGTTACTCCGCTGAGCCTCGGTATCGAGTCTATGGGTGGCGTGATGACCAAGATGATTGAGGCTAATACTACCATCCCGACCAAGAAGACCGAGACCTTCACTACCGCTGTGGATAATCAACCTTCTGTAGAGATTAAGGTGCTGCAGGGTGAGCGTCCAATGGCTGCTCAGAACAAGCAGATTGGTATTTTCCACCTGGATGGTATCATGCCGGCACGCCGTGGTGAACCGCAGATTGAGGTGACCTTCGATATCGACGCCAACGGTATCCTGAACGTAACCGCTAAGGATAAGGCTACCGGTAAGGAGCAGAAGATTCGCATTGAGGCTTCGAGCGGCTTGAGCGATGCAGAAATCCAGCGCATGAAGGCGGAGGCTGAGGCTAATGCCGAGGCTGATAAGCAAGCCAAGGAGAATGCAGAGACGCTGAACAAGGCAGACCAGATGATCTTCCAATACGAGAAGAGTCTCGCTGAGGTAGGTGATAAGATTCCTGCTGATAAGAAGGCTCCTATCGAGGAGGCTATCAAGGCTCTGAAGGAAGCATACGAGAAGAAGAATGTTGCTGCTTGCAAGACCGCAATGGACAACGCAACCAACGCCTTTCAGGCTGCCAGCCAGGAGATCTATGCAGCTATGAATCAGCAGCAGGCTGGTGGTGCACAGACTGGTCCACAAGGTGCACAGCCGAATGGCGGTAGCCAGACCAACAATGGCGCCGAGGATGTTGACTTTGAGGAAGTGAAATAATCTCCCTCTCTGGTATAAATAGCCTTTCTGAAGGCGTAGTAAAAAACGTGCTTTTGTCTATGACGGGGGCACGTTTTTTTTTGGGGGGGGGTGTTTTCGGGGGCTTACCGGGTGCTTACCGGGTGCTTACCGACCCCTTACTGACCCCTTTTCGACCCCTTAAAAAATCCCACAC
>JAZRVR010000020.1:0-20170 GCA_045599285.1 Paludibacteraceae bacterium | reverse complement strand
TCCGCAACTTTGGAGACCGCTCGCGAGGGTGTTGAGGAAAAGGTTGGTGTACTGGCTGGTATTGAGTATGTATTCACTCTCGTTGATAACGAAGATGGTACATTCACCCTCTCGTACGCTCCTACCACTCCGGTTGTTGAGAACTACTACATCAAGCACAACTGGGCAGGTGCAGGCGACTGGACTTGGAAAAAGCTCGCTCTCAATGAGGAGTCTGGCGAGTACTACATCCTTAACTACTATGGTGGTGTAGGTTGCAACTGGAATAATCAAGCTGATGATGCTGGCTCTGAATGGATTGAGAAGAGTAACCTGATCTTCACCAATGGTGAGCCTGCTGTAGGTGCAGAATGCGTGTTCACTTTGGATCCAACTGCTGGTACTATCACAATCACCAATCCTATCCACACCGGTATGGAGAATGCTGCAGCTAACGCACAGACTGTTAAGGTATTGCGTGATGGTCAGCTCATCATCGTTCGTGATGGCGCTGAGTTCAACGTAATGGGTGCTCGTCTGTAAAATCACGATAGATGCGGCATCATTGACCGCCTGTAGTTCAACGGACTACAGTATGAACGAGAGGCTATCTAACCAATTGGTTAGGTAGCCTCTTCTCGTTAACTACCGTTGGCTGGTAGTAAGGTAATAGTAAGGTAAAGACTTCGAGAACAACCTTGTAATAACCCAGAACCATCAAGGGAAAATGAAGGTGGTGTCGCAGCAAACGAAAAAAGGATACTCCCTGGAATTGTAACCACACCAATATCCCAATCCAGACGAGACATTAGATGGCATATTGCGATAGATACTCATGAAAAACATGCCCTGATTCACACTCTGAGCCGACACACCCTCCCAAATCGAATACGATACATCATCCAGCACAGACAGGTGCAAATAGTATTGCGTACTATCCGATGCGTAGAATCCCATATGCATCGATTCCGTTGCGAACATCTGATTCGCATACACGGGCAATTCGATTTGCCCGCCTTTTGCCAACGACGCCTTGGTCATGCTCATTGGGAAGGAGCGGAGCTGGCGCTCGTTCGCACTTCTCAAGAAGGCATTATAATACACTTCATCCTGTATATCAGGTACATGTATATACGCCACCACTGTACTGCTGGAGTCTGGCTGGATACGCACGCTTATCGAATCCAGCCGAGGAGTCATTGTCGGCACATAAGTGGTAGCCTGCGCAGAGACTTCGCGACGCGAAGCCCTGATGGTGTATGTGTGCCCAGCCTCCCCCACCATATGCGCTGTGGTATAGATATATGGCGGCATGTACTTGGTATTCAGTTGCCCCGTCAGAACCACCTCTTTCTCACCATCCCAAATCGCCACTCGCGCCATTGTCTCCAGCTGGTTGGCCATGATATCCAATAGTGTTTCGTCCTCTTTATCGCTGGACTGATCCAGGGGATAGGCATAGTGCAGCATCACAATAGGCTCCTTGCCATCTTCAATCCAGCCTTCTATCACCATCTTTTGTGGCGCCTCAGCAGATGGCTTGCAGCCATAAACAACAGAGCACAAGGCGATTACAGTCAATATGAGATACTTAGAACGTGCCATAGATACTGATGCTTGGAATGATGATGGACAACGATGTGCCATAGACTGGATGCAGATTATTCTCGCGATAGACCACAAATTGCGCGTTCTTGTGGCAATAGACATTGTATAGCGAGAGGTTGATACCCAAGGTATGATCCGCCTTCTGGATGATGTCGTATGAGCAACTGAGATCCAGGCGGTTATAGAGCGGCATATGCGCCCCGTTGAATGTAGAATAGCGGCAGAACATCTGCCCATTCAGCATATATGCCTCCTGCGCCTGGGTGTATGGCAATCCGGAAGCCAGCACAAACATCGCACCGATATTCCAGCGTTTTGCCACCTGCGCATTGAGCACCACATTCAGGTCGTGCCTGCGCTCGTGGGATGCCGCATAGATGTATTCGTACGAGCCGTCCAGATGCGGGAGTTGGCGTTTTGCCCACCCCAACGTATAGGATATGCTGCCGGTAACTATACCATATCGGCGCTGAAACATGATGTTGAGACCATAGTTTCGCCCATTGCCGTGCAGGAATCCCTTCTCGTAGTCAAATCCCTGATTCACAAGCTCTATGACATTGGCGGTCGATTCTACGACACCATAGATTTGCTTGAAATAGAGTTCAGCCGAGAGCACATACTGGTTGCTATAGAACTTGCCCATGTAGCTCAGATTCGCGGCAATGGCTCGCTCGGGTCCATACTGCGCATCCGCCAGGAAATAGAAGTCCGTCGGCAAACCACCATTGGTCAAACCAGACTTGTGGAAGTACTGCGAATAGAGTCCACCATGTAGCGAAATATGGTGATTCTCATTGATATGGAAGCGAAAATTGGCACGTGGGTCTAGTCCCCAAGCCCATTTGCCTCGGGTATTGTAGAGCGAGGCATGCAGGCCCACCGAGTAGTCGAACCACGGCGTAACCGTATGACTGACATCGGCATAGAGAGACGCCTCGTCGGCATGACGGCGCGCACGCGGCTCAGGTGGCACAATCGCGTCGCTCTGAAAATCAAACTGTAACGGCTGTGTGAGATAATGGTGATACTCCGCTCCGCTCACCAGCTGAATATCCTCCCTCAGATTGCCACGATAATAGGTGTGCGCATCCACAGAGGCAAAGTCCGCCTTAGTGGCAATGGTGGCCACCGCGGTCGTAGCTCCAATACGATTGTCGAAACCGGAGAAACCAGCCTGCGTAATCCATTCACCCGATGCCATCCGGTGCGTCCATCGAGCACTACCCATCACATTCTGCCAGGTGACATTGGCACCATCATAGAGAGATACTTTGAGCCGGTCGCGACTATAGAAACCGCTGATTAGCAGCTCATCACGATCCGTAGGATGGTACGAATAGGTGAGATTATAATCCTGAAAATGGTAGCCCAGTTGTATGTCCTCAAATCGTAGCCATCGTCCATATAGGAGGTCGATGTAGGACGTGCGTCCGCTAATCCACAAGGCACTCTTCTTGCCACACGGGATAGTCAGGGTCAGGTCGGCATTGACCAACCCGAGGTTGCCCGTCAGCGAGAATCGCTTAGGCTGCTCGTGATGCGTCTCCAAATCAACAATAGCGCCTAATCGATTGGTCATCTGTCCATTATGGGCAGCCTGCTCGATACGTATGGTGCTGAAATGTGGTGCATTAAAGGTAGAGAAGAGCCCCATCAGGTGGTTGGGATAGTAGATGGGGGCGCCGTTGATAGAGACAAGTGACTGGTAGTCATCACATCCCTGTACATGTATGCCGGATGTGGTCTCGTTGTTGGTCTGAATACCGCTGAGGCTCTGCAGATAGCGAATTGGATCGGATGTACCAAGAAACTTAGGCATTCGCTGCAGCTCTCCGGCATCTACGGTCATCGTGGTAGGCGTGATGGACACAAAGGTGGGTGTCCTACGCTGCACGACCACAATCTCATCCACCGTCTTGGATATAGTCAATATAGCAGAATCAGTAGCAGTTGATAGTTGTGCCACCAAACTGCTACTGATAAATAAAAGTATGCCTATGATGCCTAGTCTATATCGCATCCACTATTAGAAGCGGAAGTTGACGTCAAAGTGCTTGAAAAGGCTTTCGTAGTCTGCCAGCAGATTCTCTATCTGTCGCAGATAGCTGTCGTACACGCCACTCTGCATGAAGTAGCTGCTCAGATCATAGCTGGAGCCATCCTCAAAGAACAGCAGCGGCATTGCGAAATACTCGCCATCCTGCAGCACAAGATCCATCTTGATATCAGCCTGCTTGACATTGCTGGAGAAGTACATGCCCAACTCGGCATGCTCGTTGATGATATCTGCCAGGCGAGACCACAACTGCTTGCCCTCAACACGTTTAGAGAGAAGATTGTCCAACTCGGTATAGAGTTTGCCACCCTCTTTTCCTTTACCCTTGAGTTGTACACAATCACCCACGTTCAGCACAAAGGATGCATCACCGACTTGTCTAACCAGCGACTCCCATTGCTCGCCATATCTGCTAACCCACTCCTCATAAGTGAGTCCACCCATCTTAATGAGAATAGGCAGAGACGGAATCTCCGAACGGCTGCCAAAGAGGATGTGGTCACCCACTTTGATCGAGTTAGCAAACTCCGCAGCTGTGCTATTCAACTTCTCATCCATTGCAAACGAGAGCGTGGTGATATGCGCGCTGGTGGAGATATTCACATGGTCATCCTTGACCATATCCAGACCGAACGAACCACCTATCAGTTCCTCATCATTCTCGCGGAATGATAGAACAACGCGCTCAGGAACCATTGCCTCATAGACCTTATCCTCACCTCCAAAATCCTTCAGATTCACCGAGTACAGGGTTTCCTTGCCTTCGCCCCACACCTGCACGGTATAGGTATTAGAGCCATCGTGTAGAATCACAGTATATTTGCCATCCTTGCTCGGACCCATATTCTTGAGAATATGAGTAGCAGTATTACCCTCAAACACCATGGCATCGTTGGCAAACGAGAAGCGATACAGCGGATTAGCCAACAGACTGGACTGCGCCTTCAGTATGCCACAGATATATGCCGGAGCACGAAACAGCCTCTCGTATCTACCCGAAAAGAACTCTGCTGCATCATCTATATCCCACTCACTATCCAGCTCCATCGCCAGATTTTCAGCCACTTCTACAGCGTGGGCTTGCTCCTGCGGATTGAAATAGCCAAGCACAGTCTTCATCGAATTATCGAAGTAATCCTTCTGCTCGTCCACAGTTAACTCCTGCTGTGGGCCATTGTTATTACCATCCAGATTATCTACAGCATCACCATCTGCAGGATTAGTCGGCTTACAAGCCACCACAAGTACCATGAACAACATACTCAATGGCAAAAATACATGTTTTTTCATTTGTTTATACTTATTATTTGTTTAATTATGGCACAAAATTACGCATAATTTTTCAATTATGCAAATTTATTTACGTTTTTTTCAGACAAAATGTCACTTTATGCGTGACAAAGTCTCATACACACGCTCGACAGGAAAACCCATCACATTGAAGTACGAGCCACGCATGTCGGTCACCCCAATATAGCCGATATACTCCTGGATACCATAGGCTCCCGCCTTATCCAGCGGGTGATATTGCCGGATATAGTAGTCAATCTCGGCGTCGGTGAGGTCACGGAAGGTGACGGAGGTCTCGTCCACGAAGGAGAAAGACCCCTCTGGCTCCCCTTTTAAGGGGAGAAGTTTATCCTTTAGAGATGAATCTTGGGATACCATAAAGGTAACTCCTGTATATACCTGGTGCGTCTTGCCACTCAAGGCACGAAGCATGGCATGCGCCTCGGCCTCAGAGTGTGGCTTCCCAAGCACCTGCCCGTCCTGATACACAATCGTATCTGCCGTAATGAGCAGGTCATCCGGCCCTAACGCGTGCGCGTATGCGCGCGCCTTTGCACGCGATATATATATAGGTATATCCCCTCCCACCAAATCCGCGGGATACGACTCGTCGGCATCTATGCTGACGGCAGTAAAGGAGATGTCCAATCCTGCGAGCAACTCGCGACGACGAGGAGATTGGGAGCCGAGAATTATATTCATAGCAATTTCAAGATAACGAAACTATACAATACACCGAGAAACATGATGAACTTCATCATCTGCTGGGCGTTGCGGTAATCCGAAGAAATACGTGCCGCCCACAGCAGATACAATTCGCAAAGTAGCGGCACCATCAATCCAAATACGACATAGCGCGAGGATAGCGAGTGCCACCATGCTCCAAACGACTCGGCGATGGTCGGGCATGCATAGGTTTGCGGCAAGGCGATGCCTCCCAGGTAACCAATGGTAGCCATCATCAGGATAATCAGTACTGTAACAAAGACCTTGCTGGCAAGTTCGCCCCACACGATAGGTAACGTGTGGCACTCCATCTCGCGGTCGCCCATCTGATCCTGCATATCCTTGATCACCTCGCGAATCCATGTGGTGAGAAAGGCAAAGAGAGCAAATCCCCCTATCCAGACATACAAATTATGCACCAGTGGAGTCTCACGCATGATGACACCATACTCGTGCACCGAATAATCGACATTCGCCACGGCAATCAGCAGCGGCGTCACCGCCGACGAGAAGGCAATAATGAGATTGCCTATCAGCAGTTGTCGCTTGTAACTAGCCGAGTAGAACCACAGCACACCCGGCATGAGGCAGTAGATAATCGCCAGCGACAGACTACGCGTACACCATGCCGCAGCCAGTCCACATGCCACTCCCACAGCCGTCAGGCCATAGAAGAGGTGCATCGTTCGCTCACGGTCAATCGTGCGAGTGACGATGAGTCGATCGGGACGATTGATGCGATCGATCTTGACATCAAAGTAGTCGTTGATCACATACCCACCTGCCGCGATGAGCATCGTGGCAGCAATCAGCAAGGTGAGCAGCCACCATGGCAACTGCTCACCCATCTGTAATTGATCTAACACCGGTACGGCTACCCACTTCTCCATCACATACATCAGTATGGCGATGAAAATCAGATTCGGCAGACGCACCAGATTCAAATAATCATTCATGCTTTCTCCACTTTGAGTATCACGCCCGTCCATGCAGGCAGCGATACTACAATCGGTTTATCATGCGTGAAGCTCTGGATATCAACGGCATTGCCGGTCAGCAAATCCGTAGCCTTAGCCTGCTCCATCTCCTGCAAGCCCAGGTAACGGAAGGCCTCCTCAGGAATACGCACCTGACAATCTACCTTGCGGTCATCAAAATTGAGAACCACAAGCAGCGTGCTGTCCTCGCATGTGCGGAGGTAGGTGTATTGCTCATGGCGATTGAATCCATCGCCCTGCGCATACTCCAGGTCGTACATCTCACCTCGGGCAATAGCCTTCTCGTCACGCGCCAAGCATAGCAGGCGCTGATAGAAATTGCGGAGGTCACGCTGCTCATCGTTGAGGTGCTTGCCATCAAACTTGCCCTTGTTGGCCCAAGCCTGAATGCTCGCCATTCCCCAGTAATCGAAGATTGTACTGCGACCATCCATGCCGGAGAATCCCTCAAAGTCCATGCCCTTCTCGCCCAACTCCTGTCCCGCATAGATCATGACAGGGTTGCGACCCAGGGTAGCCGCCACTATCATGGCCGGCTCGGCACAGCGACCACGTCCGCAGAAGAATCCGCTGGCAATACGCTGCTCGTCGTGGTTCTCCAGGAAGTAGAGCATGCGATCGCGGATATCATCCACGGTCTGCCAATGCTGGGTGATGCCCTCAGCAGCCCAGTTCTTGCTGGTCACGCCACGCAGGTAATCGTACATACCCACCTTGTCGTAGAGGTAATCAAAACCGGCATTCAGGTAGTCGCGATACAGGTACGGATTGTAGCACTCGGCGATGAACTGCACGTCCGGGAAGAACGTGCGCACATACGGAATGACCCAGCGCCAGAACTCCACCGGCACCATCTCCGCCATATCCACACGGAAGGCATCGATGCCCTTGCGTGCCCAGAAATGCAAGATATCCAGCATCTTCATCCACGTAGACGGAATAGGATCAAACTGCTTTTCGCCGCCTCCCTGGTAGAAGACGCCGTAGTTGAGTTTGATGGTCTCATACCAGTCATCACGCGATGGATGTGAGGTGAAGCAGTCGTTACCCGTCACGCGAGCAGGCGACTCCTCGTACCCCGGGCAGGGGAACTGTGGCTCGAACTTTTCATCCGGCAGGTAGTAGAAGTTATTGAGCGGAGAGAATGCCCAGTTGGGGTTATCATCCTCACCCAGATCTCGTACTCCCTTGGGTTTGCATAGCGAGTGATACTCACGCGACACATGATTGGGCACAAAGTCCATGACGACACGTAGTCCGGCCTTGTGTGTACGGCGTACGAGCGACTCAAACTCCGCCATGCGCTTCTCCTCATCTACCGCCAGGTCGGGATCTACATCATAGTAGTCGGTAATGGCATACGGACTACCTGCCAGTCCCTTGGTGATAGCGGGATTATTGCGCTCGGCGGTAGCATGGCGAATGACGCCGGTGTACCACACATGGGTAGCACCCAAGTCCAAAATAGACTTGAGTGCTTTGGGAGATATATCAGCAAATTTACCGCAGCCGTTCTCCTCGCGCGTGCCGTTGCGCTTGCGCGTTTCATTAAAATTCGCGAACGTACGGGGTAATAGCTGGTAAATTATTGGTTTCATTAGTTGTTGAACTGTTTAACTGGTGAACTGTTTAATTGATGTTCAATCGTTGAACCGATGTATTATACCAATGCAGCGGTATCGCTGGCAATCATAAGTTCCTCGTCGGTTGGGATGACAACGACCTTCACATTCGAGTCCGGAGTGCTGATGACAGCCTCCTTACCACGGATGGTAGCATTGAGATTCTCGTCAATCTTCACGCCCATGAACTCCATGTTGCGGCAAACGTCAGCACGCATCGAAGCCTGGTTCTCACCTACACCGGCGGTGAAGACGATGATATCCACGCCACCCATAGCAGCAGCGAAGGCACCCACATACTTCTTAATCTTATAGTTGTACATGTTGGTTGCCAGGATAGCGCGCTCGTTGCCGGCTGCAGCAGCTGCCTCCAGATCACGCATGTCGCTACCTACGCCCGATACACCGGCTACGCCCGACTTCTTATTCAGATAGTTGGACATGCCATCTGCATCCAGACCCAGCTTCTTCATCAGGAAGGTCACAGCACCACCATCTACATCACCAGAGCGAGTACCCATCATGATACCCTCCAGCGGAGTGAGGCCCATCGTGGTGTCCATGCACTTACCATCCTTGACTGCTGCCAGCGAGCCACCATTACCGATGTGGCAGGTGATGATGCGCTGTTTCTTGTAGTCCACGCCCAGGAACTCGCAAACGCGAGCCGATACGTAGCGGTGGCTGGTACCGTGGAAGCCATAGCGGCGAACGCCGTATTTCTCATAGACCTCGTATGGCAGAGCATACATGTAGCTGTATGCAGGCATGGTCTGGTGGAATGCGGTATCAAATACACCCACCTGTGGCAGACCAGGCATGAGCTCCTCTACGGCGCGGATACCCTTCAGGTTAGCAGGATTGTGGAGTGGAGCCAGGTCACTAACCTCCTCAAATGCCTTGATAACCTCCGGAGTGATACGAACCGACTGAGCGAACTTCTCGCCGCCGTGCACCATGCGATGACCTACGGCATCAATCTCGCTGAGCGATTTGATAACGCCAATCTCAGGATCGGTGAGCAGGGAGAAGATGAACTTCACACCCTCGGTATGCTCCGGCATATCGTGCATGATTTGCTTCTTCTCGCCATTTGCGAGTTTTACCTTCACGAAAGCGCCATCCAGACCTACGCGTTCTGCGCCACCTGATGTCATTACTTCCTTTGTTTCCATATCGTAGAGCGCGTACTTGATGGACGAGCTGCCACAGTTTAATACAAGTATTTTCATAATGTTGTAGTATTAGTATGTGATTAGTGTGTAGAAATGGGCTTCTTAGCCGATAGCCTGGTTTGCGGTGATGATTACCATCTGCACGATATCCTGTACCTTGCAGCCACGGCTGAGGTCATTGACTGGAGCAGCGATACCCTGAAGGATAGGACCTACAGCATCTGCACCCGAGAAGCGCTCAACCAACTTGTAACCGATGTTACCAGCCTGCAGGTCTGGGAAGACAAGCACGTTAGCCTTACCAGCAACCGGACTACCCGGAGCCTTGCTCTGTCCTACCTTCTCTACCAGAGCAGCATCCGCCTGGAGCTCACCATCGATATTGAGGTCAGGAGCCAACTCCTTCGCAATACGAAGCGCCTCGGTCACCTTGTCAACGAGCTCATGCTTAGCCGAACCCTTCGACGAGAAGCTGAGCATAGCCACGCGTGGCTCGATACCTGCGATGACGCGAGCGGTCTCAGCGGTAGAAACAGCAATCTGTGCCAGTTCCTCTGCATTCGGGCATGGGTTAACGGCGCAGTCTGCAAATACGAGGAAGCCATCCTCACCCAGCTGCTTAGCCGGAGTGAACATCAGGAATGCACCCGATACAATCTTGCAACCCGGTTTAGTCTTCAGGATCTGGAATGCAGGACGGATGGTATCAGCTGTGGTACCACGTGCACCTGCCAGTTCACCGTCAGCATCGCCGTTCTTGATCATCAGGCAGCCCAGGTACAGAGGATCCTTCGCCTTCTCAGCAGCCTGCTCTGGAGTCATCCCCTTTGCCTTGCGCAGTTCGTAGAGGAGGTTGGCATACTCAGCCATCTTTGGCTCGGTAGCAGGATCAAAGATAGTAGCCTCCTTGATGTATTCGTAGCCATTCTCAGCCGCCATCTGCTCAATGCGAGCCTTGGGACCAATGAGAATCAGTTTTGCAATCTTGTCCTTGAGGAGAATGTTAGCAGCCTCGAGAGTACGTGGTTCGTCGCCCTCCGGGAGGACGATGCGCTGCGGATTTTGCTTCGCGCGCTCAAGCATTTGTTGTAGAATGTCCATAATCGTATGTTTTTAATGGTTAGTTGTCTAAAATGCGAGTGCAAAGTTACAAAAAATAAATCAATTATGCAATATCAAAGTGAAAAAAAACTTTTTTTTTGCCAAAAGTTTGTGTATTTCAAAAAAAAGTCGTACCTTTGCAGCCAAATTTGTGACAAAACGCGTCAAAACATGGTAAAAAAGTTACTCTCAATAGCCTTTATCTCGCTGCTTGCGAGTGTCACCTACGCCCAGGAGGCGGTAGGTGCTCACCCGTGGAAGGCAGCCGAAGGTCCCGTAGCTACAGATATCAGCCACTGGTCTCTGGTGCTGGAGGGCGGTATGAACATGATGGATGGCGACTTTAACGACGAGATGAAGTCCGCATTCTACGCACCTACCGTAGGTTTGTCACTCATCTACGATTTTGTGCCATCGTGGGGATTGGGTATTGACTATCAATACGCCATGTTCCACGTTTCGGGTAAGCAAGTCCCCGACCTGCTGAAGGCGCAGCAACACAGAGCTGACCTCTTCGTTGCCTACGATCTGGTGAACTCATGGTTCCCACGTGCCAAGAAGAAGATTTTCTCGCTGCAAGCCATCGTAGGTGCAGGTCTGTGCTTATACACGCGTGATCTGTACTACACCAACGATGGACGTCGTGATCCGCTTACATATGGCTCGCTGAGCGACAATGGCAAGATGACCTTCTCCACCTATCTGCGATTTGGTGCGAACTTTGAGTTCAACCTGAGCCGCAGCATCGCACTCGGCCTAAAGGGTACCTACTCCCTCTTCCTGAGTGATGATAAAGTAGATGGTCACGAGGCTGGTAACAGCAACGATGGCGTAACGGATGTGACACTGGCGCTGCGATACAAAATCAATGCCAACAAGAAGACTCACGTTCGTAATCTGGTTAATGAGAACGCCTTCCTCGCTGAGGCTATGCCTGCCAAGATCGTAGAGCGCGCGCCACAGAAGGATACGGTAGTTATCTATCAGGTAGTTAAGTACGAGGGCAGCACCGATACAGTGGTGATGAAGTCGTCGCAAACGGATGATTTGGCATCTGCTGCACCTACCGAGGACAATTACTACTATATCTACTTCGACTCCGGTAAGTCCGACATTACCGACCAGGGATTGACAGAGATTCAGAAGGTAGCCAGCCGCATGGAGCGCGACACCGCCCTGTATGCTCTGGTTATTGGATATTGCGACAACACGGGTTCGGATCAGTACAACAAGCAGTTGGCTCAGAAGCGTGCTCGACTGGTAAGTAGTGAATTGTTGAACGAGTATGATGTAGCCGCTAATCACGTAGCTACCATCGGACGTGGTATTCTGGTGGGCAAGCGCAGCACCTCGGCTTATGGTCCTAACCGTCGCGTAGAGATACGTGTGGTGAACAAACTATGGTACGAGCGCCTCATCAACCAGTACCGCGAGGGTCTGCTGGAGAGCGCTGTCAAGCCAACCGCCAAAGCGCCTAAGCGGGATTCAGACAAGGTGTTGGACGTAGTGACTATGTCATCCGACAAGACGCTGAGCAACCTGGCTCGCAAATACTATCAGAATACATTTTGCTGGGTATATATCTACCAGGCCAACCTGGACAAGATCAGTAACCCGAACAGCATAACTGCAGACACACAACTGGTGATACCGGTTCTTACAGACGAGCAGAAGGCAATCTCGGAAGCCGCATGTAAGGAGTTGTATCAGAGTTTGAAATAGATTTTTTCACCATAAGGGGACGGTGAATAAATTAAGCCCCTTCCGGCGGAGGCCGGTTTCCCCGATAAACGGGGACACCTCCGGGTCTCATAGCTCAGTTGGTTAGTAGCACCTGACTCATAATCAGGGGGTCCTAGGTTCAAGCCCTAGTGGGACCACAGAAAAATCCCCGCCCACGTGGTGGGGATTTTTCGGATACAAAGAACATATTGGGTACAAATACAGACAAATATAAACATTACGAAAATGAAACTAAAAACATTGGCCATGACGGCCGCTGTGATTATGACGACAGCATGCACCAAACAACAGACCACGGGCATTCAGTTAGAGAATTTGGATACCACTGCCGTGGCACAAAACGACTTTTACCAGTACGCCTGCGGCGGCTGGATGGCAAACAATCCACTCCCAGCAGAGTACAGCCGCTTTGGCAGTTTTGACAAACTGGCGCTCAATAATCTGGAGCAGGTGAATGGACTGATTCAGGAGATTGCCGAGAAAAAACATCAACCCGGTAGCATCGAGCAGAAGATTGCCGATGTCTATAACATGACCATGGATACCACTCGTCGCAATGAGGAGGGTATGCGTCCTCTCATCAAGACCATTGAGGAGATTGACGCCATCACAGATCGCAGCCAACTGAGCACCCTGCTGGGTAAGGCAATGGAGTACGGCCTGTGGGCAATGTACGTGGATGCCGACGCTATGAATTCGTCGATGAACATCCTCAACGAGGCACAAGCAGGGTTTGCTCTGGGCGAGAAAGAGTACTACATCGACGAGGATGAGCATACCCGCATGATTCGTGCTGAATACCTCAAGCACATTGAGAAGATGTTCTCACTCTATGGCTACATTGATGGTGATCTCGCTGCTCCTATCGTATTGCGCATGGAGACACGTCTTGCCAAGGCTGCGCGCACCAATGTAGAGCTGCGCGATCCTATTGCCAACTACAACAAGATGTCTATCGCCGAGCTGCAAGAGTTGGCACCGGAGGTCAATTGGAATGAGTATTTCGCTGCACTGGGCATCGCGCCGGATAGCCTGTCTGTAGGTCAGATTGAGCACCTGCAAGAGGCATGCCGCATGCTGGCAGACGAGTCGCTGAGCGATCTGAAGACACTCTTCACATGGCAGGTAATCGATGGTGCAGCCAACTACCTGAGCGATGATTTCTTCATGCAGAACTTTCACTTCTATGGCAAGATTCTCTCCGGTCGCGAGGAGCCTACTCCACTATGGAAGCGCGCCGTAGGTATGGTTAATGGCACACTGGGAGAGGCTGTAGGTCAGATGTATGTGAAGAAATACTTCCCTGCCGAGGCCAAGGAGCGAATGTTGAAATTGGTAAAGAACCTGCAGGCATCGCTGGGCGACCGAATCAGCGCACTGGAGTGGATGTCTGAGGAAACCAAAGCCAAGGCACATGAGAAACTGGATGCCTTCACCATTAAGATTGGTTATCCTGATACATGGCGCGACTACAGCGCTCTGGACATTGACCCATCGCTCCCATACTACGACAACGTCATGCGCGCAGCTAAGTTTGAGCAAGAGTACAGCCTCAGTTTCCTGGGGCTGCCGGTGGATAAGACCAAGTGGTATATGACTCCGCAAACAGTAAACGCATACTACAACCCATCCAGCAACGAGATCTGCTTCCCTGCTGGGATTCTGCAATATCCGTTCTTTGACATGAACGCAGATGATGCCTTCAACTACGGTGCCATCGGTGTGGTTATCGGTCACGAGATGACCCACGGATTTGATGACCAGGGATGCCAATTTGACAAGGATGGTAACCTGAACAACTGGTGGACAGCCGAAGACAAGGCGCGCTTTGATGCTCGCACCAAGGTGATGGAGGACTTCTTCTCGTCCATCGAGGTGGCTCCGGGCGTACATGCCAATGGTGCCTTCACCCTGGGTGAGAACATCGCTGACCACGGAGGTTTGCAGGTTAGTTATCAGGCGTTTATGAAGAACGAGGCAGCCAAGTCGGATAGCAAGAAACTGGGCGTAGTAGATGGATTCACACCCTCTCAGCGCTTCTTCCTCTCCTATGCCAATGTATGGGCAGGCAATATCCGTCCGGAGGAGATTCTGCAGCGCACCAAGAGCGATCCGCACTCGCTGGGTCGCTGGCGCGTAAATGGTGCCCTGCCACATATCGGCGCATGGTACGATGCATGGGAAGTGACCGAGGAGTCGCCATTGTATGTTGCACCTGAAAAACGAGTTAGCATATGGTAAAGCACGTCGTATTCTTCCGCCTGCTGGACGAGGCCGAAGGACATAGCAAACTGGAGAACGCACAGATTATTCGAGAGGGACTATTGTCCCTTCTCGATAAAGTGCCGGTACTGCGCAGCGAGGTAGTGGGCATCAATATCCCCAATGCCACCAAGACCGATTACGACATCTGCCTGGAGTGCACGTTTGACACCTGGGAGGATGTAGATACCTATCAGAATCACCCCGAGCACCTGAAGGTGGCGGGCTATATCGGCAAGTGCAAATCTGCACGTGCCGCTGTAGATTACGAGTTTTAACGTAGTGGCTGCCCGGTGGAAAAGACATTGCTTCCTACTTGTAAAAATGTAAAACATAAAACAATCATTATCGTATGAAAAAACTATTATCCTTTTTTGCGTCCTTAGTTGTCGCATGTACCATCTTGGCTCAGAACAATGTCATTACCTATACCGCCTCCAGCATACTGACGGAAATAACTTCTGGTTCTGGTGGTCTTCATGTAGAAGCATTCAATGTCTCTATCTCCAGCCATACCTTTTATAGCGGTACGGGTACA
Source organism: Paludibacteraceae bacterium (assembly GCA_045599285.1). Taxonomy (GTDB): domain Bacteria; phylum Bacteroidota; class Bacteroidia; order Bacteroidales; family Paludibacteraceae; genus Colicola. The sequence goes on along the minus strand of JAZRVR010000020.1, from coordinate 5,069 downwards.
ATTACCTTTTCGGGAGAAGTGACAACCATTGGAGAGTGGGCTTTCCTTGATTGCTCGGGATTGACTTCCATCACCATTCCTAACAGCGTAACAACCATTGGAGAGTGGGCTTTCATAGAATGTACTGCCGTTAGAGATATTTATTGTAATGCAACAATACCACCTACTTGTGAAGATGCAGATGAAACCTTTAAGGCGATGGGGCAATTCACAACGACGGTACATGTACCGGCAGGTTCTGTTGATATGTACAAGGTTGCTTTAGGATGGCGATACTTCTATAACATAGTAGCCGACAATACTGCTTTAGAAAACGTATCCTCTGCAACAGACAGCAAGCAGAAAATCATCCGAGACGGACAGGTTATTATTCTTCAAAACGGCAAAGCATACGACCTTCTGGGACGCATGGTAGAGTAATAGCATGATTATAACAGTAGTGGTACGGTAGTTTGCCCCCATCTTTCATGGGTGCTACCGTACCTCTTTTGTATCCGCATACACGTGCCTTCTCTTATGACCGAAGTTGATCATAAAATAAAAAAATTATATCGAACTCAGGTTTAATATGAAACAATTTGGTAAGGGGTCGGTAAGGGGTCGGTATGGGGTCGTTAAGGGGTCGGTAAGGGTTCTTTATTGGTGCACACAACCGATATACTGCTGGGCAATCAGCCGCACTGGCGGCTGGTATTGTTTTATTTTTTTTTTAGTCATAGTGATAAAATGTATGTGTTTCTGCCTCCCCGCGGCGGGACGGCGGGTGCGGCAGGTACCCGCCACGCTTTGGCATCTTTGCTGGCAAGGAGCACATATACTTTGGGGTATGTGCGGAAAAGGGTATAAAACAAATGTTATTCGTTTTGTTATTCGTCGGATAAAAAAGAAATCAAGCACTTAGTTTCCTAAATGCTTGATTCTCTTTGGGTAGTACGAACCAAGATGAATTAGAACTATTCATTCGGGATTTGAACAAACTTTGGGAACTACGCTACTATTTTCCTGAACTTCTAGTCAATCCTAAGTAAACCTAGTGACCCTAAATTACATGATCGCCTACTACGATAGTTTTTTAGCGAAAAGGAGAGGGTATAACATCCCCTCTCCCCGCTATATTACTGAGTTCTTGCTCCGTTCCCTCCCTATTAAATAGACCCGTGTAGGGTAAGTTATATAGGCATACCTCTGTCGCTTGTTTTAGAGATAAGCAAAAAAAATTGTATATTTATTCTACTATTCTTGACATTTTTTCTATCTTTACTATATTTATATATAAGGAATAGGCAAATAAGCGCCTAATGAGAATATGAAAAGAATATATCGTGAGTTAGATAACTCAACTAAGGAAAAGATTAGCGCTGCGGCTAAAGGGAAACCAAAAGCCGCAGCACACAAGGAACACATCAGTCAGGCCATGAAGAAGTATTGGCAAGGTATTCCAAACAAGCCATCGGGCATGACAATGAATGATTATCTACATGGTGGTAAGTAACCGCTTATCAAGGTGAAGATTTTGGTTTTTTAAGGAGCGGTGGGTGGGAGCAATTGAAAATAACAAAAGATAAAAAGTATTATGAAAAATGTTAAAATTCGACAAGATGAAGCTAGTAACATCTCTAAACAACATTAGCAATATCAATGAAGACAAATTCAGCATAACAATTAACAAAGGTCAGGTTCAGGACTATAAGTATAGCCTACAAGAACCTTATAACCTCTACATAGAGGCCGATATGGCCGAGAAGGAGTTAGTTATCGAGTTTACAGGTAAGATATTATTAGACCGATATCCAGAACTGATAACAAAGGATAATATACGTACATGCTTAGAGAATATCAATGCTATTGGCATATGTAAGTTGGATATAGACGCAATCCTACGAGATAGCAACGTGGTTAAAGTAGATGTAACGGCAGACATACCATGTAGCGACTGCAAGGCCTTTACAACGGCTCTTCATGCAGGTGTCAGCAATCATCGAAAGTATATATCAAGGAGAATAAAGGATAACTACGTACTAGAGAAGAACGTGCAGACCAAGAACAGGAAACTAAGACTATCAATATACGATAAAGCAAAGGAGTTGATGCTTGACGATAACAAATCCTTCTTAGCCGTACTGCATACGCCCAGCACACTAATTCAATACTTCCAAGGTAAGGTACGTTTAGAACTAAATCTTAATAGCAAGGAGCAAATCCGCAAGAATCTTAATATCTCCAGCACACAACTTTCGGAGGTTCTTAATTCGACCTCAAGCCCCATAATGGACTTTTTGGATAAGGCTATTGATGATACTGCTGAGGCTACACCTGTCAGCAGCCTTAGAGACTATGAAAGAACGGCGGTGCTAAGAGAATGTGATAATGACATGGAGAAGATAGAGGCTATTGTCAGGCGGTATAGTTCCCCTAAGACGCATATATCCCAAGTTGTCAAATCATATAAGGAGTTAGCCGCAGCGACTAATCCAACACCCATAAAAGATATGCTACGAAATATTCTCCCTCAAGGGGGATTTGTGGGCTTTATTGTATCATTATAATTCTGTAGCCTTTTAACCTTGTGCTGCGGCTTAAATATCCCCAGAATGTGTTTTATATTAACTTAAAAGGTTAAAAAGTGTGATTTTCAGGTAAAAAGTCAAAAAAAAATTGCATATTTGAAAAAAAAGCAGTAATTTTGCACGCAAAATTTTTAATCACACGCGCCTATGGTAAAATAAAAGGAACCAAAGACACATAACATAAAAGCGTTTGCTTATATTTTGGATAGTCTCAAACTTCGACACTTTGATTCACCTTCCCAAATATCAGTAATCGCTCACGCATCTGCGTGGGCTATATCTGTATATTGAGGTGAAGGGCAGTCGAAGGCCTGAGATTACAATATCAGCGATAGCCCGCGCTTTTTGTTGTCTATTACGAGTTGGGCTATCATAAACTAACAAAAATTCAAAACAACAATTATTATGAAAACTATTAAACAATTATTCGTAGTTGCTATTGCAGCTATTCTCTTGAGTTCGTGTGCTCATTCTATCTATCCTGTTAAGTCTTTGAACAATGGCTATGCCGTTGAGATGAGAAATGCAAAAGAAATTGAAATCCGAGACAACATGGTTATCTTGTTATCGGAAAAGGAACTCGCTAATGCCGACTATGAGATTATCTCCCTTAACGCATTTAAACCTGCGACTTTCCTTCCTATCAAGAAGTTATTTATCAAGAAGATGAATCGCAAGTTCTTTGAGGCAGCTGCAAAGAAGGCGCACGAGCAAGGTGGTAATGCAGTTCTTATTACTGCCCCTGGCTTTTATAATGTTCTTAATGTAACGAACTGGAATGGTCAAAAACCAGCGCAATCATTCCAAAATCCTATCTACGACACAGAAGCAATGGATGTTCTTAAGAACGGACATCTCCGTGAAGCAAAGAGAAGTGTTCGCACTCGTGCTGAGAAGGCTCTCATTGAGGAAATTGAAGAGAATCTATCTTACGCAAGTAACTTTGATGAGGTAAACTTCATACGTACTAAGATTCAGGCTCTTTCCGATTATAATCTTGAGAAACCCAACAAGAATATAACCAAGGCAGTCAATAAATATAGCAAGAAATGTAATGCCTTAGATAAGAAGATTCAACGAGCTATTGATAAAGCAGCAAAGGCTAAGAAGTAATACCTTTGAAAACAACAGATAGGGAGCACAAACGTGTTCCCTATTTTTTTGTATATTTACGATGGGATATATGGACAAATAGTTTTACCTGTAGTTTGCAACGCCGAGGCTAACTCTTCATAAGACTTAAATTGATAGGTTTTACCTTTGATGGTGATATAACCTTCAATCTCATTCGGTGCATTGTCAAATAGTTCAGCAACAGGAATCTGCAAAGCATCTGCTATCTTATTGAGTGATTCAAGGCTTGGATTACCATTAATCATACGCGATAGCACAGATGGAGCCACATCCATCTTTTGTGCCAAGTCATTCAGTTTGATACGTTTCTTGTAGCACAAGAAGGCCACGTTCTTTTTAAGGGTGTTGTTAGACATAAAATCAGAAATTTTTTGCAAAGATACTAAAAATTTACTTATAAAGCAAATAGAATATATGTTTTTTACATAAAAGTGCAATTTTTTTGATCATTTTTGTTCAAAAATTTGCATATATCAAAAAAAAGCTGTACCTTAGCTTCATAATTCAGTAACGTAACTGGATGATTACTAGATGTTTAACTAAAATAAGATACAATTATGAATACCAAAGTTGCTATTTATGCTCGCGTGAGCACCCTCTCTCAAGATTACCAGCGTCAGTTAAGCGAACTTCGCGAGTACGCCTCACGCATGAATTACGAAGTAGTTAAGGAGTTTACCGAGAAGGTATCAGGAGCCAAAACCATTGCCGAGCGTCAGGCACTCACAGAATTGCTGGAGTATGTAGCAAATAATAATGTGCAAAAGGTGCTTGTATATGAGTGCAGCCGTATCAGCCGCCGTGCTATTGACTTCCTCACTGTGATAGACCAACTCACTCAGCAGGGAGTATCGGTATATATCCTTCAAAACGGCCTAGAGACACTTATGGCTGATGGCTCAGTTAATCCTATTGCTCAACTTGTACTTGGCATTATTGGTCAGTTCAACTCGATGGAGCGCAGTCTTATCCGTAGCCGTATGGAGAGTGGTTATAACCATTTCCGCAGTCTCGGTGGTAAGGTCGGACGCAAAGAAGGTTATCGTAAATCCGATGAACAAATGAAGGAGGAGTACAAGAAGGAGTTGCAATTGCTCAAAAAGGGATTATCTCTCCGAAACGTGCAATCCATCACTGGAACATCCCTTAACACGCTCCAGAAATTGAAGAAAATAGCATAAAAGCATTCTGTTTTTCAAGAAAGAATTATCACTTATTAAGATTTTGGTGTAAGTAATAATGCAAAAGTATACCAGAAAATATTTTAAAAGTATACCACAAAGAATGTGGATGCAAAGATACAAAAAGTTTGTTAAACTTCAAAATTTATTTGTTGATTTTTGTCATTTTTAGAGTCATTTGGCTCTA
>JAZRVR010000019.1:0-80028 GCA_045599285.1 Paludibacteraceae bacterium | reverse complement strand
TGGCTTTTCCTTTCACATAGGGCGCTAAAAAAAGAACCAAGATTAGTTGATTCAATTTTGTTGCCCCAAGGCAGTAAAAGGGAGAACATCACTCTGTATCTCTCAAAAGCGAGTGCAAAGGTACTGCAAATTTTTGACATGCGCAAATATTTCGACAAAAAAATGCTAAAATATATGCATTTTGTTTGTAACATACTGATTATCAACAGATGGATTTTAGTGTATCAGAGGGTGATATGGAAAAAGAGGCGAAAAGTGGGGGTTTGCTATATATAATATATAATAAGGAACGAGCGCACGCGTGCGCGCGAAAAGGGAAGCGAAAACAGGTGGCACCGCAGGTAATCGTCGAGCATAACATGCTCGACCTAATAACGGATCTCAAGGAAATGTACGATTATTAAGATTGGTGACTATCAATAGACAGTCGGGCGACCCACGGACGACCCACGGACAACCCACGAGCGACCCCTTAGAGACCCCTTAGAGACCCCTTAGAGACTCACGAGAGGAAATGCTCGCGAAACGCAGGAGAAAAATGTACTATTTTTTAGATTACTGGCGACTGGGGTGCATAAAGAAAAACTCTCTGCATAATTATAGAGGAAAAGTGAAAAGGAAGAAGAAAAATTGTACCGAACCAAAGAAGTAAATACTAAAAGCGAAACGCTCCTATGCTAAAAGGCATGGGAGCGTTTGCGGTAAAGATAGGCAGCATACAACGATGCAAGCACAATCATTAGCAAGATAGGGATGTTGCCGAGAGGAGATGGGTGAAATTCTCCCTTTGGAGGCGCTCTATGGATACCACTACCTACCATCGCCTCTTGGTCGAGGTCTGCCAGGCAAGTGCCAGACTGCAGATCCATGGCAGCGAAGTGCATACGTTGCACGGAACCCGATGTACGATTATCGGCATACACATTGTCACCACTCATGGTACGAATCTCGTACGAAGTAGTAGAAGCAAACGATGCCATCAATTCCGCATTATGCGAAACAGAGGAAGCGGCAGGTGCGGCCGCAGACGATACACCTCGCTGGTTGACGGAGTGCATCTGCGCTCCATACATCGTATAGGAAGTTCGTTGGGGAGTAGAGGTGTAAATCTGCGCATGCAGCATCATCTGCCCCACCCCACACATGAACATAATCATCAAAATCAATCTTTTCATCACAAATACCTTTTGCTGCACATATAGCAGCCAAACACAATCAAAGATCTATACCCCTCACGGGTAAAATACCTTACTTAACAAACTTATAGGCAGTATCAGCCACGCGTACGCAATAGACACCAGTTGGCAATTGCGCCAAATCCAAAGTAGCAGAACCATGCTGCAACTGGATAGCAGATACCAGATGACCATCGGCGGTAAACATCCAAGCTGTTGTATTCTGCTCAGCACCAGCGATATAGAGGTTCGTACCATTGCTCCACACACGGGTAGAAGAAGATACATTATCAACGGAAGTAGTCACACCAGAGTTGAAGTTGTTCGGATCCTCAGGCAGTACTTGGAATCGGAAGTCATCCTTGGTATTTGGCTCCGCATAGAAGGTGAACTGGGTATCCGAGATAAGCGGGTATGTCTCACCCGACACATTATCACGGAGGAACAACTCGTCACCAATCACAGAGGTGATATACATCGTATATTCGTAATCTGCGCCAGCCTGGAAACCAATGTACATATTCTCCACATTATCGGTTGCAGAAACAGACATCTGACCTGCATCCTCGTTGGTGTAAATATTCATCAGTCCCTCCCCCATCAACTTAGGAGCATCCCAACCATTATCATACTGGGATGTAAACTCCTCATTCTCCAGCAGATAGATACGATCCGCACCACTATTCTCACTATTAACCGCTAAACGAACTCGATAAGATAGTGCAAACTCGTCATCCGACTGATTATCAGCAGCGGCAACGCGCATCGGTTTATTAAAGTCATTACCGGTAGTTTGCTTGGCATTCCAAACATGCTTTTTATAGTTTAAGTGCAACTTTGCACCATCAATAGAAGTCTTAATCAGAACCCCCTGCATAGGAGCGATAAGACTTTGGTCAAATTCAGGATCAAGTACTGCAGAAGACCTCACAGCGATAGCATGGTATTGTCCAGGAGTAGAGGTAGCCTCAAAAGTCTCGGCTTTACCTTGACTATTCTGCTCATTCCACTGATTCCAAGATCCCGTATTGTAGAGATAAAAGACCTTTTCTATACCAGCATCGAAATCATCATCGTCGAATGTCTTGATATCCAATGGAGCCATATAACTATTGGCAAACATGTTCTCACCAGAGAAAGCAGCACCATCTGTTTTAGAGAGTGTAATATCCACATTGGCATTGGTTAACTTACCTTGGAACTGATAGGTTGGCTGACCATATTGAGTCACGGTGTAACATGCAAATGGCTGCAACGTAGCCGTAGTGATATAATCACCCCATCCATCGGTGGTACTTGATTCATCGTACGGCAGCATCCAAACATTGTGCGGAGCAGTAAACTCTGTCTCGCAAGGGACACCAAAGAACTGCCATGCAGCATTGTTACCATAACCATTATCCAAAGTAGCCTTGGTGGCGTATTCTACCACAGCTTTTGGCATCTCACGAGATGACTCTGGCGACATTCGGAAGTAGCCTTGTGACGATTGAGTGGATTTGATAATCAGATTAGTCTCATTTGCGCCCACAAATCCACCTGCACCCAAGGTGAGACCACCATCCGCATCAATTATGAGTTTACCATTAGCCGTAAAACTAATTTGATAAGCAGCAACATCACCTTTGACAGTAATCACATTATCAATTGTAACAGAATTATCCATAGCAGGAACACGGGTGCCTGTACCAGAATACTCCCAGTTCGTTGATTCGTTCCAAACACCGTCATGAACAGAAGTACAATTACCAGACACGTCAACCTTCCAATGTACCGGGATCTCAATATGATGACCAGCCGATGTGGTGATAAGAATCACGTCATCAATATCCATTGCCTTGTTCCAAGTTCCCGAAATAGTAAACGTATATGTGCCATAATCGCCACAATCATTAGCAATTTCCTGCTTAGCAGTCAGCATTAGTCCAGAAGTTTCAGGGTTCTTCAGCGCATATTGAATCAATGGAACATCAGAGTACGAAACAGTAAAGTCCTCGGAATACTCTTGTCCGACAGCAATCTTCATAGAAGTTCGATCAGAGGATGAAATGCTTGGGGTGAGGTATGATTTTTGTGAAACGAAGACGTTGCGAACATATTTCGAACCAGGTTCAGAACTGGTGGTCCAACGTAAAGCACTATAATTCTCTACATTAATGTTTTCATACAGTTTCCAATCTGTATCTAAATCTAGTTTGCAGATTTGCTTCCACTCCTTTCCATCATAGCCCTCCAACGAAGAAGATCCTATAGTAAGCAGACTAAATTTTTTTACCTCAAAAGACAATTTATCAGCATTCCCTCCTAAAAGATAACCAGCGTTACCTATTTGTTTGAAGGTTTTAGTATCTTCTTTCTCCAACACATACGTACCACAAGCAGTACCAGAGGTGCGGACACGGATGGCACGAGACTCGCTGATTGCAGCATACTGACCAGCGACGGTGGTTGCTGTGATGACAGCATCACCCACACCGAAAACATGTAGTTGACCATCTACGACCTCAGCAATACCTGCACCTTCGGTGATAGCATACGAAACAGGAACATGTGTCTCTACTCCAGTAGAATCAATAGCACGAGCCGTTAAGGTGCGATACTCGTCAATGGTACCATCTGGCTTTGTGGAAAAGTTAATGAAAGACTGGTTCCATTCGAGGAAGTGCTCAGCAGGATTAACGGTAACAACCTGAGAGCCAGTCTTGGCATTATAGACTGCTGACTCGTTGCAAGTTATGCTTAGTGTAGCAATACCACCCAACATAGCTCGTTTATCCAAGTTACGGACAACGGCATCGTTATCAGAGACAAAGTCAGACCACTCTACATCGGCAATCTCATTAGAACCATCGTATGCTTTGAACTGATTTGTCAAATTGAAGCCAGGATCAAAGGTTGTTTCTCCCACCCATACAATGGAAGTAACGTCACGCTTGGAGACGGTGAAGGTGAAGGACTGAGATACAGCTACATGTTTGCTATCTGCTGGTTGCGTAAGAGTAAGTTTGGCAGAGCCAACTTTCCTTAGAGCAGTAACTACGTGTGTAGTAGGATTATAAGAAATAATGTCCGTATTATCAATTGAATAAGTCACATCATCGGTAGTCTTTGCATAACCTATTGTTGCGGTATTATCCATTCTTAGATGATCATCTCCAATGAGACTAAACTCGGCGACTAATCGAAAACGAGCAATAATCGCTTCTATTTCCGGAACAGACTTGCATTTCTCCAGGTCTATCAATGCTTGGTTTTTCTCTGCCGACTCATCAATATCAGCAAGGAATTTAAGAGCATTCGAATAGGCGGTCTTCACATTAGCCGGATTAGAATCTTCTGTTTGTGCCAACCAGTTCTTGATAGCATCAGCGGCATTATTATAGTTGGACGTTAAATCATCCTCAGAAATATTAATGGGTTGGGTAGAAAGTCCCATCGCAGTAGCAATCTGATTGTAGTAATCGTTTGGCAAATTAGAAGTGCCATAACCTGCGGATGTTACCTTCGTTTTTTCTTCTTCCCATGCTACAATTGACCAGTGGTTATTGAATTGGGTAGGACGGATAAAAAGCCAAGCACCATTCTTTGAACCCGCCGTGCTGGCAGTAATTTTAGTTCCATTTACGTAGAGATAATAGGAAGAGATTCCTTTACGAGCAATGTAGTATGAAGAATTATCACTATGAGCCGTAAACGTAATACCACTATAGTAATCCACACCACTAGTACTTGTCGAATTAGTTTTAGCACCAGTACTAGAACCCGTACCTATATATAAATAGTAGCTACTACTCTTTAGACGAGATTTACTATCTAATTGCCACACCGACGGAGACAAAGAAGCGGAAGCAACATCTAGAGCATTACTTTCACCTCGACCTGCCATTAGGAAACTTGACGTCCCCTTATCCATAATGTAGGCAGAGGAACTAGTAGTAATCGGAGTTTCCGTTACCCAATTAACCGCCCAAGCGGAAGTTGGGAGGAGGGAGAGTAGGAATATAATGAGAGTCAGGCGAAGGGCAGAAATGCCCTTTGAAAACATAGTATTACGTTTCTGTTTTGCAAAAAAAGTAGTCATCACAATCTTACAATTTTAATACCTTAAATTCGATAAATTCTGTTGGTGAGGAACAATCGGGAAATGACTTATCAACCTATAAATTAGCAGGTAAAAAGCATTGTTCCACATTTTCCACGATACAAAGGTACTGCTTTTTTCACAAATGCGCAAATAAAACATACATTTTGATAACAATATATAGCAAAATATTAACAAAATGCACTTTCCATCGAATATAGATATTAAAATATGAAGAATAATCTTAAAAAATGGAAATTCGGGAGTCTATCCCGACCCTCCACGGGGAGGAGTGGGTTCGGTAAGCACTCGGTAAGGGTACGGTAAGCACTCGGTAAGCACTCGGTAAGGGTTCGGTAATGTTGTGACTCGCAATTACTGCAAATCGTAGCCATAGTGGCGGAGGCGAGATTGAGAACTACGCCAATCGCGATCGACCTTGACAAAGAGTTGCAGGAAGACCGGACGCTGGAAAAACTCTTCTATATCGCGACGCGCCTCCGAGCCCACGCGCTTGAGCGCCGAGCCCGCACGACCTATAATAATGCCCTTCTGACTATCACGCTCCACGAAAATAACTGCTCCGATGCGGATAATGCCTTGCGGATGCTGCTCGGACGGCTCTTCCTCTTTGAAAGACTCGACCTCAACCTCCACACTATACGGAATTTCCTTGTCGTAATTGAGCAGAATCTTCTCGCGGATAATCTCATTGACAAAGAAACGAGACGACTTGTCGGTCAGTTGATCCTTTGGGAAGAAAGGTGGGCACTCGGGCAAGGCATCGCGGATAGCGTCGAAGAGTTGCGCCACACCGAATCGCTCCTGCGCGGAAATAGGACAGATGGTAGCCTCGGGCAAGATACGATGCCAGAACTCCACCAGCGTCTCAAGCGTCTGCTGCGTAGTGAGGTCTATCTTGTTGATAATGAGGAAGACCTTGGTACCCGAAGCCGCCATGCGCTTGACTTTCTCCAGGAAATCAGCATTACGATCGGGATTATCCTGGACATCGGTGACATACAAGAGGACATCAGCATCCACAAGAGCAGAACGAGAGAACTCCAACATCTGCTCCTGCAGGCGGTAGTTAGGTTTGAGCACACCCGGTGTATCGGAGTAAACCATCTGAAAATCATCACCATTAACGATACCCATGATGCGATGTCGGGTGGTTTGCGCCTTGGACGTGATAATAGAAAGACGCTCGCCAACCAGGGCGTTCATGAGCGTGGATTTGCCCACATTAGGGTTGCCAACTATATTTACAAAACCAGATTTATGCATTAAAAATTGAGAATTGACGCTCGCAAGCGAGCTAATTGAAATTTATTTAATAGGCGTTACTTTGGATATCGTCGTTGCTGAAGAGTTTGGAGCGGTTGAGCTTCTTGACCTTGCCATAGGTCTTCTCAATACGCTTGAGGTCAATGAGTTTCGGGTCACCCACGATGAGCACACGGACAGGTTGATTCTGCATATGTGCAGCATAGAAGTCCATGATATCCTGGAACTTGAGTTTCTGCACCTGACGAATCTGCAGGGTAGCCGGATCGATGGCGTAACCGAGACGATTCCAGTCGGTCATACACTGGGATTTGGTGCGGAAAGTAGGTTTATTGCTGAGCATAGACTGGCGCAGCACGGTACGAACAGACTCAATATTATCCTCGTACGCGGGCATATGCTGCATGAGGTCGAAATAGACATCCAGGGCATCAGCGACCTTGTCGGACTGCGTACCGACATAACCAAAGAAGCCGGCATTGCGGCTCTGCAGACGCGGACGCTGGAAGTAGCCATATGCGGTATATGCCATGGAGCGCTTCTCACGTATCTCGTTGAGTACCAGGCCGGAGAATCCACCGGAAAAATACTCGTTAAAGGCCTCGTAGAGCACAGCATCCCGGGTCGTGTAAGGATCACCCTGCAGGTAGAAATAGATCTTAGCCTGCTGCATGTTCTTATCGCCAAGGAAGTAAATTTCCTGCTTATCGACGGCAATACGATCGCGCTGAATAGGCGACGTGGTGGGGCGACCATTATCGGTGAAGGAAAGGTGATTGAATAGGACAGACTTGACGGAATCAGCCGCCAGACGGCCGACATAGTGAATCTCCAATTCGTAGTCGAGCGCACGATGGAAGACACTCTCCAACTGGTCGACGGTAGTCTCCGTGAGCAGCTCCATAAGCGGAACACGACGAATCTGCGGCGAATCCTCGCCAAACAAAACATAGTTGAACGCAGCCGACGAGAGCATGTCGGTATTGGTCTGCTCAATCTGACGGCTGGAATACTCCTGACCCAAGATATTCTGGAACGACATGTCGTTCTCTGCGGCCTTGAAATCAGGGAAGACCTGGTGGAGGTTGATGAGTTCGATAATGTCCTTGAGATTCGCCTCGTTACCCTCGATATCGACATAGAGGTAGTTCTCATCCACAGAGTAATCGCACTTGGCTCCGAGGCTCGCCAGTTTGGCGCGATACTCGCTTGCCTTCACGCCCGGCGCTCCCTTGATGCCGCTGACGTTCATGAGTTGCGTAGCATACGACAGTTTCGGCAGTTCGTAGGTACCCACCCCATACTTGAGGCGGAGCGAGAAGATGTCGTTCTTCGGATTCGGCGTGACGTAAACGTGCACGAGGTCGGTGAAATTATCCTTGTCGATATCCGTCAGGTCGGTGAACTTAGGCGTCAGATGACCCGCAGGAATATCGGTAAAGTGCTGGTAGTACTCGGACTGACCCTTCGGGGAGTCGATAGGTTTGATTTTTGGCTTGGCCAGTTTGTTCTTTTTGGGCGTGCCCTCAGTAATCTCGAAAGTCTTGGAAGGACGGGTGAGGTACTGCTTTGCCACGCGGACGATGTCATCGCGTGTGATGGCACGGATGCGAGCCTCGTAGCCAGACAAATCCTCCTCAATATCAATACCATACGCATAATCCTGCAGCATGACCATAGCCTTCATCATCGGGTACTCCATCTGACGTTGGAAGTCCATGAGTTCGTGCATGCGAACGGTCTCAATCAGTTCGTCGGAGAAATCACCCGCAATGAGGCGATCGAGCTCAGTACGCACCAGCGGTTCGGTCTCCTTGATGGACTTGAAAGTGCGCGACGCAACATCCATGTAAGGGACTGCAACTACCTGAATACGACCCATTTCGCGCTTGGAGTCGCACATGGCAGCGGCGTACATGAGTTTATTATCCATAGCCAATTGGTCAAGCAGACCAATACCCATGCTATTGGAGAGGATAGACATCGCAAAATTGAGCGCGTCGGCATCTGGATGATTAGACGTGATACCATCATAGCAGATGAGCAGCTCCGGCATATAACCGAGCTTGGCGGTGTAGCGCTCGTCCTGGGCAAACTCTGTCTTACCGAAGTTCATACGCTCCGGTAACGGCTGCGTCTGGAGACGACCAAAGGTCTTCTCAATGAGGGGTTTAACCTCCTCGGTATTGAAGTTACCCACAAGGATAAGTGCCATATTATTAGGCACGTACCACGCGTGGAAGAACTCGATGAGTTGGCGCAGTTTGGGGTTCTTGAGGTCCTCGGGATAGCCGATAATCGGGCGCTCATAGGGCGTGCCGGCATAGAGGTGCTTGGCAACGAGTTCGCGAACATGCTCGTTGTTATCGTCCTGATACATATTATACTCCTCGAAGACATTCTCCAACTCAGCCTGGAAGGTACGGAAGACGGGATTGATGAGACGATCCGAATAGAGGGTGAGCCAGCGCTCCATCTGGTGGGCAGGGAAGGAGTTATGATAGTAGGTCAGGTCCTCGCCGGTACCGGCATTAAGTCCCTCACCACCAATAGATTGAATAAGATTTGAAAACTCGTCGGTAGCGGAATATTGAGCTGCAGCACGCGATGCCTCGTTAATGCGGAGCTGAACAGCCTCACGCGCCTTGGGATCGGTGGTCTGAGCAAGTTCGTCATAGAGAGCGATGACCTGCTCGTAGTAGGGGCGCTCCTTCTCCCAATCGAGGGTACACATGGTCTCGGTGCCCTTGAAGAGCATATGCTCCAGATAATGAGCGAGTCCGGTAGCGGTGCTGGGCTCATCAACAGCTCCAGCGCGAGTGACCGTAGCACCAAAGACATCCGGCGCATCCTGATCCTCCCAGAGAAGGATGGTCAGTCCATTATCCAACTGATAGCGCGTAAAGCCCTCCATAGACGCAGCAAACATGCAGGTCATGCAAGTTACCGCCAAAAGAAATAGCAAAAATAAACGTTTCATATCCATATTAAAAATAAATTTCACACCTATTGGACGAATATCCGCACGAAAAATGACAAAAAATCGCATTTTTTTCGCAAATTACATGCAAAGGTACGACCATTTTTTGAAATACGCAAATTTTTGGAACAAAAAAAAGGAGGCAAAGGGGATTTAATTAAAAATATTTGCAAGAATCGGAAATTTTGTATATCTTTGCACCATATTTTTATACACCATAAAAACACATTCAATATGCTAAACAACTATCTGGAATCTACGCGCTGCCTGCTATGCGAGATGGCGCCTTGTACGAGCGCATGCCCCAAGCACATGGATCCGGCTCGTGGTGTGCGTGCCCTCCGATTTGAGGATGAACATTGTGCTGATACGTTCTTCAACGAGAATACATGCGTCGGCTGCGATGCCCCTTGTGAGAAAGCCTGCATCCATCCCGATTTTCCCATCCGTCTGCAACAGATGGGTGCGTCGTTGCCACTCGTCACCGAAGATGAATTGCCATCGCTGGAGATTGACTTCTGCGGTGTGCATTGCGAGAATCCATTTTTCCTCGGGTCGTCGGTCATTGCCAGCAGTTACGAGATGATAGCCAAGGCGTTTCGTCTGGGCTGGGGCGGCGTGGTATATAAGACCATCACTTTCGGTGAGATACACGAGGTGTCGCCGCGCTTTGACCAGGTAGGCAAGGAGGGAACGCCCTTCATCGGATTCCGCAATATGGAGCAACTCAGCACCCACACACCAGAGGAGGATTATGCCATCATGGCACGCCTGAAACGTGAATTCCCGACCAAGGTCATCGTGGCATCTATCATGGGACGCGACGACAACGAGTGGGCGCAGCTCGCCCAGATGGCGGAGCAAGCCGGATGCGACATGGTGGAGTGTAACTTCAGTTGCCCACACATGGCAGAGAAGGGTCGCGGAAGCGACGTGGGACAAAACCCCGAACTGGTTCGTCACCTCACAGAGGTTGTACGTGCAGCCACACGCCTGCCTATCATCGCCAAGATGACACCAAACATCACGCACATTGAGGAGCCGTCTATCGCGGCTATGCAAGGTGGAGCGGATGCCATTGCTGCCATCAATACCATCAAGAGCATCACCCTCAAACGCCGCTCGATGGTCAATGGTCAGGCTACCATCTCCGGCTACAGCGGCAAGGCGGTCAAACCGATTGCTCAACGTATGATACTGGATATCCATCGCGACCCGCAGTTGCAGCATATGCCGCTGAGCGGTATCGGTGGTATAGAAACGTGGGGCGACGCGCTGGGATACATAGCATTGGGATGCAGTAATGTGCAGATTTGTACCGCTGTGATGCAGTACGGCTATCGCATCATCGAGGACATCACCTATGGCATGCAATGCTGGATGCAACGGCATGGTGTACAGTCACTTGAGGAAGTAGTTGGCAAGGCTGCGCATGAGTTCGTCAGCACCGACCAACTGGATCGTGACACGTACGTGCTGCCACACTTTGACAAGGAGAAATGTATCGGTTGCGGCCGCTGCTATATCTCGTGCTTCGATGGCGGTCATCAGGCGATAACGTTTGATGCCGAGACCCGCCGTCCGCGCCTCATTGGCAAGAACTGTGTGGGGTGCCAACTGTGCTCGCTCATCTGTCCGGTGAATGCCATCACCCCCAGCAAGCGAGTCAATAAACCGGTATGAAGTTATAAGCCTTACCAGGAGCGTCCTGACCAAGCTACACAAAAAAAATAGAGCAGACTTCTGCTCTATTTTTCGTTAATGCTGTTACTCAGTTTCCCGAGTTTTCCGCTTGCGGAAAGTGAGGGATTCGAACCCCCGGTACGACGTAATGCGTACACCACATTTCGAGTGTGGCTCTTTCGACCACTCAGACAACTTTCCTTCGCGTTCGGCAACATGGTCGCATTGGCTGGCTCTTTCAAAGCCATCGGAGCGACATGTGCCTCCGCTCTCCCCCACAGACTATCGCTACGCCAGCAGTCGTTGGGAACCCCATTGTTGGGTTTTCAATCTTCCCCATGGTTGGCTTTCGCTCATTTTCATTAGGGGAGTTCGGTAATGGTCATAACCGAAATCGGGTGCAAAGGTACGGCTTTTTTTTGATATACACAAATTTTTTGCAAAAAAAACTACATTTCTGCGTATTTTTTGTAAAATTCGGTTACAGCTACAATACCTTTCTTCCAAACTTCCAAGTCCATCGACTCATTCGGAGAATGGATAGCATTCGCCTCCAAACCAAATCCCATCAAGATTGTTTTCTGCCCCAAAATACGCTCAAAATCAGAGATAATAGGAATACTACCTCCCCTACGCGCAGCCAAAGGACGACGTCCAAATGCCACGGTGAAACCATGTTCAGCCGCCTGATAAGCCGGTATATCGATAGGACAGACATACCCTTGCCCACCATGCATCGGAGTGACGTGCACACGCACTCCGGCTGGTGCAATAGACTGCATATAGTCCACAAAAGCACGCGAAATCAACTCATGATCCTGATTCGCCACCAGACGGCAACTGACCTTCGCATACGCACGACTTGGCAGTACCGTCTTGCTGCCCTCGCCCATGTATCCACCCCAGATACCACAGATATCAAACGACGGACGACACGAATTGCGCTCCAACGTACTATACCCTACCTCACCAGCAAGAGCATCCACGTCAATCGCCTGACGATAGCGCTCCTCAGAGAAAGGAATCTGAGCAATCATCTGTCGCTCTGCCTCGGGAATAGGCAAGACATCATCATAAAAGCCAGGAATAGTAATACGTCCGTCCTTGTCCACCACCTGAGCCAACATCGTGGTAAGTGCGTTGATAGGGTTCTGTACCGCACCACCGAAATGACCACTATGCAAGTCACGATTAGGTCCCTGCACCTCGATTTGCCAATATGCCAATCCACGCAATCCGGTAGTGATAGACGGCGTATCCTTACCTATCATAGAGGTATCTGAAACCAGAATGATATCCGAACGCAACAAATCGCAATGCTGCTCGATGAAAGCACTAAGACTGGGGCTGCCAATCTCCTCCTCGCCCTCAAAGATGAACTTCACATTCGAGTGCATGAGTCCCTCGCGAACCAGATACTCAAACGCCTTGACCTGAATCATCGCCTGTCCCTTGTCGTCGTCTGCACCACGTGCATAGAGGCGCCCATCGCGGATGTCCGGCTCCCAAGGATTGGAGTGCCAGAGATCAAGCGGCTCAACCGGCATGACATCATAGTGGCTATACACCAGTACAGTCTTTGCACCAGCCATACCACAGCGATACTCGCCATAGACAAACGGATTGCCATCAGACGGCATGACACATGCCTCGTGGCAGCCTGCCTGCAGCAACAACTGACGCCAACGCTCGGCACACGCCTGCATATCAGCGTGATGCTCCGGCTGACAACTAACACTCTGAATACGAATGAGCGATGCCCACTCCTCTAAGAAACGAGAACGATTCTCATCAATATACGTGTAGATATCCATGATTCAAGCATTTATTAAGTTCATTAGCGGCGCTTGTAGTAGATTAGCTGTAGAGAATTAAACAGATTTTGCCAGATGATATATGCCGCAGGAGCAAGTGCAGCCAACGGGCAAAGAAAAGTTTGCGCCATCCATACACCCAGGGTGGTGTTTTTTTGTCCGAACGCTTGTCCTACGGTGATAGAATCGGTATTTCCGCCTACCCATTTACCGATAGCGAACTGCATCAGGCAGGATACCAGCGCCCCACCAAAGAGTGCTACAATCGTGCCACCGGTGTAGGTAGCATGCAACATCGAGTACGTGATATCCGCCAGCAGAATAACCAGTGTGCCTGCCCACAGATAGAAAGGCATGCCACTGATACTCTGAGGCATAGGGTGCTTTTTGAACACCAGTACGCGCATCAGCCAAGCGGCGAAAAATGGTCCTAACAGTAGCGGACTCACCCGACGCATGATCATCAGACTCGCCCACCAGAAAGACATATGCGCCTCCACATTCACTATCGGAAAGAATGCCGGTACGATGATGGCTGTAGCGATATTGCTAAGGAGGGTGAAAGCGGTCAGACTCTGGATATTACCACCCAATTTGGCGGCAATAATGGGTCCTGCCGTGGCAGTAGGCATGATAAAGCAGCACATTAGTCCCTGTGCCACAGAACCATTGCCCAACCAATGTGCCAGCAGGTAGTACGTCCCTATCGCCAACACCAGTTGCGCCAACAGAACAATCACATGCCATCGCACAACACGCAACTGCAAGGGATCCACCTTGCTGAACGTGAAGAACAGCATCAGGAAAATCATCGATGGCAAAAGAGGAGTCAGGTGCCGAAACACCGGATACCCCACAACACCAATCAACATCGAGAGTGCCAAAGCATATCGATCCAGAAATGCCTTCATCGTCAGAATCCGATATTGAAGCCCACCATTGCGGTCACATTCTTACCCTGATAGAAGGACGGACAATACTTATTGAGGTAGTATTGTGCGTCACCCGTATATTCGCTGGACAGGGTACTTTCGGTAGCCGGATTATCGTAGCCGCGAGCGTTGTTATATGTCAGATTAGCACGCAGATACATGTGCGGATGCACCTCATAAATGAAATCCAGCGCTATGTCCTCGTTACGATAGACAACCTTGTTGAAAGGCTTCTGGGCAATGGTCTCTGAGATATTGTCGCGCAGGTACGCGTACGAATTATATTTGGTGTCGTTCGTGTAGCTGAGCTTGAGCAGCATACCCTTGTATGGGCGGTAGCTGGCCTCAACAAAGATGGATTGCGCATTATCCCCCATGTAGTGTCCCAGAGAGAAACTATTGCTCTCGTATGTGAGTGGAGCTATCGAATGGGTGTAGCAGGCAATATATGAGCGTGTGAATTCTCCCTTGAGGCTCAGTCCCTTAACAGGGCAACCAGGCCAACCCGACCACTCAAATCCCACCAGATACGAGATAGGATTCTTCTCCGGATTGCTTCTCTTGAGGCGCTTGGAATTGAACTCATCCAGGAAGAACGAACCATACAATTTCAGGTGATCAACAGGTCGCACATTGAGGGAGAAGAATACCTGTGAATTCTGATTCTCAGAGCGAACGCCCTTCGTCAGCAGGTGATCCAGCGACTTGTAGAACGCGATAGGAATAAAGTATGCTGCCTGCACATTCTTCTCGGCATAGACAATCGAGTTACCCAACGAGAAACTGATGTACTTGATTGGCGTGAAGGTGAACATATTCGCCGCCATAAACTTATTGTGCGGGCGATACTCACGCTCCTTACCGGCGATAGCATCTTCCAGATAGTATCGGGTAGAATCGAGCACATTGCTCACGAGCCAAGCATGGAAGTAATCGAACTGGAACCACGAGCATGGAGTGAGTTGTAGAGAAACCATCGGTACCGCAGGAGCACGCTCGGACAGGATATTGGAGCAATGATAACTATCTCCCCAACGCAGGTTCTCACGCTGTACGGAGATACTACCCCACCATGTGTAGAGCGAGATACCACCCTTGCTATCCGAGAAGTCGCCTCCGTAGGTTGCCTCTTTGTACTGTGTACCGGGCACCATATTGAGCGCGGCAGTCTCGATGCGGCGACCACCGGCATAGTAGAATCCCTGATTGATACGGGCACCGTACATCTTATCATTATCGGTAGGGAAATAGCTGTCCTTCAGACCAATAGCGCCATTGTAACTGACATCGCGCAGAGAGCCCCAGATGCTCAGATGGTGTGCAATATCCATCTTGATTTCCGCGCCCCACCAGCGCTTGATGATAGCGCCCTTCTTGCCACCATAGACATCCATGCCGATGATGGGCTCGATCTGCATCTTGAAGAGTTTATTCTTCGTCATGTAGGAGAACTGCGGATTGCCGAGCGAGAGTGAGTAGGTACGCCCATCGGAGTATTGCACATAGCGGCTCACCATCGTGTCGCGCTCCAACGCGAACTCATCCAGATAGAATACCAAGTCTGCACGCTGGCGACGATCCAACAGCGAATCACGAGAGGCAGCCTCCACCATGATAGCAGCCATCTGCTGACGTGTGTATGGGCGAACCGCAGTCTGACGCAGCACTACACCACCATCGATGAGTTCATCTACGAAGTCATACACCTTGGTATAAGTCAAGGGCACAGGGATTGCCTGTGCCCAAAGTTGAAATGCGAGAACCAATGCCCCGCATAGCGTGAGTAGTCGATTACTTTGCATAACGTGCATTCAGAGCTTCAATCACCTCGTTGGTGATGTTGTAGGTCTCAGAAGCCATCAACACATTGTCCTTGGAAGTATTCGCCAGGATCATGTGGTAACGACCATCAGCATTGAACTCCTGCAAGAAATTGGTCAGAGTATCAGCCAACTGCATGTTCAGATTCTGATTCTCAATCATAATCTCCTGAGTGAGTTTAGCCTCCAACTCCTGCAGTTCCTGCTGTTTCTGCTGCAGACGAGCTGCCTCTTTCTCTGCGCGCTCCTGGCTGAGGAAAGCGTGATTATCCACCTTGCGCTGGAAGTCTGCAGCCTCGTTTTGGAAGGTGCGAACCTTTGAGTTCAGCTTCACACGAGCATCCTCCTGCTTCTTCATCAACTTCTCACCAGCCTCTTGGGCAAAGATATAGTTGGTCAGCACCGAGTCCAGATTCAGGTATGCGATAGGCATCACATTCTCTGTAACAGGTGCAGTAGGGGTAGCACCCTTGTTAGACTTCGAGCCACAAACGATGACAAACAATACTACAATCGCTGCAACCAACACAGCATCAACGGCAATTTGAATCTTATTCATATACAATATTCTTTTATAAATTATTTACATCTATTCGTTTGGGATTAGCACGTCTGGCTTGTCTGTCCTGCGAGCGTGTGCAACCAATGCCACGCTGCTGCATGGCGCGACTCTGCCCCACATCGTGGCTGGAGAAACGGCCATTCTTGACCAGCAAAATCCGCACACACAGCAGGATAATTGCCAGCAGCAATAGTGCCAATACGATGACAAACTCTTTCATAATCCCAAATCAGTGTGCAAAGGTACTAAAAAATTCACATATACGCAAATTTATATCGTATTTTTAATCAAAATTAGGACATTTACTCCTTGCTGAGAGGCAAAATGTAGTGAGGCACATAGCCATTCATCTGCACGGAGTCGATTGCCCAACGTATATCTTGCAAGATATATTCTGGGTGTACGATACCTGTTTCCCAGAAGTCATTTCCACCGGCAGGTGTGGTGCGTCGATCAAAATTGAACACTCGTCCCGTCTGGTAGGCTCGCATCCAGGTATGCTTCTCGTCCATCTGGCGTAACTCGTTCAGACTCCGTGCGTTGACACCAATCCAAACATCGGCATCGGCAAAGGTGGTAAGCGCCTGCTCCAAGGTGAGCGGCAGACTGCCATGCGTAGTATCAGCGGCAAAGGCATAATCGGCACCTGCATCCATAATCAGACGACCCATGTACGTTGCAGCAGTAGGCACATACCAAGTACCGCGATAGGACTGACCGGTAGCAATAGATTGTCGATAAGGGGTCTCTAAGGGGTCTCTAAGGGGTCGGCAGTGGGTGTAACCATCTACCACACCGGCGAGGATGCTGTCCGCCATCGCCGTACGACAGGTCAGAGCACCATACAGACGGATCCATGCAGCTCGCGCCAGCGGATCCTGCTCCATCCACTCAACCAGTTCCATCACGGGAATCCCTGCTTCGCGAATGCGATGGGTATTGGTCATAGGGGCACCATAGTGCGTCAGTAGCAGCAAGTCGGGCGACGCCAACATCAGTTGCTCCATATTCAGATTGAAGTCCTCCCCCAGGTCGATGATGGATTGCTGAGGCTGATTGTACACCAGATGAGGTGTCGCCATTGCTGTCACGCACGAGGTAGCATTCAGCGCATGCAGAAAACCAATCTGGGTAGCACTGGTGGTTGCCAATCGTGCCACAGGCACATGGATACGAAGACCATCTTCAGGGGTAGAAACAGCATCATCATGCACCAGATAATAGCGCCCGAGCAATGCACCCGATTGCCACGGGTCCAATATATCAACCTGCTGATAGTCTGTGCAAACCGTAATAGACAGGTATTGCAGTTCGGATGAAACTTGCATCACCGACGTACCTGCCGAATGACAAGCATTCAGCAGTATCGCGCAGAGCAGCACGAGACTAATGTGCAGTAGCGATTTCTTCATTGATCTGATCGATATAGTCCAACAGTTCGGTTTCGCCGGTTCCCTTCTCAGCGCTGGTCACGAAATACGGAGGCAACTCTTCCCACTGCTCCAGAAGTGCGGCCTTGTATGCCTCGACGTTGAGTTTCAGTCGCTCGCGTCCCAGTTTGTCCGCCTTGGTGAAGACGATGGCAAAGGGGATATTATTCTCGCCAAGCCATGCCATAAAATCCAAATCAATGGTCTGCGGCTCGTGGCGGCAATCAATCAGCACAAAGAGACTGACGAGTTGCTCACGCAACAAGCAATAGCGCTCAATCATGCGTTTGAGTGCATCGCGTTGCTTCTGTCCTGCTTGTGCAAATCCATAGCCCGGCAGATCGACCAGATGCCAATATCGATTAGCCGACTGTACGGCAAAATGGTTGATTAGTAGTGTCTTACCTGGTTTTTGACTGGTCTTCGCCAGTTTGGGATTGTGCGTCAGCATGTTGATGAGGCTGGACTTTCCCACGTTGCTTCGTCCGATGAAGGCATACTCCGGCAAGCCAGACTTGGGGCATTGCATCACATCAGGCGAGGATATTACAAATTCTGCTTTTGTTATCATTGTTTATGTTGTTTATGTACCCATAGGATGAAACCGATGAGGCAGGTGATGGTGATGAGGGCGGCGATGGTGTAGCCTATCCAGCGGTTTATCGGAGCAAGGGCAAAACCCTCGGGGGCAATGAGGATATAGCTGGCACTAACCATGGTCATGAAGAGGGCGGGGATGAGGGCTATAAGAAACCCCCACTGACTCCCCCACATAGGGGAGTTTCCTCTATTTCGGGAGTGTTCCTGTTTGTACAGGAAGACTGTGCCAGCCCACAGGGTGAAGACTGCAAGCGTCTGGTTGGTCCAAGCGAAGTAGCGCCATACGATATTGAAATCGACAAAGGACATACCAAAGATAATGGCAAACAAAGGAACCGAGATAACCAAGCGTTTCCAGATGGTTTTTTGTTCCAGATGCAGGAAATCGGCTACGATGAGTCGTGCCGAGCGGAGCGCTGTATCGCCACTGGTGATAGACGCAGAGATTACTCCCACCACGGCAATGATGCCACCGATGACACCCAGCCATGTGCGGCTGACCTCGTTGACAACTAATGCCGCGATATTCGCACCCTTGTGGAGTGCGGCGAACTGCTGGATGGTGAGGCATGCGTTGCCTTCGGCATCTGGGAAACGGAACGTACCGGCTGCAGCAGCCCATACGAGTGCCAGCATTCCTTCTGCCACCATTGCCCCGTAGAATATCCATCGACCCTGTCGCTCGTTGGTACAGCAACGAGCCATGAGTGGCGACTGAGTGCCGTGGAATCCGCTAATCGCGCCACAGGCTATGCTGACGAACATCATCGGGAAGAGGGGAAGATCGCTCAATTGGCGGTTGTGAAGTCCATCGGAGAGTTCTGGCATATTGGGTGAATGCCAGCCCAGCATCACCACAGCGATACCGAGTCCCATGAACAAAAGCAATCCTCCAAAGATAGGATAGAACTGACCAATGAGTTTGTCAATAGGCAGTATCGTGGCTAAAGCATAGTAGATGAAGATGACCATCAGCCAGAACATGGGCGTTGCCCAGAAATCCTGGTCGGCTCCGAAGAGTTTGCTGATGAGCGTAGCCGGAGAGGTCATGAAGTTGGTGGTGAGCAGCACCAGCAAGACGATAGATAGCACACGCATAAACTGGCGAATGCCGATTCCCAATTCATCGCCCACGATGTCGGGAAGTGATGCTCCACCTTTTCGGATGGACATCATGCCGGAGAGGTAATCATGTACACCACCGGCAAAGATGGTACCAAACACAATCCACAGGAATGCCGCAGGACCATAGAAGATACCCATGATGGCACCAAAGATAGGTCCGAGACCGGCTATATTGAGGAATTGGATAAGGAAGATACGCCACGCCGGCATGGGGACGTAATCAACGCCATCCGTCTTGGAGAGAGCGGGTGTTTCGCGCTTCGGGTTGATGCCGAAAATCTTCTCCACAAGTACTCCATAGGTGAAGAACCCAACAACCAGAAGGACTAATGAAATAATGAAAGTGTACATAGTATTTAGGATAGAAGTTTACACATTTCTACACAAAATGCTGATAGGTGAGTTCCTCATGAATCTCGTCTTGCAAGATGAGGGTACAAGGAACCAATGGCAGTCGCAAGTGATTGCTAATCAAGCCCATCTGCGAGAGTACAGTCTTGATACCGGCAGGATTACCCTCGGCAAAGAGCAGGTGACAGATGAGACTCAGGCGCGACTGCTGACGAGAGGTAGGTTCGTACACCAACCGACGTGCCTGATCCGGTAGCGCATTACTCAGCACAGAGATCAGACCATCCGCTCCTGCCTTCATGAGTTGCGCTGTGATGCTGTCGTCACCCGAGATAACAAGCAGGGAAGCGGACGCCAGGTCGCGCAGGGCGATGAGGTGCTTGATCTGATCCACCTTGCCACTCGCCTCCTTGATACCAATGATTTTGTCGGGATGCGCCTGCCATAGTCGGATGACCGTCTCGGGTAGCAGATTGACACCAGTTCGACCAGGCACATTGTACAGCAGGACAGGTACAGGTGATGCCTCCGCTATCTGAGAGAAGTGGGCAAAAAGACCTGCCTGATTGGGTTTATTGTAGTACGGACAGACACTCAGGATGGCAGCAAAATGCTGTGTAAGCATCGGCGTAAGACGATGCAACTCATTGATAACATGCGCAGTACAATTACCTCCAAGGCCCAGAACGAGTGGCAAACGACCTGCCACATATTGCACGATGAATTGGCGCACCTCAGCAGCCTCGTCGCTGGTCAATGTGGCCGCTTCACCCGTGGTGCCGAGCACCACCAGATAATCCGTATCACCACGCAACTGCACGTCCAACACACGAGCCAGCGCCTCGTAATCCACCGCACCGGACTCGGTAAAAGGAGTGATGAGGGCTGTGCCCAAACCCGATAAACTACTCTGAATCATTACTGCGAATACTCTTTAGATAATACAATATTTGGTCAAAAAGGGGCGTTGGATCCTCCGTCGGAGGCATCTCCATGATGAAATGGTAGAGAGCCTCGTTGCAACGCATTCCGGTCTTGAAATCAGCTCGCGCATACATCGCCGCATACTGCAGCGGGAGGCACGGATGCTGCGTGAGATCGATGAGCAAATCGTATTTGCGTCCACGAATATACTCCTGCGCCTCGGTCTGCAATCCTCCCCAGAAAGTGACATCGCGGAGTCCCAAAATACGACGTTGCGGCAGAATGAGAGAGGAGATATCCTTCTTGGGCGCATATCCCAGGAGCACAACATCCTTATCCTCCTGTAAGAGACGGTCGCGAAGTGCCAAAATCGTGGTATTTTTCTCCAGTAAGTCGCTCTCAAATAGAATCAGTACCGAGCGGATATTCTCGTAGTGAGGAAATCCGACAGAGCTGAGCGGATTGCGCCGCAGCAGGTACGAAAATAGTTTATCTTTTAGGTTTTCAAACATGTTTCAACAAGTTTTACACACTGGGGTCAGCCCCACTATGACGTTTAACTTAAATTTGGACGAAATTTACATATTGGGGTCAGACCCCTTTGTGTAAATCATCTCCAGAAAATCCTCCTCGGAGACGAGTGCAACACCCAGTTTATCAGCTTTTTTGAGTTTCTCAGGTCCCATATTGTCGCCCGCCAGGATGAAAGATGTCTTGGCAGATACAGAACCGGTATTCTTACCTCCATGGAGTTCAATGAGTTCCTTATATTCATCACGGCTATGCAACTTGAATGTGCCAGAGATGACGATAGTCTTACCTGCCAGAGCATCCGATAAGTTGGCAGTATCCTCGATATCAGATTGGAGTTGCAACCCTGCCGCACACAGACGCTCCACAATAGCGAGGTTGCGTTCATCGGCAAAATAGGCGATAATATTATCTGCGATTTGTGGTCCAACATCCTCAATAGCAGTCAGTTGCTCAGAATCGGCAGCACGCAGCAGGTCGATAGATGGGAAGCTGCGAGCAATCTTTTTAGCTGTTGTCTCGCCGACCATGCGTATGCCAAGAGCGAATAGGACACGCGGCCATGGAACCTGTTTAGAGGCCTCAACACCTGCAATGATGCGCTCTGCGGATTTCTTTCCGAAGCCAGGCAACTGAGCAATCTGATCGATGGTGAGATTGTAGATGTCGGCAATGTCGTGCAGCAGGTTTTGGTCGTATAGCAGGTCGATTGTCTCCTCGCCGAGACCATCTATATTCATCGCCTTGCGGGAGACGAAATGCTCCATTTTACCCTTGATCTGCGGAGGACAGCCAGCCTCGTTAGGACAACGCCAAGCGGAAACCCCACCAGACCTCGCCTCTGGGGAGGAACCGTCCTTGACGAGGGGAGTGCCACATGCCGGACAGACCTCGGGAAAGATGCGGGAATGTTGTGACAATGTTGTGACAATGTTGTGACAATGTTGTGAAACTAAATCGGTATCAGAGGCCGATTTCTCTTGACCATCTGTGGACTCTTTGCCGACAATTTTTGGGATGATTTCACCACCCTTCTCAACATAGACGTTGTCTCCAGGTTGGATACCCATGGAGAGGATGAAGTCTTCGTTGTGGAGGGTGGCGCGTTGGACGATGGTGCCGCTCAGTTGGATGGGGTCGAGGTTCGCTACAGGCGTCACAACACCCGTGCGACCAACTTGGAACGTGATGGCACGCAGGCGAGTGAGTTGACGCTCCGCCTTGAACTTATACGCAATCGCCCAACGAGGAGACTTGGCGGTATAGCCGAGTGATTGCTGCTGGTGTATATTATTGACTTTCAGCACGATACCATCGGTTGCAACGGGCAAGTTCTTGCGCTCGGCATCCCAGTAATTGATGAAGTCCATAACCTCGTCGAGCGAATGGCAGACGCGGATGGCATCGGAGATAGGGAAGCCGAGAGCGCGAGCAACAGCAAGGCGAGAGGAATGGGAAGCCCCCTCCGACTCCCCCTGAGGGGGGAGAGATTGTTCGATGGAAAAAACGCTACCTGGCTGAGATTGCTCGAGGGATTCGATGTCGCCAAGCATGTAGTAGAGGTAGCAGGTGAGTCCGCGGCGTGCGACCTCACGTGGGTCCTGAAGTTTGAGTGTGCCGCTGGCGGCATTACGCGGATTGGCGAAGAGCGGTTCCTCGTCCGCCTCGCGCTCACGATTGAGGCGCTCGAAGTTCTCCCACGGGAGGAGGACTTCGCCTCGAAGTTCGAGGTAGGGCGTGGCAAGGGGGAGCTGGTGTGGGATGGAGGGAATCGTCTTGATATTCTGGAGGACATCGTCGCCACGGACGCCATCACCTCGTGTGACGGCATGGGTGAGGAAGCCATTTTCGTACCAAAGGGAGATAGAGAGTCCGTCGTACTTGAGTTCGGCAACTATCTCAACATCCGTTCCATGCATGGTGTCTCCAGAGGGGTTGGCACCAAGCTCTTTGTAAACACGATGTAGCCAATCCTCAACCTCTTCGCAGCTGTAGGTATTGCCGAGCGAGAGCATGGGATAACGATGCTCAATCTGCTGGAAGCCTTTCTCTCCCCCTTTGGGGGATTTGGAGGTGGTTTTAATATCCGAACCAACTTTCTGGGTGGGACTATTGGGATCGAACATATCGGGATACTGCGCTTCGAGGTCGGAAAGACGGCGCAGTTTCTGGTCGAAGTCGTAGTCCGACATCGTAGGCTGATTCAGCACATAGTAGCGATAGTTGGCATCCTCCAACTCGCGACGCAAAGCACGAATCTCATCACGTTCGGGGGCTTCTATTTCGGAAAAAAGATCCATCATCGAATCATAACTTTGAACTGGCGCGTAGCACCATTAGCATAAACAGTCAAGAGGTAAATACCGGAATCATGAGGGCGATTGACCACGTGCGCATTGGACGTGATTTTCCCCTGCTCCACCACGATACCAAACGGGGTGTAGAGCACATAATGCGCCGGCGTATTGTGCATCATCGCGTTACGGATGATGATATCTTCGTAGTCGCGCAGAATCTCTATACCATTGATATCCACATCTTTAAGGCGCATCGTCTTATCCAGTTTGATGCCCACCAACACAGGGTCGTGATCCGAGCATCGGAACATGGTTAGGTCTCCGGTTGACTTATCATAAGTGTAGCGATCGTCCTCGTCCGAATTGATATGGAACGCCGCCATACCCGTAATCTGCGGCAACATCGAGGCGCTACAGAGCGCGTGATCGAGGTAGCCTGCCTGTCCACGGAACGTGTAGCTGTAACTACTATCGGCATGGAAATAGCGATGGAGATCAGTCATCTGTCCGGTACTGGTAAGGTAATAAATAGGATCCTCCATGCCATAGGCATTGAGGTCACCCATAATCAGGATATCGGAGTCCTTTGCCTGCTGGCGCAGGACGTTGTACTTATCAACAACTGCCTGAGACTCAAGGGTACGAGTATGATTGAATTGCCCTTGTCCATCGCCTTGATCGGCATCCTGACCAGCGGCTCCACTACCCGACTTCGCCTTGTAGTGGTTGATGCTGTAGATAAAGGTCTCTCCGGTGGATTTCTCACGGAAGATCTGCATGCGCTTGCGATTCACGACTCCGGAAGACACATCGATACGCGAGCCTTGCGTCTCCACCTTATTGGCATCATAGACGAAACAAGACTGGGTATAAGTGCCGCTGGGAGTAGTACCACTCGCCACATAGGTATATTTGCGGCCTGGCATCACCTTATTCAGATATAGCGCAATCTCGCGCATGGCCGAATCGCCCTGCTGAATCTCAACGAATCCGTAGATGTCAGCATTGATGGCCTGCAAGGCGCTAATGACCTTGGTTCGCTGGCGGACATGCTGCTCGTAGTTCGCCGGTCCCATGGACGATTTGGGGTCGAACTGGCATGAGAGGTAGTACTCGAGGTTCATGCCACAGACGAGCAGATTGCGCTCGCCAAGTGGATCAATTACACTCATATCCGGTCCACGCATCAGGTCGGCGCGCGTATTGCCCTCGAAGCGGCCGCCCTGCCATTGCAGTTCGGTCTTTGACAGCACAACCACCTGTAAGCCAACTATATTCTCACCCGTACGATGCGACGACGGCGTGCCATACAGCAGCATATTGCCGGACTTATTGAGGCGAACGATATTGTCGTACTCCTCGGTACGAGGACGTGCCTGGTTGGTTTCCGCAAAATTGCGACGAGGCGAGACAGTCAACGAACTACTCACCGATGTCACCACCAGCGGAGAATCAAAGACCACTACCTGACCGATATATGGGGTCAACTCGTCCGCCGTCCACGTACTGGGATCATCTATCACGATATGAGAAACACCCCACACCGACACGCAGCAACACAAGGTTGCCCAAACAAAGAATAATCTGCGCATATGCTAATCCGTAATTTGCGTGCAAAATTACAAAAAAAACACGAAAGTAGCAAATTATTTTGCACAATTCAAAAAAAAAACGTAAATTTGCACCGTATTTGGAAATAAAACTAACGACTATGAAACAAAACATCAACTGGAAGCACATCTGGTGGGGAATCCGCAAATACCTGCTGAATAAATACATCATCACACTAATCATCTTCGCCGTGATCATGGTATTTATCGGCGATCAGAGCCTTCTCGTTCGTCTGCAACGTGCACGACAAATCCACAAGCTGGAGCAGCAGCGAGACAACTACTGCAACCAAATCGAACAAGCACAACACGACATCGAAATCCTGCAAAACAAGGATAGTTTGGAGCGCTTCGCGCGCGAACAATATTATATGCACACACCCGAGGAGGAGGTGTTTATAATTGAAAATTGAGAATTATGAAGAAGACACAGATATTATTGATTGCCGGATTGGTGCTGCTACTGGCAGGCGCCATACTAAGTCTATTGGGTATGGAACCATACTCC
The DNA here is from genome assembly GCA_045599285.1 of Paludibacteraceae bacterium. GTDB lineage: Bacteria > Bacteroidota > Bacteroidia > Bacteroidales > Paludibacteraceae > Colicola. The sequence continues at coordinate 54,318 of JAZRVR010000019.1, read as the reverse complement.
GACTACGTGCTGATGGGCGGTTGTGTGGTAATCATCTTCCGTGGGGCACTTCGCTCGCGCGAGAAGATCGGAGAGAGAAACACAGAGAAGAACGAATAGAGAAAAAATGCAACATAAGCTGGTACAAAATCATCGAATTTTAGGAATTGACCCGGGTACATTGTACATGGGATATGCCATTCTGGATGTAGAGGGACAAAAAGCATCCATCGTGGAGTTTGACGTGCTGGATGTGCATAAACTCGACGGCCAATATCCCAGGCTGCAACAGGAGTTCTTCTTTCTGCAAGAGTTGATTGACAAGCATCATCCAACCACGCTTGCCATTGAGACGCAGTTTGTAGATAAGAACCCACAGACGATGATTAAAATCGTTCATGCTCAGGGAGTTGCGATAGCCGCAGCCCTCAGCAGAGACATCCCCGTGAACGAGTACTCCCCCATGAAAATCAAGATGGCAATCACGGGCAATGGTCACAGTACCAAAGAGCAGGTAGCCGCTATGCTGCAACGATTTCTGAAGATTCCAGACGAGCAGATGCCCAAGAAACTGGATGCCACGGATGCTTTGGGTATAGCCTACTGCCATTTTCTGCAATTAGGCATGCCACTCAAGGCAGAACATGGAGCCAAGGACTGGACAACCTTTGCCAAGCAAAAAGGGTTGGTAGATAAGGGACTGACCGGACCAAATGCACAACTATTAGCCGCGCTAAAAAGCAAAAAATAGCAAAATAACTGACAAAATATTTGCAGATGTCAAAACTTTTCCGTACCTTTGCAAACGCTTTCGGCAAATGGGTTGCATCGACTGTCTCCACTCCGCTACGACAGTAAAGCGACCATTGCCTCAGCTCCCCCCCCAAAAAAAGAAAACTATTAACAACTAAAATTTATACAACTATGGCTTACAAGATTACAGAAGATTGTATCGCTTGCGGCACCTGCAAAGACGAGTGCCCACTCGGAGCTATCAACGAGGGCGATCGCTACTCTATTGATCCAGATGTATGCGCAGAGTGCGGAACTTGCGCAGACGTTTGCCCAAGCGGCGCAATTACACTATAATTGCCCCAAAATAGAGCAAATCTCGAGGGACTAACTACGGTTAGCCCCTTTCTTTTTACCTGGACAAATTCGTCTAAAAGTCATTTTTTTGAAAAAAATGTAAAGTAGATATTGCAAAATTCAAAAAAAAGTAGTAACTTTGCAGCGTGAAATAAAACAGCCCTATGTTAGAAGCATTTTTTCAGACACATGACTATCTGGTAGAGCATTCCAAGATGCCCATTCGTCGTCTGCTGATGGACGAAATCAACTGGTCTGAGCGCCTGATTGCAATCAAAGGCGGACGTGGCGTAGGTAAGACCGACTTTCTGCTGACGCGCGCCAAAGAGATTGAGGCAGCAGACCGCGAAGCTATTGAGCAGATACCGACCAGCAAACGAAAGAAGCTGGAAGGCAGACGTATCTGTCTGTATGCCAGTCTGAGCAATTTCTACTTTACCGAGCACTCGCTGGTAGAATTTGCCGGTTCGTTCGTCAAGGAAGGCGGCAAGTATCTGCTGCTAGACCAGATGTTCAAATACCCCAACTGGTCAAAGGAGTTGCGCAAATGTCACGACAAATACAAGGAGCTGCATATCGTATTTGCAGCTTCGCCAGTGATGCGTCTGGTGGAAGAAAACCGAGATATCGCTAACATAGTGCGCGTATACAACCTGCGTGGATTCTCCTTCCGCGAGTACCTGAATCTGCAGACCGGTCGAGACTTCCGTCCATTCACATTGGAGGAAATATTGCGCAGCCATTGCTCAATCTCACACGAGATCTGTGAGAAGGTACGCCCGTTGCGCTACTTCCAAGACTATCTGAATGCAGGCTATTTCCCATCCTATCTGGAGACCAACGACTACAACACAGAGTTACAGCGCATGATGAATATCATGCTGGATGTGGATGTATTGCTGATCAAGCAAATCGATGTAGCATGCCTACCTAAGATTCGCAAGCTGCTCTACATCATGCTGAACACAGCCCCATGTCCGCTGAATATCAGCAATATATCCGAGGAGATTGAAATGTCGCGCGCCACTACGATGAACTACATCAAGTACCTGAAGGACGCACGACTGCTGAACATGCTATACATGGAGGGTAAGCAATTTCCAATGAAGCCAACCAAGGTTTATATTCAGAACACCAACATCGCTCGCATCAGCAACATGCGCACGATGAATCCACACGACATCTACGAGACCTATTTCTACCACGCACTACACGTAGGTCACAAGGTGAACGCCACCGAGCGTAATGCCATGTTTGTCATCGACAACAAGTACTACTTTGACGTCAAGGACGAGCAGCCGGCTCGCGATAGTATTCGCCCCTGCGCAGTAGGTAATCTGGAGATTGGCAGAGGCAATTTCATTCCGCTGTGGTTGCTTGGATTCCTGTACTAGCAGGGAACAGGCAAAAGGCAAAAGGCAAAAGACAAAAAGGGAAAAGGCAAAGGCAAAGGCAAAGGCTTTTTAGAACTTAGCAGTAGAAAAAACAACTAATTAACAACAATATTAATCAAACTATCTTATGGCAAAAGAAAAGAAATTCTTAACTTGTGATGGTAATGCAGCAGCTGCGCACATTGCGTACATGTTTACCGAGGTAGCAGCTATCTATCCTATCACACCATCTTCGCCAATGGCAGAGAACGTTGACGAGTGGGCAGCAGTAGGCCGCAAGAACCTATTTGGTGAGACCGTACTGGTACAAGAGATGCAATCAGAGGCAGGTGCAGCAGGTGCTGTACACGGCGCGCTGAACGCAGGTGCATTGACCACCACCTTCACCGCATCGCAGGGTCTTCTGTTGATGATCCCTAACATGTACAAGATTGCCGGCGAGTTGATTCCAAGTGTATTCCACGTATCAGCTCGTACCCTCGCAAGCCACGCTCTGTGTATCTTTGGTGACCACCAGGATGTATATAGCTGCCGTCAAACCGGTTTTGCTATGCTGGCAGAGGCATCTGTACAAGAGGTTATGGACCTGGCTGGTGTAGCTCATCTGGCTACCATCAAGAGCCGCGTTCCATTCCTGAACTTCTTCGACGGTTTCCGTACATCTCACGAGTATCAGAAGGTAGAGGTAGTAGATATGGAGGATCTGCGTCCGCTGGTTGACCAGGAGGCTCTGCAGGCATTCCGTGATCGAGCTCTGAGTCCAATGCGCCCTGTCATGAAGGGTATGGCTGAGAACCCGGATGTATTCTTCGCTCACCGCGAGAGTTGTAATCCATTCTATGATGCAGTACCTGATATCGTAAGCGACTACATGGACAAGATCAGCGAGATCACCGGTCGTAAGTATCGTCCGTTCACCTACTACGGAGCAGCTGATGCAGAGAACATCATCGTATGTATGGGTTCGGCTTGCGAGGCTATCCGCGAAGTAATCGACTACGAGGCGGCCAAGGGCAAGAAGCTGGGTATGATCAACGTACACCTGTATCGCCCATTCAGCCTGAAGTACCTGAAGGAGGCTCTGCCTGCATCGGTTAAGCGCATTTGCGTACTTGACCGCACCAAAGAGCCGGGCGCTAATGGCGAGCCTTTGTACCTGGATGTAAAGGACGCTCTGCAAGAGTTGGGTCTGGGCAATATCCTCGTAGTTGGCGGTCGCTATGGTCTGGGTTCGAACGATACCACTCCGGCACAGATGCTGGCAGTATTTGAGAATCTGGCTCTGCCACAGCCAAAGAACCACTTCACCGTAGGTGTAGTAGATGACGTGACCTTCCTGTCTCTGCCGGTAGGCGAGGAGATCGCAATGGGTGACGCCAGCCTCTTCCAGGCTAAGTTCTACGGACTGGGTGCTGATGGTACCGTAGGTGCTAACAAGAACTCTGTAAAGATTATCGGTGAGACCACCAGCAAGTATTGCCAGGCATACTTCTCCTACGACTCAAAGAAGTCCGGCGGCTTCACCTGCTCACACCTGCGTTTCGGTGACGAGCCAATTCACTCGACCTATCTGGTAACTACACCTAACTTCGTAGCTTGCCACGTACAGGCATACCTGCAGATGTACGATGTAACTCGTGGTCTGCAGAAGAACGGTACCTTCCTGCTCAACACCGTTTGGGATGCTGAGGAGCTCAAGAAGAACCTGCCTAACAAAGTAAAGAAGTACTTTGCTGACAACAACATCAAGGTTTACTATATCAACGCTACCAAGATTGCACAGGAGATTGGTCTGGGCAACCGTACCAACACCATCCTGCAGTCTGCATTCTTCCGCATCACCGGCGTTATTCCAGTAGAGCAAGCCGTAGAGGAGATGAAGCACTTCATCGTTAAGTCCTATGGTAAGAAGGGTGAGGACGTTGTCAACAAGAACTACGCTGCCGTAGATCGTGGTAACGAGTACCAACTGCTGGAGATTGATCCTGCATGGTCGAAGCTCGGCGCTGATGAGGCTAAGGTTTACGACGAGCCAGAGTTCATCACCAAGGTGGTTCGTCCTATCAACGGTCAGGACGGTGACCTGCTGCCAGTATCGGCATTCAAGGGCATCGAGGACGGTATGTGGTATGCCGGCACAGCTAAGTACGAGAAGCGCGGTGTATCTGCATTCGTACCAGTATGGGAGGCAGAGAACTGTATCGAGTGTAACAAGTGTGCATATGTATGTCCTCACGCATGCTTGCGTCCGTTCGTAATGGATGAGGAGGAGCTGAAGGGCTTCACCGGTGCGACTCGCGAGATGAAGGCTCCAGCAGCCATGAAGGGTATGCACTTCCGCATGCAGGTTGGCGTTATGGACTGCCTCGGTTGCGGTAACTGCGTAGATGTTTGCCCAGGTAATCCTAAGACCGGCAAAGCCCTCAAGATGGTTGACCTTGAGGGTCAGCGCGCTGAGGCTGCTAACTGGGAGTACTGCGTTAAGAACGTTAAGAGCAAGCAGCATTTGGTAGATATCACCAGCAACGTTAAGAACAGCCAGTTCGCAACTCCACTGTTTGAGTTCTCGGGTGCTTGCTCGGGTTGCGGTGAGACTCCGTACGTTAAGTTGATTGCTCAACTCTTTGGTGACCGCGAGATCGTGGCTAACGCTACAGGTTGTACCTCTATCTACTCTGGTTCTGTACCATCTACTCCTTACACCGTCAACGAGAAGGGTCAAGGTCCTGCATGGTCGAACTCCCTCTTTGAGGACTTCTGCGAGTATGGTCTGGGTATGCAGGTTGCACACCGCAAGATCAAGGAGCGCCTCGTTAGCCTCATGACCAAGGGTCAGGAGTGCGAGTGCTGCACAGAGGAACTGAAGGCAATGTTCAAGGAGTGGATCGAGAACAAGGACAACGCAGAGGTAACAAAGCGTCTGTACGAGCCAATCGTAGCAGCTTGCGAGGCTTGCGGATGCGACACCTGCAAGGAGATTCTGAAGTATCGCGACCACATCGTTAAGCGCAGCCAGTGGATCATCGGTGGTGATGGTGCATCGTACGATATCGGATACGGTGGATTGGATCACGTAATCGCTTCCGGCGAGGATGTTAACATCCTGGTACTGGATACCGAGGTTTACTCGAACACCGGTGGACAGGCATCTAAGTCCACTCCTCTCGGCGCTATCGCCAAGTTCGCAGCACAGGGTAAGCGCGTTCGTAAGAAAGACCTGGGTATGATTGCTACCACCTACGGTTATGTATATGTAGCACAGATTGCAATGGGCGCAGACCAAGCTCAGACCCTCAAGGCTATCCGCGAGGCAGAGGCTTATCCAGGACCATCACTTGTAATCGCTTATGCTCCATGTATCAACCACGGTCTGAAGGCCGGCATGGGTAAGAGCCAAGCCGAGGAGGCTAAGGCAGTAGAGTGCGGTTACTGGCACCTGTGGCGCTACAACCCAGCTCTGGAGGCAGAGGGTCAGAACCCATTCTCGCTCGACTCTAAGGAGCCTAAGTGGGAGCTCTTCCAGGATTACCTGAAGGGTGAGGTTCGCTTCGCCAGCGTGATGAAGCAGTTCCCAACCGAGGCAGCCGAGCTCTTTGCTGCTGCTCAGGAGAACGCTCAATGGCGCTACAAGAGCTACCAGCGCATGCTCGGCACACAGTGGTAATCAAACACTGGCCTGGATTATTCCGGCTGGAAATAGTGAGAGGACGCCTCCGGGCGTCCTCTCTTTTGTGTAAATGGCGAAAAAAACAAATTTATATGCGTAATTCGCAATTTTTTTGTACCTTTGCAGCGGATTCTCGAGAATAGAGAACAAAATGGTAAATCATAGTATCATAATCCACCATAAAAATAACATAGTATCATGAAGCCGTCTTTGTCTATTGCTATTCTTTGTATGCTATTCCTGAGCTCATGTCAAAAGTGTGATGTTCAGTATCGCGTGGGGGTAAGCCAATGTCTGGATGACGCTTGGCGCGAGAAGATGAATCAGGAAATGGAGCGCGAACTGCTGCTGAATCCTGGCATGACTCTTCATACGCGTGTTGCGAACGGTAGCAATATTCTACAGTGCGTCCAGATAGATAGTTTTATCGCGGAGAAGGTGGACTTGCTGATTGTCAGTCCGAATGAGGCAGAAGAGGTCAAACCGGCTGTGACGCGTGCTTACCGCTCCGGTATTCCGGTGATAGTGGCCGATCGTCGTGTGACGGGTGACGAGTGGACTGCGTTTATTGGTGGTGATAATCGTCGTGTTGGTGAGCTGATGGGTGAGTGGCTGACGAATGTCCGAAGTTATCAGAAAGGAACCTTGCGCGTTCTGGAGGTGACATTTGACACCAGCAAAGCACCAATACTAAGGACAAGAGGTGGGAATAAAAAATCTGTCTGGCAACGATGTTGTCAGACAGATTTTTTGTTTTGCGCGAGTTCCGCACCATAGTAGGCATTATCAGAAGAGTACCTGAAAATAGGTCTTGCCAATTAAATGAACCTACCGGATGGTATGATTTTACTTGAAGAACTCAGCAACCTTATCGTTTTCTACAATTTCCTCCTGGAAGATGTAAGCGCCGGTTTTCGGGCTCTTAACCATCTTGATGCACTTCGTATGGTTACGTCCTGCATTACCTGTTTGAAGGGTTGCGACCGCTTTCTTTGCCATAGTCTATATCCTTTCTTAGTTAAATGGTTATTACTTAATCTCCTTATGAACAGTGTAGCGCTTCAAAAATGGGTTGTATTTTTTCAGCTCAAGACGATCAGGAGTGTTTTTGCGGTTCTTAGTGGTAATGTAGCGAGACATTCCCGGCACACCGCTGGCCTTCTGCTCAGTGCACTCCAGGATAACCTGTACGCGTGCTTCTTTAGATTTCTTTGCCATAGTGTAATCCTCCTTTACTCATAAAGATAGCCCTTCTCAGCTGCCTGTTTCAGCGCTGCATCCAGACCGATTTTGTTAATAGTACGCAGACCCGCTGCACTCACGTTCAGCGAAATCCAGCAATCCTGTTCTACCCAGTAGAACTTCTTGTGGAACAAGTTCACATCGAAGCTGCGCTTTGTGTGGCGCTTCGAGTGCGAAACATTGCACCCCATCATGGCTTTCTTGCCGGTAATTTGACAAATCTTTGACATTGTTGTATATAATTTAAATTTTCTTTCAATATAAAATAAATAAGTACGCGCGTACATATATATGGCGCTATTAACCCCTTAATCCACAGCACAATACACGTAAGAAATAGGCATATTACAGCCTAGTTTACGCGAAAAATCGTGCAAAGTTACTACTTTTTTTTGATATACGCAAATATTTCTGCGTAAAAATGCAAAAAAAATGCTTTTTGCAGCAAAAACAAAAAAAAGTAGGAGAGCGAGTCTCCTACCTTAATCGAATAGTTAAGCGAGTAAATTAATCCCTCATATCAGCCTCGTGGCAAGCCTCCTCGGTCTTATAACCAGTTGCCTTGTATGAAGCTGTGGTCTTAATAGGTCCCATGCTACCAGCCTTCTCTTCCTCTTGGCAAAGGATAACACAGTCACGCTCGGTACCCCAGAAGAACTCGTGCTCTGTTTCAGTTACACCATAGGCGGACATCTTAACAGTGATATCCCAGCACTTCTCAACAGTGTCGTCCACTTTATTTGGATCAACATTAGTTGCAGACTTGTTGCTGCAGCCAACCAATGCAACGGCTGCAAGGCACATAAATGCCATCAAAAATTTCTTCATAATGATAGTGTTTTTAGTTTATAATTGAAATTTTCGCACAAAGGTACGATTATTTGCACCTATGTTGCGTCGCTACATTACCGAGTCCTTACCGAGTCCTTACCGAACCCTTACCGAACCCTTATCGAGTCCTTACCGAGTCCTTACCGTGTTGTTACCTGCTGCCTATTCACTATTACCTTTCCCCTCTCCTTGTGGGGAGGTTATGTGGGACTATTTTCTACGTTTTTATAAAAAAAAGTAAAAAAAACTAAAATTGTTTGCATATATGCGAAAATAATCGTACAATTAAATGCACTTATGACAAACAGATTGCGCAAAATGTAACTATTTGACCAAAAAAAACATAAAAAAGGTACATTTTTTTGCAAATATGCGCGAAAATTTGTACCTTTGTAGCGTCGTTGAAGGAAGAACCCCACCCGACCTCTCCACAGAGGGAGTGGAGAAAGTAATAGTGAATAGAGAATAACAATATATAAGGATTAACGAATAAAAATATAGGATATGAAGAAGTTTACTTATTTTCTGCTACTGGTGGCAGTTGTGGTATTGGCAAGTTGCAACAAAAAAGATGGTCCAGAACCAGGACCGGATCCAGATCCGAAACCACATCTGACCTACATCTACACCGCCTATGTAGATATGAACACCGAGCAAATCATGGACATTCTGGGTGCAAAACTCTACATCGAATGCGGTAGTCAGTTGGACGATGAGAAGGAGATTACCCACGCAACACAGATTGATACGATTCGCATCAACCTGGACGAAGCAAAGCTCTACATCGGCGTGCGCAGACAATGTTCTCCGCTGGCGGTACTGGGCAACGCAACCATTCTGGACTACAAAGACGAGGAGTCGGAGAAGAAGGTCGTTGACTACTGTATCGCAGAGTGCGAAAAGCGCGGCATCGACCTGAGAAGCGTAGAACTGAAGACACAAGTGAGATGGAGTTTCTACGCTCCATACTACAATATAGCAGAGGCTCTGCTGAGCGACCTGAGCTATAGCAGCGTCAAGGCAGCAAAACCAGAACTGAGTGACAATGAGATATTTACGGTACTGATCACAGACATCATCGGCAACGTACGTGGAGCACGATTCTACTATTGGGACTCAGCCGTAAGCAACGGAAAGGCCATTCAACAGAAAGACTAATATATAAGAAAAAACATTATTTATTTAATTTATGAAACGCCTACTCTACCTGATGCTGTTGGTCACGCTAAGCAGTAGCATCATGGCACAGCAAAGACGCGTAAAACTGGTCAATAACTACATCGGATTCACAGCCGGTGTAGATTATGTATTTAATCCGGACGGAAGGAAGAACGCTCCCGGTCTGGGAGGAGTGAATGGCGACCTGAATTTTGTGTACCAACTGCAACACAAGCACTTCCTATTTCTGATGGGTGCGGGTGGAAACATTTATGCTAATCATGTACAAGTACCTCATTTTCAGCAAGGTTGGGAACAAATAACAGATACAGATGGCGACCGATGCAATCTGTATTTTGACTTTAATGAGAATATATCTCGGACACGCGAATTTGCCGTATCCGCTCCGATACTGATGGGTGCGCAATGGGGCGGAATTTACTTTATGGCCGGTGTAAAAATGCGCATCAAAGTATGGAGCGAGACCATCAATAGCAGTACGTACAGCCTATCTGCCCAGTACCCATTCTACAACTCGCTGCTGCACGATATGCCTGAGCACTATCTGATCAGCAATATCGAGAGCAAGAACACAGAGAAGAACACCACGATGCGCTTTCTGGGTGCAGTAACCGGCGAGGTGGGCGTAGATATCGGGCACTATCTGGGCAATCGCGATATTATCAAACTGGGCGTGTATGTCGATTACACGCCATCGTTTCACAAGGCAAGTGAGATACCATTCGTTAGCAATGAGTACATCGGCACCAGCACGGAGGCGATGTACCGCTCGGAACAGATTCCGAGCCAGTGGCTACACTACGAGCAAGACCACTCAATCCTATCTCAAATAGGGGTCGGACTGAAGTTGACGGTACTATTTAAGATGAAACAAGTCATCCCAATTTGTAACTGCGAAGGATTTTACTTTGACTAAATAATGATCATTAAATTGACTAAAAACACATCATCAATATGAAGACATTACGACTACTGGCTGCCATGACAGCTATCACTCTCAGCCTAAGCGTATTGGCAGACGAGCAACACTTTGTACTGACCAATGAAATAAAGTTCGGAACAAACATGCCAACTTCGGTGGATCATGAGCGTAGTATCATAACTGGCAACATGACTCCGTGGGAGCCACAGTTCCTGACCGTACCAGCAGAAGCTGTACCTCAGCGCGCCCCACAGGCAGGCGGTCAGACGGCAGCCTCGGAAGGTACAGAGTTTTGGGTGAGTTTTATGACCAACTATGACAATGATGGTATTTCATTGAGTCTGATTGCATCGGCTCGCGAGGCAACTACTGTTACCGTAAAAAACCCACGTACAGGATGGAAGACCACATTCAATATCAGCGCCAATGGTATGGCAGAGAAGACAATACCTGCAGAGCAAGCCTTATACGATTTTACAAGCTTCAGTAACACTTCGGAATTTGACAAGACATACGACAAGGGTATCATCGTAACCTCGACCAAACCTATCACATTGTACTCATCCAACTATATGAAGTATTCGTATGATGCCAGTATCGTATTCCCAACCACCTCTTTGGGATATAACTACATAGTGCAGACATACACCGGTTCTACCCCAGAGATAGCCATTATCGCTACTGAGGATAATACCATGATACAAATTACCCCAAGCGAAGACACCTACAATAAAATTAATGGTGGTCAGACAAAATCCAAGAAATTAGAAAAAGGACAAGTCTATAACGTAGTTTCCTCAGCAGGAGAAGATTTATCCGGTACCATCATTACGAGTAACAATAAGAAAATAGCCGTATTAGCTGGTAACAGATGTGTTACAGTACCTAAGGGAGTGGATGCCTGTGACCACATCTATGAACAGATGCTCCCCACAGAGACTTGGGGACAGAACTTTGTGGTAACCAAATCCGGTAACCAATCAACCGACCGAGTTCGCATCACAGCTTTAGAAAGCGAAACAACAATTACCATTGATGGAACAAAAGTAACCACCCTGTCCGCAAAGAAGACCTACGAATATACGTTAACGAAGAAAGCCAGTTACATCACCACAAGCGGTCCATGCTGCTGCTTCCTATACATCGAAGGAGGAGAGAATAATAGAAGCATTGGGGATCCATCATCCATCATGATTTGCCCTATTGAGCAACGTATCCACGATGCAATCTTCCGCACCTTCCCCACAGTGCAATCCAGCATGACACACTATGCCAATATCATCGTGCCCACCAATGGCGTAGCAAATATGATGCTGGACGGAGAAAACATCTCTAACAAGTTTATCAAAGTGCCTTCTAACCCCGATTATTCATATGCCATCATTGACAAAATCAGCACAACAAAAGCCCATACACTCAGTAACTCAACAGAAGGATTTATGGCACACGTATATGGACTGGCTGAATATGAATCATACGGCTATGTATTGGGAATGAACACCTTTAACCTGACGGCGAAGATTAAGGTAAATGGTGAGGCAAGCAACCTATCCACCGGTGGTACAACACTATGCCACTCGTTGGATCCAATCACCTTTGAGCCAGAGGTTTCACACGACTATCTGACCGCAGATTGGGACATGGGCGACGGCACGACATACACCGATCAAAAGACTGTACAACACACCTATACCAAGGCTGGTGAATACATTGTATCGCTGACGGTGAAGTACATCAACGAGATAACCGGTCAAGAGGAGCAATTATCAGTTGAGACGAAGGTGGTTCTGACCATAGACAAGATCCAAGAGACACTCTATCTATGCGAAGGCAGTAGTATGACCTGGCATGGTCAAACCCTAAGTGAGCCCGGTACCTACACCAGCCACGTAGATGCTGGTATCGGTATTTGTGAGAGCGAAGCAACCCTATATCTAAAGAGTGCGAAGAATTATCTATTTGAGGAGACGCTGCATCGCTGCGAGGGAGCAGCACACAAATGGCGTGGACAGACAATTGACCATGAGGGCGAATACTATGACAACTACACAAGCGTACATGGTTGCGACTCGATATATAAACTGACAGTAGTGGCAGCACCATCGCATCTGACACCTATCAGCGCTGAGGTTTGCGCAGGCGGAGCGTATGTATTGGGCAGTCAAATACTGAAGGAATCGGGTGTATATCATGATACACTATCCACCATTTATGGTTGCGACAGTATCATCGAACTGACCCTAAAAGTACTGGAACCAATCCGCGTACAGCAGACTGAGTATATATGCAGCAAAGAGCAGTATTACTGGGAAGGACAGTACCTGAGAGAGAGCGGTAACTACAGCGTGCTATACGAGAATGCAATGGGTTGCGACAGTATCATCGAACTGGAGTTGACCGTGCTGAATCTGCCGGAGAATGCAGAGGCGGTAGCACCTGTTTGTGCCGACGAGGACGGATTCTACATATCCGTATATCCAGAGACAGATGTGGAGACCTACTACACCTTGCGCTTTGACTCGCTGGCATTGGCGACCGGATTTAAGGAGATAGAGCATGCTCTGCTACAAGACAATACCATCTACGTGCCGCTGCCGGCATCGTCGCACGAGTCGTATGCAATGCCAAACAACTATGTAGCCACCGTGACGATAGAGAGCAACCAATGCAACATTGCCAAGCTCTTCCCTATCCCATTCACGATACAATACCCATCATGGATTATCCGTCAGAAGTGGGATAACGTGCTGGGCGTACTGAACGAAGGTTATAACGGAGGTTATCAATTCTCCGCTATCCAATGGTACAAGAACGGACTGCCTATCAGCGGTGAAACCAGCGATCTGTACTATCAGAAGGACGCCTTTGCCGATGACGAGTATCAGGTACTGCTGACCCGCGCCAGCGATGGCGTAAGCATCATGTCCTGCGCACAAGGCGTACAAGGAGCGGCAGCTCCGCTGAGCGCACCAGAGAAAGTAGAGATTAGCAGCAGTATTGCTTCTATCGCCAATCCACATGTGACATTGACCGCCACCTGCGATGGCAGTTACATCATCTACAACTCACAAGGATTGGTATCCGGTCAAGGCACTACGCAAGCCGGAGAGTCGCAGCAGCTGACGCTGCCGGCACAAGATGGCATGTACTTTGTGCGCTTCCACTCGGAGAGTTTGGATCAATCATTCCGCGTACTCATCCACTAATCGACGACACATATTATGAAAAAGATACTACCAATACTACTATGCGTCATCAGCGTATGCACCTATGCCCGTGATAACCACTATATCGGTTTCACGGCAGGTGCAGACTACACGCTAAATCCGGAAGCAGGGAAACAAAGTCCAAGACTGAATGGCGTAAATGGCGATATAGACTTTGTCTATCAACTGCGACACAGGCACTTTCTATTCATGATAGGCGTGGGTGGAAACATGAACTACAATCAGGTGAATATCCCCCTTAAGCGGCAAATATGGGAGCAGATATTCGATACCGATGGTGACAAGTGCGACCTATATTTTGACTTCAATCCAAATCGTACGAAGACAACCGAGGTAGCATTCTCGGCTCCAATACTGATGGGTGGTCAATGGGGCGGTATATACTTTATGGCCGGTGCCAAACTGCGCGTAAAAGTATGGAACCAGACCCACATCACCAGCGAGTACACCATACAAGCCCAATACCCGTTCTACAACTCGCTGCTACACGATATGCCCGAGCACTATCTGGTAAGTAATATCGCCAACAACGAGACCGTAAAGAACACTACAATGCGCTTTCTGGGTGCTGTGACGGGTGAGATAGGTGTAGATGTGACCCACTATGCACACTACAAAAAGGCGATTTGCAAATTGGGACTATACGTCGATTATACACCCAACCTGCAATCCGCAGCCAAGTTAGCCTACAACAGCAGCAACTACATAGGCAACACCACGGAGATGCTATACAACTCCACCGAGATACCCACTCAATGGAGACAATACGTACACGACAAATCCGTGTTGCAACAGATCGGTATTGGACTGAAGTTGACGGTACTATTTAAGATGCCTGAGGTGGTTCGGAACTGCCGTTGCGCAGATTGGGAACAGTAAGATACCACCAGCGCATCTGCTGCAAGCGAGGCAGGAGCAACGCAAGCAAGAAGGTGATGATCATGCCTACCAGAGAGCCGGCAAAAACATCGAAAGCGAAGTGCTGACTGAGGTAGATGCGACTATAGCCACCGAGGAGCGCCAGAGAAAAGAAGACGAGTTGAGCGAGAGAGTTCAACTCGTCTTTTTTGCGCATACGAGTGGTGGAGTCTGTCGCCAATGTGTCGGTCATGAGCATGATAGAAAGCGCAAAAAACAGAGCAAAGAAAGACGTAGTATGCCCAGATGGAAAACTATAGAAGCGGCTCATATGCACGCCGTCAACGAGCGGCAAGGTCACATCCGGATAATTGGCAGCAAACCATGTGAACGGACGCGGTGCATTGACTATATGCTTGAGAATCTGCGTAGTAAGTCCAGACAGAATCGTACCTGTCAGCACAAAAGCCGACCAACCCAAGCGATAGAAGAGCAGACCTACGCAGACCAGATATGGTACCCACTCGCCAACCTGTGTATAGTAGCGAAAGAACGTATCTGCCGCAGGCGAGTGATGGCTGCAGAGAAACAAGTGCAAGTCTGCCTTGGAAAAATAAACCAATGCTCCCCCCGCCATCATGAGATAAACGAGAAAGAGCAATAGAAAAGTATAATCAGACCAACGTCGGAACATAGCACGTGGGTAGATTAGTCTAACAAACGCTGGCGGTAATCAGCCACTACGCTATCATACTGCGGACGGTACTTATCCGGCACAGGCTCCACCGGAGGTGAGACCATCTTGAGCGGATCAATAGGTGTACCACCTTTCCAAATACGGAAGTCCAGGTGCGGACCGGTAGAATTGCCAGTAGAGCCCACATAACCAATGACTTGTCCCTGGTTGACATGTTTGCCCACCTCCACACCGGCACCATATTTGCTAAGATGCAGATAGGCAGTAGTGTAGGTAGAATTATGGCGAATCTTGACGGTATGACCGCCACCGCCCTTATATCCCTTCTCGATGACTACGCCATCACCAATGGATACGACCGGTGTGCCAGCAGGAGCGGCATAGTCCACACCCGTATGCGGGCGCACAGTGCCAAAAATAGGATGCTTTCGCGCATGGGTGAAATGCGAGGATATACGTTTGTAGTTGAGTGGCGCCTTGAGGAACGCCTTGCGTAAGCTCTTGCCATCCTCATCGAAATAGGAGTGCAGGTCGGTATTCTCGAAGTAATAAGCCTCCTGCCACTTGCGCGCATGATAGAACTGGCTAGCATAGATACGACCAATGCCTGTACGCACGGTATCAACGTATACCTCATCGTAGAGAACACGAATAGAGTCGCCCTTTTGGAGACCAAAGAAGTCGATTGTCCAGGCGTAAATCTCGCTGAGTTCCAACGCCAACTCAGTAGGCAGTCCGTTGCCTGCCATGGCATTCCAAAGGCTGGACTCGATGACGACCTCGGCGCGACGCGTCTCCAGACGTACTGGCTTCTCCAGGCGCTCGACGTGGATTGAGTCGGTCATATGGAGGATAGTAGCCTGACGGATATTCTGCACATAGATGAAGTAGACGAGATGCTCAACACCCAGCGAATCATGTTGATACAGTCCGAGATACTGTTTGCCTGCACGCAACTGGCGTACATCGAACTCAGAACGCGGCAAGACCGCAATTTGCGCTTGCTGCTGACGTGTGGCACCCAACTGGTTAAGGATACCACCCAAGGTCTGTCCATCACGGACATAACCTGTATCTACACGAAACGAATCAATCGGCAAGCCATATTCATATCGAACAGGTTGCGGCTGGCACTCGATTGGCTCCTCCTCACACGTAGAGTTGCAACGATGGCAAGCCGTACACGATACGCATGCCACCACTACCCACAAAACCAGCGAGCAGCAAAGACTAATACGAGATATATACGATTTCATACCTAAAAAAAACGAACCTATATTATTGGACAAGCTGAGGATACTTGCGGAACCAAGAACTGATCTTGAGTTGCACCACGCCCCAGAGCGCCTCGGAGAAGATACCACCGGACATCTTGCTGGTACCCAGAACGCGATTCACAAAGATGATAGGCACCTCCACAATACGAAAGCCACACTTATAAGCCGTAAACTTCATCTCAATCTGGAAGGCATATCCCTTGAAGCGAATTTTATCGAGTTCGATAGTCTCGAGCACTCGACGCGTATAGCACTTGAAACCGGCAGTAGTATCATGGATATTGACGCCCAAGACAAAGCGAACATACTTGCTGGCGAAATAACTCATGAGCACACGTCCCATCGGCCAATTGACCACATTGACGCCGCTAACATAGCGACTACCGATAGCCACATCCGCGCCCTCGTTGGCACAGGCATCGTAGAGTTTCATGAGGTCTTTGGGGTTATGACTAAAGTCGGCATCCATCTCGAAGATAAAATCATACTTATGCTCAATAGCCCACTTGAAGCCTGTGATATAGGCCGTACCGAGACCTAACTTTCCGGAGCGCTCCACGAGAAAGACTCTATCCACACAAGTGGTACGCATGAGTCGCTTTACAATCTCAGCAGTACCATCCGGCGAACCATCATCAATGACCAACACATGAAAATCCAATGGAAGTTGCATGACTGCCATAATGATTGCCTCGATATTCTCTCGCTCATTGTAGGTAGGTATGATTACCAGTCTCTCCTTTTCCATAGTACGCAGTGTTCATTAAATTCGTTGTCAGTACTCGGTAACGATATGATCAGTCAACTCGTAAACGGGGCTGGGGGCAGTTCGCTCCAGAGGTTTGAGGAAGACATCCTGCCCTGGCTCGATACCAATCTCACGCAGGTAGTCGGCGATGGTCTCCCGAGCCACTTCGGGGTCGTTGTTCTCACGACTAAGGTGGCAAAGCCATATATTGCGCATACCAGGGTGGTAATTACGGATCAGCAATTCGCCACAGGTATGATTGCTCTGGTGCCCCTTAGGAGAGAGGATTCGCTCCTTGAGGTAGGTAGGATATGGTCCATTGAGCAGCAGTTGCTCATCATGGTTCGCCTCTATCACCAGATGGTTGGACGTAGCGATATACTCCTCCAGCATAGGATTAGGCGTGCCGCAGTCGGTCACAATCATGAATCGTTGTCCCTGACAATCAATGATGTAACTAAGGCACTCGGTAGCATCGTGGCTAACCGTAATGGTATTGATGGTGAAGGCACCTAATGTCCATTCCTCCTCTTTCTCAAAGTAGCGACGGGATGTGCGCAACTTTTCTCGCACACCGTAGTTGCGGTCAATACCCTCGTGGATAGCACGTGTGGCATAGATAGGGATATGGACGCGTTCGCCAAGAGTTCCCACAGAGCGGATATGATCGGCATGGTCGTGCGTGACGAGCACCGCCATCACGTTGTGGAAGTCCAAGCCCATCTCACGAAGGCCGCGCTGGATAGTACGAGCCGACACACCGGCATCAATGAGCAAGCCACGCTCATGCGTGCCAAGGTAGTAGCAATTACCACTACTACCACTGCCGAACGAGCGAAATATGAGTTGATCAGATGCCATCCTATACGTGCCGAATTACCTTGTTTACAAATTAGGCCACAAAGGTACTGCTTTTTTTTGACATATGCAAGTATCAAGGAGAAAAAAAGAAGACAGAACATATTTTTTTCGTGAATTATTTGCATATGTAAAAAAAATGTAGTATCTTTGCACCCATAAATAAAAAGGGATTACGACAACACAAATACAAATGACCATACGAAAAGAGATAATGGCGCTACGCGCGCTGATGAGCGAGAATAACCTCTCTGCATACATTGTACCAGGAACCGATCCACATGCCAGCGAGTACATGGCTGCCCATTGGACAGAAGTAACATGGCTGAGCGGATTCAAGGGCGAAGCCGGTACCATCGTTGTAACAGGCGAGCAAGCCAAACTCTTTACCGACTCACGCTACTACCTGCAGGCCGGCATTGAGTTACAGAACACTGGCATTGACCTGATGCGCGCCTCGGATATCGATTGTCCCAGCATCAACGAATGGATCATAGAACAGTTAATAGAAAACAGAGCACAGGTAACAGGCGAAGGCAAGCGAGTAGTAGGTGTGAATCCTGAGATGTGGAGCGTGAACGAATACAAAGCCATGCAAGACGAGTTTGCTGAGGCAGGCATAGAGCTAAAGAGCATCGACCTGATTCGTCCGCTTTGGACGGAAAGACGTCCGGCTATTCCACAGACACCTCTATACGGATTTAGCGTGCAGTACGCAGGCGAGAGCGTAGCGAGCAAGCTGGCACGCATTCGCGAGAAGATGAACGATAAACATGCCAACGCGATGGTCATCTCGGCATTGGACGAGATAGCATGGCTGCTGAACATCCGCGGCTACGACGTAGAATACAATCCGGTTGTGATCAGTTATGTGGTGTTGGAGGAAGACAAGGTGACACTCTTTGTAGGCAAGGAGAAAGTGGATAGCGCAGCCGCAGCCTATTTAAGCGAGCAGAGCATTGAGGTACGCGATTACAAGGAGGTATTTGAGTATTTGGGCAGTCTGCAAGGTATCGTGCTGCTGGATGGTGCGAAAGTGAACGAGGCACTCTATGAGGCTATTGCATGTCAGAAAAAGTTAGCGCAATCCCCTATCCTGGTTGCCAAGAGCCATAAGAACGAAGTGGAACTGGCCGGCGTACGCAAAGCTATGCGACAGGATGCCGTGGCGCTGACTCGCTTCCTGATGTGGCTGGAGCAGTGGTGCCAAAATCCAGCAGAGAAACTGACAGAGTGGGATCTGATGGAGAAACTACACAGCTATCGCATGATGGGTGAGCACTTTGTAGAGGAGAGTTTCGGCACGATAGCCGGCTACAAGGGCAATGGTGCCATCGTACACTATGCTGCCACACCCGAGACGGCAGCCACCGTATATCCGGAAGGAATGCTGCTATTGGACAGCGGAGGACAATACCTGGACGGTACCACGGACATCACCCGTACGATGTGGTTGGGCGGAGATATCCCTGCACAAGCCAAGCGCGACTACACCTACGTACTGAAAGGACATATCGCATTGGGTAAGATACGTTGGCCTCGCGGCACACGCGGTAACCAACTGGACGCCCTCGCCAAGCAGTATATGTGGGCAGCAGGTATCACGTATGGTCACGGAACGGGTCACGGCGTAGGACACTTCCTGGGTTGCCACGAGGGGCCACAGAACGTGAGAACCGACATGAACCCAACCATACTGGAGCCAGGTCAGATATGCTCGGACGAGCCGGGTATCTACCGCACCAACGAATGGGGAATCCGCATTGAGAACCTGGTAGCCGTAGAACCTGTAGCGAAGACCGCAACCACCACAACCGAGGACGAGTGGCTACAATGGGAGACATTGACCCTCTTTCCATACGATACCACCCTCATTGACATGAGCCTGCTGACCGAGGACGAGATAGCATGGATCAACAACTACCACGAGAAGGTATATCGCGAAGTGAGCGGACTACTGAACACCGAGGAGGCGGAGTGGCTCAAAAACAAGTGTGCAAAAATAGGATAAACGAAGCATTCACCCCAAAGGGATTAACATAAGATCAACATAAGAATCATGGTATTAGAAGCAATACTGGTAGAGAAAGTAAAAGAGTGCGCACAAGCACTATACGGGATTGCAGTGGAGGACAAAATGGTACAACTGCAGAAGACCCGCGCAGAGTTTGAAGGCAACATCACCGTAGTAGTATTCCCATTTGTAAAGGCAGCGAGAAAAGCTCCTGCTCAGGTAGCAGGCGAGATAGGCAAGTGGTTACTGAGCAACAGCGAAGGACTGGTGTGCAAATACAATGCGGTACAGGGATTTCTGAACCTGAGCATCGCGGACAACTTCTGGTTGGAGCAGCTACAGAAGATCAGCACCAATCCGCAGTATGGTCAGTTGGATAAGCGTAACCAACTGATGATGGTAGAATACTCGAGTCCAAACACGAACAAACCCCTTCACCTGGGTCACGTGCGCAATAATCTGCTGGGCTACTCGATTGCGAAGATTCAAGAGGCTTGCGGATGGGATGTAGTGAAGACGAACATCGTGAATGACCGCGGTATCCATATCTGCAAGAGTATGTTGGCATGGAAACTCTTCGGCAATGGTGAGACTCCGGCCAGCAGCGGTAAGAAGGGCGATCACCTGATTGGCGACTACTATGTGCGCTTTGATAAGGAATACAAGGTTCAAATCAAAGAGCTGATGGCACAGGGCATGGATGAAGATACCGCCAAAGCAGAAGCTCCGCTGATGAAGGAGGCACAGGCTATGCTACTGAAATGGGAGCAAGGCGACCCAGAGATTCGCGGACTGTGGCAGATGATGAACGAATGGGTATATGCCGGCTTTGACGAGACCTACCAGAAGATGGGCGTTAGTTTCGATAAGATTTACTACGAATCCAACACCTACCTGGAAGGCAAGAGCGAGGTAGAGAAAGGTTTGGCAGCCGGACAATTCTACCGCCGCGAGGACGGTTCGGTGTGGGCAGACCTGACAAAGGATGGACTGGATGAGAAACTGCTACTGCGCAAAGACGGCACATCGGTCTATATGACGCAAGACATAGGTACTGCCAAACTGCGATTCCAGGATTATCCCATCAACAAAATGGTGTATGTAGTAGGCAATGAGCAGGAGTATCACTTCAAGGTGCTCAGCATCCTACTCGACCGACTGGGCTTCCCATTTGGCAAGGAACTGGTACACTTCAGCTACGGTATGGTGGAGCTGCCTAACGGCAAGATGAAGAGCCGTGAGGGAACGGTAGTAGATGCCGATGACCTGATGGCAGCCATGATCAGCGACGCTCGCGAGATCAGCAAAGACAAAGTTAACACGCTGCCCGACATCACCGAGGCGGAAGCCAACGAGATAGCTCGCATCGTAGGATTGGGTGCGCTGAAGTATTTCATTCTGAAGGTTGACCCTCGTAAGAACATGCTGTTCAATCCGGCAGAGTCGATTGACTTTAACGGCAATACGGGTCCATTCATCCAATACACCTATGCCCGCATTCAGAGCGTGCTGCGCAAGGCCGGAGCCCTCTCCGACTCCCTTGCAAAGGGAGAGAACCTGTTGCTAAACGACAAAGAGTTGGGACTCATCCAACGCCTTTGCGACTATCCATCGGTAGTACGTCAGGCAGGTGAGGAATTCAGTCCGGCTGTGATTGCCAACTACGCCTACGCATTGGCATGCGAATTCAACTCGTTCTACCACGATTATTCGATTCTGAACGAAGAGAAAGAGATTGTGAGAGCGCTACGCATCCAGCTGTCACACGCCGTAGCACAAGTAATCAAAAATGCAATGGGACTACTGGGTATTGAGGTACCCAATCGAATGTAAGATATGAGAAAAATTCTATCGATATTAACAGGGTTGCTCTTAACGGGCAGCCTTGTTGCGTCTGCTGAGAGCGTGCGCCCGCAGGTTTGGGACTTCGGAGCAGACACAGTAGCAGGTGCTCAAAACATGTTATCCGTAGATGAGATCAACTCGTGGTTTGCAGGTGTGGCGCCCGGTTCGCTATCCGCCAATCTGCTGGACTTCACCGCCAGCGACTCGGTAAACATGACCTACTATTGCCATCGCGCACACAACCATCGGTTGCGCACCATCAATATGGCACTCACACATACCGACGAGAAGAGTCTGCGAGACTCAGCCGGTGTGGTCTATCGAGGAATGATCTATGCCAACTCGAATTCGGATCCCGCTATCTATATCGAGCAAGCCTTCAGTATAGGTGACACCATCGAGTACGTACTGGCAAGCAACGGAGCGCCAGAACAATATCGATTCTATCTGAGCGACAGTAGCTATTGCACCACCTGCGAGTACAAAGGTGGTCGTGCGGAGCATCATCGCTTTGTGTGCCCGAAGGACGGACTCTATCGCATCTCGGGCGTTAACGAGAAAATGGTAGTAGCTCGCATCATACGTTATCCGCTACAGAAGACGCTGAGCAAGCAGGAACTGCGTGCACTAGCCAAAGAGGCTCGTCATCCCCTTCGCACCCATGTAGAGCGTGCCAAGTACCGCAGCGAGTTTCCAGACTCGTGTGCTCATCTGAAGCCGATTGCCTACAAGGACACACTTTGGGTGAGTCACAACGAGAAGGGCGCATACACGTCCATTAACGCTGCCCTCAACGACGTAAGAAGGATGAAGAACAGACAGACAGGACAACGCGTGGTAATCATGATTGCGCCTGGCAACTACGAGGAGATGCTACGCATCGACATGGATGAAATAACGCTGAAGAACGCATCCAGCACCCCTTCTATTGAGATTATGAACAAGGGCGTAGATATCCACTCGGAGGCAGTACGCATCACCGGCTACTATGGTCACGGCTACAACTACTACTCAATGAACAAGCAGAATGTGTACGACCCTCGTACCCTGCGTGCCAACAAGCGTCACAAGATGGCTTCCAACAAGAACAAAGGTGGTAGTCTGAGCACCTATTGGAATGCGGTGACTTTAGTGACAGGACGTCGATTCGTAGCGGAGGATATCATCTTCGAGAACTCCTTTAACCAATACGTGTCGCGCAAGGAACTGACCGATGTAGTGGTACCGATTGGCAACAAGCGTCCTCGTCCAACTGAATACGGCAGTACAGATGTGCAGGCGCGCGAACACAAAGAGCGCGCTGCCGCAATCGCCTTTGCTCTACCCGTAAAAAAAGAGACTCTGCAGAATCTGGGCAACGGATTGACGGGTGAACGCATGCCTTGGGAAACCCCCAGTAGCACAGCCGATGCACAAGACGAGCATCTGATGCGTAATTGCAGAGTCATATCTCGACAGGATGCGTTCTATGGCGACCAAGGCGTGCGTGTACGAGTAGAAGGAGGATGCCTAATGGGTAGTGTAGATTATATCTTCGGTGGAATGAACCTCATATGTACCAATACACGTCTGGCAATGCTGGTAACCCCACACAAGCACGATATCGCCTACCTGACAGCCTCCGCCACACGAGCCGGAGAGCGCGGATACATATTCTACAATTGCCACGTCACGAGCGCTATACCATTGGTAGAAATGGCCGATAGTGTGTGTGCACAACCGGGCTATTTTGGTCGTCCGTGGGCAGCATCGAGCGAGACCATCTTTATCAATACACAGGTAGATTGTACGCCGGATGGTCGTCCGTTGATAGAGCCTGAAGGATGGAGCGACGGACTGACAGGACGAGGCGCTGAGCGAACCTACGAATATGGCACTCGCGTTGGCGAGAGCAAGACTGCTGCCGACACACAACATCGAGCAGCATGGGCAACTACGCTGACAGAACCTATCTTACCCGATGGAACCAACTTATTGCGAATCATCAAATAAAGAAAAGATATGAAGAAACTCATTCCAATTGTCCTATTGGCAGTAACATGCAGCCTACAGAGCTGCTTCACCCTTATCGAATCTATTGCATCGGCTTCGACTCCCAGACCACAAGAGCCTACCGTTGTCGTAACCACAGTACATAAGCCAGCAACCAAGCCGGTACAGACGCAGGTAATCGTTGTCAACGAACCAGACTACTATCGCTGTCTGGATCTTCGCGCTGTAGCAGCCGCCTTTGCGGAGTCGCGCTCGGTACGCGAGTTTGAGCAACTCATCAACTACTCTCAACGCTACATGGTCAGCAACCTGGATCTCAATAGAGACGGATGGGTAGATTATCTGCGCGTGATGGAGACCATGCAAGGATGGACACACGTGCTGTATGTTCAGGCCGTACTGGGTATGAACACGTACCAGAACGTAGCCACTATCGTGGTAGAGACCAATATGGGCAGCAGATATGTGCAAATCATAGGTGACCCATACATCTACGGACAGAACTACTATATCAATCCGGTATTCCGCAGCACACCACCTATGTACAGCTACATGACGGCACATAACTACAGTTGCTGGAGTTCGCCCTACTACTGGAATAATTATCCCAGCTACTACACTCATCCCGAACCGGTGTATATCAGTCACTATGAGGCATACGTGACCACCTATATCTCCAATCACAGTTACTGCCGCGAGGTGCAATATGGTACCAGTGCACACTACAGCAACTACAACACCATCGGTCAAAGCACATCGCGCAACGACTACGCAGTAGCCTATCCGACGCAGTCGTTCTCGGCACGCAACACAGGCATAAGCAATGCTCGTCAATTGACCAACACCAGCAGCAGTTCGAGCACCAGTACAACGACATCAACCAGTACATCTGTTCGTCCGACAACGGGGGCAAGCACCAACACATCCACTCGTCCAACGACTAGTACAAGTACAGCAACCAATACTACGACTCGACCAGTAGGCACAAGTGGCACAAGCACCTCGCTATCCGGTAGCAGTGCACGTCTGCCATCGACAACGGTCAACAGTCGCGTACAAACCAATGGTCAGGCACGCACCTCAGTAACCCGCGTAACAACGACCGGTGAGACCACTACCGTCACGCGCGGAGAGCAGACCAGTACGGGCAGAAACACGACCACAACATCCAGCACGTCCGGTTCTCGCAGACAATAATGGGCAACAAAAAGTGCCAAATATAAAAAATATGGAATAATTTTGCGCGCGCGCTTGCGTATGTCAAAAAAAAACAGTAAATTTGCAGCGATTTTCCATAGGCACAAACGGATCAATATGGAATAAAAAAGAAGTTTAACGAAATAACTATACAATCATGAAATTTAATGTATCCAGCACAAAACTATTTCAGCAACTGCAGGCCGTAAGCCGCGTAATCGCTCCGAAGAACAGTTTGCAAATCCTTGAGGATGTCCTCTTTCAGCTTGAGGGCGAGAATCTGACCCTCACCGCATCGGATGGCGAGACCACCATTCGTACCAGCCTTACCGTAGAATCTGCAGAAGGTCAGGGTAAAGTAGCCTTTGGCGCCAAACTGCTATTGGACACCCTGAAAGAATTCCCTGAGCAGCCTCTTACCTTCGCCATCGATGACCAGAATTTCGGTCTCAATATCACCAGCGCCAATGGTACATACTCCTTTGTAGGCGCCAATGGTAACGAATATCCCGAGATGCCTATCGAGAGCGAGCAGAACAACACCTTTGCCATTGCAGGTAACGAGCTGTTGGATGCTATCAACAAGACTCTGTTCTGCACCGCAGACGACGAACTGCGTCCTGTAATGAATGGTATATTCTTCGACCTGACAGAAGACAAGATTACTCTGGTAGCAACCGATGCACATCGTCTGGTTCGCTATACCAACATGAACGTAAAGAACGGCAATCCGGTAAGTTTCATTCTGCCTAAGAAGCCTGCTAACATTCTGAAGAACGTGCTGGCAAAAGAGGAGGGTGAGGTACAAGTAACATTCGGTCAGAAGAATGCTAAGTTTGAGTTCGGACAGACACTGGTAGTATGCCGTCAGATTGAGGGTCGCTTCCCAAACTACAATGCAGTCATTCCACAAAACAACCAGAACCGCGTGGTAGTAGATAAGCAAACTATCGTCAACGCCTGCAAGCGCGTAGCCGTATTTGCCAACACCGGTACCTCGCTGCTCAAGTTGGCTCTTAGCGAGAACGCTATCAAAATTTCGGCACAGGACATCGACTTCTCCACCAGCGCAGAGGAGACCATCAGCTGCTCATACACCGGCATGCCAATGGCCATTGGTTTTAAAGCGCCATTCCTCATTGAGATTCTCAACCAGATTTCCTCGACTGAGGTACTCCTGGAGCTGGCAGACCCAGCTCGCGCAGGACTCATACTGCCAATGGAGAATGAGGATAATCAGGATCTGCTGATGCTGCTGATGCCAATGCTACTGAACGACTAAGATGAAACTACAACTAACCAGACCACTGGTATTCTTTGACCTGGAGACCACAGGCGTAAATGTATGTACAGACCGCATTGTGGAGATATCGATGGTGAAGCTCTTCCCTGACCAACATAAGGAGAGCCTCACCTATCGTGTCAATCCAGAGATGCATATCCCTAAGGAAGCCAGCAATGTACACCATATTTACGATGACGATGTACGCGACCGCCCTACCTTCAG
The DNA here is from genome assembly GCA_045599285.1 of Paludibacteraceae bacterium. GTDB lineage: Bacteria > Bacteroidota > Bacteroidia > Bacteroidales > Paludibacteraceae > Colicola. Next base: position 27,795 of record JAZRVR010000019.1, on the reverse strand, counting down.
CCAACTGATTCCCTCTGTGCTCGATTACATCCAAGATTGCGATCTGGCAGGGTACAACAGCAACCACTTTGATGTACCTATGCTGCAAGAGGAATTGCTGCGCGCCGGAGTAGATTACGATCTGAAGGATCATTGCCGCTTTGTGGATGTATTCGTGATATTCCAGAAGCATACCCCACGCAACCTTACTGCCGCATACATGCACTACTGCGGTAAGGAACTGGAGGGTGCGCATGGTGCGAATGCCGACACCGAAGCTACCCTGGAGGTGCTGATGGCGCAGTTGGAGCAGCACCACGACGTACCACACGATGTGGCTGCGCTATCGGAATACACGACCCAACAGCCGTGGGCAGATCTGGCAGGCAAATTAGGAATAGACGGAGCAGGCAAACCCACGTTCAACTTCGGTAAGAACAAGGGACGCACATTGGAAGAAGTATTCCGTGAGGATGGTGGTTACTATAGTTGGTTTATGCAAGGGGACTTTCCGCTCTATACCAAGCGCATATGCAAACAGGTAATGGATGAAGTGAAAGGACAACGCAAAGCGGAGAAAAAGCAATCTGTAATACCCACTACAGACCAACAGTTGAAAGATCTCACCGACAAATTTGCAAAGCCCCAGCAAAAAAAACAAGTTAAGAAAAACAAGATAGATAACACCCAGCAAAGCCTATTCTAAAGATGAACTACAGAGCATTAAAAAAAGAGGAAATAGAGATACTACAACGTCAAGGTTGTGTAGCCGAGGATTGGGGACTAATAGAAGTTAGCCCTGAGTTCACCACAGAGCATGTACACGACACTCGCTTCTCCGGCAAAATACGTCTGGGAGTCTTTGAGAAAGAGTACACACTGCCAGGTGGTATCAAGATACATAGTGGTATCACGCGCACTACGCTGCATAACGTATCAGTAGGCGATAACTGCCATATCTACAATGTACACAACTACATTGCCAACTACCAGATAGGTGCCAACACGCGCATCGCAAACGTAAACTCCATCCTGGTAGATGGACGCACCACCTTCGGTAACGGCACAGAGATTAGCGTAATGAACGAGGGCGGCGGACGCGATATACCTATCTTTGACAACCTGAGCGCCAGTTTGGCATACATACTGACACTCTATCGCCATCGTCCGATTCTGATTCAGACGTTGAACAAAATGATAGCCGACTATGCTGAGCAACAAGCCAGCGAAGTAGGCTACATCGGAGACAACGTAGTGATACTGAATGTCGGCAGCATCCAGAATGTACGCATTGGCGACAATGCCGTGATTGCCGGCACCAGTCGATTAGAGAACGGCTCGGTCAACTCCAACCAATATGCCCCCGTCAAATTGGGTTCGGGTGTGAAGTGCAAAGACTTCATCATCTGCTCGGGCGTAGAGATTGGCGACTCAACATTGGTGGATAAATGCTTTGTAGGTCAAGGCTGTATCTTTGACAAGCACTACTCCGCCGGAGAGAGTCTATTCTTCAGCAACTGTCAAGGTATGCATGGTGAAGCAGCAGCTATATTTGCAGGACCATACACAGTGACACACCATAAATCGACATTGCTGATTGCTGGTATGTTCTCGTTCCTCAATGCAGGTTCGGGTAGCAACCAGAGTAATCATATGTACAAGCTAGGTCCAATCCATCAGGGTATAGCGGAACGCGGTGCCAAGACGACCAGCGACAGTTACCTGCTGTGGCCCAGCAAGATTGGAGCCTTCAGCCTGGTGATGGGTCGTCATACCCACCACGCTGATACCAGCGAGCTGCCATTCTCCTATCTGATAGAGAATCAGTCTGAGTCGTTCCTCGTTCCGGGTGCGAACCTGCGTACTGTAGGTACCATTCGCGATGCACAGAAATGGCCTAAGCGAGACAACCGAAAAGACCCGAATAAACTGGATCAAATCAATTTCAACCTGCTCTCCCCGTACACCGTGCAGAAGATGTGGCGCGGACGCGAAGTGCTGGACGAGATAGTAGAGATTGGCGGTGCCAATACCGAGGTATATGGCTATCACAATTGCAAAATACGCAATACCTCTGTGAAGCACGGACGCGAACTCTACACCATCGGTATCACCAAGTTCCTGGGTAACTCGCTCATATCACGCATTGGGAATGCAGAGTTTCATACATTGGACGAGCTGCGCGAAGTGTTGCGTCCGAAGAGCGAAAAGGGATTAGGAGAATGGGTAGATCTGGCAGGACTGATTGCACCACGACAAGAGATATCAGTGTTGCTCAACGAGATACAAGATGGCAAGCACACCCTGGATAGCATAGCCGAGGCTCTGCGCGCCATCCATGAGAACTACTACGAGTATGAGTGGACTTGGGCATTGGAGAAGCTGGAGCGCGAGTGGAGCTGCAGTGTGGACTACGTCACCGCCGAGCAGATTAGAGACACCGTACGTCAATGGAAATATTCGGTAGTGCAACTCGATCGCATGGTTTACAACGATGCACGCAAGGAGTTTGACCTGAATTCGCAAACCGGATTCGGTGTAGATGGTGACAAGAGCCAGCAGAAAGCAGACTTTGAGGAAGTACGAGGAAGCTTTAACAACAACTCGTTCGTCAAAGCCGTACTGGAGCACATCGATGTGAAGTCCACCCTGGGCGATAAGGTATTAACCAAACTAAGCGCATTGTAAGTCCAGAAAAGAAGATGACCGGTAAAATAACGATATTAGGTAGCGGTAGCGCTCTGCCCACATGGCAGAACGCACCGGCATCGCAGGTACTGGAACTCTGCGACAAATCATTCATGATAGATTGCGGTGAGGGAGCACAAATCACGCTGCGACGTATGGGCATCAAGACCGCCCGACTATACAATATCTTTATCAGTCATCTACATGGGGATCACTGCTTTGGACTGATCGGACTCATATCCACATTTGCCATGATGCACCGCACGCAACCTCTGCATATCTATGCCCACAAGGATCTGGAGAAACTGCTGCGACCATGGCTCGACTATCACTGCGAGGAGATGAGTTACGAGGTGATATTTCACGCTATCAATCCACGAAAGAATGCCGTCATCTATGAGGACAGAACCATCACCGTGGAATCCATACCCCTGAAGCACAAGGTACCAACGTGCGGATTTCTATTCACCGAGCATCACCGAAAACAGGATGAGAATGGCGACTTCTATATCCAAGACCAGAAGCGATACGCCTACGTGAGCGACACACAATACACGGAGAAGATTGTACCAATCATCGAGGGTGTAGATGTGCTATTTCACGAATCCACCTATACAGAGGAGCACGCCAACCGTTGCAAACCCACCATGCACTCCACCGCTCAGCAGGCTGCCAAAATAGCCAAGATGGCCAAAGTCGGTAAACTACTGATTGGTCACTACTCTGCCCGTGTGGATGACCATGAGTTATTCCTCAACGAGGCACAAGAGGTCTTCCCTGCCACCACAGCAGTAGAAGAAAAAATGGAGATAGAGATCTGATGGCGAAAACTACCATTCAATATGTATGTACATCCTGCGGTGCCAAAGCCCCGCAGATGATAGGTCGTTGCCCCGTTTGCGGTGAATGGGGGACTTACGAGGAAGAGGTCAGCACCACCAGTGCACCCACCAAGGGTATCAAGAGCCGCACGAGCGGCAAAGCCACTCGCCTGCACGAGGTCTCGGTACAAGAAGATGCACGCATTGACATGCACAATGGTGAACTCAATCGTGTACTGGGAGGCGGATTGGTGCCAGGCAGCATGGTACTGCTGGGGGGAGAACCCGGCATAGGTAAGTCCACCCTTGCCTTGCAGGTGCTGATGCAGATGGGAGAGCGAAAGACCTTATATGCCAGCGGTGAGGAGAGCGCACGTCAGTTGCGATTGCGCGCCGAGCGATTGGCAGGCAACCCCGAGAATCTGTATATTTTGGCAGAGACATCACTGGAGAAGATTTTGGATACCGTGACCGAGGTACAGCCGGAGATAGTAGTCGTAGATTCGATACAAACCATCGGCACCGAGACTGTAGAGTCTAGCATAGGTAGTCTCAGTCAGGTACGAGAGTGCGCAGCACGTATCCTGCAATACGCCAAGGACAGAAATGTACCCTTCATCATCGTAGGTCATATCACGAAGGAAGGCTCACTGGCAGGACCTAAAGTACTGGAGCACATCGTAGATACTGTGCTACAGTTTGAGGGCGATCAGCACTACATGTACCGCATCCTGCGTGCACAAAAGAATCGTTTCGGTTCGACCAGCGAACTGGGAATCTACGAGATGCAGCACGACGGACTACGTGAAGTGAGCAATCCATCCGAACTACTACTGAGCACTACGCGAGAGGGACTGAGTGGTATATCCATTGCCGCAGCCATTGAGGGAGTGCGACCATTCCTAATCGAGGTACAAGCATTGGTCAGCAGCGCCGCATATGGTACGCCACAGCGATCCAGCACAGGCTTTGATGCCAGACGACTGAACATGCTGCTCGCCGTCCTTGAGAAGCGAGTCGGATTTAAGTTGCTGCAGAAGGATGTCTTCATCAACATTGCCGGTGGTTTGCGCGTCAACGACCCCGCCATCGACCTTGCTGTACTGGCTGCCGTACTCAGCAGCAATATGGATATTGCCTTGGATCCCGAGACATGTCTGTGTGGCGAGGTGGGATTAGCCGGAGAGATTCGTCCCGTCAACCGACTGGAGCAACGCATACGCGAAGCCGAGAAATTGGGATTCAAGCGCATCATCATTCCTGCTCAGCAAAAGACGGATAGCCAGAGCTACAAGATTCAAGTCATACCGGTCAGCAAAGTGACCGACGCCTTTCGACTACTCATCAACAAATAACATATAAATAAGGAACACATGCGCGCGCACGCGATAAAAAATATTCTATTTGACCTCGGAGGTGTACTCATCGACTTGGATGTACGCCGCTCTATCAACGCCATGCTGAAACTCATGCAGGGCAGCGATGGCAGCACGCCCATCACCGGCATGGATCTGCTGGGTGGAGGCGAATCCGAACTGATGCGACTCTACCAGACCGGGAAAATCAGCACCGACGACTTCATCCACACCATCCTGCAACTGTGCCGCCCCGGCACTACACGCGAGCAGATATTGGAGGCATGGTATGCCATGCTGCTCACCCTGCCTACACAACGAATGCAGATGCTGCATCGCCTACGTGAGGCCGGATACCGCATTTATATCTTAAGCAACATCAACGAGGCACACGCTGAGTGGGTGGCAATGCACTACCCCGAGCTGCTGGATATTGCCACACAAGTCTTCTATAGCAACGAGATGCAGATTGCCAAGCCCGATGCAGCGGCTTACCAACACGTCTTGCGCGAGGCAGGGATTCGCGCTGACGAGACACTGTACATTGATGACCTGCAACAAAACATAGCCGCAGGCGAGGCGGCAGGATTCGTCTCGCTGCAAGCTTTGGGCGACGAGTGGCTCAGCACCGCAGAACAACTACTAAACTACTAAACAACAATAAATAACATCTACAATGAGAAAAATGATTATCCTCTGCACCAGCGCCATCATGCTGATGGGATGCGGTGCTTTGTCCGGAGTTAGCACAACTCCACAAACCACCAGTACTGCCACCCAGCAGGTTGTAAACCTGGCTCAGACCGCACAAAACAGCACCAGCAACTCGGCTGCTGTCAATGCTGGGCGCACTGCTGGCACATCCATCCTGGGTCTCTACAATCAATGCAAGGCTGACGGCAAGTACGATTACAAGAACTTCAACAACATCAGCAACACTATCCTGCTGCTGGCTAACTGCGCAGACCTGCCAAACAACGTCAAGGACAAGGCTTACATGAAGGAGTTCGGCCAGGGCATGATGCTCAGCGCTGTGGGACTGATCACCGAGGAGAACGTAGAGGCTGTCACCGGAAACCTGGTGAACATCGCCGGTCAATATGCCGACAAGGCTGCTGAGGCTACATCGAGTGTGGCTGACAAACTGACCACCGCAGCACAAACAGCGTCTGCTATCTCCAGCATGCTGATGCTCTTCCAGCAACAATAAGAATAGCAGCACAGACTGCTAAGACACGAAAAATCCCCGCCTCTCACGAAGCGGGGATTTTCATTTTTTGCAAACATCAGTATGCCAGCGTCTGTAGCGCATTCCACTTATCTTCCTTGATATCCTTCTTCTGGTGGATAGCCTTGCTCAGCGGCACATAGACAATCTCATCCTTCTGGATACCTACCATCACAGAGCGTTGTTCATCCATCAGCGCCTCCACGGCAGCTACACCCATGCGCGATGCCAGGATGCGGTCATACGCCGTAGGCGAACCACCACGTTGCAGGTGACCAAGGATAGTAGAGCGTACATCATAATCGGGTTGAGCAGCCTCAATCACCTTCTGTACGCCAGCAGCACCACCCTCCACGGCATGCTCTTGTACGAGTACCAAGGACGAGTTCTTACTCTTACGACGTCCCTGACCGATGGCAGCCTCAAGTTGCTCTGCCACAGTGGCACGCTCCGGAATGATTGCGGCCTCGCAGCCTCCGGCGATAGCGGCATTCAATGTCAGGAAACCTGCATCGCGACCCATCACCTCAATGAGGAACACGCGCTCGTGACTGCCTGCTGTATCGCGCAGCATATCCACGCAATTCATGATGGTATTGAGGGCGGTATCGTAACCAATCGTTGCCTCCGTACCCCAAATATCATTATCAATAGTGCCCGGAATACCAATTACCGGCACATCATACTCCTGCGCGAAGAGGCGTCCGCCGGTGAAGGAACCATCACCACCGATAACAATCAGTGCATCTATTTCCTCACGACGAAGGGTATCGTATGCCTGCTTACGACCTTCCGGAGTCTTGAACTCCATGCAGCGAGCTGTCTTGAGAATCGTACCACCACGACCGATGATACCGGACACATTATGAGAAGTGAACTCCTCTACCTCACCATCTATCAGACCCTTGTAGCCACGATAGATAGCCTTGACACGAATACTATTTGCGCGTGCTGCACGTACAACCGCACGAACCGCCGCATTCATACCCGGGGCATCGCCTCCGGAGGTGAGAACACCGATTGTTTGAATTTTGTATGCCATAATCTTTAAGATTTTTTATTCATTTTTGTCAGGCAGTCGCAACATTGCTCCATCAGCCAAAGCGGTGTGGAGGTCGCGCCGCATATGCCCACACGCAGATTTTCACGCTCCACAGGCAACATTTCTTCCTCTATCTCCTCGGCACTACTGATAAAGATTGTCTTTGGATTGGCATCCAGACAATGATTATAGAGCACCTTGGCATTGGAGGATTTTCTGCCACCGACAAAGAAAACGATATCATTGGAGGCTGCGAACTGCCGAATATTGGCCACTCGATTGGCCACATTGCGGCAGATGGTATCTGCGAAATGGACATCTTGTGTCGCTCTCTGCTGTATCTCGTCCACCAGATGACGAAACCCTTCTACCGACTTGGTGGTTTGCGAGAAGATATAGATAGGTCGAGTGTAGTCGATTTTGTTGAGGTCTGCCTCGCTCTCCACCACGATGGCGGTATTGTTGGTCTGCCCCTGCAAGCCAATCACCTCGGCATGCCCGGGTTGACCATAGATAACGATCTGTGCCCGATGGAGCTGAGTATCGGCACTTGCCTCGCGTATCTCGTTGTATTGCTGACGGATACGCTTCTGTAGCGCCAGCACCACCGGGCAAGTGGCATCGAATACACGGATCTGGTTTTGCTCAGCGATGCGATAGGTCGAGGGTGGTTCGCCATGCGCACGAAAGAGCACTCGCACACCGTGCATCGACCTTAGGTCATCATAGTCGATGGTCTCCAGTCCCATCTGTGCCAGGCGTTGCACCTCCTCGCTGTTGTGCACTATATCGCCTAGGCAAAACAACTTGTCCTGCTGCAATTCCTGCTCTGCACGCCGGATGGCACTCGTCACACCAAAGCAGAATCCACTATGTTCGTCGATGGAGATAGTCATCCCATTAGCCTTTGTGTATAGCTTGCTCAAAGAGTGCTATGATATGCTGCATTTGCTCCTCGCGAGTCATGTGGCTGTTATCCACTACGATAGCATCCTCAGCCTGACGCAGCGGAGACTCCGCACGATGGGTATCGCGATAGTCGCGATCATTGACATCTGCAAGCACCTCCTCATAGATTGGTGTCTGTCCCTTGCCCACCAACTCGTTGTATCGGCGTTGTGCGCGAACCTCGGGCGAGGCGGTCAGAAAGAGTTTAAGTTCGGCATGTGGGAAGACCACCGTACCGATGTCTCGTCCGTCCATCACAATACCACCTTTGGCACCCATCGCCTGCTGCTGTGCCACCAGATATTGGCGTACTGCCGGCAAAGCTGCCACATGCGAGGCTTGATTGCCCACCTCCAAACTGCGGATGAGCGACTCTACCACCTCACCATTCAGTACGGCTTGCTGCGTACCATCCTCGCGTAGCGCGAAAGAAATATGAATATCCGGCAAGGCAGTCACCAGAGCATCTGCATCCAGATGGTGGCGTAGGGCATAGAGTGCCACGGTGCGATACATGGCACCGGTATCAATATAGGTATAGCCGGCATACTGTGCCAGCGACTTGGCTATCGTCGATTTACCACACGACGAGTAGCCATCTACAGCTACAATAATCTGAGACATAACTATTTAAGCATCGAATTGATATCCAAACTCAGTCCCACCTGGTATGTAAAATTAGACTTGGTAGCCTGCGACATGGCAAATCCCAAACGGAACTTATAAATGCGCACACCGGCACCGAAGGCAAAGCCGGCTATCGAACGTTGATCCACCAGATTCATCTCCGCGCGTTTGCGGTGGTTGTAACTGATAGTCAGGTAGAAGCGTTCACTCTTGGGCACTATATCCAGCGCAAAAATGGTATGACGAAACATCATATCGTACCACTTGACATCCGTAGAAACGGCCTCACCGGTCAGTCCGGCAATCTCCGGATTGAGGTGCTGGTAGCCGAGTTTCGGTTGCTGGAGGTTATGAATAGTCACGTGAAAACGAAGAGGCGCATGCGGAATGCGATAGGACAATCCCAATTGCAAGTTGAGTGGCAGCATCTCGCGATGTTGACCGCCTTCCTCAGAGTAGAAACCCTTGAGTTGCCAACCGATATTCTGCAACGAGAGTCCTATTTGCAGGGACGAATCCGGCAATTGGAAGTGCGCTCCCACATCTGCACCGAGGGCAAAACTGGTGTATGCCTCATAGTTGGAAATGATAGGTTTGAGTGTCACACCCACGGAGAACATCGGTCCCAGTTGACGAGCATACATCACATCCAATAGGATGTCTCGCGCAGAGAAAGAGCCTCCGGTCAGGTTACCGTACTGATCGGCATACTGCATCGAGCCGTAGTCCAGATAGTGAACTCCCACAGCGAAGTAGTTGGGCTTATCGGGCTGTCCATTGGCATCCATGTATGGGCGCTCCACGCTGGAACGACCGAAATTGTGCCCGTATAGGGCACTACCGAACATCGTACCCGGCAGGTAGTAGGAGAAGTTGAGTTGCAGCACTTTATCGGTCATAGCGCCCAGCAGAGCGGGGTTATTCATTGCCATGGACACATCGCCATCGCGCATACTCACATTCGCACCACCCAGCGCATTCATGCGCGAGGAAACGGGCAAGTCGAGAAAGTTGAACACGCTACTGCCGCTACCTATATATTGTGCCTGCGCCCCGAGCGAGACAGCCAGGAGCAAAACAACCAAAATTCTATTTCTCACTATATTTTTCACTATACTTTTCACAATATACGCAATTTAGGCTGCAAAGATACAAAAAAAAACTGACATACGCAAGTTTTTAACCCAAAAACTGCAAATTTATTTGCATATGTCAGAAAAAACGCCGTACCCTTGCAGGCAAAAGTTACATCTTCAGTACTTCCGCTCACAGGTAGTTAATCGTTAAGCAAGTCTCCATTTTGTCCCTTTTCCCCCTCAACCACCCTCAACACTCACTCCTATATTGCCTGCTTTTTCGCTAAGGGGTCGCTAAGGGGTCGGCAGTGGGTCGCTAAGGGGTCGGCAAGGGGTCGGCCAAAATCCCATTTTGGTCTAAACTTCCCTCGTGCGCTCTTCCACAAGCACACAAACCTTCACTCGCACGCGAGCGTTCCACTTTTTTTTGACACTGCTCCCACCCCGCGCAAAAACACAAAAAACGCAAAAAAATGCTAAAAAATTTGTGTATTCCAAAAAAAAGCAGTAACTTTGCACCCACATTCGGAGAAGTAAATTTTAGTCACACAAAACTTTGAATGACAAGATAAATCAAACAAAACAAATCAAAACTAATCAACCCAATTATTAACAATCAAAACTATCAAAACAATCATGAAGAAATTTATTTCTTTCTTTACTGTCGTACTGATGGCAGTAAGCATGATGGCCACTCCTTATAAATGGGATGGTCGTGGCGTTACTACAAAAGAGGACGCTACTGAGGTTGGTGGTAAGGCCGTAGGTTTCTATTTTGCCAATGGAACTCTGGACCTGAACACACACCAAAACATGATGCCTACTGCTCAGAAAGGCAATTTCTGCTTGAAGATCAACAAAGGCTTCAAGGAGTCTGAAACTGAAAAGTATTATTTCACCATCAAGCTGGACGAGGCAGTCAACGCAGGTGACACCCTGAAGATTGCAGCTTTCCGTACCGGAACCCAATCATGCATAATGGGTATGGACTTCAGCGCAGACTCTGCTTCGCAGTCAACAACTCACCAGATTTTGGCCGAGGACAACCTGCAGGTCTTGTCCTCTAACGGAACTCCTGTGGATGCCAATTTCTTTGTTCCGGTAGGTGTTTCAGACGCAAAGTTCATTCGTGTGTATCGTAAGTCCGGCAACACAGGTCTGTACATTGCACACCTGGAGGTTGCTCACAAGGCATCTGCTCCTGGTCCGGAACCAACCGCCAACTACTACCTGGTAGGTACTCTGGCAGAAAACGGCTGGGATCAGAACAATGCTATGCCGATGATTAACGACGAGATCACCCGCAGCGTAGAGGCTGGCGCTTACGACTTCAAGGTGCTGACCGAGTTGGGCAGCTGGAGCGGTGCTCTCGGATATGCTGATGTAGATGCCGAGTGCTCGAGCGAAGGCTACGAAGGCTCTGACAACGTGAAGGTTGTACTGGCTGAGGCTGGTGACGTAACCGTTAAGGTTGTAGAGGGCAAAATCTGCGTTACCGGTAACTTCGGTGCACAGGTTGTTGTGAACAGCATGACCGTAGTTGGTACCATTCCTGGTCTGACTTGGGATGCTGACAATACCGAGAACGACATGACTCTGGCTGACGGTGTTTGGACGCTGACTCATACCAACGTAGCTCTGGAGGCAGAGACATATTCTTACAAGATGACCGCTAACCACAAGTGGGGTGACCTGGAGTTCCCTGCAAGCGGCAATGCTACTCTGGAGATTACCGAGGCTGGCAACTACGACATCGTTTACACCGTGAACGTTGAGACCGGTGACTTTGGCGCTGTAGCAACTCCTGCAACTCCTGCACAAGGTTGGGACGGTTCTGTACTGACCTCGATGGACAATGGTCTAGTAACCAAGCTGACTGATCTGAACAATCTGATTCTCACTCTGCCGGGTGCAAATAGCGTCGCTATTGCAGACGAGGAGGAGTGTCAATACATGGCTCTGCAAAACGAGGATGGTAGCGAGCTGTATGGTATCTGGGGTCCAACTATGGGTTCTGACTATACCATCGAGGGTAACACCATCACTCTGGATGGATTCATGACACTAGAACCTCACACCATCGCCATCCCTGCAGGTACTACCAAACTCTACATTGAGGACTATGGTACACTGGTTATCGACGGTGAGGGCGAATATCTGCCTATTATCGAGCTGGCTGCTAACATCGAGAATCCGGGTCCTGGCCCAGATCCAATCGCAACTATCGAGCCGGGTACATACTGCATCACCTCCTTTGGTGAGGCTGGCAACGTAGCCGCTACTGCTCTGGCAGCAGACAAGACCTATGGTTATCTTTCTGTAGTAGAGTGGACTGGTTACCTGGATGATATGACCAACAACGAAATCTTTGAGTTTGAGGCAGTTGATGGCGAGGAAGCTCACTTCTACATCAAGCAAAACGATGGTCGTTACCTCTACATGACTGGTACCTACAACAGTTTCAACGTAAGCGACGACAAGACCGTAGAGGGTGCTAAGTGGGAAGTAGCTCTGCAGAGCAACTCCACCATGAAGATTACCAACCTCTCGACCAATAAGTTCGTGCAGTATTCGACCACTCACACCAGCTATGGTGCATATGCCGAGCAGGGCGAGAGCAACCTGGCTACTGTACTCGTTGCTGCCACGAAGAAGGCAGAGCCTCTGACCTTCACCTTCAGTTATAGCGAGACCGGTGTAACTATCACTCCTAGCAACGATGAGGAGACTTACGTTGCATACATCGCAGGTGAGACAGAGTGGGGATGGTACGGTGGTAGCGCTGAGGCATTTGCTGCTGCATATCTGCCTTACATCTGGGAGAGTGACCTCGTAAAGGGCGAGCAGACTCTGCTCTTTGAGGATCAATGCTGGTATGGTGCAGGTAACTACTACATCTTCGCTGCTGGTGCTATTTACGATGCAGAGGAGGAAGGTGGTATTCAGACTTCTGACGCTGTAGCAGAGGAATTTGCTATCGACGAGAACAAGCACCTGACCGATATCACCATCACCATGGCTGAGGCTAACAAACTGGCTAAGGATGAGGAAGCTACTCTGGGTGCATTCACCGTAATCTACGTCAACGGCGCATACATGTACATCCAAGACGAGACCGGTACTACTCTGCTCTACAAGTACGAGTATGGTCTGGAGCTGGGTGACAAGGTTGCAGCCGGCATGAAGGTTAAGGGTAGTCCATACAAGAATCTGCCTGAGATTCTGCCTATTACCGCATACGAGGATCTGACCGTTACTCCTGCTGAGGAGGGGGATATCATTGTATACGAGGAGGCTACAGAGGCTCCAAGCAAGGAGAATCTGAACGAGATCGTTTGGTACACCATCACCGTAGCTGAGAACGCTGAGTTCGTTAGCACCAGCAAGACCACTGTCAATGCAACCGCATACATCGGTGGTGAGGAGGTTGAGGTAGCATTCTACAACACCTTCTTGATTGAACAGACTCTGGAGGCAGGCGTTGAGTACAACATCCTGGGTGCAAATGCTATCTACAACGAGAACATTCAGGTTTACCCACTCGCTGTATTCACTCCGGTGGAAATCGTAGTAGCAACTGACTTCGAGGATATCGAGATGGAGCCTAACTCCAACAACAAGGCTGATATCTACGAGGCATTTGATCCTGAGGAGATGTTCGCTTACTGGATCACCAACGAGAGCATTATGTTCGAGAACTTTGTCTATGACTACGGCTCTGCTGAGTCTTCGTACTACATGGGTACCGTTGCAGCTAACTATGAGGACAACGACATTACTACCGGTTGGTACACTCCGGGCAACGATCTGAAGACCGCCGTAGGTGGTGCTGCTGAGGGTAACAACTACGCTGTTGTTTACGATAGCGGCTACAAGATGTACTTCGCTGCTACTGCTACCATCGAGGGTATGGCTCTGACCAACACCGCAGTAGCCGAGGCTGCCATCCTGGGTGGTGACGGCATGAGCGTAGAAGAGGCTGGCTCAGGTCTGCCATTCGGCGCTGGCGACTACTTCAAGGTTACCTTCACCGGTTACATCTTCGATGAGGTGGAGAACGATTATGTTCCTTCTAACACCAAGGTTGACTTCTACCTAGCTGACTTCCGCACCGAGGGTGAGTGGAAGTACGCTAAGAACTGGCAGTGGGTTGACCTCACCGAGCTCGGCGAGATTGACGCTATGTCTATCTCATTCGATGGTACCAAGCGCAACAGCTACGGTCTCACCACTCCTGCTTACGTAGCAATCGATGCTATCAATGGCGACAAGGAGGCTTGCAACCTGGGTGAAATGACCCCAGTTCTTCCTGAGGGTCTGGAGAACGCTAACAGCAACATCAGCGTAATGAAGCAGATTGAGAATGGTCAACTGATCATCATCAAGAACGGTGTACGCTACAATGTTGTAGGTACTCGCTTCTAACCCCAATCCCTCATGCTGAGGGAGAACATAACGAGCGCTCTTGGCGAAAGCCGAGGGCGCTTTTTTGCGTTCTACAGTAGGCATAATTGAGAAAAAGAAAAATATATTTGCATATATCGTATTTTTTTTGTAACTTTGCGCCCTAAAATGAATAATTGTGTACATACACAAATATTCGGCAAACGAAATTATGGCTAAAACTAATTATATATTCGTCACTGGAGGTGTAGCCTCCTCACTCGGCAAAGGCATCCTTGCTGCCTCGCTCGGCAAACTGCTGCAGGCACGTGGATTCCGCGTTACTAACCAAAAATTGGATCCGTACATCAATGTGGATCCCGGTACTCTCAACCCCTATGAGCATGGCGAGTGCTACGTGACCGTAGATGGTCACGAGGCAGACCTGGATTTGGGGCACTACGAGCGCTTCCTGGGTGTGGAGACACACAAGGTAAACAACATGACCACCGGTCGTATCTACGAGAACGTGATCATGAAAGAGCGCCGAGGAGACTTTCTGGGCAAAACCGTACAGATCATTCCTCACATCACAGACGAGATCAAGCGCAATGTGGTAGGACTGGGTATCGCAGGTCAATTTGACTTTGTCATCACCGAGATTGGTGGTACAGTAGGTGATATCGAGTCGCTCCCATACATCGAGGCGCTGCGTCAGATGCGATTTGAGCAGGCAGGCAACTGCCTGAGCATCCACCTGACTTATGTGCCCTACCTCGCCGCAGCACAGGAGCTCAAGACCAAGCCGACACAACACTCTGTGAAGGAGCTCCAGCAAGAGGGCGTTCAGCCCGACATCCTGGTACTGCGTACCGAGCATGAGATCTCCACACAGATGAAGAAGAAAGTAGGTCTGTTCTGTAACGTGGATCCAGAGGCTGTGATTCAATCCATTGATGCCAAGTCCATCTATCAGGTACCCCTCAATATGCAAGATGAGCATCTGGACGAGATTGTACTCCGCAAATTAGGGTACAACCTCGAGGAAGTACCTGCAGCAGATATGCAGGAGTGGAACAAATTCCTCAAGATGCGCGACGAAGCTAAAGAAGAGGTACGCATAGCGCTGGTGGGCAAGTACGTACAGCTGCACGACGCATACATGTCCATCCGCGAGTCGCTCAGCCACGCCGCTACCTACAATCATCATAAGTTGCAACTGGATAGCCTGCTCAGCGACGACCTGACCGCAGAGAACGTAGCAGAGCGTCTGAAAGGATACCAGGGCATCGTGATCGCTCCGGGATTCGGCGGACGAGGCATCGAAGGTAAATTGGCTGCCCTCCGATATGCACGAAAGAACAAGGTGCCATGCTTCGGTATCTGCCTGGGAATGCAATGTATGTCTATTGAGTTTGCACGCAACGTACTGGGATATATCCACGCCAACTCCACCGAGTTTGACCCCGAGACCGAGCAGAACGTGGTAGATATGATGGAGGATCAGAAGACGCTGCTCAACAAGGGAGCCAGCATGCGACTGGGCGCTTACCCCTGCAACCTGAGAGAAGGATCCAAGGTACGCGAGATCTACGGCAAAGAGCAAATCAGCGAGCGCCATCGTCACCGCTACGAATTCAACAATAAGTACAGAGACGAATTTGAGGCTGCAGGCATGCATTGCGTAGGTACCAACTCGGATGCCGACCTGGTAGAAATCATCGAATTGGAAAACCACCCCTGGATGATAGGTACACAGTTCCACCCCGAATACTCCAGCACCGTCCTCAAGCCCCATCCACTATTCATGGACTTCGTCAAGACGGCGATTGCTGGTAAAAAGTAACAGGTAATAGAAAATAAACAATAATAACAATTTAAAACAAACTAAAAATTATGTGGTTAATTAAATCATCTATTGGTCGTAAGTTCGTAATGAGTCTGACCGGCCTGTTTTTGGTATTTTTCCTGCTCTTCCACGGCTGCATGAACCTTGCACTCGTGTTCAGCGAGGAGGCTTACAACTGGATTTGCGCTATGCTGGGTGCTAACTGGTATGCCGTCATCGGTTCGCTGGTGATCGCAGGCGGTGTACTGGTACACTTTGCTTATGGTCTGATTCTCACTATTCAGAACCGTGCCGCTCGTGGTAACGACCGTTATGCTGTTACCGGCAAGAAGGAAGGCGTAGATTGGGAGTCTGAGAACATGCTCGTATTGGGCGGAATGATCCTCGGTTTCCTCGTACTGCACCTCGCTAACTTCTGGTACAAGATGCAGTTCGCTGAACTTACCGGCATCGAGACCGGCGCTTTCGACCCGCAGAATGGTGCTGCTTTTGTTAACGCTCTGTTCACTGACGGTTGGTTCGGTCTTACCTACTGCTGCCTCTACCTCGTATGGTTCCGCGCGCTGTACCTGCACCTGCGTCACGGCGTTTGGTCAGCTCTGCACACTCTGGGTGCTAACAACCTCGTTTGGATGAAGCGCATCAAGGTGCTGGGTAACGTGGTAGCTTGCATCGCTGTAGCTCCGTTCACCATCGTGGTTCTGTACTATCTCTGCCACAACACTCTGTTCTTCTAAATCACAGTTTAGACCCTAGTTACTTTCACTACATTGTCACTATATTCATTAAGTGTTAACGAGGAGGTAAGTAGGGGCTATCAATTATCGAAACAAAATCTAATTACAATATGGCAAACGTAAAAGAAACTGCTGCTAAGGTGATTACGCCGGAAATGGCGAAGATCCCGCAGGGTCCACTGGAGAAGAAGTGGACCAACTACAAAGACCATCAGAAGCTGGTCAATCCTGCCAACAAGCGTCGTCTCGACGTTATCGTAGTAGGTACCGGTCTTGCAGGTGCTTCGGCTGCTGCATCGCTGGCTGAGATGGGCTTCAACGTACTGAACTTCTGCATTCAGGACTCCCCGCGTCGTGCACACTCTATCGCCGCACAGGGTGGTATCAATGCCGCGAAGAACTATCAGAACGATGGTGACTCTGTTTATCGTCTCTACTACGATACCATCAAGGGTGGTGACTACCGCGCTCGTGAGGCTAACGTTTATCGTCTGGCTGAGGTATCGAACTCGATTATTGACCAGTGCGTGGCACAGGGCGTTCCTTTCGCTCGTGAGTACGGCGGACTCCTCGACAACCGTTCGTTCGGTGGTGCACAGGTATCGCGTACCTTCTACGCTAAGGGTCAGACCGGTCAGCAGCTGCTACTGGGCGCATACAGCGCACTCAGCCGCCAGATTGGTAAGGGCAAAGTGAAGATGTACACCCGCTACGAGATGCTGGACCTCGTTGTTATTGACGGTCGCGCTCGTGGTATCATCGCTCGTAACCTCGTAACCGGTCGCGTTGAGCGCTTCTTCGGTCACGCAGTCGTTATCGGTACCGGTGGTTATGGTAACACCTTCTTCCTCTCGACCAACGCAATGGCATCCAGTGGTTCGGCTGCTATGCAGATGTACCGCCATGGTGCATACTTCGCAAACCCATGCTATGCACAGATCCACCCGACCTGTATTCCTAAGCATGGTGACTTCCAGTCGAAACTCACGCTGATGTCGGAGTCGCTGCGTAACGACGGTCGTATTTGGGTTCCGAAGAAACTGGAGGACGCTAAGCGTCTGCAAGCCGGCGAAATTAAGGGTCGTGATATCCCGGAGGAGGATCGCGATTACTATCTGGAGCGTCGTTATCCGGCATTCGGTAACCTCGTTCCGCGTGACGTGGCTTCGCGTGCTGCTAAGGAGCGTTGTGACAAAGGCTATGGCGTAAACAACACCGGTCTGGCTGTGTTCCTCGACTTCAGCGACGCTATCCAGCGCCTGGGTAAGGACGTAGTGGCACAGAAGTATGGTAACCTCTTCCAGATGTATGAGAAGATCGTGGACGAGAACCCGTACGAGAACCCAATGATGATCTTCCCGGCTATCCACTACACGATGGGTGGTATCTGGGTTGACTACGAACTGCAAACCTCGGTACAGGGTCTCTTCTGTATCGGTGAGGCTAACTTCTCCGACCACGGTGCTAATCGTCTGGGTGCTTCAGCATTGATGCAAGGTCTGGCTGATGGTTACTTCGTACTGCCTTACACTATCCAGAATTACCTCTCTGACCAGATTGGTGTACCTCGTATGAGCACCGACCTGCCGGAGTTCGCTGCTGCTGAGAAGGGTGTAACCGATAAGATCAACAAGTTGATGGCTATCCAGGGTAAGCGCTCAGTTGATAGCATCCATAAGGAGCTGGGTCTCATCATGTGGGACTTCGTAGGTATGGGTCGTACCGCTGAGAGCCTGAAGACCGCTATCAAGAAGATTGACGAGATCAAGAAGGAGTTCTGGTCGAATGTTTATATCCCGGGCAAGGCTGACACACTCAACAACGAGCTCGAGAAGGCTCTGCGTTTGGCTGACTTCATTGAGATTGGTCGTCTGATGGCTGTTGACGCTCTGAATCGCGAGGAGTCCTGCGGTGGTCACTTCCGTGAGGAGTACCAGACCGAGGAGGGCGAGGCACTGCGTCAGGATGATAAGTTCAGCTATGTTGCTTGCTGGCGCTACACCGGCGAGGACAGCGAGCCGGAACTCATCAAGGAGCCACTCGACTACGAATTCACCGAAAGAAAAACCCGTAACTATAAAGCTTAATCACTATGGATCAGTATATCAATATCAAAGTAAAAGTTTGGAGACAAGCAGGTCCAAAGGCTCAGGGTCATTTTGAGACCTACGAGCTCAATCACGTCTTTCAGGGCGCTTCGTTCCTGGAGATGATCGATATTCTCAACGAGCAACTCGTTGCTGAACACAAGGATCCTATCGCATTCGATCACGACTGCCGCGAGGGTATCTGCGGTATGTGCTCTATGTACGTCAATGGTCACCCACACGGACCAGACAGCGCTATTACTACTTGCCAGCTGCACATGCGTAAGTTCAAGGATGGTGAGACCATCACCGTTGAGCCGTGGCGCAGCCGCGCATTCCCTGTAATCAAGGACCTTATGGTTGACCGTCAGGCTTACGATAAGATTATGCAGGCAGGTGGTTTCGTGAGCGTTAACACCGGTGGTGTACCTGACGCTAACGCGATCGCTATTCCTAAGCCGGTTGCTGACGAGGCAATGGATGCTGCCAGCTGTATCGGTTGCGGTGCGTGCGCTGCTGCTTGTAAGAACGGTTCCGCTATGCTGTTCGTTTCGGCTAAGGTTAGCCAACTGGCTCTGCTCCCGCAGGGTAAGGTAGAGGCTGCTCGTCGCGCGAAAGCCATGGTAGCTAAGATGGATGAGCTTGGTTTCGGTAACTGCACCAACACCGGTGCTTGCGCTGCTGAGTGCCCGAAGTCGGTTAGCCTGGCTAACATCGCTCGCCTCAACCGTGAGTTCATCTGCGCTAAGTTTGCAGACTAATCCTATAGGGAAGTCGCCCTTGGCTGGGCGGCTTCTCACAAAAAAAATGTAGAAGATGGATAAGAAAAGATTGACAATAATTGATTTTGTAGAGAAATATACCCAGCAATGGGCAGAGAATACGTTTCTTCGCGAGAAGGTAGATGGTGTGTGGACAGAGACCACCTTCCGCCAAACACGCGAGGAGGCATACAAGATAGGTGCCGGACTGATGGCACTGGGACTGGAGAAAGGCGACCGCGTCGCATTCCTCAGTCAGGGACGCAATCTGTGGATAATCGGCGAACTCGGTATCCTGTATGCCGGCGGTGTGAACGTACCGCTGAGCATCAAGTTGGAGGAAGCCAACGACCTCGTATTCCGTATCCAGCACTCCGACGCACGCTATGTCTTCGCTAGCAAGCAGCAACTGCCTAAGATACAGTCCATTCTGCCGCAATGCCCATTGGTAGAGCGAATTATCGTGCTCGATGAACTCGAGTCTTATGGCGAGAAGGAGATTGGTATAGCAGAGGTAGAGCGTTTGGGTGACAACTTCCTCAAAGAGAAGCGTAGCGAGTTTGTGAAGCGTTATCAGTCCGTTCAGCCGGACGACTATGCCAATATCAGTTACACCTCCGGTACGACCGCAGACCCGAAAGGTATCTTGCTCACCCATCGCAACTACACAGCTAATGTAGAGCAGGCTATGTCCGTCATCTCCGTCACTCCGGAAGACGTGATGCTCATCATCCTGCCGCTCGACCACTGTTTTGCGCACGTGGCAGGCTTCTATATCATGATGGCATGTGGTGCCAGTATTGCCACGGTGCCGGTGGGTAAGACACCTTTGGCAACCCTCAAGAACGTGGGTATGTCCATCAAGGAGGTGCGCCCGACCGTGATGCTGAGTGTGCCGGCTCTGGCACGTAACTTCAAAAAGCAGATTGAGAGCGGCGTGAAGGCGAAAGGACCGATGGTAGAGCGGCTCTACGAGTTCGGCCTGCATAACGCGCGCGTATATTATAAGGAATACTATAATGCAGGGGGTCTGCAGGCATGGCGCTACCCTATCGTCAAACTGATGGATAAGATTCTCTTCCAGAGTGTACGTCAGGCATTGGGAGGCAGAATGAAGTTCTTCGTAGGTGGCGGTGCGCTGCTGGACATTGAGCTCCAGCGATACTACAACGCCATCGGCATACCGATGTATCAGGGATATGGACTGAGCGAGGCTACCCCCATCATCTGTGCCAACGCCCCTGGGCATGCTATCTTCGGCAGTTCGGGACGTATCGTTCGACCGATGGAGTGCAAGATCTGTGATGCCGAGGGTAACGAACTGCCTCATGGCGAGCGCGGTGAGATTGTTATCAAAGGTGAGAACGTGATGGCAGGCTACTGGAAAAATCCTAAATCGACTGCCGACACCGTGATTGACGGTTGGCTACATACCGGTGATATGGGTTACATTCCGGCAGATCATCCTGAGTATCTGTATGTTGTGGGACGATTTAAGTCACTGCTCATCGCTGCTGATGGCGAAAAATATAGCCCAGAAGGATTTGAGGATAGCCTGACAGATGGTAGCAAGTATATTGATCAGGTGGTACTACACAACAATCAGAACCCCTACACTATCGTGCTCATTGTGCCGAACAGAGACAATTTGGCTGAAGCCGTCAAGGAGCAGGGTCTGGATCCGAAGAACGAGGCAGGAAAGAAAGCCATGCTGCAAATCATACAAGGCGAGATCGACGCATACAAGCGCGGAGGTCGAAACGAAGGCATCTTCCCTGAGCGCTGGTTGCCTACCGCAGTAGCGGTACTGCCGGAGGCATTCACCGAGCAGAACCATCTGGTAAACAGCACCATGAAAATTGTGCGCGGCAAGGTAGAGCAATACTTTGCAGACCGTATTGAATACGCCTACACACAGGAAGGAAAGAATTTATTTAACGAAAAGAACATTGCATCTGTATGAAAATCTTAGCACACATAGGTGAATATTTCATGCTACTTGGGCGCCTGCTTCGCTTGCCGGACAAGCAACGTATGTTTTGGCGCCAATATAGCAAAGAGTTGGAGAAGCAAGGACTGCAGAGTATCACTATCGATGTGATTATCAGTATCTTCATTGGTGCTATTCTGACGATACAAGCCAAGACCAACACCGAGAATCCCCTGCTACCTACCTACATCACCGGATTGCTGACTCGTGAGACGATGCTGTTGGAATTCTCCAGCACAATCTTGTGTCTGATTCTGGCAGGTAAGGTGGGCTCTAACATCGCCACTGAGATAGGCACCATGCGTATCACCGAGCAGATTGACGCACTGGAGATTATGGGTGTCAACTCGGCTAACTATCTAATACTGCCCAAATTACTGGCATTCATCACCATGATGCCGCTGCTGGTAATCATCAGTATCACCCTGGGGTTGATCGGAGGATGGGCAGTAGGACAATTTACCGATGTCATCACCGTGGCCGACTACATTGTAGGTGTACAATATGCCTTCAATCCCTGGTTCTTCTGGTTCGCCATCATCAAGTCATTGGTGTTTGCTTTTATCATCGTGACCATGAGTAGCTACTATGGTTACTATGTGCGCGGAGGCGCATTGGAGGTAGGTCAGGCCAGCACCAATGCCGTGGTCAACTCCAACCTCGTAATACTATTTATGGACCTCATTCTCACGAAGATACTGCTATGATTGAAGTTAAAGATGTAATAAAGAGTTTTGATGGCAACGTGGTCTTGGATCACGTGAATGCCACCTTCCGCGATGGTGAGGTCAATATGATTATTGGTCAATCCGGCTCTGGTAAGACGGTGCTGATGAAGTCCGTAATCGGATTGCACAAGATAGATTCCGGTCGTATCGAATATGACGGACGCAATATCACCCAGATGAACGAGAAGGAGATACGTGCCCTGCATCGTGAGGTGGGTATGCTCTTTCAGGGGTCAGCCCTGTTTGATTCCGAGACAGTATTGGACAATGTGATGTTCCCCCTGGAAATGTTTGCCAAGGAGATGACACATCAGCAGATGGAGGAGCGCGCTCGATTCTGTCTGGATCGCGTCAAGATACAAGAGCGAGCACTCAACCTCATGCCCAGCGAGATTAGTGGTGGTATGCAAAAGCGCGTAGCTATCGCACGTGCCATAGCGCTCAATCCGAAGTATCTGTTCTGCGATGAGCCGAACTCCGGATTGGATCCAAAGACCAGTATCGTCATCGACCAATTGATACAAGACATCACACAAGAGTACAATATTTGCACCATCGTCAATAGCCACGATATGAACTCCATCCTGGAGATAGGTGATAACATCGTATTCCTAAAGGGAGGCAAGAAAGAGTGGCAAGGCAATCGCCATGATGTATATACCGCTGAGAACGAAGCACTTGAAGATTTCGTCTTCGCCAGCGAACTATTCAAAAACGTGAAGCGAGCACATGGTAAATTATAGATCATACAAGCATTACTGACATGAAAAGAGAGAATTTTACAAAGGTGGCAATACTGGTTATCATGGTATTTTCCACATATAGTACCACTTTGGCACAACATTTGTCCACCTCGCATAAGCCAGCTCGTGTACAAGCCGTCAAGGCTCCCATTGCACGCGAGTTGCCCAATGGCGACACGCTGATGGTTTACCTGCGTGGAGACGAGCGTATACACTGGAGCATGACGCTGGATGGATGGCAGATTGAGGAGCACAAAGGCTGGTTCTACTACGTCACTGAGAGACGTGGCGCCATCGTACGCAGCTGCCGAAAGGCACACAACGAGGACAAACGTAGCAAGTGCGAGCAGAAGTGGCTCACACGAAAAGGAATCAACAGAAGGAAACAAGTCATAACCAACATATAGTAATGAAAAAGATTTTTAGCATACTTACGACACTGTGTGTCACCACGATGCTGCATGCCGTGCCTGCCTACCGTGGCGCAATTCACCAGACGATGGAGAATGGTGAGGAGATTGAAGTATATCTGCATGGAGATGAACATTTTCACTGGACAACCAATGCCCAAGGGGAATGGTTGACACAGAATGCCGATGGCACCTATCGCCGCATAGAGGCAATGAGCGAGGCTGACATTCAAGCTATTGTAGCTGAACGCCAGGCGCGCATGCCGCAATCGCGCATGCCACAAGCCACACAGACCGCTATCGACCTCAATATCGCCCCACGCGGACTGGTGGTTCTGGTTAGTTTTGCTGACAAAGAGTTTGCCACCGACTTCAATGAGATGAAAGACATGCTCAATGGCGAGCATTACACTCGTTCGTTCCGCTACAAGATGCAAAACATCACAGCGGAAGGTTCTGCACGTCAGTACTTTAAGGACGCATCGTTCGGGCAGTACGAGCCGCAGTTTGACATCGCCGGTCCCTATACATTGTCCAAGGAGGCAAGTTACTACGGTGAAAACGACTACTATGGCAACGACAAGCATGCCGACGAGATGATTATCGAAGCATGTCAGTTGGCAGACGCAGACGTGGATTTCACACTCTACGACAATAATGGAGATGGACAAATCGACTTTGTATATGTCATCTACGCTAGCTATGGTGAGGCAGATGGTGGTGGATCGAACACCATTTGGCCACATACCGCGTGGATCAAAGATAGCTATGGAAGGAGAGTGTATCTGGATGGTCTGATGCTGAATACATATGCATGCGGCAACGAGATTGCATACGATACCAACCAACACTGCGGTATCGGCACCTTCTGCCACGAGTTCAGCCACGTGCTGGGTTTGCCGGATCTGTATATCACGGGGGGAAGCAGCAGTCACAAGACACTGGGTGCATGGGATAACATGGACTACGGACCATACAACAACTATGGCAATACTCCTCCATCGCTCTCTGCCTACGAGCGTTTCTTCATGGGTTGGCTGACTCCCATCCAACTGGATGCCACCGATGCCGATATCACCATCGAGGATCTCAAGACCAGCAATAGCGCCTACCTCATCACAGAGAATGATGCAGAGCACAACATGGTGGGTAACGACCCCAATCCTACGGTATTCTGGCTATTGGAGAATCGACAGAAGACAGGTTGGGACAAGTATATACCGGGCGAAGGTATGTTGCTGACCAAGATCAAATATGCCTGGACCAAGTGGAACGACAACAAGGTCAACAACCAGAAAGCCAACCAAGGTGTAGATCTCATAGAGGCTGATGGTAGCGCACCCAATGGCAACGATGGCAAGCCTGGAGATGCTTTCCCAAAGGGTGCCACCAACTACGATGGTATCGCCGGACATAACCTGAACACCATTGCGCTACAAAATGGTGTCATCACGCTGAAGATGAACAACGGCCTGCCCGAGGGAATCGAAGATCAGACACCGGACGCAAAGATTATCGGTGTATATGATTTGCTGGGACGTCCTGCCAGCCAGGATGCCGTGGGCGTGAAGATTATCATCACCAATCAGGGAGCAAAGAAACAACTATAAACCTATTGACACATATATATATTAACTAAATAAAGCAATAAGGTCATGAAAAAGAATTTATTACTAACATTGCTCGTGCTACTGAGTAGTATCGGTGCATATGCTGTTCCGGCTTTCCGCGGAGGCATACAAATGACACAACCAAATGGTGAAACAATCACGGTATACCAACACGGCGACGAGTTCTGCCACTGGCTAACCAACGAGACCGGTGAGACTATCGTAGAGGACGCGAACGGCTACTATCAGAAGGCAGAGCCTATGACTGCGGACAAGATTCGTGCCAAGCGCGAGTCCAACCCGATGTACCAGAGAGCACAGGAGCAACGCCGCGTAGGTAGTCTGAACCTGGCTCCGCGTGGACTATTCATCCTGGTAAACTTTAAGGACACCAAGTACCAAACGGCTAATACACAGGCCAAGATGGACTCGATGCTGAATGCCAAGAACTACACCGACTTCGGTGCATATGGCTCGATGCGTGAGTATTTTATCGAGCAATCCGGTGGTCTGTACCAGCCCGTTTTTGACGTGGTAGGACCTGTCACTGTGAGTCAAAATGTGTCGTACTACGGTCAGGATAGTGGCGGACGAGGCGACGATATTCGTCCGGCTAAGATGGTAGCAGAAGCATGCCAACTGGTCAATCAGCAATACCCGGAGATTGACTTCAATAACTACGATAACGATCACGATGGCTACGTAGATTTCGTATATGTCATCTATGCCGGCAAGGGACAAGCCGATGGTGGAGCATCCAATACGATTTGGCCACATAGCTGGAGTGTACAATCTGGTGTATGGTATGGACAATGCACCAGCGAGGAGACCTATGTAGATGGTGTCTATTTGGACAACTATGCATGCTCCGGTGAGCTGAATGGTCAATTTAGCAACCAGCGCAATGGTATCGGTACCCTCTGCCACGAGTTCAGCCACGTGCTGGGCCTGCCGGACTACTACTGCACAGACTATGGTACCAACTACTACAATAGCCTCACCCCTGGTGATTGGAGTTTGATGGATAGCGGTAGTTACAACGAAAATGGAAACGTACCTCCCTGCTACTCGGCATACGACAAGTGGTACATGGGTTGGTCCACTCCTACCCTGCTCAAGCAGGGCGAGAACTGCACCATGGAAGCCAACGACAAGGGATACTACATCACACAAAGTGGTAATTCTATAGGCGCTATGACCGATGGTCTCCGCTACGTGGTAGAGAATCGTCAGCTCAATGGTTTCGACAAGGGACTTCCCTATCACGGTATGCTGGTTTGGAAAATCAACTATAGCCAGAGCGCATGGGATAGCAATACCACAAACAATACGAATTATGCACCGAAACTCACTATTGTGCCTGCCAACGGCGGAACAACCGTCAATAATAGTAGCGCTGATGTATTCCCGGGCTCGTACAACAAGACCAGCTGGACTCCGTGGAGCCAGTACCCTGTCACCGACATTCAGGAGTCGAACGGTAAGATTACGTTCAAGTTTATGGGCGGACGTACCGAGCCGGTTGTTCCACAAGTATCTGTCAGTTACGACCTGGAGGGGGTAGTCAAACTGTCCGGTCCTCAGGAGGGCGACGAGTTTGATGAGAAGACCGCTGTCACAGCTACCTTCCAGGCAATGGATGGCTACGAGACGCTTAGCGAGGAGAGTTGCGCATACGAGGTACGCGTAGGTGGTGTAGAGATTTTTGATGCTGTCAGCATCTCCGACGGTATTCTCACCGTTAGTCTGCAGGAGGCGCAAGTGGTTGGTAATGTAGATATTACCATCTATGCTACTATGATTCCTTGCCACACATACAACTACACCTTCACCAGCGTAGCAGGCATTCATACCGGTGAGGTAGACCTGGCAGAATACACATGGAACATCAGCATGCAAGCCGGCACTATCGGCTATAGCAGCAGCCAAGGCATCCAGTGGGGTAGCTCCAGCAAGCCCGCTATGCAGGTTAGCCTGACAAGCAACGCTGATGTCGATTGTCTGATGGACAGCATCGTGGTTCGCGCCAGTCGCAGCAGCAATGCCAGTGGTTGTAAGATTGCCGTTTTCATTGGTGGCAAGCAGTTAGGTGTCACCCGTGCACTGGCTACCGCGCCAAAGGATATGGTATTCTACAATACCGAGAACCTCCGCGGTGAACTGGAGATTCGTCTCACCAATACCGCAGGTACGATGTACACCAGAAGCATCCAAATTAGCTATAAGCCAGAGCCGGAATACGTAACCGTTGGCTACGATCTGGAAGGTGTGGTACTCGTTGAGGGTCCTGAGAATGAGACTCTTATAGAGAAGGGCAAAGCCGTAAGTGCTACCTTTGTGGCTGC
Source organism: Paludibacteraceae bacterium (assembly GCA_045599285.1). Taxonomy (GTDB): domain Bacteria; phylum Bacteroidota; class Bacteroidia; order Bacteroidales; family Paludibacteraceae; genus Colicola. Next base: position 388 of record JAZRVR010000019.1, on the reverse strand, counting down.
TGAGGGTTACGACGAGTTGACCGACGACAACTGCCTCTGGGAGGTCAAGGTTGGTAACGACGAAGTGATTGCCGGCGCTGTTGCAGACGGCAAACTCACCATCGCACTCACCGAGGAGATGGTTACCGACGATATTCAGATTACAGTTGTGGCTACCGAGACTCCGGTGCTCAAGGATGTAACCATCCACTACGACCTGGACGGTGTAGTACTGGTTGAGGGTCCTGAAAATGGCACTACTTTCAAAGAGGGTACCGCCGTTGTTGTAATCTTCTCAGCTGCTGAGGGTTACGATGCACTGACCGACGACAACTGCCTCTGGGAGGTCAAGGTTGGTAACGACGAAGTGATTGCCGGCGCTGTTGCAGACGGCAAACTCACCATCGCA
>JAZRVR010000018.1:0-233232 GCA_045599285.1 Paludibacteraceae bacterium | reverse complement strand
CACCATTTTGGCACACTTTTTGCTGAACTTTCCTTGTTTGTTACGACGGTCAAGCGACGGTCAAGCGACGGCTGAGCGACGGCACAGCGATAGTACAGCGACGGTCAAACATACTCTTAAGAGCATCAACAGCCCCCTATATATTAACCCTTCAACATACACATCACATGGCATCAGTCAACTACCAAGCCCCCATTGACAACATGAGAGGCAAGACCAAAACAACCGACAAAGGTTACTTCTACACCTCCACATCCGGCAAACGATGCTTCCGCACCCGCACGGAGGACTATCAAAAGAACCAGTCCCACCGACAGATGTGGAACTCTGCCGCATTCGCCGCAGCACAAGCCGAACTCAAACTTCTGTACCAGCAACCCAATGCCGCTCAAGCCATCCGTTCCGAATGGACGCACGCAAAAAAACGCAATCCGGAAACAGGTCGCGTCTATGCATCAGCGCGTGGATGGAAATTTTCCATGCTGCAATCCGCATGGCGTTTGGCGAACCCCTTCGAGTCATGGTTGGAGACCTATCTCACATCTGTACGTGAGACTGCCGCTGCCAAGACCGAAGCAACCGACGTCCGTCCTTCCACGATTGAAAAAGAGATTGAACTTCTCCAGGCTCAAATCCTGGCTCTCAAATCCCAACTTCCCTCAAAATAGCCCATCAAACACCACTTATTGCAACATGATTCAAATTGGGGATACAATACGATTTTTGGACTCCGTCGGTGGAGGCAAAGTGACACGCATAAACAAGGCGCGTAAGGTGGTATATGTGGAAGATGAGGACGGCTTTGAGATTCCGACGGCAGAGAGTCAATGCGTTGTTATTCAGCAACACGAAGTCAAGACCCTGAACGCCGTACACGGCCCAAGTCTGCACACGCTGGAGGTGAAGCAGGCGGCGGATAATGGCAGCACAAGCGCTATTCCAGCACGACAGCTGCGTGGAAACGGCAAAAAAGAAGCTAAGAAAGAGGACATCCTGGAGGTGGATCTGCACATCGAGAAACTCGTGCGCGTATGGCACGAAATGCAGCCCATCGAGATACTCAATTACCAACTCACCATCTTCCGCAAGACGATGCGCGACAACCTCCGCTATCGCGGTCGCAAGATTGTGTTTATCCACGGACGCGGCAAGGGCGTACTGAAGAACGCCATCTGCCAAGCGCTCGACCACGATTTTCCACAATGCACCTACCACGATGCCAGCTTCGCTCAATACGAGTTCGGCGCGCTGATGGTGATTATTCCGTAGCGCTACCGCGAAGGGAATCGCATACTAATCACATACTACAAGAGCGGCGGTGTGCCGACTTGAGAGCAAGATTATAGGCAGTACGATAGTACTTGAAGAAAGACTTCCACTCTGCCTTTTTAGCGATAGTTGCAGCCGCCTTGCGAGACTGCTCAACCTCCTCTGCAGACCAATCCAGACGATCAATCAATATATCCGAGATGGTATTAATTACCTCGCCATAATTGCTATCCGTACGCGGCACTACTGCCACGCCGTTATGCAGCGAGCACGGCTGTACCGTCTCCGCCCACGCACCAAATCCAGCCAGCGAGGTTGTAATCGTCGGCACATGGAAAGCCACACTCTCCAGCGGAGTATAACCCCATGGTTCATAGTAACTTGGAAAGACGCTGGCATCCATACCAATCAGCAAATCATAGTACGACATTCGGAACAGCGGATCCTTTCCATTCAGGTAATAGGGCACGAAGATCACACTCACATTTCCCACACGAATGACCGGTTTATCCAGATACGGAATCATCACAAAAGCAATCACATCTCGTCCGTGCATACCACGGTGGTACATCTTGTCCGCCAGGCTCTCCATGCCATGCAGGAACACATCAATTCCTTTGTTCTTCCACTCCTGACGTCCTGCGATACAGATGAACAGACTATCCTGCGGCACCTTGCCACCCAATTGCGCCTCAGCAACGCGAGCGAGCGCCCGACGTGCAGCCTGACGCTTCTTTTCAAAGGCAGCCTTGGTACGAGGCACAAAGCCCGGTTCAAAGCCATTAGGAGTGACGATATCCACGGGTTTGTCCAGCAACTGAGCACACTCGCGCGCCGTAATGTCGCTCACGGTAGTGAAGCAGTCTGCCCAATAAGCAGCCATCTTCTCAACCGAGTGCTTGCTGACCATGTTGAGTTCTTCCGCCATCTGGTCTCCGTTATAGCCTGTAAAGTAGTCATATAGGGGCTTGCCATTACCGGCGATGGAGCGACCTATACCAGTAGCATGTGTTGTGAAGAGCGTAGCGATACGCGGACAATGCTCACGCAGGTAGAAGATGGTGAATGCGGTCTGCCACTCGTTGGCATGCATGCAGACTTCAAATCCCTCGCCCATCACGTGGTGATACAGACTCTCCATCACCTGTCCGGCAGCATAGCCAAAGAGGCAACTCTCGTCATAATCGCCATAGGCGGCATGGCTCTTGACGCCAAAATGCTCCCATGCCCAGGCATAGATAGCATCTTTTTGCGCCCACAGGTGCTCCCAACGCAGCAGTACGGCAATCGGTTCACCAGGGATTTGCCAACGTCCTACTCGCACAGGAATAGGCGCCTGCCACTTTGCCAAAAGACGCTTGTCCTCGTGGAAGAAGTGGTCGCTATGCTCTCCAAAATCCGGACCGAAAAATACTACTTTATCAGGATGCTCTGCCTGCATTGATGCTGCGCGTGTGGAGAGTACGGCATAGATGCCTCCTACACGATTGCAGACCTCCCAACTGGTCTCAAAAATATATTCAGGTTGCTTCATCTTATCGATTATTATTATCCTTTGCAAGACGCGTAACGCCCTGCATATCATTTAGTTTCTTTGGTTCTGTGGTGAAGGTATTGTACGGTGTCTCCACCAGCGGCATGTACATCACACTATCTGCCACCGCCCAATAGATGCGGTTGTCCACAATATCCTCGCGGATGGCAAACACGGGTTTATCATCAATCTGAACGGCTCCAGTACCATCAAAATTGACGATAAAGAGTCCGTTGGACTCGCTACGGATATACATCTTACGACGTGCGATACGGAAGCCGTCACAATTGAGCGAACCCAGCACTGCCTGCAAATCCCTCAGAAGGAAGACACTATCATTGTATATCTGCATAGTATCCTGACTCATAGACAAAAGTCGCAGACACTCAGCATCTTCGGTCTCAACCACCTCGGATCTGCGCACACCATAGATGCGCTGGCGATATGCCTGTTCTCCTACCTGCATCAGCAGTCCCTCGGCAGGTTTATCCTTGACCTCATAGGTGTGCTGCGCCATAAACTGCTGCTCGCCGAGCAGTCCCTCCATGCGCACATTGTATTTGCCGGCACGAATGAAGTAGCACTCAAAAGTCTCCTCGGTATTGGACTTTGAATTGACCACACAGCCACTCTCGTCCGATATCGTCCAATAGTACGTCAAATCCAGACTATACGGATTATAGACCAGCGCCTTGAAAGTGACGTCCTCATAGATACCCACTCCGATAGAATCAACTATCGAAGACGAGAAATTAGGAATCGTATCGTAGATGGTGATATCGCGTGTCTTGGTCAGCGATTTTTTGTCATCCACCTTCAGAATCACGGTGTATCGACCCGGCTGCTTGTAGGTCTTCTGCGGACTCTTGGACGAGGAGGTTGTACCATCGCCAAAGGTCCAAGCCCACTCCTCACCGGTGTCCGATGTATTGGTAAACTTGACTATCTCACCAGCTCTGGGTTCTGCCGGCGAATAGGAGAAATCAATATTCTTCTTCTTGCAACCCAATAATACGGTCAACACAATCATCAAGGGGACAATGCGTCCCGCTTTGCTGCTTATATTACTCATTATCAATCAATTTATCTATTTTCTGTATCTGCTCATCCAAAGGGGATGAGGCATCTATCCAATGTATTTCTGTATTTCTGCCCCACCACGTCAACTGCCGTTTGGCATAGTGTCTGGAGTTTTGCTGAATCATGCCGACAGCCTCGTCCAACGTCCACTCGCCATTCAGGTAGCGAAAGAGTTCGCGATAGCCAACGGTCTGCAGGCTGTTCTTTTCGCGCAACGGATAGACCGCACGCACCTCTTCCAGCAGTCCCTGCTCCATCATTTCGAGCACACGGCTATTGATTCGGTCATAGAGCACGGCTCTGTCTCGCTGCAGTCCCACCATGATCGTACGCCACGGACGCGACTGAGAGCGCCCCTGCCGGAACTCCGTAAACGTCCGACCGGTCTGCAGGCATATCTCCAGACAATGCATGAGCCGCTGAGGATTCTGCTTGTCCACGGTAGCAAAATATTCTGGATCAAGCTGTTCCACCTGCTGTTGCAGCCACTCTAACCCATTCTGCCGATAGCCGTCCTGCACACGAGTACGTATCTTCTGCGAGACTGTAGGTATATCATCCAAACCATGCACAACGGCATCAATATACATCATCGAACCACCGGTCAGGATGGCAAAAGGCTGCTTATCCCTTGCGTATCCCTTGCTTATCCCTTGCTGCGAAAGGTCTGTAAGCAACGCCACCGCATCACGCTCGTACTGCCCAGCATTATAGTCCTCCTGCAGCGAATGAGTGCCCACAAAAAAGTGCTTCACTCGTGCCTGCTGCTCGGCAGTAGGAGCCGCCGTACCAATAGGTATCTCCCTGTATATCTGACGGCTATCCGCATTCACAATAGGACATGCATAGCGCTCTGCCAGACACAGACTAAGCTCCGTTTTACCTACGCCCGTAGGTCCTACTATGACCAATAGCGTAGGCATCAGAACATGCTGCCATCCTCAAACGACAAGTCCTGGAATCCCTCCAGGTCAATATCGCCCTCATTGTATTGGTTGTCGCCATAAAAGTCCTCGTCCAGACCCAGGTCGCCTTTGCCATCCTTGCCCAGGATAGCGGACAAGTCCTCAGTCTGCGCCTGCTTAGGTGCCACACCTGACTTCTCGGTACATGCCACACCATCCATAAAACCAGGCAGAATCTCCTTCATGCTGCCAAAGAAATAACGCTCGAACATAGGGTCGAAGACATAGATCAGACGCTGCCCCTTTTCCTCAATCAGGTCGCTCAGGCGGGTATCCTCCATCACCATGTTGTCAAACTCAAAGCTATTGCCCATCGGAACAAGCGTAACCTCCTGCTCTTTCTCCCATCGATCGTTGCACATGAAGAACGATGTCATCTGGTCATCAGGCCAACCCACGCTCTCCAGTATGGCTTTGTGCAGATCCAGAAAACTGGCCTCACTATCTGCCTCAAATACTCGGCGAAATTTCTCACCTTCGTCGCACGAAAATGCAAACTTATAAATCATAATACGCGTATATTAACAATTTGGCTGCAAAGATACAAAAAATATTTCACGCGCGCAAGCATTACAAATAAAATATTGCAAAAAAGACCTAAAAGCGCAGAAAAACAATAGAAATAGTCCTGTCTGACTTTTGTCTTTCAATATTTATTTGTATCTTTGCATGCTATTTTGAATAAATAGCACTTACATCGTAAATAATCAAATCGTACATCAATATGGCACTTCCATTTATGTCAGCAGCTGAGGCTGCTAAGTTAGTAAAAGACGGAGACGTATGCGGCTTCGGAGGTTTCACACCGGCCGGCGCTCCAAAGGATGTTCCGACCGCTATTGCCCAGATGGCCGAAGCACTACACGCAGAGGGTAAGCCATTTAAGATTGGCATGTACACAGGTGCATCAACCGGCGACAGCTGCGATGGTGCATTGGCTCGTGCACACGCCATCGAGTTCCGTACCCCATATCAGGGCAACAAGGATCTGCGTACCGAGCTCAACGCTCAGGGTGCGCACTACTTTGATATGCACCTGAGTGAGTTGGCACAAGACCTGCGCTACGGATTCATGCCACGTCCTACCATCGCCATCATCGAGGCATGTCTAGTGACTGAGGACGGCGAGATCGTTCCTACTGCAGGCGTGGGTAACATGCCTACCTTCTGCAATCTGGCAGACAAGATCATCATCGAGCTCAACGAAGCTATGCCGGCTACCATGCGCGGCATGCACGACATCTACGAGCCACTCGACCCACCTATGCGTCGCGAGATTCCGGTCTATAGCCCGAGCGACCGCATCGGTACCGATTGCATCAAGGTTGACCCGAAAAAGATTGTGGCAGTCGTTAAGACCAACCGTCCCAACGAGGTTGGAAAGTTCGCCGAACTGGACGAGACCACCAAGCGTATTGGTGATAACGTGGCTACATTTCTCGTAGGTGAGATGAAGGCTGGTCGCATCCCTGCATCGTTCCTGCCGATTCAGTCGGGTGTGGGTAACATCGCCAACGCCGTACTGGGCGCGCTGGGTGAGAACAAGGACATCCCGGCATTTGAGATGTACACCGAGGTCATCCAAGACTCTGTGATCGGCCTGATGAAGGAAGGTCGTTGTAAGTTCGCCAGCGGTTGCTCGCTCACGATCGGTGCAGACAAGCTGCAAGACATCATCGACCACATGGACTTCTTCCGTGACAAGATTGTGCTCCGTCCGCAGGAGATCAGTAACAATCCAGAGGTGGCTCGTCGTCTCGGTCTGATCACCATCAACACCGCCCTGGAGGCAGATATCTTTGGTAACATCAACTCGACCCACGTTTGCGGTACGAAGATGATGAATGGTATCGGTGGTTCGGGTGACTTCACCCGCAACGCATACGTCAGCATCTACACTACGCCGTCAACCGCTAAGGGTGGAGCTATCTCGAGCTTCGTGCCGATGGTTTCGCACCTCGACCACAGCGAGCACAGTGTGAAAATCATCATCACCGAGCACGGTATTGCCGACCTGCGTGGTAAGAGCCCTATCCAGCGTGCACACTGCATCATAGACAACTGCGTAGATCCTATCTATCGCCCGATGTTGCGCGAGTACCTGGCGAAGTCCAAGACCGCTCATACACCACACAATCTGGCTCTCGCTACCGCTATGCACCGCGAGTTCCTCAAGTCCGGCGATATGCGTAACACCAAATGGGAAAACTACGAGGGTTAATAACCCTTGTTTTTCCCAAACCACCAACGCAATCCTCCCGAGGTTATTTCACTACATTAGCTCAATCCTATTGAGCGTCACTACATTGTCACTACATTAGCTCAATCCTATTGAGCGTCACTACATTCCTTATGTGTTACCGAACCCGTACGGGAGGGCAAAAAGACCTGTAAATATGAATCAGATTATATCCAAAAAAATCTTCTCAGAGAACGTCTGCTGTCTGGAGATTGAGGCACCATTGATCGCGCGTAGCCGTCGTGCCGGACACTTTGTGATTGTCCGCGTGGACGAGCACAGCGAGCGTATGCCGCTCACCATCGCCGGAGCAGACCCGCAACGTGGCACCATCACGCTGGTCGTACAGCGTATCGGTGTTTCGTCCGCCAAACTCTGCGCCATGAACGTAGGCGACAGCCTCACCGACCTCGTCGGACCGCTTGGTAAAGCCACCCACATCGAGAACTTCGGCACCGTCGTTTGTGCCTGCGGTGGCGTAGGTGCAGCTCCGATGCTGCCGATTGCCGAGGCACTCAAGGCTGCCGGCAACCGCGTCATCACCGTCCTCGCAGCCCGTACCGCTGACCTCATCATCCTAAAGGATGAGCTCGCTAAATACTCGGACGAAGTCATCGTCATGACAGACGATGGTTCGATGGGTCAGCAAGGACTCATCACCGCTGGTGTCGAGGCAGTTATCAACCGCGAGACCGTCAATAAGTGTATTACCATCGGTCCGGCTATCATGATGAAGTTCGTAGCCCTGACCACCAAGAAATACAACATCCCAACCGACGCCAGCTTGAACACCATCATGGTCGATGGTACCGGTATGTGTGGTGCATGCCGCGTCAGCGTGGATGGCAAGACGAAGTTCGTCTGCGTAGATGGACCTGAGTTCGATGCGCACGCTGTCGATTTCGACGAGATGCTCAGCCGTCTCCGCTCCTACAAACCGGAGGAGGCTGCTGCTTATGAACAGTATATGGCTTATACAAAGCCTATGACTGCCAAGGAGAAAGCCGCTCTGCCGCGCGTTAAGATGAACGAACTCGCGCCGGACGTACGTATCAAATCGCTCCGCATGGAGGTCAACCAGGGGCTGACTCTCACACAAGCCATGACCGAGGCAAAGCGTTGTCTTAACTGTAAGAACGCCGGTTGCGTACAGGGTTGCCCTGTTGGCATCAACATCCCGCAGTTCATCAAGCAACTCGGAGAGGGCGATATCCTCGGCGCTGCCGCTACCATCAAGGAGAGCAGCAGTCTGCCTGCTGTCTGCGGTCGCGTTTGTCCGCAGGAGAAGCAATGTGAGGCACAATGTATCCACCATAAGATGAACCACGAGCCTGTAGCCATCGGCTACCTCGAGCGCTTCGTGGCTGACCACTCTGCCGGTGTCGGCGCGCAGAGCCTGCCCCAACAGGAGCAATCTCTATCACCTATTACCTCCAACCTATTACATAAAGTCGCCGTTGTCGGCTCCGGCCCAGCCGGTCTCTCCTGCGCAGGCGACCTCGCCAAACTCGGCTATCAGGTGACCGTCTTTGAGGCACTCCACGAGATTGGTGGTGTGCTCAAGTATGGTATTCCGGAGTTCCGTCTGCCGAACCGCATTGTGGATCAGGAGATCGACAACCTGCGCGCTCTGGGCGTAGAGTTCCGCAAGGACACCATCGTCGGCAAAACAATCTCGATGGACGAACTGCAATCCGAGGGGTACAAGGCTATCTTCGTTGGTTCAGGAGCCGGTCTGCCGCGCTTCATGAATATCCCGGGTGAGAACCTCAATGGCGTGATGTCGTGCAACGAGTATCTTACCCGTGTCAACCTGATGGACGCCTCGAACTCGGGTACCGACACACCGCTGCTCTACGGTAAGAACGTCATCATCGTGGGTGCTGGTAACACCGCCATGGATGCCTGCCGTACGGCAAAGCGTCTGGGTGCTGAGCGCAGTATCATCGTTTATCGCCGCTCGGAGGCAGAGATGCCTGCTCGTATTGAGGAGGTTCGTCACGCCAAAGAGGAGGGTATCGAGTTCATGACTCTGCATAACCCGATTGAGTACCACGCTGACGAGAACGGTCGCGTCAAAGAGGCTGTGCTGCAAGTCATGACGCTCGGCGAACCCGATGAGTCGGGTCGTCGCAGTCCGGTAGAGGTACCGGGCGAGATCGTCACCGTACCTGCCGACCTTGTCATCGTATCGGTTGGTGTGAGTCCTAACCCGCTGATTCCGTCAGCCGTAGAGGGTCTGGAGGTCAGCCGCAAGGGCACCATCGTCGTAGGCGAGAACATGCAGTCCAACATCCCCGTACTCTTCGCCGGAGGCGACATCGTACGTGGTGGTGCCACCGTCATCCTCGCTATGTCTGATGGCCGCAAGGCTGCCGCCGCTATCCACGAGTACCTGACTCAAAAGTAAGGACTCACGCACATAGCCGAGCACTCATAGCATCAAGGCAACGAGCACTTGGATCACCAAAAAGAAAAGCGCCTAACGCAATGTTAGACGCTTTCTTTTTGGTGGTTAGCGTGTTTACTCAGCCTTACCATCCGAACCGAGCACATTGACAATCTTGTGCTTGTAGAGCTCTACCATGAGGTCGCGAGCTGGACCGCAGTACTTACGTGGGTCAAACTCACCCGGCTTCTCAGCGAATACCTTACGAACTGCAGCGGTGAAGGCAAGACGGCTATCCGAGTCGATATTGATCTTGCAGACAGCGCTGGCAGCAGCCTTGCGGAGTTGCTCCTCTGGGATACCTACTGCATCAGGCAACTTACCACCGGTAGCGTTGATCATATCAACATACTCCTGTGGAACGCTGGACGAACCGTGAAGCACGATTGGGAAACCAGGCAGTTGCTCCATCACAGCATCCAATACATCGAATGCCAATGGAGGAGGAACGAGCTTGCCGGTCTTCGGGTTGCGTGTGCACTGCTCCGGAGTGAACTTGTAAGCACCGTGGCTGGTACCAATAGAGATAGCCAGGCTATCGCAACCGGTACGAGTAGCGAAATCTACAACCTCCTCAGGCTTGGTGTAGTGAGAAACCTCAGACGAAACCTCGTCCTCGACACCAGCCAGCACACCGAGCTCAGCCTCTACGGTAACATCGTACTGGTGAGCATACTCAACTACCTTCTTGGTGAGGGCAACGTTCTCCTCGTATGGCAGGTGAGAAGCATCAATCATAACGCTGGAGAAACCGAAGTCAACGCAGCTCTTGCAGAGCTCGTAGCTATCACCGTGATCGAGGTGCAAGCAGATCTGTGGCTTCTCCCAGCCCAGTTCCTTAGCATACTCTACAGCACCCTGTGCCATGTAGCGAAGCAGCGTCTGGTTAGCGTAGTTACGCGCACCCTTAGATACCTGGAGGATAACCGGACTCTTGGTCTCAGCCGAAGCCTTGATGATAGCCTGGAGTTGCTCCATGTTGTTGAAGTTGAATGCCGGAATAGCATAACCTCCCTTGATTGCCTTAGCGAACATCTCCTTGGTGTTCACTAGGCCTAACTCTTTGAAGTTTACCATAGTTTTATTGATTTATTGTTGAATTGTATAATTGGTGAATTGTTGAATCGATTATTTTTGCTTGCGGCAGGCAAGGATGAAATATACGATGATAGCTGCGTAGGCAGCAATTCCAGCGACAGCAGCCCATCCGGAATTGACCCAGCTGGTGAGGAAGCAGTCTACACCGGCATAGGTGAGCGCAGCACTCACGACACCCATCAGGGCACCACCGGCTATGAATCCACTGGCGATGAGCGTACCCTTGTCCTTATCTTTCACCACCTCGGAGATTGCACCACCTACGATGAGCGGTGTATTGAGACTCAAAGGGATGAACATACCCAATGCGAATGCCAATACCGGCACACCCAGGTGGTTGAGTACCAATGCCAGCACAGCACCTGCTGCATACAGCATCCATGGTGCACCCTCGCCGGACATCAGCGGCTCAATGACTGCCGCCATTGCATTCGCCTGTGGAGCCACGAGGGCATTCTCGCCTACAAAACCGTAGGTTTTATTCATCAGTATCATCACACCACCTACGGTGGCAGCACTGACGAGCGTTCCGAGAAACTTCCATGTCTCCTGCTTGCGCGGGGTAGTACCAATCCAGTAACCAATCTTGAGGTCGGTGATAAAGCCACCTGCCATTGAGAGTGCCGTACAAACGACACCACCGATGACCATCGCACCAACCATACCGCTGGCCCCCTTCATACCAATGGCTACGAAGACCACGCTGGCGATGATGAGGGTCATGAGTGTCATACCCGAGACAGGATTAGAGCCTACGATGGCAATGGCATTCGCCGCCACAGTCGTGAAGAGGAAAGCAATCACAGCCACCACAAGGAAAGCCACCAACGCCTGCCAGATATTACCCAGCACACCCAACCAGAAGAAGATGAGCGTAATCAAGAGAGCGGCTACGATAGCCACAACGAGGAACTTCATGCTCAAGTCACGTTCAGTACGCAGACTTGCCTCGGCCACAGCCTTGCCCTTGCCGCCCAGTTCCTTACCTGCCAGACCGACAGCCTGACGGATAATTCCCCAGGACTTGACGATACCAATGAGACCCGCCATGGCGATGGCACCGATACCGATATTGCGTCCGTAGTCACGGAAGAGCACCGTAGCATCTGTTGTCTCCAGTCCGGGCACACTACCCAGAATAGGGAGCAGCACCCACCATACAAACGCCGAACCGGCACAGATGATAGCTGCATATTTGAGACCAATGATATATCCCAGGCCCAATACCGCAGCACTGGTATTGATAGAGAATACGAGTTTGGTCTTCGCTGCTAGTGCTTCGCCCCAACCAGTCATACGGGTGGAGAGTTCCTCAGTCCAGAGGCCAAAGGAAGCAACAACAAAGTCGTATAATCCGCCGATAGCAGCAGCCCAAATGAGAGGCTTAGCCTGGTTGCTGCCCTGCTCACCGCTGACGAGCACCTGCGTGGTAGCAGTTGCCTCAGGGAAAGGGTATTCGCCATGCTTCTCCTGCACAAAATACTTACGAAATGGGATGAGAAAGAGTATTCCCAAGCATCCACCCAGCAGCGAACTGAGGAAGATCTGCATGAAACTGACAGTCATCTCAGGATACTTATCTTGCAGAATATAGAGGGCAGGCAGTGTGAATATAGCACCTGCCACAATCACACCACTGGATGCGCCAATCGACTGAATAATAACGTTTTCGCCCAGTGCATTCTTGCGGCCCAGCAGCGAACTGGCTCCTACTGCAATGATGGCAATAGGAATAGCCGCCTCAAATACCTGACCTACCTTCAGGCCCAGATAAGCAGCCGCAGCCGAGAAGATGATAGCCATCACCACACCCATAATCACGCTATAGGGAGTCACCTCCGGATACTGTTGACCCGGCTTCAGAATAGGTTCGTACTTCTCCCCCGGACGAAGCGGGCGGGTAGCATTTTCGGGCAACTGAATAGTCTCTTTCTCCATAGTAATCCAAATTAGGCCGCAAAGTTACAAAAAAAAACGCAAATATACAAATAATTATGCATAATTTGCGAAATTTTGTTCACAATGCTAAATCGACTTACACCTTATATATAACGTACGCGCACGTGAAGGAGTGGTTATGCTGATGTTATGTTACATCACTCACTCAATTCTGCGGCTTGAGCGGCACGCTCAGCGATGTCCTCGTCGGTATAGTAGCCTTGCTCACCACGAGTGCCATCTACCCAAATCTCAATCGGTGGACGCTTGGCGTAGTAGTGCTCCTCGTAATCCGATCCGTCCAGACTGGGACGCACAATTGGGATATCAAAGCGTATCACCACCACACCCGTATGCAACGAATCCACCAAACCATTGACGGACTCGATATTAGCAAAGAGACGAATCTTATGCTCCGTCAATCCCACATTACGATCGGTATGGAAGACGAAGCACAAGCGCGCAGAATCTCCTGCCGGAATCAGACGAGGTGCCTCCTTCGCCAGTTCGATATGCAGGCTTGCCGGCTGGATATCCGAGATAACCAGAGGGTGCTTGCCATCGTTGATGAGCACATACGACATACGCACATCCTCACCTTGCACCACCGGATAATAGTGGCGATCAATATCCAATATACGGATGTCGGTAGGATCAATACGCTTATGGCAAGCCGTGAGCAACACACAAAGCATCAACGGAAGCAGAAATATAGTAGCAAAGCGATATATGTTAGCAAAGCGAGACATCTTAGAAGCTGATTAGGAGGTTAGCATTGATATACAGATAGTTGCGAACCATCGACTGATTGGCGGTCTGTTGTCCGAGGGCATACCAGGAGGTAGCAAAACCTGCGCTGAGGTTATCCACAATCACCCAATTGAATCCACCCGACACATAGGTATTGAGTCGTGCGAACGAGACGGGCATTGAGTTCTGCAGCAGGGTAGCCTCCGGTGCGTTACCCACACCCACCGCAGCAAAGACACTACTGCGATCTCCTTCCAAGACAGTATATTGCATCTTTAGTGAGCCGTTGAAATAGACGCCCGACTGCAGTCCCGTGTTGGTAGGGCTGAGCATGTAATAGACATCCAGCGCCGGCGTGAGGGTAAAGCGATTGATAGTCTTGCTGGTACTGAGTCCCAGCGAGAGCAGATGATAGTTATCGTCATCGTTGAGGATACGGCGGTAGTCCAGTTTCTCGGTCAGATCCCACTCATGAGGCAGTTCCTCGGTGAACCGCACTCCGGCAGTCCATTGTGGGAAGAATCGACTTGCCCACGTGAGGTGGATATCGGTCTCCAGAGGCACTTTGGCGAACGAGTGCGTCCAGTTGGCACCCAGTTGCACACCCGTACCTCCTGGGGTGGTCACCTTATCAATCACAGTATGCTCCTCGACGGCAGTCTCTACCCCACTCTCACGACCCGCGTAAGCCGCCTGCACACCAAACGTCTCGCGACGATAGCGGCGCGTATATTGGATGTAGGCATTGTGGGTCAGCTGGTCCAGCGAACTGCGACGAGCATACTGGTACTCCACATTAATGGTATTGAGGTGCGAGCGCTGCGCCAGCGTATGCTGGTGACGACGAATCATGAAGACCTCCTCCGGCAGCGGATGGTAGCGGCGCAGGTAGTAGTCCGCCGAGTCATATTGATGCAGTTGCTCATACGACATACTGAGGAGCATATTCGCCTCGTTGTGGCGCGGATCGAGTACCAATACCGAGTCCAGCAACGGTACGGCACGTCTTGCCTCCTTGCGCTTGAGCAGCACGTACGATGTATCGATGGCATCGCCAATGAATCGGCGTTCCTCCTTCTGGTGCAAGCCGTCCATACAAGCCACACGACGGCGCTCGCTGGTAGCCAGCAGGTCGGTATCGGTAGCGATACTATCCACATGATCCAGCAACTCCAATGCCTGGGTATATTGCTCATCCACTATCATGGAGTTGGCCTCCTGCAGCATACGAGCCGCCACCACATCGGGGTCGGTACGACGCTCGCGCTCATCCTCGCGAATGGCTTCCATCACCAGCGTGGCACTCAGTTTGGCAGTACGTTGCACATTGAGGCTGTCCTCATAGAGTTTCTCCTTGTGCTGATTGCGGCGATCGCGCTCGAAGATTTGATTGTAGCGCTTGCGTTGCAGATTATTGAGAGCACGATTGGCCTCTTTGTTGCGTGGATCTACACGCAGAATCTGCTTGAGCGCCTCCTCCTCGGCAGCGGTGTTGCCTGCTCGGTGCTGGTCATAATAGACCATCTGGTGCTGATAAACCATCTCCGCACACACCATAGAATCAGTAGGATAGATGGTATATAGGCGTTCCAGTTGCCGATTGGCCTCTATATTGTTGCCAAGCATGCGGTAGAGCTCTATCTTCATTCGCCACAGTCCGATATCGTATGGTGCGAACTCCAACCAGTGGTTGATATGCTCAATCGCCGTGGCGTAGTTTCCTGTCTCACGCTCAACGCGAACCAGCAGTTCCAAGGCCTCCACATTGGCATCATCATCGCGCAATGCCAAGATGAGGTATCGGCGTGCCTCATCATAGTCCCGCTGGTGGTAGTAGTAGCGTCCGTTCAGGCAGCAGAAGGTACTGAGCGTACCATATTCGGGGTCTGCCTCTACCAGCCATGCGCGTCCCTGATCCCAATTGCCATGACGAAAGGCAGCACGAATCGAGTCCTCGTACTGCACAGGAGTCCAATATTTGGCGTGCACATTAGCGCACACCAATAATAGAAATATGTATAGAACTACACGTCTCATGATTCAAATTAGTTTTTCTTGGTACCGGTACGAGTCATCTCACCCCAAACAGCACGAGTACCCATGATATAGTTGATATATCCACGTATGGAGAAGCATACGATGAACGGGTGATAAAGGAAAGGCTCTATCAGCGCAGCACCCAGCAGGCGCCAATATCCTCGATTGCTATTGTACGAACCACCGCACAGGTAGTCGTAGAACACCACAAAAGATGACAGCATCATACTGAACAAATAGACCGCACCAAACATCACCCAGAAGGTATTCCAGTTCACACCTCCGGTGAAGATGAGGTAAATGAGCGTCAGCAGTCCCAAGAACTCAATGACCGGCGCCAGGAACTCGTACAGTATCACGTACGGGAAAGTGAGCATTCCCAGTCGGCCGTACTTGCGGCGGAACATCATGTACGTATGCTTGTGCATGTGCTGAATTAGCCCACGTCCCCAACGCACACGCTGACGACGCAGAATCTTGAATGTAGAAGGTCCCTCTGTCCAGCAGCAGGTATGCGGAATCTGTACCACGCGATACGGAATCTGCTGCTCGCAGCAGTAACCAATCATACGCGTCAGCATATCCATATCCTCGGCAAACGAATCGCTGGCATAGCCACCGGCTGCCACTACCACATCCGTTTTGAATAGTCCGTATCCACCGGACACGTTATTCATCGCGTTGATCTCGGACCAACCCATCTTACCGATCAGGAACGAGCGCTTGTACTCGAGGTCCTGAAAGAGCGGTATCAATTGGCGAGGCGGACGAATGTCCACCAACTGACCATCCTCGTATCGGCTACCGTTACTCATGGACATCGTACCACTGACCGCAATGATGCTATGATCCTGCAGCGTAGGGAATATACATTGATAGATTGCATCTCGGCTGAGGACGCAGTCCACATCCGTATTGATGAAATATGGATTGGTAATCACATTCAGACCGGCATTCACGGCATCCGCCTTGGTACCACCGTTCACCTTGTTGACAACAGTCAGGCGCGAGTACTTGGGATTGGTAGATTTGAACATCTGCTTAAACGGCGCACAACCGACACGATGGACATACTCGTACGGCACCTCTATCAGGTCGAAGTTCTCAATCATCAGTTCCAGAGTTTTATCCTTCGATCCGTCATTGACGATACATACTTCAAAGTTAGGATAATCCTGACGTAGCAGCGACTGCACGTTATCCACAATGGTCTTTTCCTCGTTGTATGCCGGAGCCACGATACTCACACCGGGCACATAAGGCGAACTATCCACCGAATGGCGAATATGGTCATCAGTCCAACGCAGATAGCGCGTGCTGTAGCGATATGACAGAATAAGCAACGTGACGTACGATATCATCAGCGTCAACGAGTAGAAAAATACTATGTAGCCGTAGAAATATAGTAGCATTACGATTCTTGATTTTGATTCAACTTTTCTTGTAGTTGATACGTAGTGCGTATTTGATCAAACAGCACTTTCTGCTCCTCGGTAGCCGATTGTGCCAGTTCCTCAAAGATTACGCGACTCTCCGCTGTATAGTTGTACAGGCACTCCAGCGCCGTCTGTCGAGATATATGTGACGGAGTACCTTGATAAATAGACACAAAGAAATTAGTATATTTGCCGGAATGGAAACTGCACAGCGCATGCTGCATCGCACGGCGAACCACCTGCGGCTGACTTTCATAACTATCCATGATGCGCTGCTCGCAATCAGCCTGTCCCATTCGGGTGATGGAGCGCAGGGCTGCCAGACGGCAATCCACGCGAGGGTCTTCAAAGTAGTTGTACAAATCTTTCTTCTCCTGCTCAGTACCCCAATACGAGATCTCCTCCACTAGAAAGGCAGCCATCTTCGGATTTTCACATGTATTGGCAAGCATTTGTATAGGAGGCATCGGGATATTCTGCTCTCGCTTCCAACCCAGAATACGATGTATCGTGATGCGATACCACGGATCGTGTGGTTCGTTCATATCGTTCAGAAAATACAGATAGGGTTCCGAACTACTGCTCGTCATATGACTGATACGCGCCAACTGAGAAACCTGCTTCCTGTTATGCGAGGTATATACTGCCAGCAGACCTTCATTCACAACCAGTGGCAACGTATTGATAATCTGTAAGGTTTGCAGCACATCACGGCGAGCCTTCAGCTGACCCTCCAGCGCCAAACGAGCACCGGTCAATTCCATAAGTCGCTGTAGATTAGGCAGGTACAAGATATTGTGGAGCGACATACGGATATGTGTAATGATATCAGCATACAATAGTCCGTTATACTCCTGAAAATCGTCCGCATTCTCCACATCACAAAGCTCGAATATCTGCTGATCCGTCAGCATATTCTCGTCATGTATGATTGTAAAGAAAGGCTCTTCGTATGTCTTGGTACAATGCTCGTAGGCATCCTCGTAATTGCGGCGACGACGGATATTTCTGGCAAAAAGAAACATCAGCACAATCATCGTCACGATGCAGGCCAGAATGATAGCATACGACAAACGAACCTGCCACGAGTATTCTTGCATCCACGTGCGAATGCTGTAGATGTAGTACAAGAATACATCCAAACCATAAAACTCAGCATACGCGCCTTCGACAATATTTAACAAAACACCTGACATTTTCGTAGAAAAAATAGTCGTCTTTTCAATTTCGGGTGCAAAGATACTACTTTTTTCACAAATATAAATTATCATATCGGGTAAATTTATTATCATATCGGAAAAAACAAGTTTTTTTTGCCTATTTTCACATAAAAATCACGTTTCACTTGTGTATTTCAAAAAAAAGTCGTACCTTTGCGCGAATTTTAAAAAAACGAAGCCAATGGAATTCATTTTGCAACATTTTTCTACCCCACAGCAGTTTCTCATATTCACTCTTTTGCCATTTCTGTTCATCTCGATTTGGGCATTTGCAGTCAAACTGCACGACCGTAGTTTTCTGGACGTGGTAGGACAAACGATATGCGGTAGCATCCTGCTGCTGAACGGACTGATTATATATCAGGAAATTCTGGGATACACAGTACCGACTATCGTTCGCATTATCCAAATGGTGATTTCCACAATGATTATCCCTATTGGTTATTCTTACTTCGCGCGTAAAATGGGTCGAAGCATTAAGAACGAGACGACCAGAGCCAACTGGCTGCTAATCTTGCTGTTGCTGGTTCCCAGCGTCAACATATCGCTCACCCCGTGGAGTGGCGTTGAGGAAGCGCATTCCGCACCATTCTATATACAACTATTGCTATCGGGAAAGACCATCTATAGGATGTCCATCTCGAGCCTGATTCTATTGCTGCAAGCCATTTGCATCTCTTTCCGCGTGCCACATACAGCCCAAACGATGAAGCAGTACGGACTATCTTTCACCCCTGCGATGCGTTCATTCCTGATTTGGTGGGTGATAGCAATTGGCTTCGTAAGTTTCACCTCGCTGATGCCAATGGAGGTATTTGCTATTCCTGTTTTCAGTTGGATATACTTTATCGGTTATGGTCTGCTGACAGCCAGCATCTACATACATATTGCCCTGCGCATGGATATCCATCCTATCCAAACTGAGGATCAGGAGCACGTCAATATTGATGAGTATGTGCGCCAGAATAAGGAGTTGGCAGAGCGAGCACATCGTTTGTTCCTGGAGGAGAAGTTGTATCTGAAGCAGGGTATCGTGATTGAGGATGTCGTGACCATGCTGGGTACCAACCGCAGCTATTTCACACGCATGATGCGCTCAGAGTTCGGTATGAGTTTCAACGAGTACGTGTCGCAAGAGCGCGTCAACTATGTCAAAGAGCAGCTCCGCACGACCGACCGCTCGATTGAGGACATCTCGTTTGATGCCGGATTTGGCAATGTATCCTCTCTCATCCGCGTCTTCAAGCGATTCACAGACACCACGCCTGAGGCTTGGCGTAAATCCCTAAAATAGCAGAATTACCCATTTTGCACATATATTTTTCCGATTTGATTATCTGCATATCGAAAAAATGACTACCTTTGCACAAAATTTAAAAATTTGTGTATAATGCATCGTTATCGTTATCTTTTAGTAGGTCTGGCAGCTGCAGCATGGATTCGTATTGAGGCGCAGACCGTAGTAATGCCACAGTTGCACATCAGTTTTCCCGACCCCATCACCAAGACGATGGAGTACAGCAACGGGCACATGGAATTAACCGATGAAAACGGGGAAAAAGTCACATTACCTGCACAGTTTAAGACCCGTGGATCCACCGCCAAATCCTATCTGATGAAGCCAGCCCTCAACATGAAGATACGTACCGAGGACTACCTGTCATCGGTTGATACCACGTTGCTCGACATGCACAGCAACTCATCCTACATTCTGGATGCAATGGCCATCGACCGCATATGTATGCGCAACCGCGTGGGGTTTGATATATGGAATGCGTTCTCGCGTCTCCCCTACGAAACCGAACACGATGACAGAAACGGTACAGAAGGACGATTCGTAGAAATGTATATCAACGACACCTACTATGGTATATATTGCATGACCGACAAGATCAACCGCAAGCTGCTGGATCTGAAGAAGGTCAAGATTAATGCAGATGAAACTATAACAACTCGCGGGGTGCTCTACAAGAGTGGTACCGACGCCATTGCCGATCAGAATGAACGAGGATACAACGAAGACTACTCCGCATGCACCGTCAGTTGGCATAATGCGTGGGAACTATCCGAGCCGGACGATTATCCGTCAAAGGAGGCATGGGAACCTCTGCTCGACGCCTTTGACAACGGAAAGTCATACACCTACATCCAGCAGTATTTCTACCCAGAGCAGCTCGCTGACTACCAAATCTTCATCATGGCATTGGGCATCGTTGATAACTGGGGAAACAAGAATCACTTCCTCTCCATCCGCAATATCCAGAACAGCATCACCGACCCTGATCCGGCAGTGGCAGACACACGCAGGTTTGTCGTCACCCCGTGGGATTTGGATACCGACCTGGGCGGTGCATACGATGGTCGCAACTATGATGGACACTACTCCGAATGGACACCGACTGACGTCATGAAAAATGGCGTTTATCCCTTCACCATATGCGTGAGTAATAACGAATACAAGCAACTCCTACGCCAATCGTGGTTGCGAGCACGCAGCGGCGAAATGTCCGTTGAAAACGTAAAAAAACGTTTATACGCATACCGTGATCTTTTCGTACAAAGTGGTGCATGGAGCAGAATGGTCAACCACTACGAGCAGCAATCCAGTCGCCCATGCTATGTGTTGGATTTGCCCAAAGAGATTGACCTGATTTTGGATTGGTACGCACAACGCGTGGAGCAAATGGACGAGTATTTCCAGATTGAAACCGACATCCAAGATGCCGAAATCACAGATAATGATAGCCCTAATAATAAAAATAATGCCACATACTATGATTTATTAGGCCGCAGTTACAAAACGCCGATTTCAGGATCTTGTACAATCGTCAATGGCAAGAAAATCATGGCATTATAACGAAATTCCTGACGAATTGTCAATTTGGAAAATTCATTTATACCCAATTTGCACATGAGATTTACCCGAAATGCACATATTTTTTTTCATTTTGATTACATAATGTCAGAAAAAAGCAGTACCTTTGCACCGAATTTCAAAATTTAATCGTTATGAAAAAGTTTTTGTATTTGTCAATTTTAGCAGCAGCTGTTCTGACAACCGCATGCCAAAGCAACAACAATCCTCAGGATCCCGCACAAGAGGAGACCATTAATTCTAAGGTTGTTATGCGCTCGTGTAACGTGAATGGTAATGAGTGGGAGATTATGCCGGAGTACCCTACCGATACAGAGAAGCAGAAGGTGATGGAAACCATTGGTTCGCAAGTCAACCCTACTTCCGTGGCATGGCCGAATGGATGCACAGAATACTTCATTCAGCACGTTGATGGCGCACATCATATGTACGAGTATCAGGATTGGAACGGCGCATGGCACCGTAACATCGATGGTACCAGTTCGCAAGAGTTCTTCCAGGTTCTGGAGCTCAACAACAACTGGCAGCATGTTTACAACTTCAACGCCGGTAAGTGCGACAACGCTGCTACGCACAACGCTGCTTTGATGGATAACGGATTCCTGGGTGCCAAGACGCTCAACGAGTATGCATCTTCTACCATCCAATCGTGGTGCCTCTTCCTCATCGATGGTCAATATTATTTAGGTATTGACTTCTCGGCAAAGAAGGGTGACGGCGAGATTCCCGCAGATGGAATATACGACGACTGGGTAGTAAAGATTATCCCTCTGAATGGTGACCCAACTCCTGATCCAAAGCCGGACCCAGAACCGGATCCTAAGCATCAGGGGGCACATGTGGAGTTTGACATCCACCAGCAGGAGCACACCGATTGGAAGGAGATTAAGACCAGCATCCACTTGCGTGATACCGTTGATTTCACCGTACTGCTGCCTATCCCAGAGGCATATCAGGCTCCGTCTGACGACTTTGCTATCCGTGGTGGCGAGATGTACGAGTACATCACTAAGCAGATTCAGATTGCCGACAAGACCTTCGATATGGTATTCACCATCACGCACAAGGCTGAGGGCATCGAGATTTACGTACAAGGTAGCACATTGGCACCTGCCTTGCGTGCTGCAAGAGCGCTCTTTGCTGACGGACTCACCTTTGAGGTACACACCTACGTCAAGAACGAGATTGACGAGGTCAAGGTAGAGGATCGCTTCGTATGGGATCTGCTCAAGACCACCAATTGGCCGACTTGCACACCGGAGACGCACTTGTTTGGTCAGATTACATCAGCATTCTATCCTGATGAGAGTCTGGAGTACGACAACCAGGCAAACGAGTAATCTGGCAAAACACGCAATCTGGCGAACGAGTAACCAACCTATAGGTTAACTCTCGTAACCGAACAACAATTTTAGTCTGTAATATCATATACATTGAGAAAAGGACAACCCCATTTGTGAGGCTGTCCTTTTCTCTGTAATAGACCAATCTTCCGCCTGCCTACTTGTTGAGAATGCACACCTGTGTTGCTTCGTTCCGGTACACGATTCTTAAAGATAGTACATTTTTCACCTGTATCTTGCGAGCCCTTTTTCTAAGGGATCGCTAAGGGGTCACTAAGGGGTCGCTAAGGGGTCACTAAGGGGTCGTCCGTGGGTCGTTCGCGACTCGCCCGCTCTCCTCAATCTTAATAATCGTACATTTTCTATCCTTCCTTCTCTCCTTCTTTTCCTTTATTAAATGACCCAAAAAAAAGCAGCGCCACCTGAGCGCTGCTATCAAAAATAAACCTATTTTTTCAATTGGCAATGAACCATGTACCTTACTTTGCCAACAGTGGGAACGATGTTGTTCTGGTAGGATAGATTTTATCGTAGTTTTCTGCCGTTACAACCTGCAACGAACGTTCCTTGATGTTGTACACCGAGGTATGTACCGTCCACGAACTGAGCGGATTCAGACGTGGACTGATACCTTTCTCGCGCAGCATATAGATACTATTGTGCAATATATCCGGTTCTATTGCTTGCTTCCAGATAGACACATGACTGCTATCCTTGGTAAAATAGGTTTTCTTGCTCAAATCGTTGTAGTCAGGCATCTCGCTATAGAACTCCGAGTACCAGTTTGGATCCTTCTCACCATGTGCCAAAGTGCGTGGGTCTTTGCCCAAATACTTACGTGAGAAGCGGATATCCTTCAGTACGCCGAACATTCCCTCTGCCGTGGTTGCTTGCTCATACTCTTCTGCTAGGATGTCGTAGCGCTCTGTACCACCAGGTTCGTGCTGCACAGCCATACTCTTCTGCATGTAGAAGTTCGTGATAATCGGCGTACGGTATTCCGTAATTGGGTTCTCCTCAACACGGGTTGCAACCACGCTATTGTTAATCAGTTCTACAAAGTAGTTCTCCTTCTCATCACTAAGCAGCCAGTGGAATGTATAGTGCTCCAACGAACCATATACATTGGCATTCTTCAGCAGTTCTACGCCCTCCGCAGCCGAGCCGGCATTATCAATCACATAACGAACCACATTGCTGCCATGCAAGCTGATTTTGGCGCTCGGGTTGGTGCCTGTAGGGATTATGTCATCCACATGGTGTACCACGAGTACCACCATGCATACGCCGGCATCGTTTATACCATCATAGCAGCACTGGGTCAAGTCATTAACGAGCATTTGTGAGAGCCATCTGGTATCCGCATCTGGATTCTTCTTCACCATATTTGATGCACAGACACCAATCGTGGCATGATGACCATCTGTAGCCGGTGTGCGGATGATAAATTCCGGCTGATCGCTGCACGACCAGTCCAGGTTACGACCAAAGAAGTTGCCATTGCGGATGCCGGCACAGACACCATGCCACTCTTTGATGCCATTAAATTCACTACCTGATGCAAATGGATTGTAGGCATAAGATGTCCAATAATTGTCATTGTTCACCTCGTACAAGTGGTCACCTACCTGCTTGATTGGAATGTGACGATAGTTGTACTCCTCCAATTCAGAAATCGTGTACTTGGGTTCATTTGGCTCACAACCTGTGAGCGCCATCAATGCTAACACACCGGTCAGCAAGAGAAAAGGTTTCTTCATAAATTTAGTATTTGTTAGCGTATAGTTTTTTGTTTCCTAAAAACCGATGCAAAGGTACTAAAAAAATATGAATAAACAAATACCCAAATGGATTTTTTTATTGTCCATTCGGGTATTCGGGGTTCAACTGAAACAATATTTTTGTTTTGTATTATTTGTCCTGCTCGCGATACTCTGTGGGGGTGCATCCAAACTGCTGCGAGAAGTACTTGCGAAATGTTGTCTTGCTTGTGAAACCAGATGCTATCTGTATATCTCCGATAGGCTGGTCGGTCGTACGCAGCAATTCTGCGGCATAGGTAGCACGCAGTGTATTGATGTAGTTGTAGAACGTGGTGTCGTGGTCGGCTAACCATTTGCTGAGGTAGGTGCGATTGGTACCCAGTGCCAGAGCTAATTCCGTGAGCGAAAGATCTGGATTACAGAATAGACGCTTACTCTCGCATTCCCTGAGCAAGGATTGTGCATAGTCAGGTTGTAGTTTCTCTACGAGAACATCGCTCGCTGCCACGTCGACTACTACACCCTGCTCATCCGGCAATGGGGGAATAATATGCTCAGAGATGTAAATACTGACTACTATGGATGCTATATTCATAACCATATCCACAAAACTCCATACCACATTTTGGTACCCAATAGCCAGAAAATAAATGACCATCGATAGGATTCCTATCCCCCATAGCATCCATATGCCATATAGCACACGAGGGTGTATAGTGCTATATTGATCGCGTAGCGCGCGTGCGTACGATACTGTGACCCAGCACATTGTTGCCAATAGCATACCATTGGATAGCACACTACTGATTACATATGCACTACCGGTCATTGGATGCGCTACTGTTAGCAGGTATAAATACGGAAGATATAACACATAACTAATACCCACACAACCTATGCTGACACCAATGACTTGATGTATATGCTCCACTGGCGCACGAAAGATAATCTTCGTCCGTCTATGGAGCATCAACACACTCACGCCAAACGTCACCACCATAATGGCAACGTATAGTATCATATACACGAAAGGCACAACCACCGTCCTATAATTTCTTCATCATCTTGAGCACTCGGAGGTGGAACTTGAGAAGTCCCGAACGGTGCGAACCATAGTCAGCAAAGTCGTACTCAATCTGATTCTCATCTGCACCACGCTCGTGGAATGACCTCTGCAGAGCATAGGCATTCTCTATAGGTACGACATCGTCCTTGGTGGAGTGGAAGATATACATCGGAGTCTTGGCTGCATAGTCGGTAGTCGCATTCTTGCTGAGTGCCTCAAATAGAGTGATATTCTTCGGATAATTATTGTCCAACGCCTCCGGTCGAAGGATGGTACTGAATTTACCACAACCCACACTCTTCATGAGGATATTGACCTGATCCATGGTATATGCCTTGCTATTGAGCCACTGCTTGTAGCGGTTATTCACCAGCAGCGAGTCACTCAGAAAGTCTGCTTCGGTCATAGCGGTGTCCAGGTCTTGCGCATAGATAGTACCTTGCAGGAACATAGGCACCACGCTGGGGAAGCCGATATAATCCGCAGTCTTGGCCACATCATATGTCACCTTCGGATCATACGGACCACCACCGCAGAACACCTTCTTGAGCGGAAGTTTTGCCAGATAATCCGGATGCGACTCAATGAACCACTGCACGCAGGTAGCAGCATGACCTCCCTGACTATAGCCGAAGATATAGACATCATCCGTCTCAAACTTATACCCATTGGCCTCAAGGAATGGGCGAGCGCGCACACCGAGGTCTGCCACAGCACGTGCGGTAGCCACCTTATCCAGATAGGGGTGTACCATCTGGTAGGTCACACCAAAGCCCACATAGTCGGCATCCACTACGGCAAATCCGGCAGTAGCCAGCAGAGCCGAGAGTGTCGGGTTCTGCGAAGGTGACTCACTGAGGGCGGCATACGTATAGTGGCACGCCAGCACGAGACCCTTCACCTTGCCGGACTTAGGCACATAAATCTTACCAGACAAGATAATTGGTTTTCCCTTATACTCAGAGGTATAGGTACCTGCAATCTGGTGAACGTTACTGTACGTGATGGTATTGATCAGCGGTGAGAACATCTGCATGAAGGTCGATTTCCCCTCCACCTGATTATATCCATTCGGATCCGATGGGTCGGTAGCATCAGGCACATCGCCTATCTGATCAGCCCATATTGGGAACTGCTTATCCATATTGATTGTGGATTCGCTCGTAACGGTAAACCCATTGAAAGAGGTAAATGTCACCTCATCACGTTGGCAGGAAACTAACACCACTGCCAGAAAGAATATAATGTAATTTATACGTCTCATAAAAACAATCTTTTTACACAATTACACATTAAAAGCGGTATCCCACGGATATATTGAACCACTTTGTCCAAATCAGGTAGATGGCGGTGAGAGATTGGATATTGCTGAGTCCACCAAACTCGGCGGTACCGAACCAGTGATCCTTACCCACCGATACACCCAGTGCCGTCACACCAAAGGCTGCACCCACCTCGGCGCGGTTAAGGTAGTCGGCATGGATACCCACACCCAGTTGCACACCACTATATAGGTTCACCCAATCGCTATGAAAATAGGTGAAGCGCACTGCCGGCATGATGCAGACATCATAGAAATAGCGCGACTCGCTGCTGGCAAGGAATTGCTCTCCGTTCTTCAGATTGTAGGTATTGTAATCAAAGATTGTGGCACCAAAATCTACCTGTGCACCGGCACCAAACCAACTATTGACGCGATACATATACTCGCCATAGATATGACCGGTATAGCGGTAGTTTTGGCGAGCGTTCATCGCAATACCCATTTTGTTGGTTTCGCTCTTCCAACGCATGGTTTCGTACATTGGGTCACCATAACCGATGCGCACCTCGTGCTTCTGCTCTGCACGAGTCTCCTTGGTCTCCGCCATCACGCAAAGCGATGGTAGCAGGAGAATGAGAATCAGGATTTTCTTCATATTGTTTTGCTTTATAATGATTTATCTGTTGTACGACTCTTATTTTCAGATGTACACGCTTGCAAAGGTACGAAAAAATTCTGACGTATGCAAATATTTAGTGTTTTTTTGTACGGGAGACCCCTTAGAGACCCCTTATAAAACCCTTATAAAACCCTTAGTCATACACAATCTACAATAGTGATTTTAGGTCACAGACCATCTGGTAGGATATATAGGCGATGAATCCCATTCCCGTTGCCAGCAGAACCAGTAGCGTTGATGTTGGCATCTCAGGCATTTCAGCCAGCAATGCCAGCATTGGTTGCCAGAAGATACTCACCGCAGCCACCAGTACCGACAGCAGGAACAATGGCGACAGCACAAAAGCAATCACACCATCACGGAGTCGCTCCACTGCCGAGCGACGTCTCGGCAGGCGCGTCATTACGTGCCTCACAAATTGCTCATTCGTCGCCGTTTCAGGTTCGCGAATCGTCTCTCGAATCGCTTTATCTATAGCATTGTACTTCATTTTCAATTAGCCCCACAGGGCGTCAATTCTAAAACTTGTTTTAACCGTTTTCTCCCTCGTGAGAGGTGTTGTCGCACGCTATCCTCGCTCATCGCCATGATGCGAGCAATCTCGCGTGTGGACATGTCTTGCATATAAAATAGCCTCAGTATAGTTTGAGTCGGCTCCGGCATCTGCCTTAGCGATTGTCTCAGCCATCGTGCACGCGCCTCGGCCTCGTCCGGTTCATCTACCAGTGTATCTGCCACAGTATCAAGTCCTTCATTGGCAATCCAATGGGCTTCCCGTCGTCGATTATCCATCCACAGATTGTATGCGATGCTGTACAACCACGTCTTGAACTGTGCCACCTGCCGAAACGAATTCAGATTCTCCCACGCCCGAATGAAGGTCTCCTGCATCAGGTCATCCACCTCCGACTCGTTGCCCTCCGTCTGCTGCAAGAGCCAATTCCGCAGTTGCGGTTCGTAGGCTCTCACTATCTGCTCGTACGCTTTCTCATCTCCCAAGGCTACCACCCTGCTGACCAGGGTTAGTGTCTCGAGATTGGTCATTGCTGATTGCTGGTGCTGCCTGTGGTTATACTTTCGTTTTCTGTGGGATTGCTGGCTGCATTGGCACTACGAACAGCCAACCACAGCGCCACTCCCTGACACATGATACAGATGCCGAATATCCAAAAGAATGCTGCAATGACATGGTTTATAGCGATGAAGACGATAACACCACAAATGATAAGTCCTAATCCCATAAACAGCTTACGATACGCATTTCCCATCGTGGGGGTATTCTTTCTAATCTTGTCGTCTTCGCGGATGGCAGCAATGAGTTCGGGCGTCAATACCTGTCCCTTGTCCGTCAATGCCAATATCAGTTTGTCGTTCTCACGACGACGTCTGGAGCGCAACCCCACTATATAGCACAGACTAATAAATAGCGACAGAATGGGTACTGCCACGGTAATAAAGAAAAACATCACGGCATTTAAATCCAATTTGCCGCTAACCAAATTCGAAATGTCCAATAACATGTAATCCATAATCGTATAAATTTAATGATTGTATTCTATTTACCCACGCCGCCACCACCGCCAAGGCGGCTGTCTTCGTCGTTTTGGCCTACACGGCGGTATTTGCCCCACTGTTGCTGACCGAACATCCACGTTACACCGATACTGATGCTTTGCGCATAGACAGTCTGATTAATCTGACTAAAGCACCCTTCTGCCAAGCCGGTGTCCGTCTGCGTGAAATGCGTCGAGCGGAGCAGGTCACGTACATTGAGCGACAGGGTCAACTGCTGCTTCGGGAATGTCTTCTTGAACGCAACCCCCATATCATAGTAGCCGCTACTGTGCTGATAACCAATTGTCATCGGGGCTCCCCAACCGCCATCTACTGCCATCTGAATGTCCTCGGGCAGGTAGGCAGTCAGCGTGCCGGTCACATTGCCGTAGTGCGTCTGCTGACGATAGTTGCCGTCCTTGCTCTTATTGATGAAATTATAGTATCCGGCATACACCGTCAGGGCCAACCATGCGCCATTCACCTTGCCGTCCTCGCCTTTTTTCGGCACAATCGGAATCTCGGTCAGCGAGAGGCTACCGCCATGCGTGGTGCAGGTACCAAAGTTGATCCATCGAGCACACATATCGCCATTCGGCAGCACCTCTCCCTTCATGTGCATCATCTCCTGCGTATGAGCGAAATTGAATGCCAAACTGATGTACTGACTCCACCCAAAGGTCACATCCACCTGGTTATTGAACTCCGGCTGCAACTGCGGATTACCCTCTTGGTAACTATGGGCATCCACATAATTGCGGAACGGATTCAACTGCCAATAATTCGGACGCTTGATGCGGCGCGTATAGCTGGCACTCATGCGCCATTTGTCCGTTGGATTATACCCAACAAAGGCTGTTGGAAAGAGGTCAAATCGCGAGTTTCTATACGGCTCAAGCGAAGCGTCCTTCCAATCGCCGACACTATAGGTATATTCGCCTCGCAGGCCACCCTTGAGCGACACTTTTGCCCAATTCCACGACACGGTGGCATATAGCGCAGCTACGTGTTCGGAGTAGTTGAATGCCGTTGGAATCGTGTGCGTCTCGTTGCCAAAAATAGAATCCGTGGTCATGTGGTTATCGGTTTGCGACAGTGCCCACCTGGCACCACACTCCACAAAACCTTTCTGCAAAAACATCGTCTGAAAATCCATTTTCGCCGAGTAGATATTCACCACCTGATGGGTCGTGATATCCAGTCCGGGCAGCGAGCCCCAACCTTCCGCAGCCTCAATATCCTGATTGTGCTGGCAGTTGAGTGTCTTCGAGTTGTAGCGATTGTAATCGACATTAACGGTCAACTCCTGCGCACAACTATCGGCAAACGTGTGGGTGTAGTTGATGTTCGCTGTGTGCTGCGGCGCATAGGTGCGTTGGCGTCCCTTGGAATAAGTGCGTTGGAGATAGGTATCGCCCAGTTTAATATACGAACTCTGCTCACCCACCGGATTGGCATCCGAATTATTTACCATAAACGGCATATTGAGTATCACACCGATAGTGTTCTTTTCATCCACATACCAATCATTCGTGATGCGGGCATTGTAGTACTGGAAACGGATATCATACCTCAAATCTGACCGACGCTCCATCGTATCCGAAGCCACGGCTTGACGGGAAATTGAATTAAATTCCACACCCTGATTGGCATACACTTGCGTAAGGCTTGCCGAAGTATAGGTCTTGGCGGTTCGATAATTAAGGTTAACCGTCACATAATCATTCTGATAGTAGCGGTTCGGCGTCTTGAAATACATACCACCATAGTTGGCTGCCAGCATGCCATTGAATCCCTTCGTCATATTCTTTTTCAGTTTGATATTGATAATGCCCCCCTGTCCAGACGCGTCGTATTTTGCCGATGGATTGGTGATAATCTCAATCTTCTCAATCTGACTGCCCGCCGTTCCTTGCAGCAGTCCTTTGACTTGCTCGCCAGACATATACGACGGGCGCCCATCGATGTATATCTCCACCGATTTGCCATTGACGGTGATGTTGCCGTCCTTGTCAATACGCACGCCGGGGGCCTTTTTCATGATATCCACGCCATTGCTGCCAATCGCAAACGCAGACGCTGCCACGTTCATCACCAGTTTATCCATCTGTCGCTCCACCAGCGGACGCTTCGCCTTCACCTCTACCTCACATAGTTGTTCGGTCTCCTCGCGAAGGATAAAATCCATGTGCACACCATTTAGGATTCTGGTTTCTGTTTTGTACCCTACAAACGAAACCGACATAAAGAAATTCTGAGAAGCTGAATTATTGAAATACTGAGATACTACCATCTCATACACGCCTGACTCGTCGGTGATAGTACCATCGACAAGGGTACTATCCGTAGTCATGAGGGTTACTGTGGCAAAGGAAATTCCTTTGCCAGTCGCTGCGTCAATCACCTTGCCAGTGATATTGCCTGCTGCGACGGTCATTTTTGCCGCACAAATAAAAAAAATTGTTATTAGTCCTTTTTTCATACTATTCCAAAATCATTAAATCAAGTTGTTCCGTTTTTACCATTAGACGCAGATGCTACACGATTTGTGACAACAAATCACAAAGAAATCGCACCCGAAAGTGCGATTCATAGTTAAATCTTTCATCATAATCCAACCTTTCGAAAATGATTACCCTTTCGTCAGTTCATCAATTTCTGCCATCATCTTGTCAGCCATCTTCATCTGCGGGCGGTAGAAGGTGAAGTAGCCTATCAGTCCGCCAATTACGCCGCCAACTGCCATCGAAGCACCCATTCCAATCAGGAAACCGACATGATAACTCATCGACTCACCGGCAAAAACCGGCATGTGCTTCATATACGTCTCCGCCAGATACCACACAAAGAACACAGCCACCCACGGTAAACCAAAATAGAATAACTGTTTATGTGCCTCACGTTTGTATTGCTGTAGGTTAGATTGCGCCGTTACGAGATCATCTTCCAGCAGGTCGCCCACGTTGAGCAGATAGTAGTTCTTGTATCCCTGCCATACTACCATCGCAAGCATGCTGACGAAGGTAAACAGGCTCAGCCAGAGCGAAATACCTTGCGTAAAGTACATAACAAGTGGCACAATTACTGCTACGATACTCGTAAACACCATGCCTACGACCTCACGCACCTTCATCGAACCGGCACCGTGGCTTAGAGTCTTTTTGAGTGCGTCCTCACGCAGCCTAACTTCCTTATCCAATTGCGTCTTGAGCAATGCCAGTTGCTCACGCATTTCTTGTAGTTCATTATCGTTTGTCATAGTTGTAATTTTTAGTCGGTTTCACATTCCTTTTAGTTTTTCCTTGATTCGGTACAGTCGCGTTCCGACGTTCTGCGGCGTGATGCCAACGATGGCGGCAATCTCGTCGTAGCTCATATTTTCGAGCCACAGCAGTACGATGGCGCGGTCAAACGGACCGAGCAATTGAATACGGCGACGCAACATCTGTATCTGTCGTGCGTCCTCTTGAACTTCACTTGTGAGGAAATCGTGGTGGGCAAGTTCCAGCGGCACCTCGTCGCGGTGCTTACGCTTGCGGTCATACGAGACACAGGTGTTCATCGCCACACGCCAAATCCATGTCTTGATGTCGCTGCGTCCCTCAAACTTCGCAAAGCCCTTCCATAGGTTGATGAGCGTCTCCTGCACCAGATCATCCACCGTTGCCGTACCCTCCGCCTGCTCCTCGGCAAACATCAGGCACACCGTGTAGATGGTGCTCTTGTGCTCCTCCACCAGTCGAGTAAAGTCTTTCTCTATGTAGTTCATATGCATTGCTTTTTACTCATTAGACGCAAGCGCTTACTTGTTTATTACAACTATTTATATTTTTTACGTTTTCGAGCAAGGCTCAACATCCTGCATTGCTGCTATCCTCATTCGACCAGTAGTACTCGTACGACTGCGAGCCGTTCTGCAGTTCCTGCATCACCCTTTCAATACCGCCTGCATCGTGAATGGCCTTGCCAGCCGATGCTGCAATTCCAACCAGCGAGAGCAGCCAGACGAGTAGCACAATCAGCCATGTGCGCAACGTGCCCAGACCATGACCGCGAATCAATTCCACCATCAGGTAAATGACAAAGCCGAGCGGCAGCAAAACCGCCAATAGCAGACTGATTACCAGCAGACTTATCCAACCGTCACTAAGTAATGTGGAGAGAAAAACTGGTATAGCCGCCAGCAATCCTATCCCTGCACCCAGTAGGCCAAGACCTGCGCCAAACATGCCCATCAATAGTCCAAAACCTGCGGGAATCGCTACTACCAGCCACGGGCAAAGTAGCAGTATCAATAGTGCCCATATGCACCCATTATGCGATGATTTGTTATTCATGATTACTTACTTTTTTTACCTATTCCTTTATATCTAACACACACCTACTGCTTTCGCTCCGCAATCAATTCCAGTTTCTGACTAACGATGCTGATGTTGTAGTCGCCCAGCAGATTACCGGAATAGACACATACACCATAGAAACCACGCTCGTTGAGCAGGGCATCGCCGCTAAAGAGCACCTGATAATCCTTGCCATCCACGCGAATCTCACGAACGCTATTGCTGAAATACACACTCTTTTCATCGGCACTCACATTCGCAGAAAAGAAACCGCCACCATCCGGATAGAAGACACCCATCAGCGTCTCGTTATCGCGAAAGATTTTCAGCGCACCATTTTCCGGAGTCAGGGAAACAACCGTATCCGTCTTTGCTTCATAGTCAAAGATACGTGCCACACCGCTGAAGTGGTATTCATATTCACCTACGACGTTTTGTTTTGGTTCGTTCTGCCGACAAGCCATCAGTCCCATCATCAGGACTGCTAATACTAAAATCTTTTTCATCTTTCTTTTGTTAATCGTTTATCTTTTAGACACACAATGCCACCTGTTTGTGACAATCATAGTGCAACTTTTTTATTTCGACTGCAAAGGTACTACTTTTTTTTGATATATGCTTGCAAAAAACGAACAAAAAGCACGAAAATCGTATATTTCCACGAAATTCGTGCTTTTTTTCTTTGCAGATGGTTATTCGTGGTCTTGCATGGTAGGCGTTTCTCGTTTGCACGCATTGACGATTGTGAGAAGATGGAGCCGACGAAGGTGGGTGTCGAGGCATAAGTGAAAAGTAATATTGGGCGCGATGAGACATCGCTAACCCCGATTGCATCTATTACAGCATAGCGTCACGAGCCTGATAGTTTAACTTGTACAATTTTGTGTCAAGAAAACTATATTTTACAGAGAAAGAAGCTAATGTTTATAAAAAAGTGCACATTACAATCATTTTTTTCAAAAAAAAATTGCACATTTCAAAAAAAAGCAGTACTTTTGCACCCGTAACAACACATCAGTTATTTCCGACTGAAATATTATTGGAAAGATATGGTTGACCCGGAGTCACCGAATGGTGAGTTCCTGGATTCGGCATATCGTTGAGTGCCGGTTTGGGCACTTGGTATTTGGATAAAAAATGGTTTGAGCGCGAGATTGTGTTGAACTAGAATTTGAAAGTAGCATAATTCTCAATATGCAGCAGATGATTTGTTTCGGTAGTGGTTTCGCTTTTATGGCGATGCTGATAGTTCTACTCCTTATCCCTCACCCACAAGGTCGTGAGTGGGAGCATTTTCGCCTTTCCAGATATTTTATGCTGGTGGCGTATATCATTCTGTTCATCCTTCAGGTTGTAGAGGTCACGTTTCCTGTGTGCGGTAATCCTTGCGAGCCGGCTATTACGATCTTTGTTGCCTTCTACCAAGCGTTGCTCTTTACAGCGCTTTCGCTTGTTTTCGTACGTCCACTCGATAACTTCCGTTCGCTTTTTCGTGTTTACTTTTGGTGCGTGACGTTGATCAACGCCGTAATGCTGCCGTGGTTCTTTTTTGTCTCGGATTCGCTGATGTCTTTGCTGCTGGTGGTGTATGCGTTGATGTATATACTATCCTGCGTTTTCTATACGGCACTTTTCGTCCGTGGATATCGTGATTGTATCCGTCACCTTGAGCGTTTCTATGCTGAGGATATGCAGTTCCGTCTGGAGTGGGTGCGTTGGTTTTTCTTCTCGGCTTTGGGTATGGGAGTTGTAGCATTGATAGCGGCCTTTTATCAGCCGGCGATGCCATTCTTCATACTATTTTATACCATATTTTATGCATACGCTCTCGCGTGTATTATTCGCTACCAGGTGTCAGCCGGTTTCTTGATAAAAGCAGCTTCTGTACAAGAAGAAAAAACAGAGGAACCTATCGCACACGAATCACGTGCATCTATACTTGATGAACGTTTGGCTGCTGCACTTGATGCTTGGATAAAGCGCAAGGGCTATTGCGAATCCGACAAGGCTGTTGATGAAATTACCCACGAACTGGGCACATCTTATTCTGCTCTCAATCAGTATATTGCTGTCCATTACAACACGACGTTCAGCAAATGGCGCATCGACCTGCGTATGACTGAGGCACATCGCCTGCTTACGGATTGCCCAGAACTTACTGTGATGGAGGTTTTATACAAGGTGGGTTATAACGACCGCACCAATTTCTACCGCCATTTCCGTCGTGCATACGGATGCAGTCCTTCTGACTTACGCGAAGGAAAAATCTGACAATGCTCTTTTGTTCTTTATAGGCAACACTCCATTTCAGAGTGTTGCTTTTTTTAGTGTAGTCGTTGCTTTTTTTAATAATGTGCCGACTTTTTAGGCGTTACAAAATTATCAACATGTGATTAGTTGTTTACTTCGTAAAAATTGTGTACCTTTGTCCTCGATTTTTCAAACAACTTTTTTATGAAACATAATTTCCTATTTTGTGCGCTTGGTGCGCTGATGGTGTCCGCAGCTCCGCTACATGCAGCTGGGGAGTATATTGACATCACTTTTGGAGCACGTGGTGAGGTTACTACAGTATCTTCTGTAACGGTAGAGAATCTCACTAAAGGTACTTCCCTTTCGCTCGATGGCTCCGATATTCTCCGTCTTGGCGAAGCAGCTATGGCTATTGAAAACATCTCTACAGCTATTACGCATCCTATCATCTATCCGAATCCGGCTTATGGTAATGGTACATTGGCATTTGATGCCAAAGGTGGAGATGTAGCCGTTCAAATTTATGGTATCAATGGTATGCTTATCGCGGCCCGCTCATTCGACAATGTAACTGCGGGTCGTCATGCTATCAATCTGCCTGCCCTCTCTGCCGGTCAGTATGTAGTACGCCTTCAAGCCAATGGCTCTGAGCAGGGACTCTCCTGGATGTGTTTAGGTGCAGGCGGCAATGGACGGATCGGTTTGGATGAAGTTAACGCTGATGCTGTAAGCCTTCCGGTCAAGAAGGTGACAGCCACAACCACGAATACTCCTAAAGTAGTGCCGATGGAATATACCGTTGGCGATTTACTCCGTTTCACGGGCGAGAACGGCAATTGTCGCACTATCGTCATGAATCAGCCTACTTGCGACCACGATATCATCTTCGACCTATATGAGTGTAAGGACGCTAACAACAACTACTACACTTGCGTTCGCGCAGGCGATATGCTCTGGATGGCAGAGGATCTCCGTCCACTCAGCAATATTATAGACCTGACCGTCACCTCCGATTCTGCTATATGGGTAGATGCCAACGAGAACACCCCGATGGAGTTCTTAGCCAACGGTGCTGCCTACTACAACCTGGCTGCCATCGACAAGGTAGTACCCTTAGGATGGCACGTTCCCTCCGCAGGCGAGTTCGACTACTTAATCAACAAACTTGGTAACTGCCGCACCGCAGGTAACCTGCTCAAGAGCCGAGACTTCAATTGGGCGAGACCCGTCAACGGTCTGGACTCCGTCAGCTTCGGCGGTTTGCCAAACGGCTATATCGATCGTAACGCTAAACTACAATCAAAGAACCAGAAAGGATGCTGGATTACGTCCTCCACTATGAACCACGGCAAGGTAGTAAGTACGGAGATCTCCCTCTACAACGACTCTGTCTACTCCCCAATATCCCATTCGCACAACCGCTACGGCTATGCTCTCCGTGCTTGTCGCCATGTGCCATCGCCCTATCAGCAGATGATGGAGTACTTCAACGTAGCTTCTTATGAGGCTCCCGCTCGCCAACAAGCCGCTACCAGTCCGCATAAGGTGCCGTTCAAGTTTGTCAGCGACGGTCCGCTCGGCTCGCACTACGAACAGGCATCCACACGCTCTACAGTTTGGTACAACTACTCCAACCGTCAATACGGTGTCGCTCAAAAAGAGAACCGTAGTGGTGCTATGTATAAGGAAACTGACAATGGTAATTGGATACACCATAGCAAGGCGGCTATCCCATTCCGAGACAATTACCCCGAGAATGTGCTTCGTAAGATGGCTGCTCAAACCCGTGCCAATGGCTATCAGACCTGCCTCTATGCAGAGTGGAGTCTGCCATTCAATCTCTGGAAGAAAGCAGACGAATCAGGTACTGTCAGTACTCCGCTTTGCTGTGGAAATGGCACCGTATCTATCCGCGAGATGGGGGGACGTGAAGAGTGGGTTCTCTGTGGGTAATCCTCGCAATCTGCTCAATGCCAATGGTAATGGTGATTATCAGTTCACAATGCCAACATACAAATCCTCTGAAAAGTTGAGGTACTATTACTACCACGATGGTAATCGCCATACCGAAGTACCATACGCCTACACGGTTGCCAGCTTCAATATCAAGTGCATCCGCGATCTCACGGGTGACGGTATTGACGAAATCGTCACCTCTATCGGTGAGGAAATCTGCGTATTCGATGGTGCATCCTACCGCCTCATGTATTCCAAGAACTTCCGGGGCACAGGTGCTTCCAGCTATCTGGGCTTCTGCCAAATCCGTATTGAAGTGGCAGATGTTGATAACGATGGCTGGGAAGATATCCTCGCTTTGGTAGCTGATGGCGCCAACTCCTGCCACCTCTACATCTATCAGAAGGGACGCATTGATCAATCCCCAATGTTCTCTCTTGATGGGGTGAATGGTATCACTATTCCGACATACGGTTTCCTCAATGATATAAAGGTGGGACATTTGTGTGGCCAGACATATCCTGAGATATGCTTGCAGACCCGTGGTATCGAAGTAATCAATAATCACGAAACCACCGCTTATAATAGTTTCCTCTATATCTATCGTTTGCAGCCCAACGACAATGGAAGCAGCGTTACCTACAACCTCCAGACTGTTGTAAATGGTGCAGAGATTAAAGGCTATCGCAACAACCAGCATGATAATGCCTATGATGGCGCAGTCGGAAATGTCAACCTCTGTATCGCCTATCTGCGTGGTCCTAACTACAATCCAGACCTAATCGTAGCCGATGGTCTCTGGCGTTGTGATGAGGATAAAACGGTGCCTACCTACCGTTTCCAAATGATTCCAACTGTAAAGAACGGTCAGCATAGTATCCACCCAGACTGCCTCGTAGCCTGCGATCCGCAAGGCAACGGTTATGATAAGTTGCTCTATTTCCAAACATGGAACACCTACGAGGGTGGTGACTTGTTCCTCTTTGGTGGTATTGAGGAGGCTTATTTGAACAAGGTTAATGATAACGCACCCACCTTCCACCATAATCTGTCGCACGATCTCGCCGGCTATGGTAATAGTGGACGCGTTTGGCAGAACAATACCGGTTGGGAGCTAATCTGGTGGATGCGCAATTCCGGTAACGCAGAGAAAACGTGTAACTGCTCTATGGCGGCTGTGCGTGACCGCGAGCGAGCACGTCGTTATGAGTATGTTGGCTATGAGCGTACCTATTCAGAACCGCGTATCTATGCCCTTTTGGCAGCTGCTCCGTATTATGAAGGCTACAGCACCCCCGGTACTACCACTTGGGGTAAGGCATTCAGCGAGAGCGATGCTACCTGCAAGACCAATGAGTACAAAGCTTCCATCATTACCGGTTTCAACAGGGAAGTGAATGTACCGATCTTTGGTACAAAAATCGGTGAGGTTGACTTGACGGCCAAGTTCAACATGGACTTTACAAATTCCGATGAGACGGTAGAGACTATATCTTTTGGTGAGTCGCACAGTACCTTCAACGAAGACCGCGTCATCATGCAGGTTTCACCCTATGATTCCTACACCTATCGCATCATTGCTTCCGATGATCCGGATGAACTTGGAGGCGAAGTGCAGATTTCTTCCCCTCTGCCTCGTTTGTTCCTTGGTCTCAAGTTGGCTGACTATACTCGCATGACGGCTGACCAGAAGAATGTTCCTAACCTCTCCGGCTATTTCACTCATACGCCCGGTCAGCCTTTCTCGTATCCGGATGAAGAGTTTAAGATTGTCAGCAAAGCAGAAAATCCATGTTTTATATGGGGCCGAGATGCCAACAACAATACGGCTTTTGTTTCCTGCGGTACTGGTGGTTCCACAACTCGCACCATCTCTATGCAGAGAGACACTACCACGGCCAATAGTCAATCCTATGGCTGCGAAGTGGAACTTGTTACCGTCTGGGGCGTGGGTATAAAAGCTGGTGGCGGATTTGGCTACAATCATACCAACGAGGAATCCCACACCGTAAGCCAAACGCACGAAGTCAGCGCTGAGGTCTATGGCATTGAGTCTGCTTTCGATCCTGAGCATCCGCTGTTCCGTTGGAACTTTGTATGGTACAAAGAGTGTCTCGAAGGACAGGAATTCCCCGTCGTCACCTATATGGTGAAGAAGTAGAATCCATTGCCAATTTCAAGATATCGATATATTTATTTCTTTATGATCTAAAAAGTAAGTGTAAGAATCGGGCGAAATCAACATTTTTCTTGTCGGTTTCGCCCAAAAAACTTGCTTACGAAGAAATTGCATAAAAAAACTGCAAGACCTTAATAACAATAGTTCGTTAATTTTTACTTAATAATTTTATATTGTGGCAGTTAAGTACTACCGGACTATTTGATTCAATCAGTTCTTATCTCCGCTTCGCTCCGAAAGATCTGGAGGTGCGTTGGCTCTGACTAAAAGCCTTCAAAAAGTGTCCTTTAACGTAATTTTTTAGCCTAAAAACTTGCACAAGTGGATGATTTTTAGTAAACCATTCTGCATAAGTTTGGTCGCGAGCGTTGGACTTTGCTTTCAACCTCTCACTCTCGGCAATCAATGTGGCAAAAGCATTTTGCAGGCAGTATGGAAAGGATTATTCCATTGCCGATGTTAAGTTACTGATGCACAACGCAATGATGATTGATCGATTTTTATCCACGTTCGGAAATTCGCCAAACCTGCACAAAAATCAAGGGCTAAAAGAACACGATGTCAAAGATCTCTTGCTATACGGTCTTAAAGCGGCCGCTTAGCTATAATGATAAAGTCAAATTTTTAACGAACTATTGATATTAAGAAAGCCACCCCCAACGGAGTGGCTTTCTCTTATTATTGCTCAGCGGATTGCTCCGCCGTATTCGCTATTACAGCATAGCGTCACGAGTGGAAGCGTCGAGTTGGTCGCGCTCAGCACGAGCGGCCTGGATCTCAGCATACTCCTCAGCATTGTGTACGCTCAGGCGCTGGAAGTCGCGCAGACCGGTACCGGCAGGAATGAGGTTACCGCAAATTACGTTCTCCTTCATACCATCCAGTGTATCCACCTTGCCTTGTACTGCAGCCTCGTTGAGAACCTTTGTGGTCTCCTGGAAGGAAGCAGCCGACATGAACGACTTGGTACCCAATGCCGCACGGGTAATACCCTGCAGAATCTGGCTGGCTGTAGCACAAGTAGCCTCACGAGCAGTAGCCAGTTTCTTATCGCGACGACGCAGGCTGGAGTTCTCCTCGTGCAGACGACGAGCCGTAACAATCTGACCAGCGTGCAAGAAAGTAGAGTCACCTGCATCGTCAACCACCTTCTTACCCCAGATACGATCGTTCTCCTCCATAAAGTCCATCTTATCTACGATCTGTCCCTCCAGGTAGCGAGTATCACCAGCATCCTGAATCTGGACTTTACGCATCATCTGACGGATGATGATCTCGAAGTGCTTATCGTTGATTTCTACACCCTGCAGACGATAGACGGACTGTGCCTCGTTGACGATGTAATCCTGTACTGCTGTCGGACCCTGAATAGCCAGGATATCATCCGGCGTGATAGCACCATCGGACAATGCCATACCGGCACGTACGTAGTCGCCATCCTGTACAAGAATCTGTTTCGAGAGCGGAATGAGGTAATGCTTCTCCTCACCGAGCTTGCTGGTGATGATGAGTTCGCGGTTACCACGCTTGATCTTACCATAGGTAATCTCACCATCAATCTCGGCCACGATAGCCGGGTTGGACGGGTTACGAGCTTCAAAGAGCTCAGTAACACGTGGCAGACCGCCGGTAATATCACCCGCACTGGCGAGCACACGAATCTGAGTGAAGAGGAGGTCACCGACCTTCACCTCCTCGCCATCGTTGTGTACGAGGGTAGCCTTAACAGGCAGGTTGATGGTGCGGAGGATGTTGCCCTCACTATCTACGATATGCGCAGCCGGCATCTTCGTACGATCCTTCGAATCGATGATCGAGATCTCGCGTTTACCGGTCTGGTCATCTACTACGGTGTTACATGTTACACCCTCGATGACGTCCTCGTAGCGAATGATACCGTTCTGCTCGATAACGAGAGAAGCCTTATAGGCATCCCACTCGCAGACCATGGTGCCCTTCTCATACTCCTGACCCGGGGTCACAAAGAGTTTGGAAGCGTACGGGATATTAAAGTTAGCCAGTACCACACCGGTCTTAGGATCAACGAGGCGCATCTCATTGAGACGACTGACAACTATTACATCGCCCTCAGCGGTCTTGATAGTGCGCAGGTCGTCTATCTCGATCATACCATCGCGTGGAATAGCATAGGTATTCTGCGTAGCAGCGTTACCGGCGATACCACCGGCGTGGAAGGTACGGAGGGTCAGCTGTGTACCCGGCTCACCGATAGCCTGAGCAGCGATGACGCCCACAGCCTCACCACGCTGTACCATCTGACGGGTAGCAAGGTTACGACCGTAGCACTTAGCGCAGACGCCGTGCTTGGACTCACAGGTGAGTACGGAACGAATCTCTACCTCCTCGATACCTGCAGCCTCGATAGCCTCGCACTGTGCCTCACGAATCTCCTCGCCGGCAGCGACGATGAGGTTACCATCCATATCGTGGATATCGTGTACACTGACACGACCCAGAATACGCTGTGTGAGGGAAGCCACGACGATATCGTTCTGCTTGATTGCATGTGCAGTCAGACCACGCAGTGTACCACAGTCCTCCTCGTTGATAATCACATCGTGCGATACATCTACGAGACGACGGGTGAGGTAACCTGCATCGGCTGTCTTCAACGCAGTATCGGCAAGACCCTTACGTGCACCGTGCGTAGAGATAAAGTACTCGAGCACGGACATACCCTCCTTAAAGTTAGAGAGGACAGGGTTCTCAATGGTTTGACGAGTGTCGGTCGAACCAGCCTTCTGCGGCTTCGCCATCAGACCACGGATACCGGCGAGCTGCTTAATCTGCTGCTTACTACCACGGGCACCCGAATCCATCATCATGTATACGGCATTGAAACCACCATCGGCCTCCTCCATGTGCTTCATGAGGATATCGGTCATCTCGGTATCCACCTTGTTCCAGGTGTTGACAACGTTGTTATAACGCTCGTCATCACCCATCTCACCGAAGTTATACATCTCGGTGATGTTCTCTACCTCCTCGTTACCACGAGCCACGAGGGTCTTCTTCTCCTCTGGAACGAGAATATCGTTCAGGTTGAAGGACAATCCACCTACGAATGCCATCCTGTAACCGAGGTCCTTGATATCGTCCAGGAACTGAGCGGTACGGCTCACACCACAGGTCTTGATGACCTTGGAGATGATCTTCTTGACAGCGCCCTTCTTGAGGGTAACGTTCTGGAAGCCAACCTCCTCTGGCACATAGTGGTTAACAAGTACACGACCCGGAGTGGTCTCGATGATATGCTCTACATACTCACCATCTACCATCTCGTTGATACGCACCTTAATATTGGCGTGTATATCTACCTTGCCCTCGTTAAGTGCAATCTCAACCTCCTCTACAGAGTAGAAGATGAGTCCCTCACCCTTGACGCCGGTACGCGGCTTGGTGATATAGTACAGACCCAGGATCATATCCTGCGAAGGAACGGTAATAGGATTACCATTGGCAGGGTCGAGGATGTTATGCGAGCCCAGCATGAGGAGCTGTGCCTCCAGAATAGCCTCGTTGGACAGAGGCAAGTGTACAGCCATTTGGTCACCATCGAAGTCGGCGTTGAATCCGGCGCAGGACAGTGGGTGCAGCTGGATAGCCTTACCCTCGATCATACGCGGCTGAAATGCCAGGATACCGTGACGGTGTAGAGTCGGCGCACGGTTCAGCAGAACCGGGTGTCCCTCCATCACGTGCTCGAGGATCTCGAAGATAACCGGCTCCTTGCGGTCGATGATCTTCTTCGCCGACTTAACGGTCTTAACGATACCGCGCTCGATGAGTTTGCGGATGATAAACGGCTTGTAGAGCTCGGCAGCCATATCCTTAGGCAAACCGCACTCGTGCATCTTGAGCTCCGGACCCACGACGATAACCGAACGTGCAGAGTAATCGACACGCTTACCGAGGAGGTTCTGACGGAAGCGACCCTGCTTACCCTTGAGAGAGTCAGAGAGAGACTTGAGCGGACGGTTAGCCTCAGACTTGATAGCCGTAGTCTTGCGGCTATTGTCGAACAGACTATCCACAGCCTCCTGAAGCATGCGCTTCTCGTTGCGGAGAATGACATCCGGCGCCTTAATCTCTACGAGACGCTTGAGTCGGTTGTTACGAATGATGACGCGACGATAGAGGTCGTTGAGGTCAGAAGTAGCGAAGCGACCACCATCCAGTGGTACGAGCGGACGCAGTTCCGGTGGGGTAACAGGTACTACCTGGAGTATCATCCACTCAGGACGGTTCTTACCCTTGGATGCACGGAACGACTCTACGACCTGCAGACGCTTGAGCGCCTCTGCCTTACGCTGCATGGACGAATCCTTGTCAGCGCGGTCACGCAGCTCGTACGAGAGGGCGTCAAGGTCGATATTGCATAGCAAGTCATAGATAGCCTCTGCACCCATCTTGGCGATGAACTTATGCGGATCATCGTCCTCGAGAAGGTGGTTATCCTCTGGCAGGCGCTCGAGGAGCTGCTCGTACTGATCCTCATCCAGAAGCATACGGTCCTCGATGACCTCGCCATCGATCTCCTGATGCGACACCATCTTGCCCGCCTCATCATACTGAGGAGCCAGTACACCGGCACGGAGTACGAGGTACTTCTCATAATAGATGACAGAATCCAATTTCTTGGTCGGGATACCGAGCAGAGCAGCCATCTTGGATGGCAGACTGCGCAGATACCAGGTGTGTGCTACAGGTACCACCAGCTTGATGTGACCCATACGCTCACGACGCACTTTCTTCTCAGTTACTTCGACACCGCAACGCTCGCAGACGATACCCTTGTAACGGATGCGTTTGTACTTACCGCAATGGCACTCGTAGTCCTTGGTAGGACCGAAGATGCGCTCGCAGAAGAGACCATCACGCTCCGGCTTATAGGTGCGGTAGTTGATTGTCTCCGGCTTGAGAACCTCACCCGAGGAGAGCTGCATAATCTCGTCCGGGGAAGCCAGTCCGATGGTAATACGGGAGAAGCCGGTTTTTTTATTATCTTGTTTGTAAGCCATAAATTCTATTGTTCAACTGATTATTCCATATTGATTGAAAGTGCGAGACCTTGGAGCTCGTGCAGAAGGACGTTGAGCGACTCAGGCAGACCCGGTGTCGGCATCGGTTCGCCCTTGACAATAGCCTCGTAGGTACGAGCACGACCGGTGATATCATCAGACTTAACGGTGAGGATCTCTTGTAGCACGTGGGCAGCAC
Source organism: Paludibacteraceae bacterium (assembly GCA_045599285.1). Lineage (GTDB taxonomy): Bacteria > Bacteroidota > Bacteroidia > Bacteroidales > Paludibacteraceae > Colicola. Next base: position 188,704 of record JAZRVR010000018.1, on the reverse strand, counting down.
CGTGTGCCTCCAGTGCCCAAACCTCCATCTCTCCGAAACGCTGACCACCGAACTGTGCCTTACCACCAAGCGGCTGCTGCGTGATAAGACTGTACGGACCAATCGAACGTGCATGCATCTTATCATCGACCATGTGACCGAGCTTCATGAAGTAGGTGACACCTACTGTAGCCTTCTGGTCGAACGGCTCACCAGTACCACCATCATAGAGCTGTGTCTCACCGGCACGTGGCAGACCTGCCTTGTCGGTCCACTCGTTCAGGTTATCCAGGGTACAACCATCGAAGATAGGCGTAGCGAACTTAACGCCCAACTCCTGACCAGCCCAACCGAGGACAGCCTCAAAAATCTGACCCAAGTTCATACGCGAAGGCACACCCAGCGGGTTCAGTACGATATCTACCGGTGTACCATCAGCCAGGAACGGCATATCCTCTACACGGACAATCTTAGATACGATACCCTTGTTACCGTGACGACCGGCGAGCTTATCACCCACGCGAATCTTACGGCGTTTAGCGATATAAACCTTAGCCATCTGGATGATACCGTTAGGCAGTTCATCACCAATGGTGAGGTTGAACTTAGCACGCTTGAGGTCAGCATCGTACTCCTTGATCTTCTGCAGGTAGTTGAGTACACATTGAGCTACGAGACTATTCTTGTGCTCATCGTTGGTCCAACCCTCGAGCATAACGGTCTGGAAGTCGATATTAGCCAGGCGCTCCTGTGTAAAGTGCTGACCCTTGCTGATTAACTCAGTACCTACGATATCCCTAACCGACTGGCAGAGGTTGCTCTTGAGCATAGTAGCCAGTTTGCTGATGAGGACAACGTGCAATGCATCGCACTTCTTCTGGAAGTCTGCATCCAGCTGTGCAATAACCTCCTTGTCCTGCAACTTCTCCTTGCGATCCTTCATGGCACGCTTGTAGAGCTTCTTATCAATGATGACACCATCGAGCGACGGAGTAGCCTTGAGCGAAGCATCCTTGACATCACCAGCCTTATCACCGAAGATGGCCTTGAGCAGCTTCTCTTCCGGCGAAGGATCAGTCTCACCCTTCGGGGTAATCTTACCGATGATGATATCACCCGGCTCGATATGAGCACCAATACGAATGATACCATTCTCATCCAAATCCTTGGTAGCATCCTCGCTAACGTTAGGAATATCTGCGGTGAACTCCTCCATACCACGCTTGGTCTCACGTACCTCAAGCAACTGCTCTACTACGTGAACAGAGGTGAACATATCCTCACGTACGATGCGCTCGCTGAGCACGATAGCATCCTCGTAGTTGTAACCCTTCCAAGGAATGTAAGCCACTTTGAGGTTCTTACCCAGCGCAAGCTCACCATTCTCGGTAGCATAACCCTCGGTGAGAATCTGTCCTGCTACGACTTTGTCACCCTTGCGAACCAATGGACGGAGATCGATGGTGGTATTCTGGTTGGTACGCTGGAATTTAGGCATCTTGTACTCCTTCTCAGCAGACTCAAAGCTGATGAAGTCTTCATCCTCAGAACGGTCGTACTTAATACGGATCACGTCTGCGTCCACGTACGTAACTATGCCGGTACCCTCTGCCATAATCTGTGTGCGAGAGTCCTTGATGAGCTGTGCCTCAATACCGGTACCTACGATAGGAGCATCTGGGTGAATCAAAGGTACACCCTGGCGCATCATGTTCGATCCCATGAGGGCACGGTGAGCATCATCGTGCTCCAAGAACGGGATGAGCGCGGCTGCGATAGATGCAATCTGGCACGGAGCCACGTCCATGAGGTTAACCTCAGCCGGAGCTACAACAGGGAACTCAGCACCGAAACGGGTCTTAACCTTGTTGCGGATAAACTTACCGTCCTTGTCGAGCGGTGCGTTTCCCTGCGCTACGACCATCGGCTCCTCGTCCTCAGCGGTGAGGTAAACGATGTGGTCGTTATCTAGGTCAACGACGCCATTCTCGGCCTTACGATACGGGGTCTCAATGAAGCCGAGATCGTTGATCTTGGCATAGATACAGAGCGAGGAGATAAGACCGATGTTCGGTCCTTCCGGCGACTCAATTGGGCAGAGACGACCATAGTGTGTATAGTGTACGTCACGAACCTCGAATCCGGCACGGTCACGGCTCAGGCCTCCAGGACCGAGGGCGGAGAGACGACGCTTGTGCGTAACCTCAGCCAGTGGGTTCTGCTGGTCCATGAACTGCGAGAGGGCATTGGTTCCGAAGTAACTGTTGATAACGCTGCTGATAGCCTTAGCATTGATCAGGTCGGTCGGTGTGAAGACCTCGTTATCGCGCACGTTCATGCGCTCACGGATGGTGCGAGCCATACGGTTGAGACCGATACCAAACTGGTTGAAGAGCTGCTCACCCACGGTGCGCACTCGACGGTTGCTGAGATGATCGATATCATCTACCTCAGCATTGGAGTTGATGAGCTCCACAAGGAACTTGATAATCTCGATCATGTCCTCCTTGGTAAGAACACGTACATCCATTGGAGTGCTCATATTGAGCTTACGATTGATACGATAACGTCCTACCTCACCCAGGTCGTAGCGCTTGTCAGAGAAGAAGAGGTTGAGGATAGTCTCACGTGCGGTGAGATCATCGGCAGGCTCTGCGTTACGCAACTGGCGATAGATGTAGAGCACAGCCTCCTTCTCAGAGTGCGATGGATCCTTCTGCAGCGTATTGAAGATGATAGAGAAGTCGTTCTCCTTAGCCTCCTCCTTGTGCAGGAGAATAGTCTTGACACCTGCCTCCAGTATCTTCTCTGCAGCATCCTCTGTCAGTTCGCTCTCTCGCTCGGGGATAACCTCGTTACGCTCGATGCTAACTACCTCACCGGTATCCTCATCTACGAAGTCCTCGGTCCAAGCCTTCATGACGTTACCAGCCAAGCGGCGGCCGATGACAGCCTCCAGATTATCCTTGGTAACCTTGATCTCCTCAGCCAGGCCGAAGCAGTCAAGGATGTCCTTATCAGACTCGAATCCAATAGCACGGAGCAGAGTGGTTACCGGCAATTTCTTCTTACGGTCGATGTAGGCATACATGACCTTATTGATGTCAGTAGCGAACTCAATCCACGAACCGCGGAACGGGATGATACGTGCACTATAGAGCTTGGTACCATTGCTATGTACGGAGGTTCCGAAGAACACACCCGGCGAGCGGTGGAGCTGCGATACGACAACGCGCTCAGCACCATTGATGACGAAGGTACCCTTCTCTGTCATGTACGGGATAGTACCCAGATAAACGTCCTGGATAACCGTATCAAAGTCCTCATGATCAGGATCAGAGCATGAAAGTTTTAGTTTAGCCTTGAGTGGCACACAATAGGTAAGGCCACGTTGCAGGCACTCCTCAATCGAGTAACGTGGACTATCAATGTAGTAATCCAGGAACTCCAGATTGAAGCTGTTTCGGGTATCCGTGATCGGGAAGTTCTCCGAGAATACCTTGAAGAGACCCTCTCCACGACGTTGCTCAGGTGTTGAAGACATCTGGAAGAACTCGCGGAAAGACTTCAATTGAATGTCCAAAAAGTCAGCATAGGGCATCTGCTGTTGCATCTGCGAGAAGTTGACTCTTTGCTGTTGTTTCTTTGTAGCCATTTGCATGTAATGGTTTAATAGTTAATGGGCTTTTTTATACTCCGCTGTGAGCAGAAAGTACAAAACCTGTTGGTAATGAATTATTTAGAGCTAAATAGTTGGTTTGTTGCATTAAATTAAATTAACGTAAACCGCAAGATTATTTACCAACTTTAATAAATTTTTATCATTCTGCCTTATTCAGAGAAAAAGGTTTAGACCCCCTTTTGTATGGGGATCTAAACCTATTACCACTCGGTGGTCGGTTGATTACTTGAGCTCAACTACAGCGCCAACCTCCTCAAGAGCCTTCTTGAGTGCCTCAGCAGCAGCCTTGTCAAGACCCTCCTTAACGGTAGCAGGAGCAGCGTCTACGATGTCCTTAGCCTCTTTCAGGCCAAGACCAGTTTGCTCCTTAACAGCCTTAACGACCTGGAGTTTGTTAGCACCAGCCTCCTTCAGAACTACGTCGAAAGAGGTTTTCTCCTCAACTACCTCAGCAGCAGCTGCAGGACCAGCCGCAACAGCTACAGCAGCAGCTGCAGGTTCAATACCATACTCGTCCTTCAGGATTTGAGCGAGTTCATTAACTTCCTTTACGGTTAGATTAACCAATTGTTCAGCAAAAGCTTTAAGATCTGCCATTGTTGTAAATATTTAAAATGTTATTAATTTTAGTTGTTGAATTGGTGAACTGTTGAATCATCATTATTCGCTTCACCAAAATTGTTTGCAGATTACTCTGCGCGTTCTCCCAGAGTCTTGAGGACTCCGTGGATGGTAGTACCTCCGGATTGAAGTGCGGATACAACGTTCTTTGCAGGCGATTGCAGGAGTGCAACGAGGTCTGCAATGAGCTCGTTCTTGGACTTGATAGTAGCCAGGAATCCGAGGTTCTGTGCTCCAACATAGATAGTCTCCTCTACGTATGCAGCCTTGAGAGCCGGCTTAGCAGCCTCTTTGTCCTTCTCATCCTTCGTAAACTTCTGGATCAACTTAGCCGGAGCGTTACCGGTGTTGCAGAGCATGAGAGCGGTATTGCCCTTGAGCGAGCCCCTGAGTTCTACAGTGTCGATTCCTTTAGCCTCCAGAGCCTTCAGAAGCAGGGTGTTCTTTACGAGAACAAGTTTTACCTCGTTCTTGAAGCACTCGCGACGAAGAGCGGAAGTCTTCTCAGCATTCAGACCCTCGATGTTGGTGAGGTAGAAGTGCGAGTATTGACCGAGTTGCTCTTGGAGTTCAACAATGATTGCGCTTTTATCTTCCTTTGTCATAATTAAATTCCTTTTTTAATAGATTAATTACTCAACTGACTTCGGGTCAATCTTGATACCCTGACTCATAGTGCTGGAAAGATAAATGCTCTTGATATAGGTACCCTTAGCGGTAGCCGGTTTGAGTTTGATAATGGTCTGGATGAACTCATTAGCATTCTCAGTAATTTTCTCCGGAGCGAAGGAAACCTTACCGATAGAAGTATGTACGATACCGAACTTATCTACCTTGAAGTCGATCTTACCCTGCTTAACCTCCTTAACGGCCTTAGCTACATCCATGGTAACGGTACCGGATTTTGGGTTAGGCATGAGACCACGTGGACCAAGGACACGTCCCAAAGCACCGATCTTACCCATGATAGCAGGCATGGTGATAATAACGTCAATGTCAGTCCAACCGCCTTTGATCTTCTCAATATACTCATCCAAACCTACATAGTCAGCACCTGCCTCTTTAGCAGCTGCCTCCTGATCCGGAGTACAAAGTGCCAGTACACGAACAGTCTTACCTGTTCCATTAGGGAGCGAAACAACGCCACGAACCATCTGGTTGGCCTTACGAGGGTCAACACCCAGGCGAACGTCGATATCAACCGATGCATCAAACTTGGTGGTAGTGATCTCCTTAACGAGAGCAGCTGCCTCAGCAACGGTGTAGAGCTTACCTGCTTCAATCTTCTCAGCAGCAAGCTTTTGATTTTTTGTCAATTTAGCCATAGTTGTGTGAAATGATTGAAGTTAATTACTTAATGGTGATACCCATACTACGAGCCGTTCCGGCTACCATCTTGTATGCACTCTCCACGGTGAAGCAGTTGAGGTCAACCATCTTGTCCTGAGCAATCTGCATAGCCTGCTCGCTGGTGATGGAACCTACTTTGCTACGATTAGGCTGAGCGGAACCGCTCTTAACCTTAGCAGCCTCAAGTAGCTGAATAGCTACCGGTGGAGTCTTAACGATGAAGTCAAACGACTTATCGACATAGACGGTGATTACTACAGGAAGAACCTTTCCTGCCTTGTCCTGAGTTCTGGCGTTGAATTGTTTACAAAACTCCATGATGTTCACACCCTTCGAACCCAGAGCAGGACCGATAGGAGGAGCAGGATTGGCAGCGCCACCCTTCACTTGGAGTTTGATAAAGGTTGCAATTTCTTTTGCCATTGTTGTTAATAGTTTTTGCGATATTAACGAAGTCATGCGACCTCTCTCGCGTTAATAAATATTTTTGTTAAAAACTACCGAGTAGTGCAAACGACCGCTAGAGTCTCCTACCCTTATCTACGAGATTTGAATCACTCCTTCTCAACTTGGTTGAAGCCAAGTTCGAGCGGAGTCTGGCGGTCGAAGATAGTAACTACGACACGCAGTTTGTGCTTGTCCTCAAGAACCTCGCTGACAACGCCATTGAAGCCATTGAACGGACCGTCGGTCACCTTGATCTTCTCGCCAACCAGATAGGTCTCCTCAAGTTGCATCTCGACCTCTGCCTCATCCACAGATCCCACAATACGATTAATCTCGTTCTGCGAGACGGGAGCCGGCTTGGTAGATTTCTTACCATCGTTGAGGAAGCCGAGTACATTAGGGATATTACGGAGCAAAGGATAGCACTCGTCAGTCAAGTTGCACTCTACGAGTACATAGCCCGGCAACAGATTGCGCTCCTTGATAGTACGCTTACCATTGCGAAGTGTCATCACTTTCTCCGTTGGAATCAGAACCTGACTCACATACTCCTTAAAGAGCGAACTGGTCTGCAAGGCACCTTCGATATACTCTTTTACCTTGTTTTCCTTTCCGCTAATTGCACGGAGTACATACCACTTGTAATTACTTTCTGCCATAATTGCTGTTGAACTGTTTAATTGTCAAACCGTTTAACTGTCATTAGAACAAACTATACACAAGTGTCATCAGACTCTCAAAGCACCAGTCCATGGCCCACACAACCAGTGCCAGGATGATGGAAGCTATTAGTACCAGCACTGCACTCTGGCTCAACTCCTTGCGGGTTGGCCAACTAACTTTGTGAACCAATTCGTTGTACGATTCCTTGATGTTCTCCCACAGTTTCATATCTTGTAGATTTTTCTTATTAATATTTCTTTTATTTTAGCAAACGCAATGGACCTCAACTCATGCCCTAACACAATAATAGAGGGCGTCGTCGACGTCTATTGGAAGCTATTTCAGTAACGTTTTCCGCTGAGTAAAAAGCTCATATTCAAATCACTCAACGATTTTAGCACAGAAGGCAGGAATCGAACCCACATTGACGGTTTTGGAGACCGCTCTCCTACCATTGGAGGACTTCTGTATAAGTTCCTCCTCTCAGATTCACAAAGCCTTGCGGCCTTGCGAATCTGTATAAGAGGAATCTTTGTGGCAATTGAATGCCTCTGACGAGTATTAGTCGATCAGCTTAGTAATCTGACCCGAACCTACGGTACGGCCACCCTCACGGATTGCGAAACGAAGACCCTCGTTGCAAGCTACCGGATAGATGAGCTTAACTTGAATCTCAAGGTTATCGCCCGGCATTACCATCTCAGTTCCTTCTGGGAGAGTGATCTCACCAGTTACGTCCATGGTACGGATGTAGAACTGAGGACGATAGTGGTTGTGGAATGGAGTATGACGGCCGCCCTCCTCTTTTTTCAGGATATAAACAGAAGCCTTGAACTCGCTGTAAGTCTTGATAACACCCGGGTGGGTAACTACCATACCACGGCGGACCTCGTCCTTGTCGATACCACGGAGAAGCAGACCAACGTTATCACCAGCCTCACCCTGATCGAGAAGCTTGCGGAACATCTCAACGCCGGTAACAACCGACTTCTTATCCTCACCAAGACCGAGCAGCTGAACCTCGTCACCAACCTTGATAACACCAGTCTCAATACGACCAGTTGCAACAGTGCCACGACCAGTGATCGAGAATACGTCCTCAACAGGCATCAAGAAAGGTTTATCAACAGCACGTGGAGGAAGTTGGATCCAGTTATCAACAGCATCCATGAGTTCCATAACCTTTTCCTCCCACTGTGCAACACCATTGAGTGCACCCAGAGCAGAACCACGAATAATAGGAGTGTTGTCACCGTCGAACTCGTAGAACGAAAGAAGCTCACGCATCTCCATCTCAACGAGGTCAAGCATTTCAGCGTCGTCAACCATATCGCACTTGTTCATGAATACAACCAGGCGAGGTACGTTTACTTGGCGAGCCAAGAGAATGTGCTCACGAGTCTGAGGCATAGGACCATCAGTAGCAGCAACTACGATGATAGCACCATCCATCTGAGCAGCACCGGTAACCATGTTCTTAACGTAGTCAGCGTGACCCGGGCAGTCTACGTGAGCGTAGTGACGGGTAGCGGTCTGATACTCTACGTGAGCAGTGTTAATGGTAATACCACGCTCTTTCTCCTCAGGAGCGTTGTCGATAGAATCGAACGAACGAAGCTCCGAAAGACCCTTCTTAGCCAATACAGTGGTAATAGCAGCGGTAAGAGTAGTTTTACCGTGGTCAACGTGACCAATAGTACCAATGTTTACGTGCGGTTTCGAACGGTCAAATTTTTCTTTTGCCATAATTCTAAAACTTTATTAACGTTAATAATTTGTTTTTATTATCTCTTTAATACAAGAAAAGGAGTCACTTGTTTGTAACCCCCCTTTGCTGTGAGCTGATGGCGGGAGTTGAACCCGCGACCTCATCCTTACCAAGGATGCGCTCTACCACTGAGCTACATTAGCAACGCGATCGCATGCAAGATTGCAAAGGCTGACGCTACGCATAATCAGGCAACTTGCCGCTCCGCTTTCCCCAAAAAATAACGTCCCATCATTTTTCGGGGACCCCATAGGGATTGTGCTCCTTAACCCGAGCCAGGTATTAAATCTGTGAGCGGAAAACGGGACTCAAACCCGCGACCCCCAGCTTGGAAGGCTAGTGCTCTATCGACTGAGCTATTTCCGCAAATTTTTCGCAAAGACAAAAAATTTGCGAGAATCTTGGCTGCGTCGAATTGCGAATGCAAGCATTCATTCGCCTTGCACAAGATTTCCGCAATAGTTTGTGGGTGCGGATGGATTCGAACCACCGAAGTCGAAAGACAGCAGATTTACAGTCTGCCCCATTTGGCCGCTCTGGAACACACCCCCTTGCGTTCGGCACCAAGGTCGCGATACTAACTCCGCATTGCTTCGTCAGAGAAACGACTCGTGCCTCCGCTCTCCCCACCAGACATCGTTCGCTACGCTCACAAGCGTCTGTCGGGGACCCATTTTAAGTCCGGGAGACTATAGTATTTAAAAGATCACTTTTTGTACAAACCAATTGGTTTTGTCAGTTCTTTTTCGAGCCTCTTGTCGGATTCGAACCAACGACCCCGAGATTACAAATCACGTGCTCTGGCCAACTGAGCTAAAGAGGCGTTTGCCGCGTTGTTTTATAAGGCTCGACAATTCCTTAAATCGAAATCGGGTGCAAAGGTACGACATTTTTTTGATATACGCAAATATTTTCACAAAAAAAATCAAAAAAAATATCTTTTGTCGGTTTTTCAGCACTTCTATGCCGTTGTCTCTTCCTCCCACTCGCGTACGCGCCATATGCAATAATGAACGCGCGCGCATGCGAGGAGGACAATTTGTCTCAGAGCAATCAGCAAGAGATAAGGAATCACATACTAATCACATACTACGAGACTGAGAGGAATCCGAAAGGAAATCCAATAGGAGACTGACGGAAGACTCAAGCGACAGAGTGCAAAATCCCGAACTCCGAGCGAGTAATCAGAGCGTAGCAGAAAGAACCTTCTCGGTTTGCTCCACGCGGAAGTGCTCGTACTGAGCCAACAACGTCTCGCTCTGCAGAGCCAAAATGCTGACCGCCAGGAGCGCCGCATTCTTGGCACCATCCACAGCCACAGTAGCTACAGGAATGCCGCTGGGCATTTGCACAATACTCAAGAGACTATCCAAGCCATCTAATGTCTTGGAACGAACCGGCACACCAATCACAGGAATGGTGGTTAGTCCGGCAATGATACCCGCCAAATGCGCAGCACCACCGGCTCCGGCAATAATAATCTGAATACCGTTGGCACGTGCCGACTCCGCCCACTCAATGAGCGCATGTGGGGCACGATGCGCGCTAATCACGCGCTTGTCCACCTCGAGTCCAAAAGACTCTAATGTATCTACCGCTGCCGACATAACTCCCCAGTCGCTGGTAGATCCCATGATAACTCCTACCTTCATATTTGATGAATTGTTGAATTGTTTATTCCCACTCGATGGTCGAGGGTGGTTTGGAGGAGATGTCGTAACATACTCGGTTAATACCCTTGACCTTATTGATGATTTCTGATGACGTTTTCGCCAGCACCTCGTACGGGATTTGTGCCCAATCAGCCGTCATGGCATCGGTACTGGTGACCGCGCGCAAAGCGACAGGATTCTCGTACGTGCGCTCGTCTCCCATCACTCCGACGCTGCGAACGGTAGAGAGCAACACCGCTCCCGCCTGCCAAATCTGGTCGTAGAGACCAGCCTCGCGGAGGTTGTCGATGAAGATCTTGTCTGCCTCCTGCAGCACAGCCACTTTCTCGCGGGTGATGTCACCCAGGATTCGCACAGCCAGTCCCGGTCCAGGGAAAGGATGACGGGTGATGAGGTGCTCTGGCATGCCGAGGCTGCGACCGACACGACGAACCTCGTCCTTGAAGAGCCACTTGAGCGGTTCGCAGAGACAGAGGTGCATCTCCTCGGGCAGTCCACCCACGTTGTGGTGAGACTTGATGACCTTGCCGGTGATATTGAGAGACTCGATACGATCGGGATAGATAGTGCCTTGGGCGAGCCACTTATAAGCCCCACCCAGGCCCTCCCCAGAAGGAGAGGGAGTTTGACTAACCAATTGCTTGGCTTGGTCATTGAAGACCTCAACAAAATCGCGACCGATAATCTTACGTTTCTGCTCGGGATCGGTGACTCCAGCCAGGTCAGCAAAGAAGCGCTCGCTGGCATCCACGCCAATGACATTGAGTCCGAGGCACTCGTAATCGCGCATGACATCCGCAAACTCGTTTTTGCGGAGCATACCATGATCCACGAAGATACAAGTGAGGCGGTCGCCAATGGCACGATTGAGCAACACGGCAGCAACGGACGAATCCACACCACCACTCAGTCCAAGGATAACACGGTCATTACCAATTTGTTGCTGCAGTTCAGCAACCGTAGTCTCCACAAACGAAGCAGCTGACCATGTCTGATGACCACCACAGATATCGACTACGAAATTACGGAGCAAGAGCGTGCCTTGCACACTATGGAAGACCTCGGGGTGGAACTGAACGGCATATACTCCCTTTTGTTCCTCCTTCGTAGGGGGAATGAAATATGCGGCGTTTTGCACGTGCTTGGTGGAGGCGATAACCTCGGCACCGGCAGGGATGGCTGTGATGGTGTCGCCATGCGACATCCAGACCTGACTATTGTTCTCAAAACCACGGAAGAGCGGGTTATTCTGGTTGATAAACTCCAGATTAGCACGTCCATACTCGCGGCTGTCAGCCTTCTCCACACGACCACCATTGGCATAACTGATATACTGCGCACCATAGCAGATGCCCAGTACCGGCAAACGTCCCATGAAGCGACTCAAATCCACCTTGAACGCCTCGGGATCATGCACAGAATACGGCGAACCGGACAGGATAACACCTATCACATCTTCGTCATTCTCAGGGTATTTGTTGTAGGGCAGGATCTCGCAGAACGTGTCCAGTTCGCGTAAACGGCGACCAATCAGTTGCGTAGTCTGAGACCCAAAATCCAAAATAATTATCTTTTCCATTAGGTTTCCCTTAATCCCCATTCAGATGGGGAAGAGTACGGGGAAGTACTGTTTTTAACGTTGTGTATAATTAGGAGCTTCGGAAGTGATGGTGATGTCGTGCGGATGTGACTCGGTCATACCGGCAGCAGAAATCTTAACGAACTTAGCCTGCTGCAATTCCTTAAGATCGTGCGCGCCTACGTATCCCATACCTGCGCGAAGACCGCCAAGGAGTTGGAAGATAGTCTCGGCTACAGATCCCTTGTACGGCACACGACCTACGATACCTTCCGGAACTAACTTATTGATATTCTTCTCACTCCCCTGGAAATAGCGGTCAGCCGAGCCCGCCTTCATGGCATCAATAGAGCCCATTCCGCGATAGGCCTTGAACTTACGTCCATTGTAGATGATGGTGTCGCCAGGAGCCTCCTCGGTACCGGCAAACATCGAACCACACATGACACAGTTGCCACCGGCAGCCAGCGCCTTAACGATATCTCCTGAATAACGCAAACCGCCATCCGCAATCACAGGCACACCGGTGCCGGCAATAGCCGTAGCGGCATCATAGATAGCGCTGAGTTGCGGAACACCCACACCAGCAATGATACGCGTGGTGCAGATAGAACCCGGTCCGATACCAACCTTCACGCCGTCAGCGCCATTCTCTACCAGGAACTTAGCCGCCTCTGCAGTAGCCACATTACCCACTACCACATCCAGTTGTGGATAGGTGGCCTTGATGGCGCGAAGGGCATTGACGATGTTCTTGCTATGACCGTGTGCTGAGTCGAGCACCACAGCATCTACCTCAGCATCCACCAGGGCAGCAACACGATTCATGTAGTCGGCGGTGATACCCACTCCGGCAGCCACACGCAGACGACCGAGGCAATCCTTGCAGGCGTTTGGGAAGTCACGCAGCTTGGTGATATCCTTGTAGGTCACAAGACCAATGAGGTGTCCCTCCTTGTCAACAACCGGCAGTTTCTCAATGCGATGAGCCTCCAGTACCTCTACAACATGCTGAGGGTCAGCATCTTCGATGGTAACCAGATTATCGCTGGTCATCACTTCCTCGATGAGACGCGCCATGTCGTTCTGGAAACGCAGGTCACGATTGGTGACGATACCCACGAGCACGTTGTCCTCATCTACGACAGGGATACCACCGATGTGATTCTCAGCCATCAGATCCAGTGCGTCCTGTACGGTCTGCTCGCGGCGGATGGTGATAGGATGGGTAATCATACCATTCTCGGCACGCTTCACGCGGCGCACCTCCAATGCCTGCTCGGCAATAGACATGTTCTTGTGGATAACGCCGATACCTCCCTCGCGTGCAATGGAGATAGCCATTGTGGATTCGGTGACGGTGTCCATGGCAGCTGAGACGATAGGGATGTTGAGACTGATGTTACGGGAGAACTTGCAACGCAGGTCCACCTCGCGCGGCAGTACCTCGGAGTAAGCAGGCACGAGCAACACGTCGTCAAACGTGAGTCCCTCCTGCATGATACGGTCAGATTGTAATAATGACATAAGAAGCCCCCTTTTGTCCCCCCACAAGGGGGAAGATATGGTACCGGGGAAGTACTTTTATTGGATTAATACTTACTATTTTTACAAAGCATGGTCGCAGTAGTAGCAACGTATGATGCCATCAGCATCGCGATATGCCTTTTTCTCCACCGGCTCGGTGGTGGAGATGCAACGATCGTTGTGGCAGGTACATGGAGCAGCGAAGGTTTCACCTTTGTGGTGTCCCTCCTCTGCAGTCCATTGCAACAGTGTATAAATGAGTGCCATACGTACGTACTTACCATTTTCCACCTGACGGAAATAGGCGGCACGCGGATCCTTATCAACCTCCACGGTAATCTCATTAACGCGTGGTAGCGGATGCAAGACAATCATATCCGGCTTTGCCAATGCCATCTTCTCGGTGTCCAGGATAAATGAATCACGCAGACGCATATACTCATCGGGATCAGCAAAGCGCTCCTGCTGCACGCGCGTCATGTATAGCACATCCAACAGCGGCATCGCTTCCTCAAGGGTGGTGACCTCGGTGAAGTTATCACCCAACTCCGCCTTCATATAGTCCGGCAGACGCAGTTCAACCGGCGAAATCAACACGAAATGCACGCCCTCGTAACGACGCATCGCCTTGATGAGACTATGTACGGTACGACCATACTTGAGGTCTCCGCAGAGTCCAACTGTCAGATTATCAAAGCGCCCGATCTCGCGACGGATAGTCAGCAGGTCGGTCAAAGTTTGTGTAGGATGGCTGTGTCCGCCATCGCCAGCGTTGATAACGGGAATACGGCTATACTCGCTTGCCACATGCGGCGCACCCTCTTTGTAGTGGCGCATGGCGATGATGTCCGCAAATGCAGAGACGACACGTACCGTGTCTGCCACGGTTTCTCCCTTGCTGACCGAGCTGGATTTGGCATCGGAGAAGCCGAGCACATTACCTCCCAACTCCATCATCGCAGCCGTGAAACTGAGGCGGGTACGCGTGCTGGGTTCGTAGAAGAGAGTAGCCAGTTTCTTGCCCTCGCACACGTGGGCGTACTTATCCTTATTATCAATAATATCCAGCGCACAAGTGATGATGCGCTCCACCTCGGCGGTGGTAAGGTCTGTTGGATCTAATAGATGTCTCATAATCACAGGTTATTTTTGCATCCAGCTTTCGTCGCTGGGATTGTTACGGAAGGTGAGGAGTTTCTGCTTATCTGCAGGTTGGATGTAGCCCCTCTCAACAGCCACATCTACCAGAGTATCAAGATTGGACAGACTGACATTCTGCACATTAGCCTCTGCCAGACGATCAATTCCTTTCTGCATGCCATAGGTGAAAATGCTGACGATACCCAGCACCTCAGCACCTGCCTCGCGCAGCACGTTCACCACCTCGATGCAACTGCCGGCAGTAGAGATGAGGTCCTCGACTACGACCACTTTCTGTCCAGGCGACACGCGTCCCTCAATCTGGTTTTGGCGACCATGATCCTTAGCTCCGGAACGAACGTAACCCATTGGTTTATTGAGAATCGTGGCGGTAATGGCAGCATGTGCAATACCTGCTGTAGAAGTACCCATCAGCACCTCTGCCTCGGGATACTCGCGCAGGATGGTCTCTGCCAGACCTTGCTCAACATCTCCACGCACACGCACGTCGCTGAGCGTCAGACGGTTGTCACAATAGATGGGAGACTTGATGCCACTTGCCCACGTGAACGGGTCGTTCGGGCGGAGGAAAACAGCCTGAATACTCAGGAGGTCTTCTGCAATTTGTTCTTTTGTTATCATAGAATTATTTACGATTAAACGATTTACGATTAGACGATTTACGATTTAGCAGAATTCTGCTACACAACGTTGATAGGCTGCGAGGGGATTCTCAGCGGCTGTGATAGGACGACCCACAACGATGTAGTCGGAACCAATCTCTTTCGCCTTCTCCGGCGTGGTGATACGCACCTGGTCACCTACGACACCATCAGCAAAACGTATGCCCGGGGTGATTGTAAGGAAATCAGTTCCGCACGCCTCCTTGACGAGTCCAGCCTCCAGCGGCGAGCACACGACACCATCCAGTCCGGCATCCTTGGCACAACGTGCATAATGTGCCACAACATCCTGAATCTTACCGGGGATGAGCAAATCGTCGTGCATACGTTCCTCGCTGGTGGAGGTCAGTTGTGTCACGGCAATGAGCAACGGGCGAGTGCCATCCTCACGGGTCAAACCCTCCAAGGCAGCACGCATCATCTCCTTGGTGCCGGCGGCATGCAGATTGCAGATATCCACATCCAAGTGACTCAGTACAGCCATCGATTTTTTGACGGTATTGGGTATGTCATGCAACTTGAGATCGAGGAAGATCTTGTGCCCACGGCGCTTGAGTTCGCGCACAATGGCAGGTCCCTCTGCATAGTAGAGCTCCATACCTATTTTCACGAAAGGACGCACGTCCCCAAACTGATCCAAGAATGCGTAAGTTTGCTCCGCAGAAGCAAAATCGCATGCTATGATTACATCACGATTCATATTACTCCAATAATATCTTTAATATTCTCTATTTTCAATTCGTCCAATAAACCAGGCAGTTGCTCTACGATGTCCTTGCAGACGAATGGGTTGACGAGGTTAGCAGCCCCTACCTCCACAGCCGTAGCGCCAGCCATCATCATCTCAATCACATCCTCGGCAGAGCTGACTCCGCCACAACCGATTACCGGAATCGAAACCGCCTTGGCGACCTGATTAACCATGCGCAGCGCCAGAGGGAAGATGCCCGGTCCCGAATACCCGCCATAACGATTGGCAATCACAGGACGGCGATGACGGATATCAATACGCATACCTAAAACGGTGTTAATCAAGCATAAACCATCTGCGCCAGCCTCCTCGCATGCCTTGGCGATTGCCACGATGTCCGTCACATTCGGACTAAGCTTCATATAGACGGGTTTGGACGTTACCGCCTTGACGGCACGCGTCACTTCCGCCGCCGACTCCGGACTGGTGCCAAATGCCATACCTCCGTTGTGCACATTGGGGCAACTGATATTGACCTCGATGATGGCAACCTGCTCCTCCTTATCTATTTTCGCGCACGCGTATTGGTAATCCTCGATACTGAAGCCGCTGATATTCGCCACGATAGGCTGGTGGAAGAGCTGACGCATACGCGGCAACTCCTCTGCAATCACATGGTCAATACCAGGATTCTGCAGACCTACGGCGTTAATCATGCCGTACCCTCCACACTCGGCAATACGGGGCAAGGCATTGCCATATCGCGCCTCGCGCGTGGAGCCCTTAAACGAGATGGAACCCAAGATATCCAAATCATATAGTGGCGCCATTTCTTCTCCATAGCCGAACGTACCACTGGCGGGAATAATCGGGTTTTGCAGGCAGACGCCACTTAGTTCTATTGCTAATCGATTGTTCATCACTCGAAGATAATTTCTGATTTCTTAAATACCGGTCCCTCTTTGCAGACGCGCTTCTGTCCGGTACGCGTCTTCGTGGTACAACCCACGCAAATGCCAAATCCACAGCCCATTCGCTCCTCCAGACTCACATCTCCCTCAGTAGTGGTGGCTGCACACAATGCGCGCAGCATCGGCAGAGGACCACACGCATAAAAATAGGTGTAATCATTAGGCAACGCATTGGTTACAAAGCCTTTGACTCCTGCGCTACCATCCACCGTAGTAATTGTCACTCGGCAATCCAGCGCACGAAACTCGTCCTCGTAGAAGACCTCTGATGCCGCATTAAATCCCAAGATGACAGTCACATCCTTTCCCATCGCACGCAAATTCTTTGCCAACAGATACATCGGCGGCACACCTACTCCACCGCCTACCAGCAGCGGACGATCACCCGCGAGGCTGAGGTCGTATCCATTGCCCAGACCTGTGAGGATATCCAGCGACGTGCCAATGGCAAGGGTGCTCATCTGGTCCGTACCTTTGCCAACCACCTTGTAGATTATCGTCAACACGCCATTCTCCACCTCGCAGACAGAGATAGGACGACGCAGGAAGAGTCCCGAGAGACTGATATTGACAAACTGACCTGCACGGATGCCGGAGGTGTCGCCTATGAGCCGCATGCGATAGACGCTGGCGGTTAGGGGCTCGTTGGATAATATTGTATATTTATTTTGCTTCACGTGAATAGTTGTTAATTATCGTAAACAGTTAATAAATGTTGTGACAATGTAGTGAAATCACCTGCAAACTTGTTCGAAGATTGTCTTTCCGTGGATGACGGTTTGGACGCAACGACCATTGACTGCCCAGCCCTCAAACGGGGTGCTATGTCCGAGGCTGAGGAACTTGACAGGGTCGATGGTGTACTCCGCAGCCAAGTCGTACGTGGTGGTACAACCCTCATCACTCAAAGAGAAGATGCGACGTGGATTATGCGCCATCACATTCATGAGTTGATCCATCGTCATCACTCCACGTTTCACCATGTAGGTGTAGAGCAAAGGAAAAGCAGTTTCGATACCCACAATGCCGAATGCCGATTTCTCCAAGCCACGACTTTTCTCCTCGGCACTATGCGGAGCATGGTCGGTAGCGATACAATCGATGGTACCATCCAGAACTCCCTGAATGAGCGCATCACGATCAGCCGCACTACGGATGGGAGGATTCATCTTCCAGTTACCAGTCTCCTGCAAGTCGGCGTCTGTCAGCAATAAATAATGCGGCGCGGTCTCCGTGGTTACCGGAAGTCCGCGTCGCTTGGCGTCTCTAATGATTTCTACGCTCTCTCGAGTAGATATGTGGCACACGTGCAGGGGGCAATTAGTCTCTTCTACCAGACGCACATTGCGCTCAATCTCGCTCCACTCGCTCTCTGAGCAGATGCCACGGTGTGCATGCGCACGGGCATACTCGCCATCGTGTATATAGCCGCCACGCAGCAGAGAGTTCACCTCGCAATGCTCCACGATACGACTACCGGCAGCCTTGCAACGCTCCATCGCCTCGCGCATCAATCCCTCGTCCTGCACACCTCTTCCATCGTCGGAAAAACCGGCCACCAGAGGAGCCAATGCAGGGAAATCGACCAATTCGCCCTCGCCACGCTGCCCCATCGTGATGCAAGCAAACGGATGTACACCAATGCAGGCATCGCGGCGGATGATATCCGTCTCGACTTGTAGATGCTCGATGGAATCCGGAGCAGGATTGAGATTAGGCATCGCGAAGATGTCGGAGTAGCCTGCAGCCGCAGCCGCATAACTACCCGTGCGAATTGTTTCTTTGTAAGAGAAGCCAGGCTCACGCAGATGTACGTGTACATCTACAAAAGCTGGTAAGGTGACTAATTCGCTCATTATGAGATGATTTGTAATAATATGTGGAGCTAACGGGAGTCGAACCCGTGTCCAAACAAGGAACGTATGCGCTTTCTACAGGCTTATCTTGGCCTTCGTTTTCGAGCAGTAGCAAGACCCAAGCCACCAACTACTGCCTTATCTCCTGTTGTCTCGTCTCGGCTCCGGAGAACTGCCTCGACCAGTCGTATATTCCTACGCCCCTGAATCCATTCAGCCTACGACATCGGCTTGGAGAGACGTCTCGTTTCAGCACCTGGTGCCGAAATAATGCGATCTACTGTACTTCGATCAAGCAGCGAGAGCAAAGCTATTGTTGCCAGTTAATTGTTTTGAGCCCGATTATAGAGCGTTACTCATGCTCTGCCTGCTTACACACCCGATCTACCTGCTGTCAAAACCAAATAGCCCCGTCGCGTTCGACTCCGAGATATCGAGACGCTCCCACGCTCAACAAGTCTTGAGTGTATAAATTCGAGTGCAAAGGTAATACTTTTTTGTGACATACGCAAATAATCTAATCAAAAAAGTAAAAATAGTCGTATTTTCTTGCACATGTCGGAATTTTATAGTATCTTTGCACCACAATATATCATTTTGGACAATTATGAAACGAATCATTCTATCCACATTAGTCCTTGTCGGGCTGCTCATGGTAGGTTGCAGCAAACCGGCTCATGTCACCAGCGCCAGCAGTCAGGCCATTGCCATCAATGCCACACTGGACTCCATCCAGGACAACAAGTATTTGGCAGAACTGGAGCCCATTACCGACGAACTGAATGCCCGTTTGGACATCGTGATTGGTCACGCACCGGAGGCTCTGACCATCTATCCTCCCGAGTGCCCGATGCTGAACTGGGCGACGGACGCCCTGCTGGCAGAGGCACGCCGCTACTACACCGGCACCGTAGATGTAGCCATCGTCAATATAGGCGGACTGCGCACCCCATGGCAGGCCGGTGACATCACGTGCCGAAACATCTACGAACTGATGCCATTTGACAACGAGTTGGTCGTTCTCACCCTGTCAGGCAAAGATCTGCTGGAGCTGTGTCAGATCTTCGTAGAGGACAACGGACAAGGCATCGCCGGCATGCGCATCACAGCAGAGGATAAGCAACTGATAGACGCCACTATTGAAGGCATTTCCATCTCGCCGGATGCCTACTACCATGTAGCCACCAGCGACTATCTGGCAGGCGGTACCGACCACATGACTCCGCTGAAGAATGCTACCGAGGTGTGGAGAAGCGATCTGAAAATTCGCGACCTGTACATCGAGTACGTAGAGCAGCAGCACACCGTAGCCGCTCGTGTAGATGGACGTATGACAATCAATTGATTATGAAGATTAGAGCCATTATATTGTCGGTGGTGGCGATAGCTACTATCGGCGTTGTGAAGACAGAGGCCTGCACCAATTTTCTGGTGGGTAAGGATGCCTCTGCAGACGGAAGCACGATGATCAGTTATGCCGCAGATTCATACTCGCTGTACGGATTTCTGAAGTTCCAACCGGCGGCTGACCACCAGCCGGGTGAGGTGCGCGTCATCCGAGATTGGGATACGGGTCGTCCACAACTGGAGATTCCGGAGGTAGCCCACACCTACTCGGTGGTAGGCAACATGAACGAGCACCAACTCACCATCGGTGAGACCACTTGGGGTGGACGTGAGGAACTGTGGGACACCCTTGGTATCGACTACGGTAGCCTCATCTACGTCACCCTGCAACGCTGCAAGACGGCTCGCGAGGCCATCCATTGCATGGTGGATCTGGTGTCCAAGTACGGCTATGCCAGCGAGGGTGAGTCGTTCTCCATCGGTGACCCCAACGAGGTCTGGATCATGGATATGATCGGCAAGGGACCTGGCCAAAAGGGAGCCGTATGGGTGGCTACCCGCATTCCTGACGACTGCATCGCAGCACATGCCAACCAGGCACGCATCCATCGTCTACCGGTAGATCAGGTTAAGCGCGGCAAGACCAACTACATCACCACCAAAGACGGCAACTGGATGTGGTCGGCTGACCTGATTTCGTACGCTCGCGAAAAAGGCTACTTCACAGGCAAGGATGCCGAGTTCAGTTTTCAGGAGGCATATGCTCCGTTTGATTTTTCGGGTCTGTACGTCTGCGAGGCTCGCGTGTGGAGTTTCTTCCGCCACTTCTCCGGCGATATGGATCAGTACTTCGACTATGCCACCGGCAAGACCTTCATGGAGACCAATGGTAAGGACTGCGGCAATCGCATGCCGCTCTACATCCGTCCGGAGCGCAAAGTGACCCTCCAGGATATGAAGGCTTGCATGCGCGACGAGTATCAGGGCACGCCGCTGGACATCACGCAGAAGGCGGCAGCCGGTCCGTGGAATAGCAAACTGCGCCACGGCAGTCTGCGCTACGAGGTGGACTCGGTCACCTATTGGTACGAGCGCCCCATCGCCACACAGCAGACCGGCTGGTCGTTCGTTGCACAGATGCGCAGCGACCTGCCTAACGAGTTGGGTGGTATTTTCTGGTTTGCCGTGGATGATGCCGCATGTAGCGTGTATGTACCAATGTACTGCTGCATCACCAAGGTGCCGACATGCTTCCAGGAGGGCAACGGCGACCTCTACACCTACTCCGAGACCAGCGCATGGTGGACATTCAACAAGGTTGCCAACTGGGCATACACCAAGTACAGCCGCATGAAACCCGAGATAGAGGAGAAGCAACACGCGCTCGACGACTACCTGGAGAAACAGGTACAACTCAACGACAAAAAATACCGCCAGATGCTGGAGAACGGCAAGATAACTCCTGCCTCACTACACGGACTGCTCACAATATCCTGCCACCGCTACGCCGACCGCGTCATGAAGGAGTGGAATCAACTCTTCACCCACCTGCTGGTTAAGTACCTGGATGGACAGGAGCGCAAGGAGGAGAACGGACAGTTTGTCCGCAATCCGTATGGCGAACCCGCCGGTCCTAACCGCCCTGCATACCCCGAATCATATCTACGAACCATAACCAACGAGACTGCACATGAATAACTTAGAGCCCAAGGAGGTATTCTCCATTTTTCATCAGATAACCCGTATTCCTCGTCCATCCAAGCACGAGGAGCAAATATCCGCGTGGCTGCAGCAGTTTGCTGCAGAGCACGGCATCGAGTGCCAGGTTGACCACGCCATGAATGTCATCATGCGTGTACCCGCTACCCCTGGCTACGAGTCGCACCCGGGCGTCATTCTGCAAGCGCACATGGACATGGTATGCGAGAAGAACAAGGACGTGGAGCACGACTTCATGGTCAATCCTATCGAGACCTATGTCGAGGGCGATTGGCTCAAGGCGCGCGGCACCACATTGGGCGCCGACAACGGTATCGGTATCGCGATGGCGCTGGCTGCTATCACCAGCCCTACCCTGCAGCACCCACAGATTGAGTGCCTCTTCACCGTAGATGAGGAGACAGGACTCACCGGAGCAGACCAACTCCGTGATGGTTGCCTGACCGGCAGCCGCCTCATCAATCTGGATAGCGAGGACGACGGACAGATCTTCATCGGTTGTGCCGGAGGTATCGATACGCTGGCTAAGATGCACTACGTGGCAGAGCCGCTGTCGGGATCGTTCTTCCCTGCCCATATCCGCGTGAGCGGACTGATGGGCGGACACAGCGGCGACGACATCAACAAAGGACGCGGCAACGCCAATAAAATACTCGTTCGCTTCCTCTTCCACCTCATGCAGAAGACTGACCTGCATGTCAGCCACATCGATGGCGGTAACCTGCGCAACGCCATCGCCCGCGAGGCAGAGGCTATCATCGCTGTGCCGTTCAGCTACAAGGAGCAACTGCGCATCGACTTCAACTGCTTTGCAGCTGAGATTGAGGACGAGATCAAGGACATTGAGAAGGACATACACCTGTCGCTGGAGTCAACCGACATGCCGACTGAGTTTGTGCCACAGGCTCAGATGAATAATCTCATTCGCGCATTGTACGCCTGCCCACATGGTGTGTATGCGATGTCAAAGGATATGCCGGGACTCGTGGAGACCAGCAGCAACCTGGCATCCATCAAGACCAAAGACGGATATATCGAGGTCAACACCAGCCAGCGCTCCAGCGTCGAGAGTCAGAAGCACCATATGAAAAATATGGTAGAATGCGCGCTCGCACTCGCGTGCGACGAGGTAACGCACGGCGATGGCTATCCGGGCTGGAAACCCAATGTACACTCGCCATTGCTGGATATTGTGCGCTCGTCGTATGTCACACTGTTTAACGACGAGCCAAAGGTGCTTGCCATCCATGCTGGTCTGGAGTGCGGACTCTTTCTGGAGAAGTACCCACATTGGGACATGGTCAGCGTAGGACCGCAAATGTATGGTGTACACTCGCCACAAGAGCGCCTGAGTATATCCTCCACGGCACGTTGCTGGCAGTGGCTCCAGCACACCCTCTCCCAACTGTAAATTGCCACCATCTTCTCTCGTGGGTCGTCCGTGGGTCACCCGTGGGTCGGCAGAGACCCCTTAGAGACCCCTTAGAGACCCCTTAGGCTGACGACACAATCAAACGAGCGCCCCGAGTTCTATTACTCGGAGCGCTCGCGCATAAAAATAACCAAAAACTAAAAACAGAAACTAATCTTAATCTATCTGAGTACGTTCTACTTTCGCTTTATGTTGCATATGGTGCCCGTGATGCATTTTGCGATGTTCCATCTTGCCATGCTTACCACCCTGAGTCATCTGTTCAGCACGTTTTGCACGCATGGTAGCCAATTGCTCACGTTGCTCTGCCGTCAAGACCTTGTCAATACGCGCCTGGCATTTTACATGAACGGCTTGCATATCTGCCATGTTTTGCGCAAACACCTTCTGTAGCTCAGCCGTCTGCTTCTCATCCATCTGCAGACGTTTTGCGAGTTGCATGCAACGGGCATCCATCTTGCTGCACTTATCCATTTTTACTTGCTTTGCCTGCTTTACCTGTTCTGCCGAAACACTTGCTACGCCAACCATCATGGCCAACATCAGCATCATAACTTTTGTTTTCATTGTTGTCATCTTTTAACGGGTTAATACTTACAAAACGTCACACAATCTACAATATTCGTATCAAAAAGCGCTTTTTTGGGCAACATTTACTACACTATATTCAAATACCGTGCCAAACTATTATTGAGTCGCAAAAAAAATAATGTGTAAAAATTGGCGCTTTATAGGAGAAAAAGTAAAAAAACATCGCTATTATTTGACTATATAAAATATTTTATATAACTTTGCATCGCTTTTATCGCACAAACAACACATAACTAACATAATTAACAAAAATCATGAAAGCAAGATTTTTCTTCTTGAGCATTGCCATCATGGCAAACGCCATCATGGCAAACGCCACCGAGCTCATCAAGCAGTCCGGTTGGTATGAGTCTGCGTATGTGACATGGAGCACAGAGGCAGGAGCTGGCTACAATGTGTACGTCAAGTTCAAAGGGGATACCCAATGGACACAACTGGACAAAGAGCTTGTTCGCAACTACGGTTCGTATGGCCGTGCAGATGCACTGGGACTCAAGGCAGGCAGTTACCTGATGAAGGTCGTACCAGTCAAGTCGGGCGCTGAGGTCGATGCTGAGGCTGCCATCACAGACGAACTGATCGTAGTAGCACACGACCGCGCAGGATTCGCTCACCAGGACATCGAGAGCGTAGGTGCATATAACAACGACGGTACCCTCAAGGACGGTGCTATCGTACTGTACGTGTATGCCGACAACGCCAAGACCATCAAGGCAACTATCCAGAAAGATGCGCCTACCGAGTGCGTAGGTCTGCAGGCTATCATCGCCGCGCTGGAGAAAGGTAAAGAGACACGTCCTATCGACATCCGTATCATCGGTACCATCAAGAAAGCCGACATGGATGCACTGGGCAGCAGCGCTGAGGGACTGCAGGTAAAGGGTAACAAGAAAACCAACAACCAACTCACCATTGAGGGTGTAGGTGAGGATGCTACCATCCACGGATTCGGTATCCTCTGCCGCAACATGGTAGGTGTTGAGTTCCGCAACTTCGGTATCCTCCTCTGCATAGATGACTGTCTGTCGCTCGATACAGCCAACAAGAACATCTGGATTCACAACATGGACTTCTTCTATGGCGGCACCGGTGGCGATGCTGACCAGGCTAAGGGTGATGGCGTAGTGGACGTCAAGGGTCAGAGCACCAATATCACCGTTAGTTACAACCACTTCTGGGATACCGGTAAGTCGAGTCTCGGCGGTATGAAATCCGAGACCGTAGATTGCCTGCTGACCTATCACCACAACTGGTTTGACCACTCTGACAGCCGTCACCCACGTATCCGTACCATGTGGTTCCACATCTACAACAACTACTTTGACGGTAACGCCAAGTACGGCGTAGGTATGACCATGGGTGGCTCGGCATTCGTTGAGCGCAACTACTTCCGTAACTGCAAGTACCCAATGCTCATCTCCAAGCAGGGAACCGACGCCACCGGCGATGGTACCTTCTCGGGCGAGGCAGGTGGTGTCATCAAGTCCTACGACAACTACATCTTCAACCCCAAGCGCATGTACATCCACCCTGCCAGCACCGGTATGGGTAAGGATCAGCACGGCCAGAAGGACTATGTCAAGGGTACTGAGACCGACTGGGATACCTACGAGGTTGCCAGTCCTGAGGAGGAGGTTCCGGCATCGGTAACCGCCGTTTCGGGTGGCACACCATACAAGAACCGCACCATCCCATACACCTACCACGCAGATGCTGCAGCAGACGTCAAGAGCGAAGTGATCGGTGAGATGGGTGCTGGTCGTATGAACCATGGTGACTTCCAATGGCAGTTCAACAACGCCACGCAGGACGAGAACTATGATGTCATCACCGAACTCAAGACCGCTATCATCAACTACCAATCCAAACTCGTAGGTTGGTTTGACAGCAGTCTGCCTAAGAATGTCAAGAATGGTGGCTTCACCGGCGAATATCCTACCGGTGACAAGGACAAGAACGAGGGTTACGTTGCTACATATGGTGGTAGCGGTGACGATCCTGACGATGACGATGCTGAGCCATACATCGTAGGTGAGAACAACGACTACTACTATTTCCTGGCTGTTAACCACGACAAGACCGCAGCATACATGGCAGATGGTATCATTGCTGCCAGCGAAGGCTACAACCTGCTGGAGACCCCTAACGAGAGCGATAAGGAGAAGTATGGCATTCAGATCAAGGAGGCTAGTGGTACCATGACCGTATATTGCGAGGAAGGTATCGAGAATGTCTATTACCTGCTCTACCGCACCGGTAGTCTGAAGGGTGAGTTCAAGGCAGGTAACAGCCTGAGTTCCCTCAAGGCTGTAGGCAAATACGATGGCAGCAAGGGAGTTAACAAGAAAGCTATCAGCCTGTCCGACTCGCCTAAGTACGTTCAGATCACCAATACCGCAACTGGTACCCTCTACATCCAGGGCATCAAGGTCTTCAAGACCGCCAGCGATAAACCGGAGGCTATCGAGACTGTCACCATCAGCGAACCAAAAGCTATCAAGCGCCTGGAGAATGGCCAGGTAGTCATCATCCGTGATGGTATTCGCTATAACGTGATGGGTGCTCGCCTGAACTGATAAGAAGATTTACCGAATTAGCGGATACCAACTCAGTGCCGCGTATTGCGTCAAGTACTGCTCAATGTGCTCAGCGCGATACGCGGCACTTGGTATAAAGAGACTCAGACCTATACTATGCGCCCTGTCAAGCATCTGATGAAAAATATAAGGAGAAGTAGTTGCCCACACGTCAGTCGCCTGAAAATAGATAACCGGCGACTGTGCCTCAACCGACACACCGAAACTATGCATAGCACTACCCATGTCATAAAAATTGGGAAGATAATCCGACTCCGCACAATAGGTAGTGTAGCGCTGCAGGTAGAATAATTCCGGCTCTGAGCCACTATGGCAAACCTCACGCAGTAGCGGAGTGATTGCGCTGACATAGTCATCCAGCAGCGCAGTCTCTACTACCGACACCACACCCCCTTCTCGCGTAGAATAATAATCAAAATACCCCTCTGCTATCGCTAATGCCGCCTGCCGCGCATCGGTGGAAAAGAGTGCCTGCGACAAGCGGTCGTATGGTGCACCTGTACCGGGAATCTCTGCCGGTGAAGCTATGATATAATCTGCCACATCCTGTAGCTCATATACCACTTCCATACATGCCATATGGCACGCATCCATCAGCAACCAATCCAAATGAGGAAGCCCACCCATCACACGACGTAAGGCAGGTATTGGCACTCGCTGCTCGTCACGATTGAGTCCCCAACCCAACCAGCCCCGTCCATGCGACCATAGCACCAATCCATAGTGCTGAGCCGGATGATCAGCAAAGAGGCGATGCAATGTCGTAGCAATATGCAGCGTGTCCGTGCTCTGCGAAGTGGTATCACACCATACAACCAGCCGGCAGTCGCGTGGCATCTGAGCACGAACTGCCTCCAACTCTGCACAATCCATACCGGCAAAAGGCTGTAGATTATTATCTGCCGCCATATATACCACTACGGTCACACGAGCCTGCTGATTCACCTCCTCTCGACATGAGATGAGAAAACATGCCAATAGCGCCATCAACCAATATGGAGAAGCCCAATTGCGCATACAGATTACAGAATCACTCGGGTATTACCTACTACATATACACCCTGCTCTACCGACACATAGTGTACCGACTCACCTTCCGGTGCATCCAGCACGGTGATCAAACGACCTACGGCATCGTACATCGGCAAGCGTAGCGACTCGCTACTCTGGATGGTAATATATTTTCTGTCGGTAGTGAAGACACGCAGTAGCGATTCCTTATGCGAAGGATCGACAGGCTCATTATCCTCATCTACATTGACAGGCCGGTCATCTCTACCCTGGACATGCATTGTCAGAGGTGTACTATCCTTAATGAAATAGGTGCGGAATGCCCTTGCCTCATCTGTATTGAGCATAGTACCGCGATGTGTGTAGCCGTCTATGGTCACCACCTGCTCGTAGTCATCCGTTACCTGAATCTGGTGCTCACCCAGGCGCTCGTAGGTGACAGTTTCACCATTCATATCAAACTCGTAGTAGTCCTCACCCGGGAATGCTACCAGATACGGCACATTCGCCATCTGATATGCGTAGTCCGTATATGTACGTGCGGTACTATAGATACTGAACTCATCCGAACCATAGAGACTCGTCCAATATGGGTTATAGTAACTGTATTCACCACAATCTGCAGTCGCTGTTGGGAAGGTAGTCACCGCAGTAGTTTCCAATGCCGGACGAGCAAAGATAGCCGACACATCACCTCCGGCACCTGCCTCTACATCCACAAAGCCACGCAACCAATACTCATGACCGATATTGGTGGTATCCACCAGATTAGCTCCCTGCGTAGAAGGATGCTCGCCATAGAAGTGCGTAATCTCACCATGCTCACTACCGCTCACCTTGTGCGGCGAGAACGGCAAGATGATACCATCCCAAGCCTTGCTACTGATAGTAGCATAGCTCTCCGGCTCACGCTCATACCATGTACGCTCGTTCACCGTAAAGGCAATTGGTGCATTGAAGTCTTGCTCATCTACCACGTGCATATAGTCTGTTGAGAAAATCTCCGCCGACTTCACGATATTGTGGTAAACCACATTCTCCTCTGCAATATCCTCGGTCTCATGCTCGTCAAACGCATCTTCACCACCGTTATATACCAGCAGGTTCTGCGATACCGCCTCATCCTTGCTAAAGCGAGTTGGAGCAGTCTCTGCATTATCGCCCTCCGGCGTAGCTTGCGTGAAGTCGATGGCTGTGAGTTCCTGATTCAGAGCCCACGCGTCCTTGTTATAATAGTAGTCCTTTTGCACCTTCGAGCGATAGTAGCCATTTGCCTCATAGACACGATTACCACCCTTCCATCCGGCAGCATCCATGTCGCTCTCCAGTGGGTCGATATGTACAGGACATCCATCCGCAGCC
This sequence comes from Paludibacteraceae bacterium, assembly GCA_045599285.1. Taxonomy (GTDB): domain Bacteria; phylum Bacteroidota; class Bacteroidia; order Bacteroidales; family Paludibacteraceae; genus Colicola. The sequence continues at coordinate 160,015 of JAZRVR010000018.1, read as the reverse complement.
AACTTATCCAGGTGCTGACCGAAGAAGAGGTAGTCGTTTGCATAGCCGGCAGGCAGACCACGGTACGTGAAGTACTCCGTACCATTACCGCTGATATCTACCGTAGTATCCTTGACCGTAATCGTCCCATCGTAGAGAGGCTTATAGACGCCAGCAACCTCGTCCCAGCGCGCAAGATCGCGGAGATGAGTCGTATCGTGGCGCGACTCTTCATAACCATAGTTCGGCGCAGCAGCGGTACGCAGCGACCATACGCGGTCGGTAGTAGCATAGAGGTAGTCGCCATTCGCATAGCGGCTCTCTACGTAGCCGTCACTGGTCGGCGCGAAGAAGTGGCTCAACTCGTAAGCCAGCTCTCCGCTAAGGGCCTTAGAGGCCTTAAAGACCTCAGAGTCTCCATTCCTAAAGACCTTAACGTCCTTAGAATCCTTAGCTATCTCGTAGCAGTTCGTGCGCGTGCCGGTAGCATCAGCGGAAGCTATCGTACCACCAATGAGACCCAGGTTATAGACATTACCGGTGAAGCTATCGCCGAGCAGCGTTGAACCATGCTCACCGAGGTCGATATGGTAGCCGTCACCATGCAGATTTCCGGCGAACGCTACGTTGATATCAGGCAATGGGCTGGTAAGCGTAATATCCTTTTGCAGGATGATATCGAGGTCGGTAAGACCCACCGGTATGTTGTGCTCATTGCCGGCGTGCTCTACTCCCTCACCATCGGTGTAGGTAGCCGTTGCCAAATTCAGATACTCAATAAACGCACGCAGGTCGGCCTCATCCTCGATGTAGATCTTCGCCTCAGCGAACTTAGGATGGTAGTCTCTCGTCTGGTGGTCAGGGATAGTAGAAGGCATGGTCTCGATCTGCAGATCCGGAATATGATTTATACCCATTACGCCATCCACGACATCCTTCATGCGATGGTAGTTGTGCACCACGATCATGCGGTTTTCCTTCGGCGTGGTAGCCGTCTGCTCCGGCATAACCGGGAAGTCGTAACCACCGGCCGTGAAGATGTAGGCGATGGTATACTCATTCTGCTTATAGAGAGCAGGTATCGTACCAATGACATTCTGCGTCTCCGGGTCCTCATGATAGCGGCTATCCGGGATGACGATACCGTTCTCCATATCCCACTTCCACTCGCCGTGCTCGTCAATCTCGCTCAGCGGCAGTATCTGCCACGATGCTGCCGTGATAGGCATCAACTCCGGCGTCTTGACCTCAAGGCCATCCGTAGAGAAGCCTATCAACTCACCCGGGAGAGCACAGTTCTTAATCTTTACACCACCCTTGACGGTAGGACCTTGCAGGTAAACAACGTTCACCGTGATGGTATATTCGTAGGTCTGCCAGTTGTGATTCTCATCCTCCGTCTGACCAACGAAGTAAATCTTGACGAGTTCCGGCTCGTCGAGGTGGTTGTTATAAGCCGCATCACCGCTGTTATCGAGCTTATCCTGCAAGCGGATATTGAACTGCGGCAGGTGGTCGTTCTGTACGGTCTTGTCCGTGGTGAACGACGGGCCACTGGTCGGCACGCTATAACGAGGCATATCGCTATGCCAGTCAGTAATGTCGTTACCACCTACCGTGATATCAAACTCGTAGTCGCTGATCTTGTCAATCACGTTTCCGTGTTCATCAGTTTCCTTTGCTGTAGTAGGCAGCACGGGTTCGTAGTTCTTGCGGTGGAAACCGGTCTCCGCACTCAGCCACTCAATCTTCTTGATATTGAGACGGCTACCATTCTCCATACCGGAGAGCACTATGTTCGGGTCGGTTTTGACGAGGTCGAAGTCGAGCTTATGCTTATAGGTGAAACCGGTAAGGGTGGTCGTGAAGAAGTACTTATTACCCTCTACGTACCAATAGTGTGCCTCATCGAGTTCGTGCGAATGGTCTCTCTCGGTGATATGCCCCGGCGTACCGAAGTGCTGCACGAAGCAGTCGTCGACGATATACTGGTCGCCGATGGGCTCGTCGGTAATAGGATCCTTACCCTGATTAATGATACCCGGGAAGACGAAGTTTCCGGACGTCATGAGGAAGTGGTCCTCGCCACTTGCCTTATTCGGATACTCGTGTATATTGTCGGCATAGACGTATCCACCACCCTCGCCCTGTACGAGCGTGAGCAGCTTGACCTCGCAGACACCCACGATAGGACCGTAGTAGGTCTTTGACTGGTGTGCTCCCACATACTCCTGGTTCTGAATACGCAGGCAGTATCCGTTGTTGATACCGATGGCATTGCGCGCGGTACCGACGTTACGCTTCTTGAAGGCGGTAGTAGCCGCAGCAGGCTTGTTGCCATTTGCATCCGGCTCGGAGGCCGCGTACCTATTGATGAAGGCAAGCTTCTTATCAATATAGGTAGTATCCGCATCCAAAGTACCATCGTTCTTATGGAAGTTGCTCGTGAACGGATCGTTGGTCACGATAGAGCCGAGGTAGTGGACGTTGTTGAAGAAGGCGAGGTAGTTGCGCTGCTTCTTCTGGGTAAATGCCGGACCTTCTCCCGAACCGCTATGCGCGCTAATCTCGCCGAGGGTAGCATTGGCATCGAGCGACGAATTGAGACGCATCTCGTTGACGCGCGTGATACTATACATGGTAGCATCAATCTGGTCAGTAGCAAAGTCTTGCGCACCTTGCAACATGAGGCAGCAGTCGTTGACGGACAAGAGGTCCATACGCTGGAAGGTATTCATCAGGATCGGGTGCTTAGCCGTACCATCTGCCCAACCATAGCGTGTGACATCCGCCGAGCGGAAGCCCTCACAGAAGGTAAGGTGACCATCACCATAGATACCGCCATCACCGGTGAGGGTATAGTAGGTAACGTGCTCATCAGGTGTATGATCTCCCTGGTGGGTATAAACTTCCTTGCCATCAACAGTCTCCTTGATGAACTTACCGATCACAGAACTGGTGGCAGGGATATTTGCCACTGCTGTCTTGAGCGTTGATACACGGATGTGGTCTTGCGCTGCCTCCTCCTGGTCTGCAAGCATGACACTGGAGTTACCGCCATAGCCGGCGAACGACGTCTCGTCGTAGCCATAGCGCCCGGAGAAGTTGTGCGGGTGGAGGTCCGTAGTGGTGGCAGCATCGTCGAGCAACTTATACGTAGTGATGGATCCGGCAGAAGCCGCCATACTGTTCTGCAGCGAGTAACCACCACCGTAGATACCCTTACCCACCTTGATATGAACATCGTTCCAGGTAGTACCGTCGTACACCCCATTGATAGTATGGGTAGCCGTATTCTTGCCATCTTCAGGCTGTATGTCTACCAGCTCAAAGCTGGAGGCATTGCCCGGAGTCTTGGCCACAATCATCTGATATACATTATCCGGCACAAGGTCGCCCTTCAGGTACCAAACGCTCTGCTTGATGACCTTATCTCCGTAGGTATCCACCTTGTCGGTATTCCACTTGTCGGCACGGTCGAGCTGGTACTCACCCGTGGTCAGACACTTGTAGTACTTCGGATAACCCACGATAACCTGCGTACTTCCGTACATATCCGACGCGTAGCAACCACCTGCCACGTCGCTATAGACGAGACCGTTGCGAATCTCCACCGTGGTATTACCGATGAGTTTACCATTACGTCCACCACCGATGACGTTGTTGAACGAAGGATACTGATAGGCATTAGCTATTCCCAGCAGGTTCTTACTTGGATCTTCACTATGCTGGATATCCCACCTGCTTTCGCCGCCCAGCAGCGTCTTGATATTTTCACTAATGGTAGGCGTACCATCGCCCATCGTACTCTTATCAAGACTACGATCCATATTGATGGTCACATTACCCCATACGTGTGAGTTCTGACCGAAGCCGGCACCATAGACATTGAAGCAGGCGATATTCTGCGCAAGCGATTTATCGAGGTCGACCTGATCGACATAGCGCAACATGTTGCTGTAGATATTGAGCTCTATGTCGCCCTCTACTTCACCCGACTGGTAACAACCGCCGTAGATATTACACGACGGAGCATAGATACCGTCGGCTATCTTCCAGATATGGTCGTCGCTCTCGGTTTTCTCAAAAGTCGCTTGGTCGTCATACGTAGTCTGGAAGAGCTCGTTGAACTCCTCATATGTATATTTCACACCCTTCTGACGGTTGTCGTAGAGGAAGCCATGCGCCTCTGCTTCCGAGAAGGTCTCGCCGTGGCTATTGCGGGTAGTATCGCTCTTATCCGCCGGCACATCCATGACGAGCGGAACAAACTGCGAAGCGATATCGAGTTTGAACTTCTTGTTGCCGTAAGTGGCGTTATCCGTGATCTTACGGGTATATCCACCCATCGAGTAGATGTGCTTCTCACCATCGTTGTAATCAATGTTGGCATCGAGGCAGGCAGCCACGATCTTATCGTAGATGATGATATCGTGGTGGAACGGGAGCGTGACGGTCTTATCCACCAGCATTGAACCACGGTTACCTCCGCCGCAGTACGTACCGATATGTGCTTCCTTCAACGGCAGGTTGAGGTTGAAGTCCTTTGGCTGCGCCTTCATGTCCACCGCCATCATGTAGATATTGAGCAAGATCGGGTTGTGGGACTGATCCAGCGACTTCGCGCCATCGTAGTCAAGGAATGATGAAGGCTCGGTTCCCTCGCCCATATTATCAATACCATTGAGAGTGGCAAAACGCTTAATATGATCATTCTCCGTATATGCCTTACCATCCGAGCCCATGAAGACGCCATTGAGCGTAACGTACGAGCCTATCTTAAACTTCGTGAAGGAGTTATCACCAATAATGGTAGAAGCATTACCACCGCAGAATACGTTACCCTTGACGTACGCTATGCGCTTCTCGATAGCCGGCTTGTAGTCGGGATCGCCCTCTTCGCCAACAGCCGCTCTACCCTCTCGACCGGAGATGTTGAGGAACGCCTTCTCTACCGACGGACGATAGTCGTTGATGGTAAGCATCTTCTGCGTGTTATTCGCTCCGTCGCCACCATAGACAGCCATCGGCTTAACATGGTAGATAAGTTCCTTCAGATCCTCGTTGAACTCCTCAATCACGTTTGTCTGGTAGGGGTTTTGCTCCGGGCTATCCCAGTCGATGCTCTTATCCCACTTATAGAGATAGAATCCGTTACCCGAGCCATATACGTTACCCGATACGGCACCGGAGATATTCACATTCGTACCATGGTAAACGGTACCGGAGATATCGTTTCCTCCGTATACATTATTTATATATCCGTCCAGGATGTTGATGGTAGCGCCATAGAAATCCTCTCCGTCAGTGCCTGCAGGCCATGCCGGCTCCTCGCCCTTCGGCGTAGGATTGACGTCGCTCAGACGGCAGCCGCCGAAGAGCGAACCGATATAGATCTTCGGCTCATCGATGGTGATACTGAGGCCACGCGGCGAGTAGTTGGCATTGCTGCCATCCTCGTTGTTCTCCACGCCGGCTGTTTGTCCAATATCGCCATTCTTGGTGGCAGGTTTACCGGCCGGGTTGTAGTAGGTCATATCACCCATGTTACCACCGGAATAGACATTATCCAGACGTCCTGCCTTCAGGTTCCACGTAGGCTGGATATCCATGGTTGCCAGGTTGTTACCGCCAAAGAGACGTGCCACGTGGAAGTTCTCCATCGTCAGTCGGTTGTTCTCCCACTTATAACCTACCGTCACGTCACGGAAGAAGATGTTCTGCACGATCTGCTTCTGATACTCCGTGAAGGTCACGTCGGCGAAGTGGGTACTCTTGGCATCGGTGAAGATAAAGGTAGAGTCGGTCACGGTAGCCATGTTACCACCGCCGAAGGCACGCAGCGTAGAGCCACCCTCGATCTCGATAAGCGCCTTGGCTACATTCGGTCTTGTACCACTCTCTTCTTCGGAAACCCAAGCCTCACCATTACCACCGGCGAACGCACTACCTACGAGCGGGAAACCACGGTCGGCAGAGTTGTCATCCGCCGAGATCTCCACGTAGGTATTGAAGGTATGTCCGGCTATAGGCTCGCGCTTATTCGACCACTTGCTCTCCGTGAAGTAAGCCGGCATAGTACCATGGATTGTACCGGCGATATCGTTACCACCATAGAGGTTACAGATGATGAGGTGGTTGGCATTCTCTATACCACGTGCCTTACCATCATAAGCCCATACGTGAGCCGCACCCATGATATCTGCCTGACGGCTACCGCCATAGACGTTGTTCACGAAGCCCTCTGCCAGTTCGACAAACGTATTACCATTGATAACACCCTTGAAGCCACCACCATAGAGCGAACCGAGCAGCGTACCCTGCTTACCGACGGCATAATAGACATTGACGTTACCATCTACCTCACCCATGTTCGATCCGCCGAAGGCGTTGAAGATATACGGGAAGTGACCATGCGTATCATCATCGCCACCGGCAGTCTGATCAATAGCCTTAACGGATAGATAGACATCACCCATGGAGTGGGTATCATTACCATAGCCGGCACCATAGACATTGAGGGCATTGTTGCGCTCTACGTCCATCGCCTCGTGATAGATCCCCCAGTTCTTATCCTTACTGAAGTACTTAGGATCGGTACAAGCAGGCGACAGCCAGCAGTTGTAATCTACCCAGGAGTCACCCTCTACGAAGCCCGACAGGAAGCAACCACCGAAGACGTTACCACCATGCAGGTACGTGCCTTCTGAGTCATCCAGCACCTCCGGCTCCATGGCGCACTGCAGGTCAAGGTGCAAGAGCACCTTATCCTTGTTGGCTGTGAAGAGTTTGGCTCTGGTTTCTGCGTCCTCCTTAGCAGGATCCTCCGTGTCTTCCGACATGGGCTGGAAGTACGAGGTAGCATATCTGTTTCTGCGCTCCTCATCGGTAATATCTTTCTCGCGCGGGTCTGCGTGTACCCGATGAATATGGTGTCCCACCTCGCTGGCGCTGACGCCGGTACTGTTCTCCGATAGGATACCGCCGTTGAAGTTGTAGCGCACGATACTCGTTATCTGCTCCGGATCTTCAGGGTTCTCGTGGAGAACGTCGATATAGTCGCCCACCTCAGGATGAGCAGGGTCAACCTTCTCCCAACCATCCGGAACTACTGTTGCATAGTCATAGACGCCATCACCTTTAGCATCAACGAATGTACCATCGGCTTTGGTATCAAAGTAGTGATAGCGTACGTGCGCATTATATGCACCACCTACCACGGTGTGGCTCACGGTGACGCCCTCTGGAATGGTATAGTCAAACGTACCATCCACGGTCTTGGCGCGCATCGAACCACGGAAACCACCACCCACGAAGTTGGCAATCCATACGTCCTCAGCTGCACTACCATCGTGGTTGTTGATACGCAGACGTATATCGTCCGTCCATATCATCACGTTGTTCAGGTAGGCCTGGAACGGCTTGAGCTGCTGAGCACGAGTCATAGGTGTACCACTCTCATCACCTACGGCAAAGCCGGGATAGTACTTGCCGACATTATAGTTGTAGAAGTGATGGTAGTAGTTATCATGCAGGTAATCACCATTCTGCGTTGCCAGGTCACGACCGGAGCAACCCATGAAGAGACCGCTGACGTTCTCGTCATTGTCGATATACGTGCTGCCATCCGGATCTTCGGCCAGCTGCTTATGCGTACGACCGATGGTAACGTGCGAACCGATATTAACATACAGCTTGCCACCGCCGAGGAAATAGTTAGCACTATCACGCGCTGCATGGGGGTTAACCAATCTTTTAAGCAGTTCCTTATCCCAATCACCGATGGTACACGAGTTACCTCCACCGAATACCTGACCGAGCACCTTCACGCGCTCCGTCTCGGTATTACCCTCAAGGGTAAGCTCCACACCACCGATGGTCTGCGGACGACCCACATAGGTATTACCTGTCGTCTCCGGCGTACCATGATTTACATAGTAATAGTTGGCTGTGCCGTGCGCACCCATATTGTATTTCAGCTCGTTAGGCACATAGTAGCCGATGTGGTTACCGTTACCTGCGCCATAAACCTGTCCTTGAATGGTACCGCCATAGATGGTGAGGCTGGCAATACCATTGACCGTACCCGATACGTCGTTTGCGCCATAGACGTTACCACCAATCGTGATCTGGTTCTGGTGCTCAGCGTACGTATAGCTACGCAGAAGAGTACCTTCCTCGTTCATGACGTCAAAGGAAGAGTAGCGACCTGCGCCCTCGTCCTGCAGACCGATAACGGTCTTGGTGGCATAGAGGTTGGTATCCGGAATAGGATTGCCCTCGCCGTCCAGAACCAGATTGCCGTCCGCATCACGCTGATACGGCGTGATATTACCCATCACGGAACCACCGAAGACGTTCTTCACGATGGTACCACGGGTAATATTAAGCTCCGTCTTCTCACAAGGAGCATAGTAGCCACCTCCATATATATGGTACACGCGCGAGTACGGATCGTTACCCACATGCACCTTACACATACCGCCTACAGGACCATTCATACCACCACCGATGATACTATGGAATCCGGAGCCAATGCGCAGGTTGATATCGCTATAGGCATTACCATTGATCTTGGCATTGATACCGAAGCCTCCACCGAAGACGGAGAAGTGCGGCAGCGCCACATTGGCAATACATGCATTCCAATATTCGCCATCCGTAAATCCGTCGGGAGCCGCCGGAGCACCCGACATATAGACGTGGGAGTTACCCTTGACAACGCAGGCCATGTTACCACCGCCGTAGAGGTTGTGGCAGACATCCTGCTCCTCACCCCAGTGTCCGATAGCACTGGATTGCCCAATAAAGTTAGCTGTCTTGGCATCCCAGTAGTGCTCCCACTCCAGGTCACCACGCTTGAAATACACGTATGTATTACCTGAGATGTCGGCAGAGGTGATGACGTCATCGGATGGGTCGTCCGGCGTACCGCTATCGTTGATATCGCCAAATCCACCGGCAAAGATATCGTGCGCCATCTTACCGTTATATACCGTCAGGCTGGTACAACCGTCGGTTACGCCTTCGGCCATAGCACGCGCCAGACCGGCCTGACCTCTGTTGGCAGCAATCTCGGCGCAAGCATATACTTGTCCTACGTTACAACCACCATAGATACGGTTCCATACCGTAGTACCATGCAGTTTGCCATCTGTCGGCTCAACATCCTCACCGAGTTGCAGGTTCGTACTACCTATGACGGCACCAATGAGGTGAGCCAGCGTGATCTCGCTCTTCGTACGACCATTGGCGCCACCGAACACCTGTCCCATGACGTTACCGCCCAGCAGATGAACGGAAGTCGTATAGTCGAGTTTAGCAAGGCTCATGTTCACCTGCTCTACGTGTTCCGGCTCATTCGGGCGAGTGCCCGCGGTGTACCAACCCGTGTTGGCAATATCGCCACCGCCATATACGTTACCTATGACTACCGTACCGGCGCCATTGATGGTCACGTCCGTCTCGCGGAATACCTGCGCCGCATTGATATACGGCATATCGCCCTCACGAGGCGTCGTAATAGGTACCGCACCATAGATACCGGCACCACCACCGAAGACGCTACCGAAGACGAAGCCGCCCTCTATATCTACCTTCGTGCCGCCGAAGACAGCACCTACGCGGCTACCCCACTGACCGGCAGCCTCGTCGAGGTCCGCTGCTCGCTTCGAGCCCAATCCTCCGCCGAAGACGGTGAAGGTATAGGGCGAACCGCCGATAGTAACGTTCGTATTGGAGAGGTAATCATCCGCTGTACGCGACGCATCATCGTCGCGGTTGATACCCTTTGCGCTCACGCTGTACGCACCTACCGTACCGTTGTAGCCACCGCCGAAGACACCGGAAACGAACTTCTGACTCAGCGCAGGATTAGGTCCGTCGCGAGTAACGAAGTTGTTAACCAGCACAAGGTCTTCCTTGCTATATTCTTCCGTACGAGCTTCGCCGAGGTTGATCTCTACGTGCGTATCCAGCGCCACGTCGGTGTTCGCGCCATATCCTGCGCCAAAGACGGCGCAGATAGGCTGCTTCGTATTGGAGTTATGGTTGTCCCAGAAGTACTGCCAAGCAGTTACTGCCAGGTCGGAAGATACAAAGCTCCACGCCGTGATCATACCCTTGTTCATCCTCACATGGGTACTACCCGCTACGTTACAAGCCGCATTACCACCGCCGTAGATATTGCGGAAGTTATCCTTATCGCCTATGTAATACACGAGCTCACCGCCATTGATAGTCACGTGTGTATCACCCGTACCCTCCTTGAGTGTACCGTCATCATTGTGCGTACCGATGTCGGCAGAAGATTTGACAGAACCTTCCTTATGGAGAGGATTTGCCGCTTCGTCGTCAGCAGTGTACAGCGCACCATTACCACCGCCGAAGATACTTCCGCCGTATTCACCGGTGTTGATGGTTACATTGGTATTACCCTGGACAGCCGCCTCATTACCACCGCCATAGACGTTACCGCCAATGCGGATCTTACTCTGCGCAGAGTATTCTGCTTTTGGATCAATCTGAGCAGACAACGTCATCGCGGGCGCGCACAGCGCGAGCACGATCCATAATATAATATGTAATATATGCTTATGCATTATCTCTCTGATCCTATTGTCACATGGGTGTCACCGCTTACAATCGCCTCATTACCACCTCCGAACACATTATCCTTGATGTTGACTTCTACTTCATACGCCGTTGTCTTATCATCACCACTAACGTGAGTATTCTTTGTCTTCGTACCAATCTTCACATTGGTATCACCATATACTGCACCGGCATTGCCACCACCATAAATGGTACCAATTGTTCCGATAGCGTCCGCATTACCGTCCTCGACCTCATCCCCATCCGCATCAATACGCGCAGCATATCTTCCTGGGATAGGGTCGATATTGATATTGGTGTTACCATATATCGTAGCTGTCTCACCCAATCCGCCCCCAAAGACAGTACCAATGCTGGTGAACGAGATAATATTCAGCACTGGGTCTTCGTATCTTTTTGACGGGTCCGGCATATCAGCCTCACGCTCAATGCAATGTCCCTCATTATCATAGCCATAGACGGAGTAGGCAGCCTTGTGTCCACCGAGATATAGTTCATCTATCACAATTGGCCAACATCCTGTCTCATCAATTGTGAGAGCCAGTTTTCCAAAGATATTTCCACTCTCATTGTTTCCACCGAATACCTTGCCGTACTTACCGCTACGGATAGTCATTACCACACTACCATACACATTAGCCGAGCGCGAACCGGCGTAGATAGCCTCTGCACCCTCTGTACAGCCCAGTATCACCTCTGTCGGGCAATAGAGATCAGCCTCATTACCACCTCCGTGTACATCGCCCACATTCAGAGGACATTCAGTACCCGTATAATCGTCAGGCAGTTCTGCCAACTCTACAGTAGTTTGTGTACGGATGTAGCCCAACGTATTACTTCCGCCAAAGGCCTTCTCCACCGTACCACCATAGATAGTCAGGTACGCAATACCTGTACCATATTCTTCACGCGAACCTTTGCTGTAGTAGCCAAGATATCCAATATCTGCACCCGGGTTATCTGCACCGGCACCGTTTCCACCGGCGAATGCATCACCAATAGAGTTCGCGCCATATATTTTCACATCCGTAGCCGGAACCGGCGCAGCATTACCTCCACCATAGACGTACCCAATGCTGTTATCACAATTCTCAATCAGCACCTCAGCATAGTCATTCGGGTTCACTGTCGGCACATACGCAGCCTTATTACCGCCACCATATACTGCCGGCACATCATATTCGCCTGCAAGTTGTCCATCGCGCGGTGTGGTGCGCAGTACATGCACTTTCACATGTCCAAGCGGCGTTCCATTCACATTATTCGCACCAAAGATACCGTCACCTGTCACCTTCGAGCCATTCAGCGTTACCAGCGTGTTACCGCCTACCTCTGCAGCAACCTCAGCATCACCCAGTCCGCCACCATACGCACCTCCGATGCTACCACCAGTCAGCTTCACTGTTGTATTGCCACCTACATCTGCCAGCGCACCTCCGCCATAAACGCTGCCACTGACGGTACCTCTATCGACAGTCACCACCGGGCTACCACTATAATCGGCTTTATTACCACCACCGAAGACATCACCCACATATAGTTCATCACCTATATCAAGTGTATCTTTCTTAAGATTTACCGAGATAGCACCGTTGATATCACCGCCCTTATTATTACCACCAAAGACGCGACCAATGCTACCGCCATAGACATTCAGCACGACGCCGGATGTCACTTCCGCATTTTGCGCACCTCCATATACATCGCCTATTCCTTCATCTGCCTCCTTATCACCCGTCTTATATATAGAGATATGACCAGCTTTACCTTCCGCCTCATTACCACCTCCGTAGAGTTCCGTAATATGCATTGGGCAAGCCTTGTTCGACTTCAGCACACTGATATATATTTCGCCTGCGATTTCTCCCTTTTGGTTGCTACCGCCAAAGAGTTGATTGATAGTACCACCCTCCACAAGCACAGACACAGAACCATCAGCCTTGGTCACATCCGCAGAAACAGCAGTTTCTTTATCTCCATGTCCACCACCAAACGCACTACCATAAATAGTACCACCGGCAATGATTAGACTAGTCTCATACACATTAGCAGCGTTTCCTCCGCCATATACGTCATGCAATTCCGTGTTACAATTAGAAAGCACTTGCACCGAAGAGCGACCATTCACCGCAGCTGCATCACCACCACCATACACATCTTTCTTCACACGAACCACATTCGCTTTTGTCACCGTGTCGCCCACCATTACCTGCGTGGTTCCGTTCACCACAGCGGTTGCACCCTTACCACCTCCAAAGAGGTAGTTCGATTGTCCCAGCAACGCATTCACCTTCGGGTCACCATCTACCGGCGCAGCATCACCACCACCGAAGACACTACCCGTCACGGTTGCGCCTTGCAGATTAGCTGTAGGATTACCCGTAACCTTTGCTGTCTCACCTCGACCACCGGCATACGCATTCTCACTTACCATACCTGCTGTGAGGTATAGCACAGGATTACCAGCGGTCTGTGCTTCGTCACCACCGCCATATACATTGCTGATAGTCAAATCCTTCTCATTTGCCTTATCGATAGTCGCACTCGGGTTACCGGTTACTACCGCAGTCTCACCCTTACCACCGGCAAAGATATTTTCAGTCTGTCCGGCAGTAGCCACTACGCTCGGATTACCCTCTACCGGCGCAGCATCACCACCACCGAAGATACTACCCGTCACGGTTGCGCCTTGCAGGTTAGCCACCGGATTACCCGTAACCTTTGCACTCTCACCCTTACCGCCGGCATAGGCATTCACCGTCACAGTACCATTCGCAAGGTTCAGACTCGGATCACCAAAGGTAGGAGCATCCTCACCACCACCATAGACGTTAGCGATAGTACCCAGCGCGCCACCCACGCTGTGCTCCCCTGGCTTCAATTCCATATTCACAACCGGGTCACCATACACCTTAGCCGAGAGACCATAACCACCACCAAACACATTGCCAACACTGGTGAATGAAATAAGGTTAATCGTTGGACCATTCCAAAGCTTCTCACCATCGGCAGCCGTCTTAGGTGTACCATCATCGCTATAACCATATGCCGAGTATTGTGCCAGATTACCACCACCATACAGATTATCTATTTCGATAGGATAACATCCTATCTCCTCAATATTTACAGTAATCGAGCCATAGACATTTCCGCTCTTGTTGTTACCGCCGAACACATTCTTGTAGTGTCCACTATGAATATTGAGGGTCACATCACTCATCACATCCACCGCCTTAGCGCCGCCATAGATGCTACCCAATCCCTTGGCGCAATCCAAATCCACCACACTCGGGCACAGCATCGGCGCCTCATTACCTCCACCATATAGTTCCGCGATATCCGTCGGGCAGCCCTCGATTTCAGGATCATCATACACCTTCACATAAGCCTGCTCGCGGATGTATCCCAGCGTGTTACTACCACCAAAGATACTATTGATTTTACCGCCATACACCTCTATACGAGCCTCACCGGTACCATACGCAACACGCGATCCTCCGCTATAGAAACCCTTGTATCCGACATCAGCACCCTTATTACCGTCACCCTTACCGTTTCCTCCGGCAAAGGCATAGTAGATAGTATCCGCACCATTGATAGTAACCTTGGTCGCAGGCACCGGTGCCGCATTACCACCACCATAGACGTACTCAATACGGTTATCACAATTATCAATCACCACCTCTGCAAACTCATCTGCTGCAGTCGGCTCATACGCCGCCTTGTTACCACCGCCATACACCGCAGCTACGTGGAACACCTCGCCCTCCGTACCCTTAGGTGCAGTAGCCACCACATGTACTTTGGCATGTCCTTGCGGCGTACCATTGACGTTATTCGCGCCAAACAAACCATCACCCATCACCTTAGCGCCATTTAGGGTCACCAGCGTATTACCGGTCACGATAGCTGCCACCTCTGCCGTACCCAGTCCGCCACCGTAGGCACTACTGATTTGACCACCAACGAGGCTGACATTGGTATTACCATTCACATCCGCCACCGCACCACCGCCATACACATCGCTGCTCACCACGCCGGATTTGACATCCACATTCGTGCTACCATCCACTTTCGCCATCTGACCACCGCCATACACATTGCCGCTGATTACAGGTCCGGAGACTGGATCGGCAACAGCTACTACTGCTACTAGCAGGAGCAACATGGTGCAGATAAACTTGCAGTTACGCAGTTCATCTGTAAGAATTTGGCTATGTAAAGTGAATATTTTCACGCGCGCATAATAAGTTAAAATCAAAACAGCTTGCAAAAGTACAAAAAAAATCCCATTCGTGCAAGGAAATTGGGACTTTTTTTAAAAATTTATGTGAAAAAACGGTTTTTTCTCAACGAATTATAACGATCTAATCCAGCGTGCAAGGAATTTGAGATGATACTTATGCAAGAAGCTGCCTGCCAGTGGTTCTTTGACAAGTCCCTCGTTGGCAATCGCCAACAGGAGTTGCGATTGGTTCTTGGTAAGCAGATGATATAGCTGTTTAACGGTTTTTGCCAATGTCTTGACGAAATCGCTGATCGAGGTTGTAGAGTAAATATCCATGTAGAGGCAGATGGCTTCTGGATGTTCCTTGAGTTACACCCATTGTAGAGCGCCTGTTTTAGATTCTCTGTATTAGCTCAATCCGATTGAGCGTCACAACATTGTCGAGGGCTTACCGAGAGCTTACCGAACCCTTAGAGACCCCTTAGAGACCCCTTAGAGACCCCTTAGAGAGTCACTCATCGGTACCAACTATCACTTTGGTTTCACCGGTCACTTTGGCCTTGTCTGGGTGTCCTGTTTCACCAAATCCCGCACCAAACACATCGCCGGTGATTTTACCTCCCAGTATGGTAACGTTGGTTTTACCCACCACCGCACCAAGTGCACCACCGCCATAGATATTGCCGGTAAAGATCCAATCCGGATTCGGAGTATCAAAATCACTTGACATACGTGGATCAATCACCACATTGGTATTGCCATAGACCTTAGCTACATCAGCAAATTCAGTTGCTATAAAATTGACTGTTTTTGTAGTTGCACCATTCCAAATTGTCTGATTATTAGCAGCTTTTTGAGAATTAAGACCTTTACCACCGCCATAGATGCCACCGCTGATGTTACCACCATAGATATTTACACGTGTATCACCATAGAAAGAAGCCACGGTACTAAAACCGGTCCTTTGAGCATCTGATGTGGAAGCATTAAAGTAATTGGATGCTCCCATACCTCCACCATAAACACCGCCGATGATAGTGCCCCCATAAATATTGACTCTCGCCTCGCCCCAGAACGAACCGGCACCGGCAATTGCACGTTCAGCAGGCATCTCAGGAGAGAATCCGTAGCCACCGCCAAATATACCACCATTGACTGTACCGCCATAGATATTCATCTCCGTAATAGTTTCACTCAGGTCAATTGTTTCGGTTGTTCCATGCAGAGTGGTTGTGAATGTTGGCATTGACTTAGTACCAGTCTCATCGTAGGGCTGGTATTTGATACCCATAAAAGGATAGTTCTTGTAGTCACTTCCACCATCCAAGTAAGGGACAAACTGATCAATAGTATGGTATGTACCATCCGGACTTTTTAGTCCAATGATGCCACCTGCCGTTGCGTATATACCTGACTCAATTATACCGCCATACATGTTTAGGGTGCTTTTGCCATAAAAGGCAGCATTAGAGGTTCCTAAGGTTGCCGCATTGCTTGTGTATCGTCCAAAGCATGTAGCGAAATAACGATAGATAGTCACATCTTCATCCTGAACAGGATTAATATTAACCTCCGTACGGCCAAAGAAGGATGAATTGGAGATACCTACCGTAGCAGTTGCCGTGTGAGAGTTTCCCTGCATGGCGGCAACGAGGGTGCCAATCGTACCACGCTTGATATTAAATTGCACATCACTATACACCATGCCTTGCGTCATACCCGCGCAAAGATACGCAATATCAAACGCATCGCCGCGCGTATTCCAAACGCCAGTAGAAGTATTCGGATCAACATCCAAATTTACAACGCACATGAATGGAGAACTGGGGCGCCCCATCACATATTTTTTCTCAATGTCACTTGTTCCTGTACCTGTAAGACGATTGGTCAATATACGGCCAAATTTACCGGACTTAATAGTAAGCGTTACCGGTTTTGTTTGAGTAGGTAGTCCACCCGTGGCAGAAGATGTGCTGAAATTCTTCGAATTAGCGTACAAGAATACCTGAAACTCCGGTGCCTTACGAACATCACCCTCCACACGAAGTGCACCATTCTCGGCAGATAAACTACTCGAAATATCATTCATCGAGCAACCTACATCAAATGTGCAATCATGCAAATACATTGAAAGGTATCCCTGACCAAATTTTATATACTTAAACTTTGTATCTGAACCGATACGACTAGGGGTACTATTATCTGCGCTACTATTCAGATTTACCTTGCCTGTAATATTCGAGGGAGAAGGAGTGTTGCCATCGCTGTCAACCCATGGCCAAACACCTGTAATAGTTACAGGACGATTGCCAGTATTTGCTTCTGTTATGTTAAGAGTTCCGGTCGCATCACACACCACGATAATATTGCTATCCCATGCAGCATCGCGGTCGGCATCGGTTGTGCCGGTGTAAGCAGGGAGCAGACTATACGCTTGCGCCCAAGTCTTTACGGCATTAGCCTTTGAAGATCCATCTTTAGAGTTGTTTCCACCACTAAGATTCAGATACACCACATTATACGTCTCCATTACCCCATCACCATCGTAGTCTTGTGTGTCTACGCCAGCATGCGCCACCCCTGCATACGCCAGTAGCGCACACAGCAGCAAATTAGTATATATTTTCTTACTTATCATAGACATAGGTTGTATTTGAGGCCAATGGTTGAGTATTCATTTTCTATAATTTCTGCCCAATTCGGGTGCAAAGATACAACAAAAATCTCACATACGCAAGAAAAAAATGGAGTTTAACAGCCAAAAAAGAGAAAAAATGGTGAAAATAGAATTTGGAGAGTGAGAAGAAGGGACTAAAATGTACGATTATTAAGATTTAGAGGAAGAGGGTGGTGATGCCATAGATAGCAGCACCAATCAGGGCAGAGACGGGAATGGTGATGATCCATGCCGTGATGAGATCCAACGTTACACCCCAACGAACAGCACTCAGGCGCTTAACCGCTCCTACACCCATGATGCTACCACTAATGACATGCGTAGTAGAAACCGGCACTCCCAGATGCTGGGTGACGAAAAGGGTGATAGCACCGGCAGCCTGCGAGCAGAATCCCTCAAGAGGCGTAATCTTGGTAATCTTATTACCCATCGTCTTGATAATCTTCCATCCACCAGACATGGTACCGATAGCAATCGCCGTGATACAAGCGACCGGAATCCAAGTAGGTGCTCCGGTCAGATTATGTGCCGAGTCACCCATCTGAGTTACCGTATCCGGCAACAACCAGGCAGGCAGCGAATCGAGACCATATTGCGCGGCATATGCCGTGAGGGCACAAGCGATGACACCTATCTCTTTTTGACTATCGTTGAGTCCATGTCCGATAGACAAACATGCCGATGAAATCAGCTGAAGATTGCGGAACCAACGGTCCGCTTTGTCGGGATGGGCACGACGGCAAGTCCAGTAAATAACCACGGTAATGATGTTACCTGCCACAAAGCCAATCAGAGGTGCAACAAAGATGAAAAGGCAGATAATTCCAACCGTTTGCCAATGTACGGAAGCGAATCCCTGGCAGCAGATGGCTGCACCCATCAGTCCGCCGATCAAGGTATGGCTGGACGAGCTGGGAATGCCCTTCCACCACGTGATGAGACTCCACACGATAGCTGCGCTCAGCCCGGCGATAATGATAGGCAAGGTAACGAACTGTCCCTCAACCACCTTTTGTACCGTATTGGCGATATTAAATCCCAGAAGATACTCGGCAATAAAGAAGGCAACGAAATTGAAAAAAGCTGCCCAGATAACAGCCACGACAGGACGGAGCACCTTGGTAGAAACGACCGTGGCAATAGAGTTGGCAGAGTCGTGAAAACCATTGATGAAATCGAAACAAATTGCGAGTACGATAATAGCGATTAAGGCAGCCATCTATGGAAAATTGAGGTAGTAAACAATAGAAAAAAGTATGCCTAAAGGACAAGCCTCAGGCATACTTAACGATAATAGTTTTGAGCGTTTTGCCCACATGATTGGCACGGTCGGTAGCCTCCTCCATACATGCCATAATCTCCTTGATTTTGATAAGTTCCTTGGTCTCGATCTCCATCTCGAAAAGCTCCTTGATGAAGTTGTCGTACACATCATCTCCCTCATGCTCCAGGTCATGGAGTTTAGCACATTGCTCCAGAGCGATAGCCGGTTTGCGATGCATAGTCTTGAGTTCGCCACAAGCAGTATTGATAGCCTTGGCATCCTCGAGGATGATCTCCGCCATGTGCATAGCCTTGTTCGGCATCTGCTTTGGCTGATAGAGCATAATACGCTTGGCAGAGGAATTGATATAGTCCATGAAGTCATCCAAATCATCACCCAATTGGTGCATATCCTCACGATCAAACGGAGTAACGAAGGTATCGTTCAAATTCTCAAAAATCTCGATAATGATATCATCGCACTCGGTCTCAATGGCCTTGATGCGCGCGTAGAGTTCGTTCTGGCTATCACGCTCGATAGTACTGACCATCTCCGTAAATAAATCCGCAGCCGCAACCAAATTAGCCGACATGCGCTGATACTGTGGGAAAAATTTATCCTCCTTGGGAAGTAGAGAAGCAAAAAAACTATTAAGTGACATATAGTGTTAACAACGGACCTCGCGGAATGATAAGCGCGAAATCGGCTACAAAGGTACGACAAAAAAATGATATATGCAAGTAAAATCGCAAAAATAATTATCTGATACCGGCAGCAACAGCATCCCGCACGGCATTCATGGCGGCAGCTGAATCGTCTTTTGGGAAATCAGATAAAATAATAGGATCGCCCACGTGCATGTGCACAGGCACACGCGTAGCGTACGCACGACCAGGTCTCCATGCCTCGTAACATCCTGAGAGCGAGATAGGAATAACCGGCAGACCCACATGCTCGGCAATCATGAAAGCACCACGCTTGAATGATCCCATCTGTCCGGTCTTGCTGCGCGTTCCCTCAGGGAAGATAACTGTGCAGACACCATTTCGCAATGCCTTCTCAATATCCTTGATACTGCGTACAGCCGCACGCGGATTGCTGCGATCGACGAAGATATGACCGGCAGCCTTACAACCTGAGCCAATGAAGGGAACACGCTCGAGTTCCTTCTTCATCATCCATTTGAAGACAACAGGCAACCATCCATAGATAGCCCATACATCGAGCATGGATTGGTGATTGGAGACAAAAATATACGACTGACCGGGCTGGATATTCTCGAGTCCATCGACAGTAACACGAATACCGAGCAGCCAGAAGATAGACTTGCTCCAGAACTGCTGCTCGCGATGCACGAACTCGGAATTACGCCAGCGCGTGGTACAAATAGTAAACAGGGCCGTAAAAATAGTTATCAGAGCAAAAATCGGCCACATAATCAGGTACTGATATACGATGTAAAGATACTTCATAAGACACGTTTAAATTGACATGGATTAATATTCAACAAGGCGGCAGGCAAATAGGAGCGGACTACTCGCCCTGAGTGTAGCGAAGCATGAAGCCACGATACATAGCACAGATACGGCGGATCTCATCCCATGTATCGTCCGTCAGTTTGGTACCAATCACCTCGACAACACGCCCGGCGCAGATGGTACCAATCTCGCCACAACGGCGCAAATCAAAGCCATCGCTGAGCGCATGGAGGAATCCTCCGGCATAGAGGTCACCGGCACCGGTGGAGTCGGTACAACTGGTGGTGATAGCACCAATATGATAGCGCGTCTCGCCCTGCTGCACATAGCTACCACGCTTGCCCACCTTGACGACGGCGATGTCGCACTCGGAAGCAATCTTGGCAACGGACTCCTCGGGATTGAGATGGGTGTATGCAAACGACTCGTCCTCGTTGGCAAAGACTATATCGACGTACCTGCGAACCAAATCCTTGAGAAAGTTTTGATTCTCGTTGACCACATTGTAGGATGCCAAATCCAGGGATATCATCATACCCTGCTCCTTAGCCATACGCATAGCTTTCTCGATAAGGTCGTGATTCTGAACCATATATCCCTCGATATGAAAGATGTCGTATCCAACGAAAGCCTCCTTGCGGATATCCTCGGATGTCAGATCAGCCGAAGCTCCCAGATAGGTAGCAAAAGTGCGCTCGCCATCCGGTGTGATGAGTACGATACTGCAACCCGACATCTTGTCAGGTGAGGTGAGCAGCAGAGGTTTAACACCATTCTTAATCAGATCCTGGCGATAAAACTCGCCCAACTCGCCTCGACCAATCTTGCCGATATAAGCCGACTTGCCGCCCAAGGCCGCAATAGTAGCAACTGTATTTGCCGCACTACCACCTGCCACCATGTGCTTTCGCACAGAAGCGAAACGAAACTGAATGCGCTCAGCCTGCTCCATCGAGATGAGATTCATACTGCCCTTCGGCAATCCGAGTTCGCGTAAGTCATCTTCCGATACCTGCAGCAAGACATCGGTCAAGGGATTACCCAATCCAAGAACTTTTTTCATAAAATAAGATAGTTTATGTACGTTTTTTAGTTAATTTTCGGGTCAAAAAGCATAAAAATGCAAAATTTTCTGCAAAGATACGCATTTTTTTTCAAAAAAACTTGCATATATAAAAAAAAAGCAGTACCTTTGCACTCGATTTCGGAACTAAACAGTAGTAACGGGGTCAAAAAATACTGCTTCCTTAGCTCAGTCGGTTAGAGCATCTGACTGTTAATCAGGGGGTCCTAGGTTCAAGTCCTAGAGGGAGCGCAAGAGTGATAACTAAAGTTGTCACTCTTTTTTTTTCAAAAAAAAATCCAAAGTACTTTCATATATGAAAAAAAAGTAGTAACTTTGCACAATTTTCCAGAAAAGACCTCTTTTCAAAGAAAAAAATTCAACTTAGCAATAAAATAAAGATAAAGATATGGGACTATTTTCGTTTACACAAGAAATCGCTATTGACCTGGGAACTGCGAACTCGATCATCATCTGTGATGACCAGGTGGTAGTAGATGAGCCCTCAGTAGTGGCCATCAACGTAGCAGACAACCGCATGGTAGCCGTAGGTCGCAAGGCTCAACAAATGATTGGTAAGGGCGGCACCATGATTCGCACAGTACGCCCACTCCGCGATGGTGTGATAGCAGACTTCTATGCCTGCGAGATGATGATTCGCGGACTGATTCGTATGATTCCACAACGCACACGCATGTTCACCCCAAGCATTCGCATGGTGGTATGTATCCCATCCGGCTCGACAGAAGTGGAGATACGCGCCGTACGCGATAGTTCAGAACATGCAGGCGGACGCGACGTGTATATGATCTACGAGCCAATGGCAGCCGCTATCGGTATGGGTATCGACGTAGAGAGTCCGGAAGGTTGCATGATAGTAGAT
The DNA here is from genome assembly GCA_045599285.1 of Paludibacteraceae bacterium. Classification (GTDB taxonomy): domain Bacteria; phylum Bacteroidota; class Bacteroidia; order Bacteroidales; family Paludibacteraceae; genus Colicola. The sequence goes on along the minus strand of JAZRVR010000018.1, from coordinate 137,829 downwards.
ATCGGAGGTGGAACAACGGAGATTGCCGTAATCTCGCTGGGCGGAATCGTCAGCAACAAGTCCATCAAGATTGCAGGTGACGACTTCAACCAAGATATCGTAGAATACATGGGTCGCATGCACAACCTGCGTATCGATGAGCCGACAGCAGAGCGCATCAAGATTCAGGTTGGTTCGGCTCTGCCGGAGCTGGACGATGCGCCAGAGGACTACTGGGTAATCGGTCCGAACAAGGTAACCGCCCTGCCGATGCAGGTACCTGTGTCGTATCAGGAGATAGCACATTGTTTGGAGAAGAGTATATCGAAGATCGAGGGTGCAATCCTGCAGGCGCTGGAGTCCACACCTCCCGAGCTATACGCAGATATCGTGAAGCGTGGTATCTTCCTGGCCGGTGGTGGTGCGCTACTACATGGACTGGCAAAACGACTGACGGAAAAGATCACCATCCCATTCCACGTAGCAGAAGACCCACTGCACGCCGTAGCACGAGGCACCGGAGTAGCACTAAAGAACGTCAACAACTTCGGATTCCTGATACGATAAACCGTGCATAGTCTGATAAAGTTCATACTGCGACACAGCAACTTCCTGGTATTTTTACTACTGGAAGTTGTTGCTTTTTTGCTGATTGTGAACAATCAAGACTACCCCAAGAGCAGCACCCTATCGACCGCCAACAACATCGTAGCCTGGCAGTACAAAATAGTCGATGAAATCGGGCAATATTTCTACCTGAGTCAGGTCAACGAGGCACTAAACAACGAGAATGCACAACTGCGCACGCAATTGGCGGCTCTACAATGTGATACCCCCGCTGTACATTACCACCCTGCCAAAGTTGTGGACATCACCACCTACAAGCGCAACAACTACCTGACCATCAACAAGGGCAAGCGCGATGGAGTACAGAAAGGCATGGGCGTAATCAATCACGATGGCGTAGTAGGCATCATTCGTACCGTGGGAGAGCATTACTCGGTAGCAATACCTATCATCAATTCGCACGCTGGCGTGAGTTGCCGAATCCAGAAGAATGACTACATCACCACCACCAAGTGGATAGGAGGTGATATCCATCATGCCAATCTGGAGGATGTAGCATCTCACATCATCGTGGAGGAAGGTGATACCATCATCACCAGCGGACTGACACCTATATTCCCAAAAGGAATTCCAGTTGGAATCGTAGAGAAATGCACTTTGAAAGATGGTGACAGCTACTACAGCATCCGCATACGACTGCTAACCAACTACAAGAACATTGAGTATGTACAACTCATTGCCAACCCTACCGCAGATGAGCAAAACATGATGCAAAATGGACTGGAGGATTAGACAAATAGTGCGCATGATTGTGGCGCTGCTACTGCAAGTGCTACTGATTGGACACCTACAACTGTTGGGTGTGTGTCACCCGTACATATACATCGTTTTCCTACTGATGTTCCCCATCCGACTGCCCAAGATAGTGGATCAACTCATCGGCGCCGGCATAGGACTGGTGATGGATATATTCAGCAACTCGTTGGGCACCCACATGGCAGCATGTACCCTGCTGATGTATGCACGACGAATCATCATCGAAAACATCATTATGGATTATGATCGACTGAGTGGCGAAATCTGCAGCCAAACCATCGGTATAGAGAACAACCTAAAATACACAGCGGTACTCATCACGCTACACCACGCCACCGTCTTTCTGCTAAGCGCATGGAGTTGGCAACACATAGGATTGACTCTGCTGCAAATTGTAGTTAGCACAGCCATCAGCATGGCACTAATCACAGGTTACGATTTCATCAAAAAATAACGCACTATGGTCAATGACAAATACTATAAAAGACGATTTGTCATCAGTGGGTTGGTCATTGGTGTGGCATTGGTGTACATAGTACGCCTATTCTTCATGCAAATAGTGGATCAATCGACCCGTGCTCAATCCGACAAAAATGCCCTAATCAGGCAAACCATCTATCCATCACGCGGTCTCATCTATGATCGTAATGGCGAATTGCTCGTCTTTAACCAACCGATCTATGAAGTAACGGTGGAACTAAAAGAGATGAACAAAGACAAGTTGCACCCCTTTGACACTCTGGGATTCTGCCAGACACTAAACATCAATCGAGAGCTTTTTGACCAGCGAATGACGGATATACGTGATAAACGTCGTAACCCGGGATTCTCGACCTACACCCCACAAGTGCTGCTATCACAACTGAGCAAGAATGATATTGCCACCCTGCAAGAGCAATTATTCTCATTTCCGGGCATCAGCATCCGAAAGCGCACTCTACGCGACTACACCTACAACTCCGCAGCTCATGTATTAGGAAGCGTAGGAGAAGTCAACCAAAAAGATATAGAAAACGACCCATACTATCAAGCCGGCGACTACAACGGACGCGATGGATTGGAAAAAACATATGATGTACAACTGCGTGGTAAAAAAGGTGTAGAGATTATCATGCGAGACTCGAAAGGTCGTGTGCAAGGAGCCTACAAGAACGGCGAAGAAGACGAGGATGCTGAATCCGGTGAAAACCTGACCATCACACTGGATATCCAACTACAAATGTTAGCCGAGCAGATGCTACAGGGAAAAATAGGCAGCGCAGTAGCGATTGAGCCGGAGAGCGGCGAGATATTAGCCATGGTCAGCAATCCCGCCTGGAATCCTCAACGACTGGTAGGTAGAGAGCGCAGCAAGAACTACAACCTGCTGCTAAACGATCCGACCAAACCACTGATGAACAGAGCCATACAGGCCACATACCCACCTGGGTCCACCTTCAAGACCATACAAGCGTTGGTCTGCTTGGAAGATGGAGGCATCACGCCCAACACCCTATATCCGTGCAGCGGTCCAAAGTCCTCTCCCATCAAATGTACACACCACCATGGTTCGCCAGTAAGTCTGGAGGCGGCAATAGAACAGAGTTGTAACCCTTATTTCTGGTGTGCATTCCGTGATGAACTACAGCAGGATGGATTCGGCAAAGACAACGAAGATTTTCGCCATCGTTATGACATCTGGCGCGAACATGTGATGGAATTTGGATTAGGCAATCGATTTGCCGATTCGGATGTGCGAGACCAACGTGGAGGAAATATCCCTAGTGGCAACTTCTTCAATAAATATTATGGCAAGACAGGATGGAAAGCCATCACCATTCGCTCACTAAGCATAGGACAGGGTGAAATACTTGTGACCCCGATGCAACTCGCCAACCAGGCGGCTGCTATCGCTAACGAGGGATACTATATCACTCCGCACCTACTCAAGAATGATACGATGAAATCGAAGAAACATACGATAGACATTGACACAAAATACTTCGATATCGTAAAAAGCGGCATGCATCGAGTAATGACCAACGGAACGGGTAGATGGTATAATATCGACACACTACAAATGTGTGGAAAAACAGGAACCGTACAGAACCCACACGGACGCGATCATGCCATATTCATAGGCTTTGCCCCACAAGACTGCCCTAAAATAGCAGTCGCCGTGGTGGTAGAAAACGCCGGATTTGGTGCCACTTGGGCAGCACCAATGGCGAGTCTGATGATGGAGCAATACCTGACAGACACCATCACACGCTCCAGTCTATACAAAAAAATGACCGACGCAATACTGAACGACGATGTCAAGAAATGGTAGCATATGGTATAACCTCGACTGGCCAACATTGGTCATGTTTTTGGCATTGGTGCTATTTGGATGGATGAACATCTATGGCGCCAGTTATAACTATGACCAGACGAGTATCTTCGACTTCAGCAATCGTGCCGGTAAACAATTCGTATGGATACTAACTGCAATCCTAATGGGCGGTATCATCCTACTCATCGACCACAAGACCTACGATATGCTGGCCTACATCCTATATGGACTAATGCTGGGACTACTACTCATCACTCCCCTGTTGGCACGCGATATCAAGGGGTCACAGAGTTGGATCTCCATAGGTCCAGTCAGTTTGCAACCCGCTGAGTTCGCCAAATGTGTCACCGCTCTGGCACTAGCCAAATACATGGGAAGATACGAGTATAAACTACGGTCTTGGCGCGATTTGATCGTACCATTCCTAATCATGGCGATACCTATGCTCATCATCATGGTTCCCCAAAAGGAGACCGGTTCGGCTCTGGTATTTGCGTCATTCCTATTGGTATTTTATCGCCAAGGAATGAGCGGGTACGTGTTATGGTGTGGTGTAATGGCCGTAGCTCTATTCATACTAATCATACGATTTGGAACGACTCCGCTCCCACTAGGGAATGGCAGCGTGGGCATGCTAAGTTGTATGCTATTGGTTACCGCCATAGAACTATATTTTCTACTAAAGGAAGAGCGCGAGAAAATGGGCATCCTGATTCTGAGTGGAATCATAATAGGTATCTATGCCATCTTCACCATACTGGCAATCTGGCTACCCATCAACTACAACTGGGTATCGGTAGGAGTTGTAGTTATGCTGAGTATGTACACCTTATTTATTACATTCTATTGGCGCAGATGGAAACTGAGTCTTGTAGCACTTTTCGCCCTTGGTTGCATTGCTTTTACCCAAGCCTGCGACTTTGCCTTCACAAAAATACTGCAACCTCACCAGCGTATTCGAATAGAGGTATTATTGGGAATAACAGATGATCCTCAGGGCGTGGGATACAATGTTCGACAGGCTAAAATCGCTATTGGTTCGGGACGCTTATTCGGGAAAGGTTACCTGGAAGGCACCCAGACGAAACTCCGTTTTGTACCAGAACAAGATACTGACTTTATCTTCTGTACTGTAGGTGAAGAATGGGGATTCATGGGCTCAGCAGGTGTACTGATACTATATGTATTTTTCATACTACGACTACTATATATAGCAGAAAGACAACGAGATACATTCAGTCAGATATATGCCTATGCCGTAGCCAGCATATTTCTTTTTCACCTCACCATCAATGTGGGGATGGTGTTAGGGTTACTGCCTGTGATTGGCATTCCACTACCTTTCTTCAGCTATGGAGGAAGCTCGCTATGGGGATTCACGATATTACTATTCATACTACTGCGATTAGACGCCGCGCGCGTGGAGAAACTACACTAAACAAACCTAGTATTGAGCATGCCATTTGCCCCAAACGAACATAATATAACAGGAAGACGCGGAGAAGATATTGCCGCAGAAGTGATGCAGAAAAAAGGATACACCATTGTAGCCACCAATTGGAAAATTGGTCATCTAGAAATGGATATCATCGCAGAAAACGATAGTGAAATAGTATTCGTAGAGGTTAAGACGCGCACCAGCACATATGGAAACAAACGAGCCGAAGAATATGTAGATTTGACAAAGAAAAGACGACTGGTAGCAGCAGCCAATGCCTACATCAAATACTATAAGGTAACCAAACGACCGAGATTCGACATCATAGGAATACAAATGGATAGAATGAGCGGAGAGGCAACAGACATTACTCACCTGCAAGATGCCTTCACACCCCCTCAACGAACTATCAGTCAAGGCAGTTACACCGGCCAATGGCGGTGGCACCACAGAGGAAAAAACATAAAATGATACATACAATGAAACGATACATTTTCATAGCAGAAGAAGGAGAACTCCAACTAATCGAGAAATTAGGCATTGCAACCGACCAATACGAAATCATCGTTACGGGTGTGGGCGCGCTAAATATACTACGTGTAGCTCGAGACCTGCCCAAAGATGCCGAGATACTGAATATCGGCTATGCCGGTAGCAGCAACTTTGAGATTGGCACATGGGTAGAGGTAACCGAGGTGCGACTCAATCACCCCAACGTCAAATACCCAGAGCCAACCTACATACTCACGCAAGATCAACAGCAGCTATCCTTTGATGATCCGCAATACACGCGAGCCATATGCTATACGTATACCGACTTCGTACTACAATCAGATTATAAGGATTGTATCTTCGACATGGAACTTGCCTTTATCGCCGGATTAGGTTTCTCGAGACTGCGCGCAATAAAATACGTAAGCGATAATCTAAGTCTGCATGCCTATCACGAATTAACCAACGGAGTGGAATAAAAAAGTGGACATACCACGTATGACCACTTTTGCATTTGTCGGGATGACAAGATTTGAACTTGCGACCTCCGGTCCCCCAGACCGTTGCGCTACCGGGCTGCGCCACATCCCGCCTCGTTGGAAAATCGAGTGCAAAGGTACTACAAAAAAATGATATACGCAAATATTTTTAAAAAATAATTATCAAATGGCTAAGAAATTCTACATTGAGACATACGGATGCCAAATGAATGTTGCCGATTCAGAGGTTGTTGCTGCCATCCTACAGACCACAGATGCGCAACTTACAGACCATATAGAGGATGCAGACATCATAATACTGAACACCTGCAGCATACGCGATAACGCAGAGCAAAAGGTACAACATCGATTGCAAGAATTAGCTGCCATCACACGAAAATCAGAAGGTCGCAAAATCATAGGCGTAATCGGATGTATGGCAGAACGCATGGGAGACGAACTAACACAACAATTCGGTGTTGATTTTGTTGCCGGTCCAGATTCCTACCTGGACATTCCGAATTTATTGGCCCAATGCGAACAAGGAGAAAAGGCCATCAATGTACAACTCAGCACGACAGAAACCTATCGTGAGATTTTGCCGGCTCGAATCGGGAAAACCATATCTGGATTTGTCAGCATCATGCGTGGATGCAACAATTTCTGCTCGTACTGTGTAGTACCCTACACACGCGGACGAGAAAGAAGCCGAGACGTGGAAAGTATCCTACACGAGGTGAAAGATCTGCAGAGTCGTGGCTACAAGGAAGTGACACTACTCGGACAGAATGTAAATTCATATTGCTGGAAAAATGGCGATACACAAGTAGATTTCCCTGATTTACTAGCCATCATTGCAGAGGCCGTGCCAGATATGCGCATTCGCTTCACAACAAGCCACCCCAAGGACATGTCTGATAAGACTTTAGAAGTCATTGCACACCATGATAATCTATGTAAATTCATCCATCTACCTGTGCAATCGGGGTCCAATAAGATACTCAAACTTATGAATCGTAAATACACACGCGAGTGGTATCTGAACCGTATTGCAGCCATTCGACGCTTTCTACCCGAAGCAACCATCGGTACAGATGTATTCTGCGGATTCCACGATGAAACGGAGGAAGATCATAAAGAGACACTCAGTCTAATGCGTGAAGTAGGTTTTGATACGGCATTTATGTTTAAATACAGCGAGCGTCCCGGAACATACGCACAAAAGAATCTGCCAGATAACATAAGCGAAGAAACAAAAATTCGCCGACTCAACGAGATTATCGCTCTACAAAACGAACTAAGCCTGATTAGCAACCAAAAAGAAATAGGAAAGACGGTTGAGGTGTTAGTAGAAGGGTATAGCAAACGCAGTCATGACGATATGTTCGGACGTACATCACAATACAAGACTGTTGTTTTTCCACGCGAAGGGAGACATATCGGCGAATACGTAAAAGTAAAAATAACCGAAGCAACAGGTGCAACATTAAAAGGAAAAATCCTCACAGAATAGTAAAAAAACGCATAAAAGTGCATTTTTTTGCCAAAAGATTTGCACAATTAAAAAAATAGCAGTACCTTTGCACTCGAAAACAAATAAAATTTTCATAGTTAAGGTTTAGGTTTAATGGCAACAGGAGGCTGTGAAGTTTCCTGTTGTTTTTCTCCCCAAACAGACATAGCCCCCACAGAGGTGCTAAATTTTTTTATATTTGACCATGACACAAGACACGAAGAAAAATATTATATCAGAAGAGTATCGTCAGGAGCTGACGAACTTCTCCACGTTAGATGACGTACGCAAGGCCGTCATAGCACATGAAATTTTCACTAAAATAATATAATAATTATGGCAACAACGTATATGACTGCAGAAGGTTTGCAGAAATTGAAAGACGAACTCCAGTTCCTAGAGGGGACAGAGCGTCCACGCGTCATTGCTGCGATTGCAGAAGCTCGAGAAAAAGGGGATTTGAGCGAAAATGCGGAATATGACGCTGCAAAAGAAGAACAAGGAGTAATAGAGAGCCGTATTGCAATGCTAAAAGGAAAAATAATGGATGCACGCATCATTGACGAGAAATCGATTAGTACAGATGAAGTGCAAATCCTCACCAAGGTGCGCGTTCGCAATAAGAAAAACGGCATGGAAAAAACGTATCAACTAGTCACCGAAGGCGAAGCCAATATCGCCCAAGGGAAATTAGCCGTAACAACACCTATTGCCAAAGGCTTAATGGGAAAGAAAGTAGGTGACATAGTACAGGTATCCGTACCTGCCGGCATGATGGAATTGGAAATTTTAAATATCAGTTTGTAATCATAATTATCAATACATTATGACCATCTTCACACGCATTATCAATGGAGAGATTCCAAGCTACAAAGTAGCCGAGGATAACCAATACTATGCTTTTTTGGATATCAATCCTTTAGTAAAAGGTCACACACTAGTAATCCCCAAGTTAGCAGAACCTGAGGCTGATTACATTTTTGATCTTGATGACGAACTATTGGCCGGAATGATGCTATTTGCAAAACAAGTAGCAAAAGGCATCAAAGAAGCTACAGGATGCAAACGAGTTGGCGTAGCTGTATTGGGAATGGAAGTGAATCACGTGCATATCCACCTTGTACCAATGAACACAGAGAAGGATATGCTATTTACCAATCCTAAACTTTCCCTCCCCAGCGATGAAATGTGCCAAATCGCCAATTCCATCGCTGAGGCAATTGAGAAAAACTAAACTCAATTTATTCGCGAACCCAAGTTTGTTCACGACGTAAGAAACCACGAGAATCAAGGCTGCCACGCAAGACGAGGTGGCCTTCTTTCATATACAATCGTGCGTAATAAGTGTTGCCACTTTCCGGATCCAAAACACGTCCACCAACAAGTTCCCCATCCTTCTCTACCATGTCACGAATGATGACAAGTCCCACTACGGGTTGATTATGATCATCCCCCTCACAAGGTTCGCATAGCAAATCCTGTGGTTGACCAAACAATTTGACAATCTTGCCGTAATACTTACCATTCTCAGCTCGATAGACATTAACAATTGATCGAGCTGAATTACCGCTCTTATCCTTGTCATCAATCGTTTTCCAATCACCCAACATTTGACTTACCTGAGCGGACATCGTCGCGCAAAACGCGCACATTAACACACTAAAAAACAACTTTTTCATACTATTTTTATTAAAATCCGATGCAAAAGTACAAAGAAATTTGCATATTTGCAAATCTTTTAGTAACTTTGCGCGGTATTTGTATACATATCTAATATTTGGGAAGAAAAATCTTAAAATTCATACATTCGTCACATGAAATTAGTCTTTGCATCAAACAATGCACACAAATTATCGGAAGTTCGTCAGATATTCTCCACATGCGAAATCTTCAGTCTACATGAGATTGGTTTCGATGATGGTATATTAGAAGATGGAAATACCCTACAAGAGAATTCTCTAATTAAAGCCCAGACAATTTGGAACTATATATGCAAAAACAACCTCCACGACATAGATGGTGTATTCTCGGATGATACCGGATTGGAAATTGAAGCGCTGAATGGGCAGCCAGGTGTGCATACTGCAAGATGGGCAGGAGAGGAGCGAAGCGATGTCAGCAATCGCAAAAAAGCATTGACGGAACTACATGATAAAAATAATCGACGAGCTCAATTTAAAACCGTAATCACCTATATTCATGGTGGAAAAATACAACAGGTAGAAGGCATCGTCAAAGGGACAATAGCAACGCAAGAGCGAGGAGAAGGTGGATTTGGTTACGACCCAATCTTTATTCCAGAAGGTTATAATCAGACATTTGCAGAACTCCCAGCAGAAGTTAAAAACAACATTAGTCACAGAGCACGAGCTTTAGAAGCGCTAAAACAAATTATATAATATGAAGTGTAAATATATTCTCATTCTGATACTCGCTATCATATGCAATACGACACAAGCCATCGAGTGGAAGAGTTATTTTGCATACAATAATATCACCAACATTGCCGTCACTCCCGAAAAGGTATTTGCACTGTCAGACGGAGCATTGTTTTCTGTGGACATTGCTACAGGTGATATTACAAAATATGATTCACAATCCGGTTTGCACGCCAACGGACTGACTTATATATGCTACGATGATGCACACGAGCAACTCATATTAGTCTATTCCTCCGGGAAAATTGACATAATGACCAAAGACAAAGTCAAATACATCTCAGGTCTATACGATAAAGATATGACGTCCAACAAGAACGTCAATAATGTCACACTACATAATGGTTACGCATATCTATCGACTGCCTTCGGTATCGTAACCTTTGATTTGGAACAACACACCCTTGTAGATTCTTATTTCATAGGGCCAGAGGCTACAGAAGTAAACGTCACCGATATTACTTTTGAGAACGATAGTATTTATGCCTTCACCGCTGATTATGTAGCCAAAGCGGCAACAAAAGATAACATTGTGGATTACCGAGTATGGGAAAGAGTGATTCCCAGCGCATGTCACGTACATCCAGATGCCAATAAAGGAAAAATAATTGCGGATGCACAAGGAAACATATGGAAAGCAGGTGGTACCAATGGCATCATATGCGAATCCATATTGGGAGAACAACTCACATACAAACCGGATGGCCCTCTACAGAACACCCCATATCGAATCACCTACCAACAAGGAAGATTGTATATGGTACCAGGTGGTCGATGGGCCACACAATCGCAGAGACCTGGTTGCATTATGATTTATAATGGTGCTAATTGGATTAATATCACCAATGCGGACATAAAAAGCATTTTGAAGAAAGACAAATACTTGGATTTTATGAATGTAGCCGTTGATCCTCATAATGCCAAGCACTTCTACGTCACAAGTTATGGTACCGGCTTATATGAATTCGAGAATGACACACTCCTAGTGCGTCATCTTCCGGCAGCAAGCAATACCATCGTTTCTGCGGTTCCAGCAGATTGCAAATACTATACCCGCTTGGATGGCGCGATATTTGACCAAGATGATAATCTACTATTTCTAACTGCTGGAGCAGAGGAAGGTACATTAATTACTTTATCGAAGGATAGTATTTGGGGGAGACTTCGGTACTACGTAAATAACGAACAATTCACAGTTCACACTCCCGGCGAACTCATTATTCATAACCAAAATCCAGACATAAAAATTATCCCATATTGCCGCTATAACACGGGCGTATTATTCTCCAACGACAATGGAACCTTGCTGGAAGAGTCAGACGACCTGACTATATTTCGTAAATCATGGATGGACCAGAAAAACAACGTGATTGAGCCGGAAAACATCTATGCTGTGCGTCAAATGTCCAATGGCAACCTTTGGATTGCCACTAATATGGGTCCCATTCTCGTTCCCACCGAGGTGGATTGGTTTGAATCAAATCAATGCGTGCGCACACAACTCCAAGATGGAGACGCATTTTTGATGGAAAAAGACCAAATTAACGATTTTGCGGAAGACTATTTTGGCAATGTTTGGATTGCGACCAACACAATGGGTGTTTATGTATTATCAGAGGATGCTCAAAATTTGGTTGCACATTATACTACTGATAATTCTAACATGCCTAGCAATAATGTAAACAGCCTTTGCTTTGATCGTGATCATAAGTTGATGTACATTGGAACCAGTGAAGGACTAGTATCATGCCTTGACACCATTCCTCCAACACCATCTACCAATAATCAGCAGACAAACGCAGAGCCTGAGTATGGAACGATGCTACAATGGAGATTACATCCATCATATTCAGAAATTCAGTCTCTATATGTAGCCAAACAAAACGTCTATGCCTTGGCAAGTGGATCTCTCTTCTCTGTAAACAAACAAACAGAAGAGGTTACTCAATATAGTAAGATTGATGGAATGCATGGTAGCAAAATTGTCAAGGCAGCTTACAACGAGAATACCAATCAATTATTGGTAGTTTACGCCAACGGAATTATTGACATCATTGATGACAACTCGATTTCTTATATGTTGGATATCTACCAAAAGGCATCTTCTATGTCCACTAACGTGCATGATATATATATGCACAAGTCGATTGCTTACCTCGCAATGCCTTTTGGCGTAGTAGCAATTAACCTGCAGAAACATGAGATTTCAGACACATATTACATTGGAGAAAATGCCAAAGACATTGATGTGGAACAGATTGTCTGCACCACAGACTCTATATATGCCCTGTCAGGAAACGCCATCTATTATGCAGCACTGACCGATAATCTTGTCGATTACTCGCATTGGAAATCAGCACCTGTTTCTATTAACATATCCAAACTTGTTGCATATGAGAATCAGGTCTATGCTTTAGCGCAAAATACCATTTACCAATGGAAGGAAAGAAAATTCAATCCATTTATAGCAGGAAAGAATGTACAATGGATGAAGACCTGTGCCCAACAATGGCTCTGCAGTGCAATGGCAAAAACGTATCAGATACAATCTAATGGTAACACGACCGAAATACCATCTGACACTATCGCTACTGATATTGATTACGATACCAGTACAGGTGCGTATTGGCAAGTTAATGCTCGTGATGGACTCGTTCGCATGACCGATGGACAAAAATTTGCACCACAAGGTCCTCAAACTAACGATGGTTATACACTACAATTCTTTGGAAATCGGCTATTTGTATGTCCCGGTGGCAGATGGGCAAACAGAATGGGAAGACCCGCGAACATCAGTATCTACGAGAACGACGAATGGAAAGGATGGAATGCCAAAACCGTCACCAAAGACTTCAATGCACCTATATATGATTTAATCCGATTTGCAGCCAACCCTAACAATCCCTCGGATTTCTTTGCCGCATCCTATGGAAATGGTCTGCTGCAATATAAAGATGACAAACCATACATGAGATATACAGAAGGGAACAGTTCATTGATGTCAGCCGTTGCTGGCGGTGATTATTGGGACTACTATGTACGCGTGGATGGTCTCCACCTGGATAATCAAGGATACCTATGGATGCTCAATGCGGACTCTCGTCCACACACCGTAAACATTCTAGACACTGCCAGCATGACGTGGACAAACTTCGATATATACTCTAATGGTACACGCGTAAGTTTGGCCACTCCGGGCGAAATACTGCCTGATCAACGTGATGAGCGATATAAATGGCTTTATGGACACCGCTTGTCAGATGGTGTAATCCTATTCTATGATGGTGGTACACCTATCAAACACACCGATGATAAAGCCATTCGCAGAAATACTTTCTATGATCAAGACAATAACCAGATTGTGCTGACAGATATCTATTGCCTCACCCAAGACAAGAAAAACGACATATGGATTGGCACACCATCCGGTATTGTAGTCATCCCAGCAAGTGTGGACTTTATGACTAGTTCTACCTGTCAACGAATAAAAATTCCAAGAAATGATGGAACCAATTTAGCAGACTACCTTTTGGGCACAGAACAAATCAACTGCATTGCCATAGATGGAGGTAACCGCAAATGGATTGGTACACAGACATCCGGAGTATATCTTGTATCCGAAGATGGACTAACGACTATTGAGCACTTTACAGAGAACAACTCTCCTCTGCCATCCAATAGTGTACTCTCTATAGCCATTCATCCTATTACCGGAGAGGTATTCTTTGGTACAACAGATGGTATCGCATCGTATCAAAGTGATGCGTCTGAGCCACAAGAGGATTTTGATAACGTATATGCATATCCCAACCCTGTACGATCCAACTACGAAGGAACAATATCCATAACAGGACTGATGGATAACACCGTCATCAATATTATCGATGCAGGTGGAAATCTCATATGCAAAACAAGAAGCAATGGTGGTACCGCTATTTGGGATGGAAAGGATCAATACGGAAGACGAGCTGCCACCGGAGTGTACACCGTACTTTGTAACACCGCAAATGGAAAGAACCATACGGTGACAAAGATACTTATTTTGAACTAAGCTTGAGAGACCTACAGTAACTTTACTTACCTATGAGTTTTAGAAACTCCTCACGAGTTTCCTGACGGTTAAACGCACCCGTAAAATCACTGGTAGTCGTTAACGCATGCTGCTTCTGCACACCACGCATCTGCATGCACAGGTGTTCTGCCTCTATAACCACCATGACACCCAATGGATTTAAGGTTTGCTGTATGCAATCCTTTATTTGGGTGGTCATACGCTCCTGAACCTGCAAACGACGGGCAAACACATCTACGATACGAGCTATTTTGCTTAGCCCGGTTATCTTGCCATTAGGTATATAGGCAACATGGGCTTTCCCGAAGAAAGGCAACAAATGATGCTCACAAAGTGAATAGAAATCTATATCTTTCACCACAACCATTTGACGATAGTCCTCCTCAAACAAGGCAGAACGCAATATGGCTTCAGGATTCTCTTGGTAACCTTTACATGCAAACTGTAGCGCCTCCCCCACACGAGTGGGAGTCTTCAGCAAACCCTGTCGGGTGGCATCTTCGCCAACCAACTCCAATATTGATTCTACATGTTGAGCGATTTGCTGCGTCTTATCTTCGTTTGGAACAAACTGTTGTAAATTCATCGTATCACTTTTATTTGATCCCGAACGACATACGTATCGCCTTGTAGTTCAGGATGATTCTTTAGAAACTCCATTTTATATTCCTGTGCCTCCTCTTGTGTCCTGAAGTCCCCTAAACGAACCTTCCAGAAAGGAGGGAGATATTGCACATACACAACAACATCCAATTGTGAGGCTAATTTTTTTTCTAAGAGCATAGCTTCATTCTTGGCTGTTTGCTGGCGATTTGAAGAATAAACCTGCACGCGGAAGCCTGTCATCTCTACCAGTTCATGTGCACTTCCATTCACTTTTCGATCCAGTAGAGCCGTGATTGCACTATCCTGAAGTACAACAGCATGCGGCATACTCTTTACCAATAGAGCACGCCTCTGTGTCTCCTGAGATACTGAATCATGCATCAATTGAGGTATTGAATCATCTCCCCAAGACTGCAGACTAAGTGACAAAAATACTATAAGCAATAAATATCTACACATCGTCATCATCATTAATAATGGAAACTACTACCACCGACAAACTCACGCAGCATACTCGTAGGTGGAATCTCTTTCTCTGGCATTGCCACAAAATACTGCAGGAATTTGATTAAGCGATGAGCTTCTGTATATTCCTCACAGTATTTAGGAACCTCTGCCAAGATAGGTTCTGCATGGCGTTTGAGTACTGCCAATTCAAACAACAAAGCGGAATTAAACATAGCATCCGCCTCCTCCTGAAATGGATAAATCCATTTTTCCTCACCACGACGTACTGACGGACAGCGAGCTATCGTTTCCCTTGCGGAATAATTACGATACTTATAGTCACGAACGATACGGCGTAAGAGTCGTATATCTGTCGTTGGAATCCAATTATGGTTATCCAGATTTATCGTTGTGAGAGCTGACACGAAGATACGATAAGTCAATTCGCGTGGTATATCGGGTATCAAATCAGGATTAAGGGCATGAATTCCCTCCAATATCAGAATATTGCCTTTTTCCAATTTTAGTTTTTCACCATTATACTCTCGTTTTCCGGTCTCAAAATTATATGTCGGGATATTGATTTCCTTTCCATCCAGCAACTCATGCAATTGCTGGCGGAATAGCGGCAAATCTATCGCATGCAGATCCTCAAAATCCCATTGTCCATTCTCATCCTTGGGTGTATCTTCTCTATTGACAAAGTAGTTATCTATGGATACCGTGATAGGTTTCAGACCATTCACCATCAATTGGATAGATAATCGTTTTGAGAACGTAGTCTTACCAGACGAAGACGGACCACTAATCAACACAAACTTTGGTGTTCCACCTTCACGATTCAGTATTTGATCCGCTATTTGGGAGATTTTCTTCTCGTGCAAAGCCTCGCTGAGCTTAATCATCTCCATGCAATGTTTGTTTCGAGCCGCAATATTAAAGTCACCCACATTGCGAATGTTTAGCAATTTATTCCACTTGCTGTATTCGTCAAATATTCCGAACATCTTGTCTTGCTGTACCGAATCCTCCAGCACAATAGGATTTACTCGATTTGGAATACGAAGCAACATGCCATCAAAATATGGCTCCAAATCAAATATATTAATATATCCCGTTGAAGGCATCAACGAACTGGTATAGTAGTCTAGATAATCTCCCATTCGATAGTATCTGCAGTACGGATTACCCAGCGTCTCCAGCAATGTAGATTCGCCATCCGTTCGCGCATTAAAGAGGCGAATGACTTCCTTGGTCTGTTTTTCCTCTTCATAAATAGGGCGATCCTCGGCTATGATTTCTTCCATTCTATGCTTAATCGCAGCTACCATCTCCGGTGTCAGGACTGGATTGACTGTTGAACTCAACTCCCCATCCTTTGGCTTCTGCCACTTTAGGGTACAATAGTACCCCTTGGAAATAGGATGCTCCACACGCAGGTCTGCTCGAGGATAGAGATCACGAATGGCACAAGCCAATACCATATTGAGGGTTCGAACATAGCAACGCATGCCACTTGGACAACTTGCATCAATAAACTCTACATCTTTCGGTTTGTATAGCAGGAAGTTCAGTTCCTCTACCTTGTAGTTTACACGAGCTGCGATGACAGGATAGCGAAGGGTGATATTCAATCTCCGCTTCAGCTCCATAAGCGAGATGCCGCGCTCTACCTCATGATAAGACTTCGTGTTTTTGCAATAGATGGTAATGGTTTGTTCCATGATTGTATTTCAGTTAATTAAAGTCGATTATGTGGTGAATAGAGATGATACCAATAATCTCCGAACTGTCTGCCGTCTCTGTGACTGCCAGAGTAGTGATATTATATCTGTCCATGATAGCCAAAGCATCGGTCAACAATGCCTCCCTACTGATATGCTTGTACGATGGAGTCATCAAATCTCGTGCCGTAATATGTGCTATATCCTCATATTTCTGTATTCCACGACGCAAATCTCCATCCGTGATTATACCTTCACATTGCGAGTCATGAAACACCATCGTCATACCTAAGTGCTTATCTGTCATCTCTTTAACCAAATCTCGGAATAGAGCATCAGATTGCACCATAGGAATATTGGTGGTCATAACATTTTTCACCTTACCCAACAATTTTCGTCCCAATGCGCCACCGGGATGATATACTGCAAAATTCTCTGCTTTGAATTGTCGTTTTTCCATCAGGCAAACCATCAGAGCATCTCCCATCAACGTGGTCGCCGTTGTTGATGTAGTAGGAGCCAATCCCAACGGACAAACCTCTTTTTCTACATGTACCTCCAGCACCAAGTCACAACCCTGAGCCAGTTTTGACTCCTTATCCCCAGTCATCGCCACCAGAGTGCAACCGATATTACGCAATGGACTCAGTACATTCAATATCTCGCTTGTCGCACCACTATTACTAACCAGAAGTACTACATCCTGACTACTGATCATACCCAAGTCACCATGCACAGCCTCGGCAGCATTCACAAAAATAGAGGACGTACCGGTAGAAGCCAATGAGGAAGCTATCTTATGACCTATGATACCCGTTTTTCCTATTCCCATGACTACCACCTTGCCCTGACAATGGTACAAGGTCTCCACCACAGCATCAAAACTTGCATCTATCTTACTGCTCAAATGCTGCAATTCATGGATTTCCTCTGTAAATATTTCTTTAGCTCTCTCTGAATAAGTCATACCTCTTATCCTTTCATTTGCAAAGCATTCTCTATACGTAATGCCTGAGTCAAGATACCACGCACATCCGACAATCGAAGTTGATTGGCTGCATCTGATATTGCCTTCTCGGGTTCCGGATGTACTTCTACGAATACACCATCTACGCCCACAGCCACAGCTGCACGCAAAAGATGAGGAACCATATCTCTATTGCCTCCCGTTACACCTGTGCCATTGCTGGGCTGCTGTACAGAATGTGTAGCATCAAAAATAACGGGACAACCGAATTGTCGCATCTCTACCAGACCGGTCATATCCACCACCAGCCGTCCATAACCGAAACTACTACCACGTTCCGTCAACCATGTACGTTCGTTGCCAATCTTATCCACCACACCCCGCATGTCCCACGGAGCCATGAACTGACCTTTCTTCACATTCACGATGCGTCCTGTACGCGCCGCCGCCTGTAGCAAATCGGTCTGACGCGACAGGAATGCAGGAATCTGCAACACATCAGCCACCTCCGCCACCGGAGCACATTGCCACGACTCATGCACGTCCGTAAGGATAGGTAGTGAGAATTGCTCCTTCACCTCCTGCAAAATACGCAATCCTCTCTCCATTCCCACACCCCGTTGAGAATTACTGGTGCGATTCGCCTTGTCGTACGAAGATTTGAAATACAGTTTAATACCCAAATCTTCGCACACACGCTTGAGTTCTTCGGCAGTTTGCATCACCACCTCACGATTTTCTATAGCACAGGGTCCTGCAATCAGAAACATAACTTACTTAATCTTATATGCTTTTATCCAATCCACTTCCAGCGACCCCTCGGTTACATACTTATCCTTGAATTGGAAGGAATACATATGCAGGTACATTTTCTCGCCCTTGGGAATAGTGTTTTTGACACGATGAACCTCCAGGTTATTGACATACCAAACAATCGCCTCCTTGGTCCAAACCACGGTAAAGATCATGGTATGAAGAGGTTGCAAACCTTCCAATTCATGCAGGTACTCTTCATCTTTGACGTTGCTTTTCAGACCGCAATACATCTTCAGTCCTGTGTAGTTAAACACCGAGATGAACGGCACATGATTAGCACTTCTTAGGTAGATACCATGATTGAGGAAACCATGACATTGAGCCTTCACCTGCACAATACTGCCCTCGGTCAATACTAATTGATCCTTGTTATTGATGACATCGGATGTATAATCAAAATCCGTCATAATCATGCCCTTGGTAGGATGCCATGCCGGAGCCTGATTTTTACTCTTGCGAGTATGGATTAAGAGCTTACTATCGTGAACCTCCACATTAGCGCCGCCCACGTAGGATTGCACCTCATTGGTATAAGAATGGACGGACTTGAAATCCGCTGAAGGATAGACAAAACCTGCCTGCCAACTCTTACCCATCGGATTCACATCAAAGTCCTCCTCGTAGATTTGCTCCACACTATCAAATCGCTGAATCTGCGATTTATCCTGTGAGAGGAAGAATTGAATGTCATCATTGGCGCTCAGTTCCTTCAGGCGCTTTAGTTCCTTACTATAGTCTATTACCTCCTTGCGCAGTTGTAGATATTGGAGCACCTCTGCAGACTGCTCCAATCCTTGCCATGCACGCAGATTAGAAGATTTCTCCACCTTCTTCATGCGTTGCAGTTCTGCGCTGGCCTTCACAGCATCAGCATCTTGCAGTTGCTCCATATGCTCAGGATCCGTCACAAAGCGGAGAAAATCCTGCAAATCCTTATTCAGCAACAGACGATTGTATAACTTCACCTTACGATTGGTACGAAGTTGTTCCAGCTGCTTTGCTTTCTTTTGATTTTCCGCATACGGACCGCTGGCGAACAAGTCGTTAAGTGTCTTATATTCACGCAGTTCGTTCGAAGTCTCAACAGCATGATAGCGACGAGTCTTATCAGGCATCGCCTTCACCACTTTCTCAAACTTCTCCGTCGTCATCAACAGGCGACTCAATAAGGCCTTTAGATAATAAAAATTCATCCTTAAAACCAATTACAATGTTAATATTTATGCTTTCAGCATTTCAAACAGTTCATCTAATGTATTGACAAACATCGGCTTGTAGCTTTCTTGTTGTGGCAGGAAGCGTAGCGAACGCATATGTTCAGCCTCTTGACGAAGTCCCTCATAGAACCCCTGATAATTCAGGATATAGCATGGTTTGCGATGTTCTCCTACAGTTCCGCTGGCTATCACATCATACATCTCATCCAGCGTACCATAACTGCCCGGAAGGCAAACAAAGCAATCCGCCAACTCCTTCATCTTCTGCTTGCGCTCATTCATGGTGCCCACCTCGTACAGTTCGTCACAATTGGATGCCAATCGATGAGCTAACCTCACACGTTCCGGGCAAACGCCAATCACATAGCCGCCTGCTCGCTTAGCAGCTTCGCTGGTACGTGTCATCAAGCCGCCGGTGGCACCACCATAGACCAAGGCGTGGCCATTGGTTGCAATCCATGTGCCCAACACATCTCCCAGACTCAGATATTCCTCTCCTATCTGGTCTTTCGCGCTACAATAAACCGCAATCTTCATCACGCATCAATATTGGCGTAAGTAGCATTCTCCTCTATGAACTCACGACGTGGAGCCACATCATCACCCATCAGCATAGCGATCGTGCGATCTGCCTCGGCAGCATTCTCGATAGTCACGCGTTTGAGCATACGACGCTCTGGATCCATAGTAGTCTCCCACAGCTGCTCATCACTCATCTCACCCAAACCCTTATAACGCTGAGTCTTAATCAGTTTCTCGTCGCCATTACCATACTTCTGGATGAAGTTAAAGCGCTGTTGGTCATTCCAGCAATACTCTTTGTAGTTACCCTTCGAGCACATATAGAGTGGAGCCATCGCGATATAGAGGTGACCTTGCTCGATTACCTCCTTCATGTGACGGAAGAAGAGTGTCATGATCAGCGTAGCAATATGCGCACCATCCACATCGGCATCCGCCATGATGATTACCTTATGATAGCGAATCTTGCTCAGATTCAGAGCCTTAGGATCATCCTCAGTACCGAAGGTGATTCCCAGAGCCGTGAAGATATTACGTACCTCCTCGCTCTCGAACACTTTGTGCTCCATAGCTTTCTCCACGTTCAGAATCTTACCACGCAGAGGCAGAATAGCTTGGTGAACACGATCACGACCGGTCTTGGCTGTACCACCTGCAGAGTCTCCCTCGACGAGGAACAACTCACACTCCGAAGGATCCTTCGATGCGCAGTCAGCCAACTTACCAGGCAGACCACCACCGCTCAGCGGACTCTTACGCAGCACACTCTGACGAGCGTTACGAGCCGCGATACGAGCCTGAGCCGCCAGAATCACCTTCTCTACAATCCTCTTTGCATCATCCGGATGCTCCTCCAGATAGTCGGTCAGCGCCTCAGCCACTGCCTGGCTAACCATACCGGCAACCTCGCTGTTACCCAGTTTGGTCTTCGTCTGTCCCTCAAACTGCGGTTCAGCCACCTTCACAGAGATAACAGCCGTCAGACCCTCACGGAAGTCATTCGGATCGATAGTCGAGTTACCCTCCTTATCTTTCAGTTTAGCCTTCTCCAGCAGTTTACTATCCTCGGCATATTTCTTCATCACACGAGTGAGTGCCGCACGGAAACCTGCCACGTGAGTACCACCCTCGATGGTATTGATATTGTTCACATACGAGTGCACATTCTCATTGTAGTCGGTATTGTAGATCATCGCCACCTCCACAGGAGTGCCATACTTCTCGGTATTCAGGTGGATAACCTCGCTAATGAGCGGAGTACGGGTATTATCAATGTAGCGAACAAACTCGCTCAGACCCTTCTCACTATAGAAGATCTCGTGCTTGTACGGAATTCCGTCAGGAATTTCACTTCCCTCGCCCTCTGCAGAGGAGGCAGGAGTGAGGTCAACTCTTCGATCGGTCAGCGTAATATGAATGCCGGCATTCAGGAATGCCAACTCACGCATACGGTTTGCCAGAATATCATACACATACACCGTCTCGGTAAAAATGCTGCCATCCGGCCAGAACTGCACCTTGGTACCGGTACCGCGCTCTGCCTCGTTGTACTCACCTATCACGTGCACCTCGCAAGTCGGCTTACCCTTGGCGTACTCTTGCATATAAACCTTACCACCACGGCAAACTTCCACGTGCAACTTGGTCGAGAGTGCGTTCACACAACTCACACCCACACCATGCAAACCACCGGACACCTTATAGCTATCCTTATTAAACTTACCACCGGCGTGGAGTACAGTCATAACCACCTCCAGGGCGCTACGATGCTCTTTCGGGTGCATATCCACTGGGATACCACGTCCGTTATCCTGCACGGTTATCGAATTATCCTCATTGATTGTCACAGAGATTGTGTTACAGAAACCTGCCAACGCCTCATCGATTGAGTTATCCACAACCTCATACACCAGATGGTGAAGACCTTTCTGCGAAATATCGCCGATGTACATAGCCGGTCTCTTACGAACCGCCTCTAATCCTTCAAGCACTTGAATACTTGAACCATCATACTTTTCTTGATTTTCTTCCATATCTTTGTATTAATTTAATTCTATTTGACATTATCTTCTATATACCTTCCCCTTCTTCCTCTCCCATCTTCCTTTCCCACTTTCTTTCCTCATCTTCCCCTCCCACCTTCCTTCTCCATTCTCCCATTTTCCTCTCAGGTAAGATTCCTTTATCTCCTTATAATTACGCGTAACGCGCTCATATGCGCACACGCACACAAAATCGGCTGCAAAGTTAGTAAAAAAAAACGACATACGCAAGCCTTTTGCAAAAAAAATCTGTTTTTTCTCTACATCCCTTGCTTATTCCTTGCCTATTCTTTGGACGCCGCTTCGCTTTACCTGCGATGCTACTGGGTTCCTCCTTCTAAAAAAACTCGCATGATCAACTGGCTATTTTCCTACGTCTTACGCATCTTCCACCGTAGGATGACCATAGGATGACCATAGGATGACCATAGGATGACCATAGGATGACCGCAGGATGACCGCAGGATAATTGATATTTTTTGATACTTCCATTGACCCTTACCGAACCATTACAACGATTTCTCTTGCACATTTCACATTTTTTTCGTACCTTTGCAGCCAAATATTCAAAGCATGAGAAAATCCTTGCCCACATACGCATTTGCAGCCATACTGAGTGTACTCAACCTGTTGCTTTTCAACATTCCGTTCTTCCGATTTGTTGCCGAACATCTGGAGGCCAACCCATGGCAACAGACATTCTTCATCGGCAGTCTGGTTATCGTCATGCTGGCACTTCATTTTCTGGTCTTCTACCTGCTGCTGCAACTGCTGCGCAAAGCTGGTAAAATACTGATTGCCACACTGTTTCTGCTAAGTGGAATCTGCGTCTATTTCGTCGTCACCTACCACAATCTGATGGACGAAGCCATGATGAGCAATATCTTCAACACACGATACAGCGAGGCGAGTGGATTCTTCAACACCAAACTATGGATCAGCATCGCCTTATGGGGTGTAATCCCCTGTGGTTATGTTCTTTACCAACGTATCCACGCAGACAAATGGCGCATCTTTGGTTGGTCGTGTCTGGGTTCGCTACTGCTCTCTGCCGTACTCGTGCTAATCAATCTCAATCAGGTACTCTGGATTGGCAAATACGATACCGAATTGGGAGGACTCATCATGCCTTGGTCGTATGTGGTCAACAGCAGTCTGCACGCCAAGCACCACCACAATCAGAACAAGGATGAAATTCTCCTTCCGGACGCCTCCATTGCCGACTCAGAGCGTGCCGCGATCGTGCTTGTGATTGGAGAATCGGCACGACGTGCCAACTTCCAACTCTATGGTTATGAGCGAGAAACAAATCCACGCCTGTCCCTCATTCCAGATCTCATCACCTACCCTGCCAATGCCTGCGCCACCTACACCACAGCCGGAGTCAAGTGCATCCTGGAGCACCAACCATCCCGTCGATTGTACGAGATTCTGCCCAATTACCTCTACCGAACCGGAGTAGATGTAGCATGGCGCACACACAACTGGGGCGAACCCCCTCTACATATATCTGATATTCAGTCCATTCGTCAGTTAGCCGCTGCTACCGGAATCGAGGGCGAACTATACGACGAGATACTTTTCCGAGGCATCAAAGAGCGCATCATGCAGAGTCTGAGTGCCAAGACACTCATCGTTCTGCACACCAATACCAGTCATGGCCCTGATTATCAGCGACAATATCCTGAGTCCTATGAATATTTCGCGCCCGTCTGCACACGAGTGGAGCGTGCGCAAGAGGAGCCGGAGCACCTGCGAAATGCGTACGACAACACCATACGCTATCTGGACGATTGTCTCGCCTCGCTAATCGATAGTCTGCGCACCATTTCGGACGTCCATACGGCAATCCTATATGTCTCCGACCACGGCGAATCGCTGGGCGAAAATGGACTTTTCATGCACGGAGCACCACTCAAAATGGCACCACGTGAGCAATACGAGATTCCGTTCCTGCTATGGATGTCAGACGACTTCCGCACACCCAAACCCACCACAGAAGGCGTCGTTATCGACCAGCATTACGTCTTCCATACTGTGCTCAATTTCCTGGGTATCAGCAGTCCTGTTTATGACGCTGAACACGACCTTCTGGAGACAATTAACACGCAAAATTAGCACATTCACACAACAAAATGAATTTTTTGTGCCGGAAAATTTGCGTATGTCAAATATTTTCAGTACCTTTGCACGCTTTTTCTCGGTCGGTCGAGTATATCTGCCATTATGGCTCCGCCCAAATGGTCATTTCTCACGCGACGAACGAGGGCATAAATAACAATTATTATTAATCAAAATTCAATTAACATTATGTTAAATCATTACGAAGCCGCTTTCGTGCTTACTCCCGTTTTGTCTGAGCCACAGATGAAGGAAGCGGTAGAAAAATTCGAGAACCTTCTCAAGGAGAATGGTGGTACCATTCTGAACCATGAGGAGTGGGGTCTGCGCAAACTCGCATATCCTATCCAAGGCAAAACAACGGGATTCTACGCCTTGCTGCAATTTGATGTAGAACCTGAGGTTATCGCAACTCTCGAGACTGCTTTCCGTCGTGATGAGCGCGTTCTGCGCTTCCTCACTACCCGTCTGGACAAGTACGCATTCGAGTATGCTGAGAAACGTCGTAACGCTAATCTTAAAAAGGAGGCTTAATCATGGCACAGAATGATGAAATTCGTTATCTGACTCCGCAAACTACGGACCAGAAGAAGAAAAAGTATTGCCGTTTCAAGAAGAGCGGTATCAAGTACATCGACTACAAAGATCCTGAGTTCCTCAAGAAGTTCCTCAACGAGCAGGGTAAGATTCTCCCTCGCCGTATCACTGGAACATCGCTGAAGTACCAGCGCAAGGTTGCTCAGGCTGTTAAGAAGGCTCGTCACTTGGCACTCCTGCCATACGTAACCGACCTCATGAAGTAAAACAATTAACTACGAAAGGAAACAATTATGGAAGTAATTTTGATTCAAGACGTAGCTAATCTGGGCTACAAGAATGATGTACTGAAGGTTAAGGATGGCTACGGACGTAACTACCTCATCCCTAACAAGTTTGCTGTGATTGCTAACGAGAGCAACCTCAAGCAACTGCACGAGAACATGAAGCAGCAGGCTCACAAGATGGCTAAGCTTCTGGCTGACGCACAGGCACTGGCTGCTAAGCTCGCTGAGACCGTAGTAACTGTAGCTGTTAAGGCTAACGAGGATGGCAAAATCTTCGGTACCGTTACCACCGCTGAGATCGCAGAGGCTCTGGAGAAGCAGGGGCTCAATGTAGATAAGAAGATTATCACCATCGAGGCTGTTAAGGAGCTGGGCGAGCACGTGGCATACGCACGTCTCCACCGAGAGGTTAAGGCTGAGATTAAGTTGAATGTTGTAGCTGAGTAAGCTGCGGTTAAGTTTAATTATGAAGTCTTGTGCGAGACAAGTGTAAGCTCGCTTACACAACTCGGCGAAGCCAAGACTCCAGAAAATTTTGAAGAAATTTTATGAAGCAAGGAATTCATCCAGAGAGCTACCGCGTTGTAGTTTTCAAAGATATGTCTGATGGTACTCAGTTCTTCAGCCGCTCTACCGCTGCTACGAAGGACAGCATTGAGATTGACGGCGTTGAGTATCCGCTCATCAAACTCGAAATCTCGAACACCAGTCACCCGTTCTATACCGGTAAGTCGAAACTCGTCGATACCGCAGGACGTGTTGATAAGTTCATGTCTCGCTACGGCAATCGCCGCAAGTAAGAACAATAAAAAGAGGCGAGCCAAATGGCTTGCCTCTTTTTGTTTTTTTCCCTTCTATGAAAAACATATAGCACATTATTCTCAATACCATGAATAAAAACACGCTCATCAAGGAACTGGGATTACAAACATTAATATCCCTGGGTATATTCGCAGCACTATTCCTGCTACTCTTCCTCATTGAGGCAGTCAACCCTGATATACACCTGCTACAGTGGGATAGTCTGGCTTTCATCATTGGTATTCCTGCGAGTATCATTGGTACCGCATATGTCCTGACTATCAAGAATCCTATCAACTACATGGGATTCTATGCCGGCGTCATCATGTCGGTACTATTGTCTGTGCAATTCTTCCTAAACAAGCAATACGACCAAGTCATACTATATCTGTGCATCTTCGCTCCATTCCAAATCAAGTCGCTCATCAATTGGCGACAGAATCTGGTGAATCCAAAGGAGGAAGATGGCGAGTTCACGCCCGCGTTCCTTAATAAGAAAGAGCTACTTCTGTCCTTGGCAGCAGCACTCACCCTCATCGCAATCGACTATGTGATTGCCACTTATTCCGCTCATAATGGCTGGACCGATGGCATCGCCATCAAGATTACCGGTGGTGTGGTATTTGCCACCTCTTTCCTGGCAAACTATTGGATGATCTACAAGAAGAACGATGCCTGGGTGTATTGGGTACTCTATAGTGTGTCCGGCATTATCTTCTTCTCCATACTGCCACAACCGAATATCTTCCTCATCATGCTCAATTTTGTGTTCTTGCTGGTGAACGGCTCAGCACAAATAGCATGGCTCAAGATGACGCAAGCCGAAGATTATGGTTGGGTAGCCACACCGGAGCAGGCAAGAAGTCTATTGCAAATCTTCATGGACATCCAGCTGCGCCGAGACGGACGTCGCGAAGTGAACCTGAAAAAACAGGAGAAAGCACTCATCCATCAGTTGAAACTCAATCGCGCTCAGCAGGAGAAACTGCTAACCCAGAAAAACAAGGTCGAACTCAAATACGGACACATCGTAGATGTGCTGAATCGTCGCATCTTTGATGGTGAACTGCAGATCCAGGACGGCAAGATTGTGAAGATTAGCGAGGCATTGGTACCCCAGCATGCGCCCTACTACATGCCCGGATTCATAGACTCACACATCCATATCGAATCGACGCTCACCTTGCCGGAATACTATGCACGATTGGCGGTCGAGCAAGGTACCATAGGTGTGATTACCGATCCGCATGAGATAGCTAATGTACTTGGTGTTGAGGGAGTTGACTATATGATCAACAGCGGAAAGAAGGTAAAATTCCACTTCCACTTTGCGGCGCCGAGTTGCGTACCTGCTACCCCATTTGAGACCTCTGGTGCTGTGTTGGATCAAGCCGCTGTGGCGCAATTGCTACGTCGCCCCGAGGTGTATGGACTGGGCGAAATGATGAACGTACCGGGTGTGCTCAACAACGATCAGCAAACCATTGAGAAGATAAACGCCACGCTGGCAGAAGGTAAGATTGTAGATGGTCACGCACCACGATTGACCGGCGAGCAACTGGATACCTACATTGGTGCCGGCGTTAGTACCGATCACGAATGTACCACTCTGGAGGAAGCAAGAGAGCGTGTGAAAAAGGGCATGTACGTGCAAATTCGTGAAGGAAGTGCTGCATGTGATTTCGAAGCACTTGCTCCGATTATCGCCGAGGACTCTTCGCACGTCATGTTCTGTTCGGATGACAAGTATCCTGACGAACTCACACATGGCTACATGAACGAACTTTGCCGCCGCGCCATCAATCGCAATATCCCACTCTGGGATGTGCTGACGGCAGCATGCGTCACCCCTGTTCGCCACTATGGTCTGACACACGGCTTGCTGCAAGAGGGCGATCCGGCAGACTTCATCACCGTGGATAACCTGCGTGAATTTAACGTACAAGACGTTTATATCGACGGCGTGCAGGTATGTGCAGATGGTATCCACACCAGCAACCTCATACTGGACAACTCGCCTATCGATACCAATTATCCGAACCACTTCCTGGCAGAGCCTATCACCATAGATGATATACGCGTGAAAGCACAAGATGGCAAACTGAAGGTAATCGGCACCACAGAAGGTTCACTACAGACGAAACAACTGTTAGTCAATCCGTTGGTGAAAGATGGATATGTGGTTTCCGACACCAAGCAGGATGTGCTGAAACTGGTTTGCCTGAGTCGTCACTCCAAATCCAAACCTGTGGTGGGATTCATCAAGGGATTCGGTTTGAAGCAAGGTGCGATAGCATCTACTATCGGACATGACTCGCACAATATCATCGCATTAGGTGTAAATGACGAGGACATCGTGCAGGCCATCAATACCGTCATCGAGATGAAGGGCGGTCTGGTGGTATACGATGGACACGAGTGCACCGAACTGGCGTTGCCAATCGCCGGACTAATGTCCTATCGCGATGGCATCAAGATAGCAAAGCGCCACACGCAACTCAAGAGTGTTGCGGCACGTATCGGATGCAAGTATCATGCACCATTCATGACAATGGCATTCATGAGTTTGAGTGTCATTCCGGAACTCAAACTGACAGACAAAGGACTATTTGACGGAGTGGCATTCCAATTTACACAACTATTTGAGAAAGAATAACTTAAACAAACATATGTTCATACGCAAAAAGAATAATACTGAATTACGAGTCAGCGAGGAAAGCATTTTGCTGGATTTCCTGATGGCTAAGTATGGTGGCAGTCGAAACAATGTGAAGGGACTGCTGGCGCGACGCGTCGTCATGGTCAATGGCGGAATCCAAACACGACACGACACCCCTCTGCATGTAGGAGATCAGGTAACCATCGTGGCTGGCAAAGGAAATCAGGAACTGACCCATCCGAAACTGAAAATCGTCTATGAAGACGATTACCTCATTGTGGTAGAGAAGAAGCCTGGATTGCTGACTGTAGCAACCTATCCGGGGTCAACAGAAACGACCGTTTTCAGTATTCTGAAGGCATATGTTCGCCGTCAAAACCAGCGAGCAGGCATCTATACGGTTCATCGCCTTGACCGCGAGACCAGTGGACTGCTGGTGTTCGCAAAAACGCCTGAACTACAGGAGTATATGCGAACATACTGGCGCCAACTCGTCACCAAGCGCACCTATGTGGCAGTAACAGAAGGACGCTTTGGCGAGAAGGAAGGTCAGATCGTGTCGTGGTTTACAGAGGACAAGAAGAACGCAATGGTGTATAGTTCACCGGTAGATGATGGTGGGCAGAAGGCTGTCACCAACTATAAGATAGTAAAAGACAACGAGTCCTACAGTTTGGTAGAGTTGAATCTGGAAACAGGTCGCACCAATCAGATTCGCGTTCACATGGCATCCAAGGGTCATCCTGTGGTAGGCGACCGCAAGTATGGTCATGGCAATGATGAGTCGCCAATCGATCGTCTCTGTCTGCATGCACGCGTGCTGGAGTTCATCCACCCCGCCACTGAGCAAACCGTGCACTTTGAATGCCCCACTCCGAAGGAGTTTAACAAAATGTTCTGATTGCTCACACGAGTCAATAATCCTTAGTCCTCCAGGAGGTCGGGACGGCGGGCGGCTGTATGGCGAAGGGATTCCTCATACATCCACTCCTCTATCTTCGCTTGATGACCACTCAACAAAATCTCTGGAACAGTCCACGTCTCCTCGGGATTGGAAAGAGGATGGTACTCCGCCGGACGAGTATAAACACCCGGCTCTAACAATCCGTCCTGAAACGAGTCACTCAAAGCACTCGTCTCGTCTCCCAGCGCCCCAGGCAACAAACGCACAATAGCATCCGTCATGATTGCCGCCGGCATCTCTCCACCGGTCAATACAAAATCTCCGATTGTATATTCACGCGTGATAAAATGATCGCGCACGCGTTGGTCAACTCCCTTGTAGTGCCCACAGAGAATCAGAATATTTTCTGCCATCGACAAACGATTCGCCTCACGCTGCGTAAAACGCTCACCATCAGGGGCAGTAAAGATAATCTCATCGTAGTGACGCTCGCTCGTCAACTTCGTGATAAGACGATCGATTGGCTCGACCTGAAGCACCATACCAGCCCCAAATCCAAAGGCATAGTCGTCAATCTTACGATGCTTATCTAGCGTATAATCACGAAGATTATGCACGTAAATCTCAGCCAGCCCCTTATCCTTGGCTCGCTGCACAATGGAGTGATTCAGAGGACTATCCAACAACTCCGGACAAGCAGAAATAATATCAATACGCATCAGATGATCAATTTGTAAGTTTGTGAATTATTTATGGCACTGGGTCGTATCCACTACCTCCCCAAGGATGGCATCGGCAGATACGCTTGATTCCTAACCATCCGCCCTTGAAAATCCCATATTTGAGTACCGCCTCCACCATATATTGGCTGCAAGTAGGTGTGTATCGACAACTGGGCGGAGTGAGCGGCGAAATACAATAGCGGTAGAAATAAACCGGCAACAGAAATGCTTTGCGCAGCCAACGGCGCCAACCAACAGCCTGAGTGGTATCGACATTACTCATGGTGGACAGTTTTAGCAATTCTGGCTATAGCTTTTCGCATCGCCTTCTCGATGATGGCATATGGTTGCTGCTCCTTATCCATATAGACGAAGGAAATCTGCATATGTAGCCCATCCAGAGGCGCATTATTGAGTCGGTATGCCTCACGCATCACGCGACGCATGCGATTGCGATCCACAGCATGCTTAAAGATGGATTTTGGTGCCCAAATCAGCACTCGAACACCGGTACAGCAGCCTTCTTCCTCCTGACGATAGGTCACACGCAGAGGCCAAGTCACAAACTTTGTGCCTCGACGATACAACTCCTTGATGCGAATCTCTCCGCACAAGCGCTCGGACTTATGGAAACTATTATTCGGCATGCTTAAGCATTAGATTCCAGATACTTAGCAATAGCGGCAGCAATGGAAGGACACTCCGGTGTAGGTGCCTTGATGTCCACACGAATACCGGCAGTCTCGGCAGCCTGAATCGTATTCGCACCAAAGCATGCGAACAGGATATTTCCCTGCTGGAAGTTAGGAAAATTCTGCAGAATAGAGCCTACTCCACTGGGCGTAAACAGCGCCACCATATCGTAGTCAAACGGCTCATCTTTAGGCCACTCAGTGGCAACGGTACGATAGACCACTGCCGGCTGGATATTGATGTCGTGCTCGGCAAACATACGAATGGTATCGTCGTTGCTGACATCCGACATGACCATCATATACTTCTCCTGCGGACGACGATACATAGCCGGTAGCAAGTCCTCAAACTTGTTGTTCTCCCCAAAGAAGACCTTGCGCTTTCGGTAGTTGATGTACTTCTGCAGGTAATTACCGACAGCCTCGGAAATGCAGTAGTAGTGCATCGTGTCGGGCACCTCAACACGCAATTCCCTGCAGAGACTGAAGAAATGGTCAATTGCCACACGGGAGTTGAACAAGACAGCAGTATAATCCAGAGGATTAATATGCTGCTGGCGGAACTCCTTGGCGCTAAGTCCCTCGATATGAATCAATTGGCGAAAGTCAATCGACACCCCAAAACGCGACTCCAAGTCGCTATACACATTTCGTTCTGTAGCCGGACGAGGCTGAGAAACCAATACTTTCTTTACAGACATATCCAATTATCATTTACACATTAGAGCCACGCCTCAATAGCAATACACAGGCCAATAATAGGCAAAACCTCTAATGTAACCACATACAACAATATATAAATTACGGATGTCCACTTAACCACGTACACGCGGAAGAGTCGAACTGTAAGCGTAATCAAAAAAAACAAGAACAACGAGCACATCGCAATCCATCCACCAGTACCTATTCCCCAATTGATCATGAGCAAGGTGACAGGATACAAGATAACAGACGACACCAGCCACAGGTTATCATAGTAGGCACGTGATTCATCCAATCCCTGCCTCAGTCCAAAGACGTAGGTAACCGCCATCGAACATCCCCATCGGAGCAATTCCAATCCCAAAATCAGCAGCACCAACACCCAATACCTCCACATCACAAAGTCTCCACTCTCGAAGAAGAACACATACAATGCCATTGCCAACACCCCCACGCGAAAGATGGTACATCCTATCACATTCATCCAACTGCGACCTGCATCACTATAGGTTCGCTCCATCTTGGTGAAGACACCTCGGAACGCCACCAACAAAAACCCCGGTTGCCCTGCAATCGACAACACCCCACAAACGAGCAAAGCGAGCATGGTCCACATGGTCCAGACCTCGGTGAGTGGCGTAGATACTATTGGCAAGAAGTTGGGCATAAGACGAACAGTTTATCTCCTCGATGAATCAATCGATCAGTCTTGATAGAGAAATATGCTCCCTTGTGAATCTCGGGGCAGATATTTCCCTTACTATTGTGTAACTCGTTAGCAACCAGTTCGTAAGCACCCGTCGTCTCGCCCGTAACCAGTAACTCATCTCCCTCGCGGACTACATCCGTAGCCTCGATATAGAACTCTGCCACAGAAAGTTTCTTAAAGAAATTGGTACACTTGCCGGCGAAGACCTTTTTTCTGGTAGCACGCGATCCGTAATCGTGTGTCCACTCGCCCAAATGCTGTCCCAAATAATATCCATCCCAGAACCCACGATTGAAGACACGAGCCAGGCGCTCGTCCCACGCAGCAATCTTCTCGGTGATGCCATCCTCACGATACTCACCATTTTGCCAAGCCTCAACCGCCTCGCGATAGCAAGAGACAACAGTCTTGACATACTCAGGTCCGCGTGCACGTCCCTCAATCTTGAGCACACGTACTCCAGCATCCAGCACCTTGTTGAGGAAATGAATTGTCTTCAGATCCTTAGGAGACATAATATACTGGTTATCAATATCCAACTCATTGCCGGTCTGGGTATCACGTACAGTATAACTGCGTCGGCAGACCTGCACACAAGCCCCTCGATTGGCGCTGGCACCATAGTTATTCAAACTCAAATAGCACTTTCCACTAACCGCCATACACAACGCACCATGGCAGAACATCTCGATGCGGATGAGTTCGCTATGACGTCCACGAATATCCTGCTCGATGATGTCTCGATAAATGGATGTCACCTGCTCCATGTTGAGTTCGCGCGCCAGCACCACCACATCAGCAAACTGCGCGTAGAATCGGAGCGCCTCGGTGTTGGCGATATTGAGTTGGGTGGACAGATGTACCTCCACGCCGACCTCGTTGGCATACTGCATGACAGCAATGTCGCTGGCAATAATCGCATCCAAACCGGCAGTCTTGGCATTATCCACAATCTCACGCATGAGACTGAGATCCTCAGGATACATGACCGTATTGAGCGTCAGATACGTCTTGACACCCGCCTCACGGCAGATGGCAACAATCCGGTGCAGATCCTCGGTGGTAAAATTGACCGATGAGCGAGAGCGCATATTCAGGTGCTCAATACCGAAATACACACTGGTGGCTCCTGCCTCAATTGCTGCGGCCAGACTCTCCCAGCACCCAACCGGTGCCATAATCTCTATGTTTGTATTCGCTTCGCTCATGTTTGGATGTTGCTTGCGCAACGTTTCAAAGTTTGGTGTGCTACGCACGTTTTGGTCTTTAGTTCTTTTTTTTGACCTACATCTGACCCACGGCCGAGTGTCGGTCAACCCACGAACGACCCACGAACGACCCACGAAAATAGTATCACGTAGGAAATTGGTCTATATTACCGTTTTACTTCTCAACAAGGGTATTATCATTGGCAATGAGCCACTCGGCAATCTGTACCGCATTGAGGGCAGCCCCCTTCTTAATCTGGTCTCCTACCAGCCAGAATGTCAGGCCATTATCATTGGCAAGATCCTTTCGGACACGACCTACATACACATCATCCTTGCCCGCCAGGAACAAAGGCATAGGATAGACTTTGTTGGCTGGATCATCCATGAGTTGCACACCCTGACCGTTGCGGATAGCATCCTGGAACGCCTCCACACTAACCGGCTGCTCAGTCTCCACCCAAACGGACTCGGAGTGACTACGCAAAGACGGAACACGCACACACATAGCCGAACATGCAGCATCGGTGTGCATGATTTTGCGGGTCTCGTTGAACATCTTCATCTCCTCCTTGGTATATCCGTTGTCACAGAAGACATCAATCTGTGGAATGACGTTGTATGCCAATTGGTAAGCAAACTTATTGACGGTAGCCGGCTTGCCATCCAGTACCTCACGATACTGTTGCTCTAACTCTGCCATTGCCTGCGCACCAGCACCACTGGCAGCCTGGTAACTGGACACGTGGATGCGACGGATGTGACTCAAACGCTCCAAGCATTGGAGCACCACAACCATCATAATCGTAGTGCAGTTAGGATTGGCAATGATGCCACGCGGGCGAATCATAGCATCCTCGGCATTGCACTCCGGCACCACCAGAGGTACATCCTGATCCATACGGAAAGCGCTGGAGTTATCAATCATCACGGCACCAAAACGCGTGATATCCTCAGCATATTCTCGGCTAACGCCTGCCCCCGCTGAGGTGAAGGCAATATCTACACCCTGAAAATCATCTCCATGACGAAGGAGACGCACAGGAACTTTCTTTCCCTTGAAAACATACTCCTGCCCCGCACTACGCTGCGAGCCAAATAAACGCAGTTCGGTGACAGGGAATCGACGCTCCTCAAGCACCTTCAATAACTCTTGTCCAACAGCGCCACTGGCGCCAACAATTGCTACTATCATAGTTATCAAATCTAATTAAGGGTTCAGTATCACATAAGCAATGTAGTGACAATGTAGTGAGATAACATGGGTTAGAGTTGGGGGCGCCCCCAAACTCTAACCCATAAAATTAGCAAAGGCTAACAGTAGTATCATCCTCAGCTACAGCGAAAGCAATCTTGCCCTCACGAGCGAGCCAACCCAGCGCGAGGTTGAGGTCGTCGTTCTTGAGTTTAGTAGCCTTCTTCAGCGCCTTCAATGTCAGTTCTCCGTTTTGAAGTGCAGCCCAAATAGCGCCTGCATTTTCACCAATTTTTGTAATCATAATACCTTAAAATTTAAATTGTTAATAAATAGTAAGTCCCCGACTAACAGGACTTTTTAATACTTCTTAAAAAGCAAGCACGCGTTGTGTCCTCCGAATCCAAAGGTGTTGGACATCGCATAGCGCAAGTCTCGCTGCTGTGCTTGGTTGAACGTGAAATTGAGTTGATAATCGATATTCGGATCCTCATCCCCGGGCTCATGGTTGATGGTAGGCGGCACGATACCGGTATAGAGCGCCATGATGGTAGCCATCGCCTCAATTGCTCCGGCGGCTCCCAAGGCATGACCAGTCATAGACTTGGTGGAATCGATATTGAGTTCATACGCATGATTGCAGAAAACTCGCTGAATAGCAGTCAGTTCCGCCAAATCGCCAAGAGGTGTAGAGGTACCATGTGTGTTGATATAATCCACCACATCCGGATGCACTCCGGCATCATGTATGGCCGCCAACATGACACGCGCAGCACCGTTTCCCTCGGGATCAGGCGCCGTCATGTGGTAAGCATCCGAGGTCATGCCGCTTCCGACGAGTTCGGCATAAATCTTGGCGCCACGCGCCTTGGCATGCTCGAGTTCCTCCAGAATCAAGCAACCGGCACCTTCGCCCATCACGAATCCATCTCGACTTGCCGAGAAAGGACGCGAAGCCGTGGCCGGCGAATCGTTGCGAGTCGAAAGAGCGTGTATGGCATTGAAACTGCCTATTCCTCCCTGCGTGATATCTGCATCGGCTCCACCGGTGAGCATGACATCTGCACGTCCCAGACGAATCTGGTCAAACGCGCAACAGATAGCATGCGATGCCGAGGAGCACGCCGATGTCACGCCAAAACTAGCGGCACGCAATCCGTATCGCAGAGAGAGGCTGCCTGCCCCCATGTTAATCAACAACTTAGGTAAAAAGAAGGGACTAAAACGAGGTATTCCGCCAGTACGATAATACTCTCCAATCTCATCCTCAAAGGTGCGCAATCCTCCCATTCCGCCTCCCCAAATCACTCCCAGTCGGTTGCGATCCTCGAGCTCGAAATTCAAACCAGAATCTCGTACCGCCTCCTCGGCAGCCCATATTGTGAATTGCCCAAATCGGTCCAGTTTGCGTGCATCCTTACGTTCCAACAAAGCGCTGGGGTCAAAATCCTTGACCTCAGCAGCAATCTGCGTCTTGAACGAAGTAGCATCAAATAAAGTAATCGTAGAAATACCGCTTTGACCCGCCACCATGGCTTGCCAAGTCTCCTCCACACTATGTCCAAGTGATGTGATGGTACCTAAACCAGTAACAACAACTCTCTTAACTTCCATTTCCTATGTATAAATGCGCATAAGCACGCATGCGCGCTCGCGCGATGGTTACAAAAGTACGAGCCTACGGACTCCCGTAAACTCGTATCCCCCGCTACTGCCTAAAAATTAAGCAATAGCCTGCTCAACGTATGCGATAGCATCGCCTACGGTAGAAATCTTTTGTGTATCCTCGTCTGGAATAGTGATATCAAATTCCTTCTCGAACTCCATAATGAGCTCAACGGTATCCAACGAGTCTGCGTTCAGATCTGCGGAGAAACTTGCCTCCGGAGTTACTTGTGCCTCATCCACACCCAATTTATCCACAATGATGGCCTTTACTTTTGCTTCAATTTCTGCCATAATAAATAAGTTTTTAGTTTAACATTCACAAAAATCGACTGCAAAGGTACGACTTTTTTCTGAAATACGCAAGAAAAACATCAATTTTGCTATCTAAAGGTGACTTTTTTTTGCATAATTCATATATTTTTATTATCTTTGCACGAAATTTTTGCATACGAAATACGCAAATATCTTTCCACATGGCAGAACAAGAAGAAATCAATATCAACGCCGTGTCCTACACGGGCGACAACATCATCCACCTGGAAGACGTGGATCACGTTCGTCGTCGTCCGGGTATGTACATCGGCAAACTGGGTGACGGCAGCCACTCGGACGATGGTATCTACGTCCTCATCAAAGAAAGCATCGACAACTCGATCGACGAGTTCCGCATGGGTGAAGGCAAGGTGATCGAAGTCAGCATCAAAGATGGCATCGTTCGCGTGCGCGACTATGGGCGCGGCATTCCGCTGGATAAGATGGTAGATGCCGTATCCAAACTCAACACCGGCGGTAAATACGACAGCAAGGCCTTTAAGAAATCCGTGGGTCTGAATGGTGTGGGTCTGAAGGCGGTTAACTTCCTGTCTAGCAAGTTTGTAGTGCAAGCCTTCCGCGATGGCAGCACACGCCGTGCCGAGTTTCATCATGGCAAACTGGCGGAAGATACGGGCGTAATCGCATACAATGGTTCGGAGCGCAGAGGTACCGTCATTGAGTTCGCGCCGGATGACTCGAAAGGGATATTTGAAAACTATCATTTTCGCGAGGAATACATCGAGACTCTGCTGCGCAACTATGCCTACCTGAACACTGGTTTGGCGCTGGTTTATAATGGCAAGAAGTTCCTGAGTAAGAACGGATTACTGGATCTGCTAACAGAGAACATGACCGCCGATGCCCTCTACCCGATCATCCATATTCAAGGCGAAGATATAGAGATTGCGCTCACGCACACCAATCAGCCCGGCGATGAGTATTTCTCGTTCGTCAATGGTCAACACACTATCCAGGGCGGTACCCATCAAGCCGCTTATCGCGAGGCTATCGGTCGCACAATCAAGGAGTTCTTTAACAAGAATCAGGAACTGGCGGACATCCGTAACGGCGTGGTTGGCGCCATCGCCATCAATGTGGAGGAGCCCGTCTTTGAGTCACAAACCAAGGTTAAGTTGGGTTCCAAAGATATGTCTCCGACGGGTGGCATCAGCGTCAACAAGTTTGTCAACGACTTCGTCAAGCAGCAACTCGACAACTACCTGCACAAGCACCCCGAAATCACGGAGGTGATGCTACAGAAGATTCAGGACAGCGAGAAAGAGCGCAAGGCGATTGCAGGCGTTACGAAGGCGGCTCGCGAACGTGCAAAAAAGAACCTTCTCAACAATCCGAAGTTGCGCGATTGTCAGATCCACTACAACGACTCCAAGCCCGTCAAATCCAGCAAGGAGGCCGACGACGACCTGCGGCAGGAGTCGTGCATCTTCATCACAGAGGGTCTGTCCGCGTCCGGCTCCATCACCAAAAGTCGCGATGTGCGTACGCAAGCCGTATTCTCGCTACGCGGTAAGCCACTCAACAGTTTCGGTCTGAGCAAGTCGGTTGTCTATGAGAATGAGGAGTTTAACTGCCTACAGTCGGCCCTCAACATCGAAGATGGTCTGGACGAACTGCGCTACAACAAAGTCATCATCGCCACCGATGCCGATGTGGATGGTATGCACATTCGACTGCTGATGCTGACCTTCTTCCTGCAGTTCTTCCCCGACCTGGTCAAGAAAGGGCATGTCTATATCCTTCAAACCCCGCTATTCCGCGTCAAGAACAAGAAAGAGACACGCTACTGCTACAGCGATGAAGAGCGTCTCGCAGCAATCGAAGCACTAAAACCCACCCCCGAAATCACACGATTCAAAGGATTGGGAGAGATCTCGCCCGACGAGTTTAAGGGCTTCATTGGCAAGGAGATACGACTGGATCAAGTGATGCTGCGCAAAGAGGATGCAGTCAACGAATTGCTCAGTTTCTACATGGGCAAGAACACAACAGACCGCCAAAACTTCATCATCGATAACCTCGTCATCGAGGAGGATGCTACCGACAACGAATGAATCGAAGATGGAAAATCGTCCGATCATAAATAATGATGATGAGTGCTGCGGCGCACACCTGGTTTGCGAGCGAGAAACGCTATTGCAAACCAATGCCGAGATTGTCTATTACGACGATGAGGAACTGGATGTGCTCGCCGGTATATCGGCAGACGAATACACCGAGGAGCAGCGACAAGAAATACGTTATGTATTTGATACTCTGCTATCTACGGACGTGGCAGGATGGTGTCGCAGCATGCAATTACGAAACATCGAATTACCCAACGACATACGCGAAGAGGCACTCTTCATTGTACAAGAAAGACGAAAATAGGAGCCGAGGCTCCTATTTTTTTATTGACGTTCGTATCGCTTGGACACCCAATACAATCCATATACAGCAGGGATAACGAGCACCAAACTAAGGATACCCAACCACAGCGTATCCGCCGTGCCGATGGCATCCAGCGAGTCAACATCCATCTCGCGCGTGTACGCGATATAATAAAGGAGTACCGCTACGCCATTGTTGATGCCATGCATGATCATGGGCAACCACAAACTGCCAGACCAACACAAGGCATAGCCAAACAAAGCCCCCAGAAGCATTCGGGGAACAAAACCATAGAATTGAAAATGAATGGCAGAGAAGATGATTGCGGAACTCCAAATCCACGCATGAGGAACCGCTGTTCTACCATCAACTCGGAAAGGGCTGACCAGCAAACCACGGAACGTAAGTTCCTCTGCCATAGCAGGTAACAACGCCATCAGTCCCAGATTAACCAGCAATCCGCCTATCGTATTGACCTTCAGAAAGCGCTCGGTTAGCAATGCCGCAGCCTCCTCCTGCTGACGCATCAGTTGCTCCAGCGGCTCCAAGAAGGCAGGCAAACTCATCTGCTGGTTAATGTAGCTCAAGAGGTTGATTCCGGGAATAGCAATCAACATAATTGCCACCCCCATCCCAATCGTGCTGCCATGCAGGCGATGCGAAAGCGAGAGCCACTCCCTCGGGCGCTCACTCACGCAGCATGCCAACAGCAATGGCGGCAAAAAGAACATCGCCATCGTCTGAATGAACTGAAACCACTTGAGAGAGGCGGTTGATTGCTTGTCCGGGACGAAAACCCAGACCACAACAGCAATAAGGGTCAGCATCATGACGATGCCAACCCACATTGCAACCTTGATTGCCCAACTGGTATTTCGAAGAAAACCCTTGCGCATTAGAAGTACTTAACCTCCTCACCCATGATGGAGGTGAGCAAGTTGTTTGCCAAACGGCTGGCGCCGAAGCGGAACGACTGGTTATTGAGCCAATCCTCGCCCAGAATCTCCTTCACCAGGGTGTAGTGCTGAACAGCCTCCTCGGTAGTCGATACACCACCTGCTGGCTTGTAGCAAACCTTCACACCGGTCTTCTCCTTCCATGCCTTGATGGCCTGGCACATTACGTAAGTAGCTTCCGGAGTGGCGTTTACAGCAATCTTACCGGTAGAAGTCTTGATAAAATCTGCACCTGCAGCCATAGCAATCAGGCTGGCCTTGTAGATGTTCTCAGCGGTCTTCAGAGCGCCAGTCTCCAGGATTACCTTGAGGTGTGCCGGCTGGATGGCAGCTTTAATCTCTGCAATCTCATCGAATACCTCCTGATAGTTACCCTCCAGGAACTTACCGATAGAAATCACAATATCAATCTCGGTAGCACCTGCCTTAACAGCCAAAGCAGCCTCAGCCACCTTCACCTCGATAAAGGTCTGCGAAGCAGGGAAACCTGCAGCCACAGCAGCAATACCAACAGGAGCGGTCAATGTATCGTGAGCAGCCTCTACCAGCGCCGGATAAACGCACATAGCGGCCACATTAGGTACATCAGGTGGGAAATTATCGGTAAAATCATTCACCTTGCTTGCCATACGAACCACTTTCTCGGTGGTATCCTCACCGTTCAGAGTGGTCAGGTCAATCTGGTTAAGACATTGCTTCCAAACTTCGCGGTTATTGTTCTCGTCAAAATGCTCTTTCAGAATCTTTGCTACGGCATTCTTTACCTCTGCATCGGTTAGCGCGCAATTGTATTGCGCAAATAAGTCATTGAAATTCATGGTTATATAATTTTACAAATGATTATTTTTCACTTTCTTTGGTGGAGTCTGCCAATCTGCCCAGGATGGTATCATTACCCACCACAGCTTCACCAACGGCTACAAACATCTCGGTATCCAACGGCAAATACAAATCCACACGCGAACCAAATTTGATAAATCCCAGGTGCGAATTGCGTTGCGCATGCTTGCCCGGCTTTGCATAGGTTACGATGCGACGAGCCATTGCGCCAGCCACCTGACGAACTGCTATTTGCACCTTATTGGGAGTCTCTATCACCACGAGCGAACGCTCATTTTCGGTGGACGACTTGGGAAGCCATGCCCCCTTGTGACGACCTTTCTGGTGCTCCGAAACAAGGATTTCACCCTCCAACGGGTACCAATTGGCATGTACATTAAACGGAGACATAAAGATACTCACCTGCAGGCGCTCCTCATGGAAATATTCGTTTTCCATAGTTGGCTCCACCACCACCACGCGACCATCAGCAGGAGCGATGATGAAATTAGGGTCATCCACCTCCAGCACACGTATCGGATTGCGGAAGAAATACGTCACAAACACCAACAGCATGGCGCAAAGTATCAACGTCACTCCAAAAATCCAATGCGGAGAGTACATGTAGATGGGGATATGGATAATAAAAATGGCCAGCACCAATCCCACTATGATATTCCTTCCTTCACGATGTATTCGAGGTCTCTTCATATTATTTATTCTTATGTATTAGACTTATTTTCAATCAGTTCCACTGCGCATACGGGAACTGTGTCAGCATCACAGCGGCATCATCCAATCCCTTCTGCAGTTTCTTATCCACCATCATCTTAAACATGAATGGGATATCCGCCTTGATGGTCAGGCGCACTCTGGTATCGGTAGGAGTGACCTCCTTGAGTTGAATCCAGAAATTTGCCTCAATGGGCATGTTGTCCAGTCCGAACTTGATGGTATCATTCTCGATGCGATCCACGATGCGGATGACGATTTTCTGTCCCAAGCCCTCCACTTTCATGCGGATATAGTCTGCATTTATCTCCAGCTCTTGCACTTTATCCTTCGGAATCAAATCTTTCACGCGATTGAGGCTCTCCAGATTGCTCAACACACGATAAACCTGAGATGCAGATGCGGGAATAGACTGAACTGCACTTTCGTATTTTGTCTCTGCCATATCTATTTATTTTTCCATTTGGTAGGATTCTTGTACCATTTTTTCAACTCTGTCAACTTCTCTTCCGATACAAAGTTCTCTTCCTCAGCCACTTGTGCTACCGCACGTGCTGTGCATAGCGAGAGAACCTCCACTCCGGCATCGGCCATTGCTTTTTTTGACATTGGGAACTCGTAATCAAAGACCGTCACGATGCCCAACACGGTACAACCGTTGTTGCGAACGGCCTCGATGACGCGAGCAGCATTGTCACCCACTACCAGTTTATTTTCTATGATGACTACTTTTTGACGGGGACGGAGGTCACCCTCAATCTGGTTCTCCATGCCGTACGTCTTCGGAGACGGATGCACATAGACAAACGGCAGTCCCAACTGCTCCGCAGCCATCACACCATGCGCTATAGCCGTCGTCGCAATGCCGACTATCACATCCGCATCCGGATAACGCTCTGCTATCAATCGTGCCAACTCCAATTTAATAAAGTTTCGCACGTACGTGTACGAAAGAATTTTACGATCGTCCAGATACACAGGCGCTTTCCAACGATTTGCCCAGATGAACGGGTTATTCAGTTGCACGCTGAAGCACCTCAGTTGCAACATCTTTTTGGCTACTATCTTATGCAGTTCTTCCATTTTGATACTCCACGTCAATATAATTCGAGCGCAAAGGTACAAAAAATATTCGACATACGCAAGAATGTTAGTGTTTTTCTAATCGTTTTTGATATTTTTCTATCTGCAACGAGGTCTGGCGAACCATTTGTTCCAATTGATGCACATCACTCATGCAGGTTATCAATTGATGAGTCTCCATCAGCGCCTTGCGATCATTTTCCGACAAATAATACCGATATTTCGTCTTGGCACCCTGCATCACCACGCATATGCGCGACGTGGGATACGCGTCAATGAATTTAAGGAATTCTCTGGCATTCTCCCCAGACAAAGTCAACGTCTCGTGCCAGCCCTCTGATTCAAACGCGAAACTGCTGCCGCCATAGTTGGCCTGCATGCTGTCTGCCTCTAAGGTCACACTCTGGATATTGATCTTCCCTGCACCATAGTAGAAGCACTTTACATTCGCCGTAAAGTCATCATTTACAATCGCTTGCACAAAGTTGCGAGAAGTATTACTGGTACTTTGCAGCAATTTGTGGATATAGTGCCCGTGGTTTTCGTAGCGCTCGTCTTTGATGTACTTAAACGACTTCAGCATCGGATCCACTTGAGGCAGCAACGCCTGCAAAAGCGAGTCGTAATACGCCAGCGAAGATTCTTGCGCAATCAAAGAAAGACTATCTTCGACATGTTTTTGCTGTCTCAATTCAGCCACAGTCGGTTTCTTCGGTCCACACGAGCACAATACCAGCACAATGCCAATTATCACTCCTGTCAATTTTCTCATATTTCTATTCATCTTATCATTTTTATTTCAGTGGGTCGGCAGTGGAACCCCTTATAGGCCCCTTATAGGCCCCTTATAGACTCCTTATATTTTCCTTTCCCATCGTCCCGTCCAACACTCTACTTCTCACAAATTTGCTGCAAAGATACAAAAAAATAACGAAAAAACGAAAAAAAATCAAAGAAAGTTGCATATTTAGTTTTTTTTTTGTAATTTTGCACGCTGAAATATGCGAAATCACATGTTGATT
This sequence comes from Paludibacteraceae bacterium, assembly GCA_045599285.1. GTDB lineage: Bacteria > Bacteroidota > Bacteroidia > Bacteroidales > Paludibacteraceae > Colicola. Next base: position 93,860 of record JAZRVR010000018.1, on the reverse strand, counting down.
ACATAGAAATAATTCAACCAAACAACTAAAATTTATACGTATGAAGAAAACTCTTTTCTTTGCGTCAATTATTGCGCTTGCAATCTTGACGTCTTGCGGCTCCGCTATCCAGCCGGAGCAAATCGTTGTTAACCCGAATCCACTGACCGTGGTAGGTGACAAGATTACCGCTGAGATTACCGGTACCTTCCCAGTGAAGAAGTTCGGTACCAAGGCTACTGTTGTCGTTACTCCTGTGCTCGTTTACGAGGGTGGCGAGGCTGTTGCTGAGTCTGTAACCTACGTAGGTGAGAAGATCAAAGAGAACGGCGATCAGATCAGCTACAAGATGGGTGGTACCTATCAGCAAACTGCTACTTTTGATTATGTTCCTGCTATGGACAAGTGCACACTCGTGCTCCGCTTTAAGGCTACCTATGGCAAGAAGGACATCGAGATTCCTGACTACGTTGCTGCTACCGGTCTCGTAGCTACTGCTAAGCTGGCTAAGGCGCAAGACAACGAGGTTGTGCTCACCGCTGACAAGTTCCAACGCATCATCCAGGAGACTCAAGAGGCTGACATCAAGTTCCTCATCCAACAATCTGCACTCCGCAATTCTGAGACCAAGGCTCAGAGCGTGAAGGACCTGCAAGCTGCTATCAAAGAGGCTGACACCAACGATCGTAAGGCTATCAACAAACTCGAGGTTTCGGGTTACGCTAGTCCGGATGGTGCTGAGAACCTGAACGATAAGCTCGCTAATCAACGTCAAAAGAATGCTCAGCAGTTCCTGGCTAAGCAACTCAAGAAGGACAAGGTTGCTGCTGACATCGAGGCTAACGTTACCGCTGAGGACTGGGCTGGTTTCCAAGCTGCTATGGAGAATAGCAACATCCAGGACAAGGAGCTCGTTCTGCGCGTCCTCTCTATGTACAACGATCCTGAGGAGCGTGAGGCACAAATCAAGAACCTGAGCGCTGTTTACAAGACTATCGCCAACGAGATCCTGCCTGCTCTGCGTCGCAGCCGTCTCATCCTCACCACTGACCTCATCGGTAAGTCGGACGAGGAGATCCTGGACTGCCTGAAGAACAATCCTGCTGAGCTCAACGTGGAGGAGTACCTCTATGCTGCTACTCTCGTAGAGAGCGCTGAGGAGAAACTGGCTGTTTACAACCAGGTAGCTGAGAAGTTCGGCGACTACCGCGCATACAACAACATGGGTAAGATTTACTTCGAGCAGGGCAACCTGGACGAGGCTGCACGTTGCTACGCAAAGGCTCTGAGCATCGAGCCAAACAATGCTGACGTTAACTACAACGCAGCTCTCTGCTCGATGGCACAAGGCGACTTGGCTAAGGCTGAGGCTCAGCTCGGTAAGGCTGCTGGCACCACCGGTGACCTCAAGGCTGCTATGGGTACCCTCTACACCATGAAGGGTGACTACAAGGCTGCTCAGAAGGCTTATGGCAACGCTGCTACCAACAATGCTGCTGTTCAGCAAATCCTCAACGAGGACTACGCTGCTGCTCGCAAGACCCTAGCTGCTGTTGAGAATCCTAACGCTACCACCGCTTACCTCCTGGCTATCGTAGGTGCTCGCACCAACGACCGCGATGCTGTTTACAGCAACATGAAGGTAGCTGTTGAACGTGATGCTGACATGAAGGCTAAAGCACAGAAGGACATCGAGTTCGCTAAGTACGCTGACGATGCTGACTTCCAAGCAATCATTAAGTAATGTCTGTACTTTTCCCGAAAGTAAATAAACCCCGTGAATGGGACTATCGCCCCATTTACTACGACAAAGAAAAAGAGGCGCGCAAGGAAAAACTTGCGCGCCTTCAGCACGGGGGAAACAGGTTCACAGATGACGACTCCAGTGAGACTGGGCATCACCTGCATCGTGGTTCCTTCCGCGAGCAACACGAGAAGAACCTGTCGCAGCAACAACGAGCTGCACACACATCCAAACTTATCTTTTGGATAGCACTATTAGCCATGCTTTTAGTTGCGTTCTACGTCGTACTATAATATGGACATCATACATCTGCTTCCTGATAGTGTAGCCAACCAGATTGCTGCTGGTGAGGTAATTCAGAGACCTGCTTCTTGCCTTAAGGAGTTGGTTGAGAACAGCTTGGACGCAGGTGCCACACATATTACCGTCATCGTGCGCGATGCCGGACGTACGTTACTGCAGGTCATCGACGATGGTACCGGCATGAGCGAAACGGATGCACGAATGGCATTTGAGCGACATGCCACCAGCAAGATTAGCGAAGCCGCCGACCTTTTCTCCCTACGCACAATGGGATTTCGCGGAGAGGCGCTCGCAAGTATATGTGCCGTGGCACATGTCGAGGTACAAACGCGCAGAAAGCAGGATGAAGTAGGCTCTCTCATCGAGATTCAGGGTTCGGAAGTCATCAGGCAAGAGCCATGCCAATGTCCTGTAGGTACGAACTTCCGCGTGAAGAACCTGTTCTACAACGTGCCCGCGAGACGCAAGTTCCTCAAGACCGACCAGACGGAACTCCGCAATCTGCTCAACGAGTTTTACCACATCGTGCTCGTCTATCCGATGGTGCAATTCACCTTTGTCAGCAACGACGAGATATTGATGGAGTTGCCCATCGGAACCGAGAAACAACGTATCGAGGCAGTCTTTGGCAAAGGAAACAACAAGTTCACCAGTGGTCTGGTGGATATAGCCAACGATAATGAGATTATTTCGATTCGAGGATTTGTTGGCAAACCCGAATCGGCAAGCAAGAATTCGCACCAATACTTCTTCGTCAATGGCAGATTTATGCGCCACGCATATTTCCACAAGGCCGTGACTACAGCATATGCCGGCATGTTGCCAGGCGACTATGCCCCATCCTACTTTATCTACTTCGACATTGCGCCAGAGGCGATAGATGTCAATATTCATCCTACGAAGACTGAGATTAAGTTTGCCGACGAGCAATCTATCTTCCAGATATTGATGGCTACCATACGCGAGTCGTTGGGTAAATTCAATTTGGCGCCATCACTTGATTTCAATCGAGAGGGAGAATTGGAAATGCCCGCCACTAATAGTGCAGGAACAGAGGATGGTACTACACCTAAAGTCGTATTTGATCCCAACTATAATCCATTCCGTAAGGCAACAGATACCTATCGACCGATGGCATCCTCTGCCGTGGATTCCCATTGGAGACAACTATACGAATCTGCTCCCACTCCCCATATCGCGCCAGAACCGACACTCATCGAGGACAATGTCATCGTTTTGGAGGGAATCACACCATACCAATATGCTGGCAAATACATCCTGCTGCCGTCTCGCAACGGACTGATGTTTGTCAACCAGCATCGCGCGCACGCGTGCGTTCAATATTATACTATAGTAGAGCAGATTCGCCATCAGAAGGGCATCTGCCAACAACTGCTCTTCCCTGAAATTCTGGACATAACTTCTGCAGACACCACGATACTTGAACCTATTCTGCCCGAACTGAGAGCAGTAGGATTTGATATCGAGCAATTCAGCAAGACCAGCTACAGCATCAACGCCGTACCTGCAATATTGGGTAGCACCAATGCCCTCACCACGCTGCAAGACATCATACACGCCGTACGAGAGACGGGTACATCCGCACGAGAGACCTGGCAACAAACTATTGCTTGGTCACTTGCAAACTCCACGGCTATCCCATATGGCAAGATCATGACGCCGGAGGAAATGACTGACCTTCTGCAACGACTAATCTCAACGCCAAACTACGCCCTCACGCCCAATGGTAAGCGAGTATTGTACGTACTCGCAGATGAAGATATATCTAAACGATTCTAACTGCTACAACCATGAAAAGAATACCCCTTTATTTGACAATTTGTCTTACAATCATTCTGATAGCATGCTCGCCAAAATCCGATCATTTGACCATACTGCATACCAACGACACACACTCACAAGTCCTGCCACGTGCCACCGGCGATGGAGGATATGCACGACGCATAGGATTGATTGCACAGGAGAGACAAGCCGACCCCAATCTGCTACTTGTGGATGCCGGAGATTTTAGTCAAGGGACTCCCTATTTCAATTTCTTCCACGGACGTGTCGAGATTGAGGCGCTCAATCGTATGAAATACGATGTTGCCACACTGGGAAACCATGAGTTTGACAATGGATTGGACACGCTGGCTACTATTTTGAAAATGGCTAATTTCCCCATCGTATGTGCCAACTACGATGTGAAAGGCACGCCCCTGCAGGGTATTGTCAAACCATATACCATAATCAGACGTGCTGGACTCAAAATAGGTGTATTCGGAATTGGAGTTAAGCCACAAGGATTGATTGCAGACAAGAATTTTCTGCCCATCCAGTACCTCGAGCCATACCCTGTAGCACAGCAGATGGCTGACCTTTTGCGCGCAAAGCATTGTAATGTAGTGATTTGCCTCAGCCACCAGGGTACCATAGCACTAACCGAGGGAGATTATGATGACGTCAGCATGTGTCAGGCAACACGTGGCATTGATGTCATCATCGGAGGACATACACATAAATTATTCCCCGACCTGCGTGTGGCTAACGCAGATGGGGATTCCATTCCAGTGCTACAAATGGGAAAAGCTGGTGCTAATCTGGGCAAGATAGTCCTCTCTCTTTCGCAAGAGTAAAGAGATACGATTTTGCTGCCTCATACTCATTAGGTATCACGCCATCAAGGATAGCATCTTTGATGGCGCTTTTTAATTCACCTACCATTGAACATGGTTCCAGATGCAATAGAGACATGATTTCCTCTCCACGAACAGGAGGTTGGAAGTTGCGAATACGATCTCTCTCCTCCAATTCCACCATCTTCTCTCTAACCAGTTCATAATTCTTGTGAAAACGAGCCACTTTTTCCTCGTTTCTGGAAGTGATATCGGCATCACAGAGTAGCATCAGGTCATCTATGTCATCACCCGCCTCAAAGAGCAAACGACGAACGGCACTATCTGTAACCGTGTCCTCGATGAGATGAATCGGACGCATATGCAGATCTACCATCTTGCGCACATACTCCATCTTCTCATTCTGTGGCAACTTCATTGCCTTGAAGATGCGCGGAATCATCTTGGCTCCAATGTAGTTGTGATTACGGAAGGTCCAACCTGCCTGTGCATCCCACTGCTTGGATTTCGGTTTTCCAATATCGTGCAATAGAGCTGCCCAGCGCAGCCATAACAGATGTTCCTTCTCGTCTTTCCATTTCTCTTCTCCCTGAGGGGAGAATGGGATGGGTTGCAGGTTATCCAATACTTGTAATGTATGCAAAAACACATCCTTGTGACCACGTCCCTCTTTGGTTTCAACACCCTTCAGAGCCGCCAATTCAGGGAATATCAAGGGCAATAGACCGGTCTTATCCAATAAGGTCCACCCCACACTGGGGCGTCTGGAGAGCATGATCTTATTCAGCTCGTCATCTATTCGCTCCTTGGTAATAATCTCTATGCGACCGGCATTACGCTGGATAGCATCAAAGGTCTCACTATCCAGGTAGAATCCCAATTGACTGGCAAAACGAACCGCACGCATCATGCGTAGCGGATCATCAGAGAACGTGATATCCGGATCTAATGGAGTACGAATGGTGCAATTCGTCAAATCGTTGATTCCACCAAACGGATCCAAGAGTTCACCGTACCTGTCCTTGTTGAGACAGATAGCCATTGCATTGATGGTGAAGTCTCTACGATTCTGATCCTCCTCCAGCGTGCCATCCTCCACAATAGGATTGCGAGAGTCCTTACGATAACTCTCTTTTCTGGCTCCCACGAACTCCAACTCGGTATCACGTTTTTTCACCTGTGCGGTACCATACGTTCGGAATACACTGAGATGAGCCCCTTTGCCCAATCGTTTGGCAACGACTTCAGCCAAAGCAATACCACTCCCTACCACCACCACATCGATATCTTTACTCTCACGATGCAGTAGCAGATCGCGTACCCAACCGCCTATCACATAGCACTCAAGCCCTAACTTATCAGCTTCTTCGCCTACCAGGTGCAGTATAGGTTGCTCCAGTTTCTTATCCAATAATACCATCCTTATATCAAGCAGCGATCTAGTTCTTCCTCTATCGCCGCTCTATCCATCTTTTGTCCAATAAATACCAATTTCTGCATACGATCCCCGTACGTCTCATCCCAATCATGCTGCAGATGTGGGTCGTGCGCAAGCATTTGCTTAATTTCTTCCTTGGGCATTGTGGCAAACCATTGTCCCGCATTCTTCATCGAAATCTGACGTCCAGCTTGCTCAAAGACATAGCAGGTGTCATATTCTTCTTCGAAATAGACCATACCCTTGGCACGAATAACACCCTTGGGCCAGTGGCGGGCAACGAACTCATCAAATAGTCCCAAATCCATAGGACGACGGCGCATATACACAAAAGTACTGATACCATATTCCTCGGTATGACTATGTCCCTCGCACTCATGACAATGGCAATGCTCGCCATGTGTATGATGGTGCTCATGGTGGTGATGTTCATGCTCGTGCTCGTCATCATCATCGTCGTCATTATCGTCATGATGGTGATGGTGGTGATGGTGTACCTCATCATCTTCGGCATGCTCATCGCGATCTTCGATTCCCTGTACCCAAGCCGCACTACCTGCTACATCATCAAAGTCGAACATCCCTGTGCCTATGATTCGATCCAAATCAACCGCACAGAAATCGGCTTCAATGATGGTTGCTTTGGGTTGGATAGCACGAATGATTTGACGTACACGTCCCAACTCCTGCGTTGTCACCTCAGAGACCTTGTTGAGAATGATTATATTACAGAACTCTATCTGCTGTATCACCAGATTCTCTATATCATCCTCGTCCGTTGGTTTGGTCAGATCCTGTCCACAATTGAATTCGTCCCTCAGGCGCAACGCATCCACCACAGTTGCAATGCAGTCCAGACGTGGCAGACCATCCAAGATGTACTGAGGAGCCATCTGCGGAATAGCACAAATAGTTTGAGCAATAGGAGCCGGCTCACATATACCACTGGCCTCGATCACGATATAGTCAAACTGTTCTGTCACAGCTATATCATGCAGTTGCTTCACAAGATCCATCTTCAGTGAGCAGCAGATACAACCGTTTTGCAGAGCCACCAGGCTATCATCCTGTGTGTTAACCACGCCACCTTTTTGGATTAGGTCTGCATCTATATTCACCTCACCTATATCATTCACAATGACAGCAAAGCGAATGCCCTTACGATTCGTCAAAATCTTATTTACCAGTGTTGTCTTTCCACTTCCCAGATAACCGGTGAGCAGCAGAACTGGAATCTCTGTTATCTTCATACGTCTAATTTCTGTTTATTTTACTCTTCGAATGGATGCCAAATGATGCGTGTAGCATCCATATTCGGCACTATAAATACCCTTCTCGTCTAATTTCTCCACCTTCACTCGACCCGAGCAATGTATCACACGATCAGCATCTATTGCTATTCCCACATGCGAGATAGTTGTACGTGTAGCATCAATATCAGCGTGGTCAAAAAATAGCAAATCGCCCGTCTGAACACTTTTCAAGTTTTCGACTACATCGCCTTGAGTCGCCTGTTGGCTTGCATTGCGCAGTAGCATCTTACCGAAAATGGACATTACAACTTGTGTGAACCCAGAGCAATCCAACCCCATTGCATTCTTACCTCCCCACTGGTATGGTACGTTCAGAAAAAATCGAACCACTTGTAGCAGGTTATCTACCGTGAGGGGCAATGGAGTGGCAGCCACCATCGAGGGATCAATACGGAAAGATACACCCAAAAGCGAAAACTCGCCATTCTTATAGTGAGGAAGTCGTGTTCCAGCTGTTAACGGAATCGTTTGCCCATTGTGCGTGCTCACGGCGTAAGCCATCGGCATACATACAATTCCATCCGAATAAGCACCTCCCTCATCATCACGGATAAGAGATTGATATTCAGACTCGCTAAGTAAAGTAATCATTTTCGAATCCACCCACCCCTCCTGGGCATCCAGATTCAATTGCACCTTGGTCCAATTGCCACGGATCTGAAGTACGTCGCACGTCTCGGCAAACAACATCTGCGTCGTCTGCTCTGCGGTCTCACTGGCTTTGGCACGCACGGGCACCACACTATGTAGAGATATTGCTTTTTTCATTCAGACAAATATTACTCGCCCTTTTGTTTCGGATAATCGATGGTGTAGTGCAAGCCACGACTCTCCTTACGCTCCAGTGCTTGACGGGTGATAAGATAACCCACATTGATCATATTTCTGAGTTCACAGATATCCTTGGTCGCCTTCACACGTTTGAAGAGATCCTCCGTCTCCTCATATAGCAAATCCAGGCGCTCCCACGCACGACGCAGACGCAGGTCACTACGTACGATACCCACATAGGTGGACATTATCTGTCCAACCTCCTTGGCATCTTGCGAGATAAGCACCTTCTCCTCATTGGACATTGTTCCCTCATCATTCCAATCAGGCACACACTCATTGAACGCATAACTATCTACCATGGACAGAGCATGCTTAGCCGCAGCATCCGCATACACGACAGCCTCAATGAGGCTATTGCTGGCCAGGCGATTTCCACCATGCAGACCTGTACAACTACACTCACCTACAGCATACAGACGATGAATAGTACTCTCACCATCCAGATTAACTTTGATACCACCGCACATATAGTGCGCACACGGGGCTACCGGAATGTATTCCTTTGTGATATCTATACCTATGCTCAAGCACTTATGGTAGATGTTCGGAAAATGATGCTTGGTCTCCTCGGGATCTTTGTGTGTCACATCCAGACATACATGATCCAAACCATGTATTTTCATCTCGTTATCTATAGCACGAGCCACTATATCGCGAGGAGCCAAACTGAGTCGCTCATCATACTTCTGCATAAATTCCTCACCATTAGGCAGTCGCAGTATTCCACCATAGCCACGCATTGCTTCCGTAATGAGGTAGGCTGGATGACGTTCTGCTGGGTTAAATAAAGCCGTGGGGTGGAATTGCACAAATTCCATGTCCTTCACCTGTCCCTTCGCACGATAGACCATAGCTATACCATCACCGGTAGCAATATTAGGGTTAGTAGTGGTGGCATATACGGCTCCGGTGCCGCCTGTAGCCATCAGGGTCACACGACTCAGATAGGTATCTATCTTCTGCGTGTCGGGATTCAGTATATACGCACCATAACACTCAATATCTGGGGTACGTCGTGTCACACGAACACCCAAATGGTGCTGAGTGATGATTTCCACAGCGAAGTGATTCTCCAGCACTGTGATATATGGATTGTTTCTTACAGCCTCCATCAGTCCACGTTGAATCTCAGCACCTGTATCATCTGCGTGATGCAAGATTCGGAATTCGCAGTGTCCACCTTCGCGATGGAGGTCATATTGGCCATCTTCTTTCTTATCAAAGTTCACGCCCCAATTCACCAGTTCTTGTATCTGTGCTGGAGCGTTTTTTACCACTTGTTCTACAGCTGCCGGATCGCTGATCCAGTCACCGGCAACCATTGTATCGTGAATATGTTTATCGAAGTCATCGACCAATAGATTGGTCACACTGGCTATACCACCTTGAGCTTTGGTGGTATTGGCTTCGTCCAGAGTTGTTTTGCAGCAGAGGGCGATTTTGTACTTTTTCGTACGCGCTATCTTCAGCGCGAAACTCATTCCGGCTACACCTCCACCGATAATGAGAAAATCGTAACGATTCACCATAATTGTTTTTTCGTATACAATGCCCGCGGATTTCTCCGCGAGCATTGTGAACATTGGATTGTATTGAGTGCCTTACAGAGTGACACCATTCTTAAAGATTGCTATCTCATGATAGCCGTTCTTCTCGTTGTTTGTTTCTTTACCGTTAGCTACCTCTATCACAAAGTCAGCAAAGCGTTTTGCCGTTTCCTCCATAGCCTCGCCGTCTGCGATTACGCCGGCATTGAAGTCGATCCATTGAGGTTTATTGTGATACAGATTGCTGTTGGTTGATACCTTCATTGTCGGCACATAGGTTCCAAATGGCGTACCACGACCTGTCGTAAAGAGTACCATGTGGCAACCACAAGATGCCAATGCTGTAGCTGCAACGAGGTCATTTCCAGGTGCGCTCAGCAGGTTCAGTCCCTTCACTTGCAGGCGCTCGCCATAAGGCATCACACCGCGAACCAGCGACTTACCGCATTTCTGAGTGCAACCCAGCGCCTTATCCTCCAGTGTCGAGATTCCGCCGGCCTTGTTACCCGGACTCGGATTCTCACCTACCGGCTCACCATGGCTGAGGAAATACTCCTTGAAGTTATTGATGAGTTCCACGGTCTGATCAAAGAGTTCCTTGTTTGCGCAGCGATCCATCAAAATCGTTTCTGCACCAAACATCTCCGGCACCTCGGTCAGCACGGTGGTACCACCTTGTGCTACCAGCCAATCGCTCAGGCAACCCAGCAGAGGATTAGCCGTGATACCGCTGAATCCATCCGAACCACCGCACTTCAGTCCCACACGCAGTTCGCTGAGTGGGCAAGCCACACGCTTATCCTTGGTGGTCTTCAGATAGAGTTCGCGCAGAATCGGCAGGCAGTATTCTACCTCATCGCCCTCAATCTTCTGACTCACAACGAATTTCACACGATCCTTATTGTAGTCACCACAGAATTGCTCAAACACATCCGGTTGGTTATTCTCGCATCCCAGGCCTACCACCAGGATTGCACCGGCATTGGGATGATGAACCATGTCACGCAGAATCTTTTTGGTATTCTCGTGATCGTCACCCAGCTGCGAGCAACCATAGTTATGTGGGAAGGCGAAGATATTCTCCGCACCGGTCTCCTCGCGGAGTTTGGCAGCCAATTTTTGTACGATACCATTCACGCAACCTACGGTTGGAATGATCCAAACCTCATTGCGGATACCTACCTGACCATCGGCACGACGATAACCCATAAAGGTGCGACCTTCGTCTGGGATATTGAGTACCACATCCTTCGGATGATACTCATAACTGAGCAGTCCGGCAAGATTGGTTTTGATATTATTCTCGTTCATCCAACTACCGGCTTTTTTTGCCTCACGAGCATGACCGATAGGGAAACCGTACTTGATTACATTCTCACCCTCCTTCAGATCGCAAATAGCAATCTTATGTCCGGCAGGAACGTCCTCCAGCACCGTAATCTGCTTACCATCTACGGTAAGTACAGCACCTGCTGACTGTGGTTGTATTGCTACTACCACATTGTCAGCAGGATTGATTTTCAGTATCTCTGTCATATTAAAGAATGGTCTTTACAGTTTCGAGCATGCCCTTCTCTGCGATATCATTCAGGAAGCCCTCTACCATAGCGGTCAAGCCCGGAATCTCGTTGAGGTTCTGCTTGCTCTCTTTCCAGATAACGTCTGTTGCGCCCAGCACACCTTCTGCTACCTTGTGGGTATCGCCGGTTGCCCAGAGTTCCTTCAGCAGATCCATAATCTCCTGTGCATCGTTCGGAACGATCTCTGCGCCGTCCTCGCGTACACCACCCTTGTAGTAAGTGATGATAGCAGCCAGTCCCAATACCAATCCCTTTGGCAACTCGCCCTTGCGCTCCAGATAGGTCTTCAAACCTGGCAGATCACGAGTCTCAAATTTCGGGAACGAGTTCAGCATGATGCTGGTCACAGCGTGGTCAACGTACGGGTTGTTGAAGCGCTCCAATACGCTCTCACCATAAGCCTTCAGCTCCTCCTTCGGCAGGTTCAGAGTCTCCAGCAGCTCGTCAAACATCACCTTATTGATATATTTACCCAGCACCTCATGGTTGCAAGCATCGCGTACAATGTTCACGCCACTCAGGTAAGTCACAGGGCTCAGTACGGTATGAGGACCATTCAGCAGGGTCACCTTGCGTTCGTGGTAAGGCTTCTCGCTCTCTGCGATGAGCACATTCAGACCGGCCTTGTTAGCAGGGAACTCTGCCTCAAGCTCCGCGATAGACATATTCTCCGGCTTCTCGATCACCCAGAGGTGGAAGATCTCTGCCTGTACTACCAGATTGTCGTTGTAACCAACGGTCTCCTGGATCTGAGCGATATCTTTGCGTGGGAAGCCCGGTACGATACGGTCAACCAGGGTTGCGCATACATAGTTGTATTTCTCAAACCACTCCTTGAAGCCCTCGTAGTTAGCGCCAAAGTCCTCTTTCCATAGCTCGATATACTTGCGAATACAATCCTTCAGGTGGTGACCATTGAGGAAAATCAACTCACATGGCATGAAAATCAAGCCCTTAGTTGGATCGCCATTGAAGGTCACATAACGGCGGTAAAGCAGTTGAACAAGTTTACCTGGATAGCTCGATGCAGGAGCATCTGTGAACTTGCAGTTCGGATCAAAGGTGATACCTGCCTCGGTGGTGTTCGAGATCACAAAGCGAATCTCCGGCTGCTCTGCCAGTGCCATGAATGCCCAGTTCTGGGTATATGGATTCAGACCGCGACTGATGACGTCGATACGCTCCAGCGAGTTTACTGCCTCACCATTCAGACGACCCTGCAGGTTAACGTGATACAGGTTGTCCTGACCATTGAGCCACTCTACCATTCCCTTGTCTATAGGCTGAACCACTACCACGCTACCATTGAAGTTGGTACGGGCATCCATCTTCCAGATAATCCAATCTACGAATGCGCGCAGAAAGTTACCTTCACCAAACTGAATAATCTTCTCGGGCATCACGCTCTTTGGCGCGGTCCACTTGTTTAATGCTTTTTTTGCCATAGTATTATTTTGTTTTAGTTAATAATTTTTCAATATGAGCGTACAAAGGTACAACTTTTTTTTCATATATGCAAGCAATTTGGGATATTTCCGCAAAATATTTGCATATATCAGAAAAAAACCGTAACTTTGCACCGTTTTTTAAATATTTATCTAATTTATGTCTCTTCAATGTGGAATCGTTGGACTGCCTAACGTCGGTAAGTCCACTCTTTTTAACTGTCTCAGCAATGCCAAGGCGCAATCGGCTAATTTTCCCTTCTGCACCATCGAACCGAATGTAGGAGTTATCACCGTACCCGATGAGCGTCTCATCAAGTTGGGGGAACTGTGTCAACCTGTCCGCGGAGTCATTCCTACCACCGTGGAGATTGTGGATATTGCGGGTCTCGTCAAGGGTGCCAGCCAGGGAGAAGGACTGGGCAACAAGTTCCTCGCCAACATCCGCGAGACCGATGCCATCATACACGTCCTCCGTTGCTTTGACGACGAGAATGTTGTGCACGTTGATGGTTCCGTCAATCCCGTTCGCGACAAGGAGGTCATCGATGCCGAGTTGCAACTCAAGGACTTAGAGACCGTCGAGGCACGCATCCAGAAATGCGAGAAGATGGCACGCGCAGGTGGAGATAAGCAGGCAAAACTGCTGCTGGAGGTTCTCCTCAAGTACCGAGATGCACTCAGTCAGGGCAAGTCCGCTCGTACCGTCGAACTCGCCAACAAGGATGAGGAGGCTGCCGCACACGACCTCTTCCTGCTCACAGCCAAGCCCGTCATGTACGTCTGCAACGTGGACGAAGCAGCCGCTGTCAACGGCAATCAATATGTAGATATGGTACGTGAGGCGGTCAAGGACGAGGATGCACAAGTGCTTGTGCTCGCTGCCAAAATCGAATCCGAGATTGCCGAACTCGAGACCTACGAGGAGCGACAGATGTTCCTCGGTGAGATTGGACTGGAGGAGTCGGGCGTCAACCGTCTCATCAAGTCCGCATACGCTCTCCTCAATCTCCGCACCTTCCTTACCGCTGGTTCCGACGAGGTGCGCGCATGGACATTCCGAGACGGCATGAAGGCACCACAATGTGCCGGAGTCATCCACACCGACTTCGAGCGCGGGTTCATACGCGCGGAGGTAATTAAATATGAGGACTACATCGCATTAGGTGGTGAGGCAGCGTGTCGTGCCGCAGGCAAACTGGGTATTGAAGGCAAGGAATATATTGTCCAGGATGGTGACATCATGCACTTCCTCTTCAATGTCTGATTCTGTCCAATCTTTAATCTCAATCAACATTAATGGATAGCATTTTTGCATTTCTATTGTCATCTCCGTGGCTGATTGCCACCACGCTCATAGTCGGTTTTGTGCTCCTCATTTACGGAGCCGACTGGCTCGTGGATGGTGCCAGCGCCATTGCTAAGCGACTGGGAGTCAGCGACCTTATCATTGGTCTGACCGTAGTTGCCTTCGGCACCTCCATGCCCGAATTTATCGTCAGCATCATCTCTGCAGCCAACGGCAGCACCGAACTGGCAATCACCAACGTGCTCGGATCCAATTCCATCAACACCTTTGTTGTCTTGGGGTTCACGGCACTCATTTACCCGATTGTGTCGGAACGCAGTTGCCGACAATTTGACATACCATGCTCATTAGCAGGAGGTTTGCTGGTATTATTCTTCGCCACGTACACCCGACCTATGCAACTATGCGCAAATGATTTGGGGCATTTCGATTTTACGGGACAAGGCTTTATCTCTGCCATTGGAGGATACTCTCTCTTGCTGATTTTCGTCCTCTTTTTGGTACGAAACATCCGTAATGCCATGTCTTCCAACCCGCAACAGATTCTGTCTGAGCCTTCATTCAGTTCATCCACATCTGCTGCCACTACCACGTCTGCTGCTTCTTTCACCAACTCATCTTCCACCTCTCTCGCCGCAGGCATCAGCAAGGACACCCTGCTCATTATCATTGGATTAGCCGGACTGGTTGTAGGAGGCGAGTTCATCGTCCGCTCTGCCACCACCATCGCCCTCAACATGGGAGTCAGCGATGCCATCATCGGATTGACAGTAGTTGCTTTGGGAACCTCGCTACCCGAACTGGCCACCAGTTGCATCGCAGCATTCAAGAAAAACGCAGACCTTGCCATTGGCAACGTCATCGGTAGTAACATTTTCAATATCTTCTTTATTTTGGGAACGAGTGCAGCCATCCGTCCGCTGCCGACTTACGACGGACTGTGGTTAGACGCCCTCATGGTATGTGTGAGCAGCTTGTTGGTAATGCTCTTTTGTATGGGAAAGCGCCATCGCATCAATCGTTTGGAAGGTGCTCTTCTGCTTTTCATCTATGCAGCCTACCTCACCTATCGCCTTATGACCCTTTGATTTTTTTTATGACCGCTTGATTGCCACCTGTGGACAATCCCTTCACCACCTGATTGCCACTTGATGCCCACCTGTTGACCATCCCATCACCACATGGTCGTCAACACAATTCTTAAAAATCGTACATTTTTTGCCTGCATTTCGCGAGCCATTTTTCTAAGGGGTCGATAAGGGGTCGCCCGTGGGTCATCCGTGGGTCGCCCGTGACTCGCTCACTCCCATCAATCTTAATAATCGTACATTTTCCTCATCCTCATTCCCCAATCCCCATTCCTCATCTCCTTTCTTTTCCTCCCTTCCTTTTCCCTCACCTGCAAGGGAGTCGGGGACCTTTATACTCGTTTTTATAATGGCGAGCATTATATGCTCGACGTTTACCTGCGGTGCTCCCTATTCACGCTTCGCGAGTTTTTTTGTTGGTAACAACCCGCTGCACCAACTCATAGATCGCCGAGATAATCGACAATACCGCTATCGACACCAGCGCCACAATCCCCATGAAAAGGCACAACTTCGGCAACGTATCCGGCACCAACACTCGTTGCAACCAATAGATACTTGCCACAAGGCAACCACCCTGCGGAATATAGAAAATCAGCGAGTTACGCCCGATAAACTCCAGCACCTTGCTGCTGCCAATCCACTCCGACAAACCAATCAGCAGAGCCGAACCCGTCAGCGCCAGCAATACCGCCAACGGATGATGCGCTATGGTGTAACTGCTATTGACCATTCCGTACTCTAACGTGCTGATAGGCAGGAAGTAGGACGCAACTATTATCGCCACATACACAACACCTATCAGAAGAAGATGCCACCATTTCAGCCTGTATTCCCACAGCAATTGACCCGCGTACAGATAGATTGCCATCACCAATCCTTGTGCCAAATACACACGGCTGACTCCCGGAATACATGGTTCCAGCAACACACCCACACACGAAATGATTGCCAGCACTATCCCCTTGTATATCAGTCGTCCATCGGTCAACTGATGTGCGCACCAATCAACCAATCGCGCCCAGAAAATGGCTGCTACAAACCATTGCGAGAACACGATATTGATGGTCTGTCCACCACTCAATAGGGCACGATACCACCAGTTCCACGCACCATTGCCTGGCACACAAACCTGTTGAATCAGCACATTCAGACCCTGCCACACCAAACCTATCAGCAGCAAATGTCGCACATCGCCCCACAGATAGGTAAGAAACGGCTTATGCTTGCGCATGAAATAGCCCGATACCACAAAGAAAACAGGCATAAAGAACGGCAAAAACGTGCGAGCCGATTCTATAAACCACTTGAGATATTCGCTTACTGTGCCACATCCCATGCTCACATACAATGGTATATGATAATAGATAACCAGCAGGATTGCCAGTCCCTTTGCCACATCCATGCCATGTTCTCGTTCCTTGCCCATATCCTATTTTTGATTATCGTTATCGAACGATTACTTTCTTTCGTCCCACAATATGTATGCCCGGCTCGTCTGCTGCCACCACACGACCCATCAGATCATAATGCACACTCGCAGCAGCATCTTCTGCCACATCCTCGATGGCAACATGCATATCGAGCCACACTCTAAGTTTCTCAATATCAGGACGTAGCGCCTCCTGTTTTGTAGCATAGTAAGCATGAATACCTTCTACATCTTGCTGCACGCTTTTATATCCTTCAAGATTCCAACGGATAGCATTGTATTTTCGAGACTCCGTAATCGACTCTGCCAGCATCGATGCACTCAGCCAATCTGCCTGCTCCAGAATATGTGCAATAATCTCATCCGACAGTTGGTCGTACAACCCCAGATACTCCTTGGTAAACTTAGGATTCTCATTGCACCAAAGCAACCACGCAAAGAGATAGGTACTATGGATGCTTGCCATACCCGGTAAATCCATCGCACTATCAAAATCCCACATTGGTCCCATCATCACTTTGCTGTTGGCTGATTCGTCATATTTCAGGAAAAAGAGATTTGAACCTGCATTATCCGCATCGCCAATCATGTCATGTGCCAATAGCCAACGTGCATAGGATTTCACATCTATCCACTGATCATAATCGGTTTTCTGACTGATTGTGTAGCAGACATTCTCCTCCAGATGATTAAACCAATCTGCGATGTACTCTTGCTTGGCTACCGTCAGATCCTCATCCTCTGGATACTTGATGACATAGCGCAAATGACCACCACCCAGATAATCTGTGGAGAAATAGACCTCATCATTCCACCAATACGCGTCATACTCTGTGACATAGCCATCCGTAACATCTATATCTACGCGGCACAACGGATTGACCTTGACCAGTTCCGATAATTGATAGAGTCCGCGGTAATCTCCATTCAGGAACAAGTTGACAAACTGATACTTCGGCACAAAGGGCATACCTACCGCCTCGTTCGTCCACATTCCCAGCAGATTGCGCAGCGATGTGGTGGAAGCCATCAACGCCCACTCCTTATCGCGATAATCTACATCCGGATTCTTCATACGTTGTATCTCCTCGCCCACGAGCAGATCCGCCTTCTTTTCCAACTTAATCTTAAAGGCTTTCTTGTCCAATAATGCACTCGTATTACCACGTGTTTTGATAGT
Source organism: Paludibacteraceae bacterium (assembly GCA_045599285.1). Lineage (GTDB taxonomy): Bacteria > Bacteroidota > Bacteroidia > Bacteroidales > Paludibacteraceae > Colicola. Next base: position 76,032 of record JAZRVR010000018.1, on the reverse strand, counting down.
CAAACCGCTACTTTTCTTCACATATTCTCCACTATCATACACTTTCTCTCCGTGCTGCATGATTACCATACGTGCTGGCACTTTGTTGGCATTTGTGGCACCAATGCCACCTGCCCCTTCCGGCGGATAGATGGGTTCACACGTAGGTTCTTCACCATCCACGGTCTCAATATACACAATCGGCAAATTCAGACTTGCAATTGCTAACGAATCATCCTTGCTAATCTCTGCTCCATAGATGTGCCCCATCAGGCATAGAGCCACTATTGATAATACTATCTTTCTCATATCCATATATTTACATTCATTACTTGCTTAAGTCGCGTACCTGCTCCAGCGTCAGTCTGTTCATCAATCTGCGCTCTGGGTCATACACCCAACCCCACTTATTAAAGTACCGACACATATTCACAACATGTACCCATAGCATACGCGCGTTCCTATAAGACGTGCGCGCGTGATTATGCACGATGGTCACATCCGGCACGTATAGTGTCAAATAATCCCGATGAATACGGCGAGTCAGGTCTATATCTTCTGGGTACATGAAGAATCGCTCGTCAAATAGTCTTGCCTTCAGTACCGCCTCCGTACGCAGAAACATAAAGCAGCCACTCAGATACGGCACATTCATCACCTTATCGTACCCACTCGCGCGCAATTCGTATCGTTCATTACTGCGCCGCATCATCCATTGCGGCAAGAACCTGCGACCAAACACATTCCACGGTGTCGGCAGCAATTTGCATAGATATTGCGTCTCGCCATTGGGATACACCACATGCGGCATCATACTTCCCACTTGCTCATTTCTATCCATAAACGCATGCATCCAATCGATATCCTCCGCTCGCACTATTATGTCCGAATTTACCACCAGATGATACTTGGTTCGGTAATACACACTCTCACGAATAGCAACATTATGCGCACGACCATATCCTAAATTTTCACCACCATTATACAGATACTTCACCTTGTTGTGATAGCCACGAAGATCTTTCTCCGCTGCCGTAGGAGAGTTATCCACCAGATAAATCTTGCGCAGGCATTTCGCTTTCACCAGTTCATCCACAAGCGAAAACACCTCGTCCCAATCCGGATAATATAGTGTGATACTGACATTTAGCATAGATTGCGCGGTATCGCTTATCGTAGAAACTGAACAATCTTTCTGAAGTTTTTGCAGAATAGGGTGAAGTAGCCACCTACATCATTAAATCGCAATACATGGTAGTCCTCACGACTCTTGAGCCAAATAGTCTTCATACTGCGATTACTGATACCACCCATCGCCATCCTGATCAGCACCTGAGGAATATACACTTTCTTGTACTTATCGCGACGGAAGATACGCAGCATGAAATCATAGTCTGCAGAGATATGCAACGCCGTACTATACAGACCATTATCGTCATACAAACTACGACGAACATACAGAGTCGGATGAGCCGGCATCCATCCAAAATACAGCGAACCACGCGAGAACTTATTGCTTCGCCAGTAGCGAACGATCTTCTCGTCATCTTCTCTGTCGCAATACACCAGATCGCCATACACAATATCTGCATTCTCCTTCTCAAAGGCACGCACTATATGCTCCAATGTAAATGGAGTTGCCAGAATATCATCCGAATTTAGGATACCTATGATATCGCCCGTCGCCATCTTGATACCTTTGTTGATAGCATCGTAGATACCCTCATCGGGTTCGCTCACAATCTTGGCGATATGCGACTCATTGGCACGAACGATATCCATCGTCGCATCCGTGGATGCACCATCCACTATGATATGCTCTATATCTCTATACGTCTGATCTTGTACACTTTTGAGCGTGCGCTCTAATGTCTTTGCACTATTGTAAGTAACTGTGATAATTGATACTTTCATTTCTATTTTGATAACTTACTGTATATATTCATTACTTGGCGATACGATTCATCCCAATTAAATCGCTCTGCGTTGATTTTTCCTGATTCTATGATTGCGCTCCGCTGGATACGTCCGGATAGCATATCTTGCACGATGGCACTCATTTGCTCCGTCAGGTTCTCCTTTTCCGCCAGCAAAATTGCATCTGCGCCTACCTCCGGAATCGACGAACTGCGCTGACCTATCACGGGGCAGCCGGCACGTTGTGCCTCTATCACAGGCAGTCCGAATCCCTCATAATCAGACGGATATAGCAGAGCAAATGCGCCATTGTATAGTACGTTAATATCCTCCGAGGTAGCATCGTTTACTGCATACCAGTTCGTTTCACCCAATTCTTTGTTCAGCATCTCTCGCTCCACATCACTTACCTTAGATCCCACAAACACCAATGGCAAACCCACTTGGCGTGCCACCGCTACCGCCACATCAAATCGCTTGTATTCCACCTGTCTGTTCCCAACGAACAACAGGTATTCACCCACCTGAAAAGGAGTCACACTACTCACTTCCGATAAGGGTTGGAATATTGTACTCACACCATTATATACCACCGACACGTTCTCATCCCTTAGCCACGGATAGCATTGGAGCAGATCGCGACGCGTATTCTCCGATATGCATATTACGTGATCCGAATGCTTTAGCGCATGCTCTTCTTCCCATAGATGCACCATCTTGGCTAACCCATGACGATAATAATGGTATGTCAAATCATGCACCGTAGTCACGTTGCGCACTCCCTCGCGTGGCAATACACGAAAGTAACTGGAGTGAAAAATCGTAGGCTCATTCACTTTCACGTCCGGCGTACGATAACGTTCACATCTGCGATACGGCATGTGCTGTACGCACGACTCATCCAGTATCAACTGCTGGCGCTGGATATTCTCGTGTGGATATTCTATATAGCGTTTGACGCACCTGGTATCTTCCTCAATGCGCCTCAAATGCTCCTGCCACACCACCGAGATTCCTCCCGTATGCTGCAAGGTAAAAATTATATTATCCAGTAATAAATTCACTATTTTACCACCTTTTTTAGTTGTTCAATATACTGACGTCCATATACACTATCCGGCTCCATGTAGTTGCCTTCTCCCCACTCATTCCACGATTTCAGGAACACCACCTGATGTTCTTCGCCCTTCTTCGACACCGACTCCGCTACTTGGCGCACATGTTGTCCAAACAATGTAGGAGTCGAGCCCTTGAGGACAAATCCATTCATACCACTGCGAGGTGTGTGATCCCAGTTAGGAATCAGACTCGGGAATACATCTTCTCGCTCATTCTCCACACCTATCAGGGTAGATATGGCATCCTCATAAGCATAAGCCATCGGTCCCTTTCCTATGCTGTACAAGAATAGACTCCATAGGTTTTTCAATACCATTTTCGTACTGCGTCTGCAATCACCAAGACGCACTACATTCACAGCATCAAATCCCAATGTACGAATAGCATCTACATCCTTGCTGTATAGCGTATGACCCACAAAATAGACACCATCCAGGCCATTCTCCTTTGCCAATTCCTGCCAGCGAGCAATGAACACACTGGCATCCGGCAGTTGGAATGGACGGTACACCACAAATAGGGGTTTGCCATCCACACGGATATACCGTTCATCCTTAAACATCGGCAGTACCGCAGCAAAATGGCGCTCTATATCTCCCTCCGGATAGGTCTGCTCTATCAGGGTCTTATCCTGACTACCTGTGCTATCCGACCACACCTTGGATTTCCAACTCTCATTCGCCCACCCCAGGCAGAAAGGCAACGTAGGCTGACCACTCGCCATAACTTGCTGCAAGGGTTTCTCCAGCAGTTGTTTACCTCCACCAAACCAATAGTGCCAATAGCAAAATCCCTCTACACCGGCTTCACGTGCCAACTCTGCCTGCTTCTCTTTGATATCTGCCTCTAGCAGATTATAGTACCCAAGCTCGCCCGGAACTTTCGGCTGCTGATGACCTCTATACAACGCACGTGCCTTGCGAACACTCGTCCACTCGGTAAAACCCTTTCCCCACCATTCGTCATTTTCCTTTATGGTATGAAACTGAGGCAAATAGTAAGCTATTACTCGCATAGTATATTTCGTATTGATTGTTCAAATTTAGCATTAAAATTATGTGCCGCTACGGTTGACATACCACTATTCACCATCTCCTCGCGTTGAGATGCGTCACATAGTTGTATCATCCTGTCCACCCATTGTTTCTCATCATCAGGGCGAACAAAATAGGTATCCATCTCATTCATCAGTATCTCCGACAAACCCGACTCTGTGGTTTGTATAGTCGCCACCCCATTCTCTATTGCTTCCAGAATGACAAGTGGCATCGTCTCACTCCATGATGGCAGTACCAGTACATCAATCTCTGCGAAGAAACCGGACACATTGGATGTATGCATTCTTACCTCTATTCCCACGCCACTGTATTGATGACACTCCGCTTCACTTACCGCACCACATATCAGCAGTTTAGCATTCGGCACACGTTTACGAACCTCACCAAAGGCATGCACCAATGTGCGAATATTCTTTCTTGGATCAAATGTTCCCAAGTAGCCAAACACGATATTCTGGTGGTCGCCACGTTCTACAGGAACCACCTGCTTGATTGGATTATAGACTACCACACCCGGCAAATTGGTTTCTACCGCTTCTTCCCATTGCTGGCGCTGCTTGGCAGAGATGAAGATGCAACAATTATTGGCTATCGACATTAGCCCACGATACCAATTTTTCATCCTTGCCGTCCATCCATACATGGCATCTATCGGCTCGTGCAGGTGCCATATATGTCTGATTCCCGTGCACTTTGCCACAATAGCACCTATGCAGGTGATGCTGGTGTTGGAGTATATCACATCTATCTGCGCATTACGCACAAATCGCACTATCGACGTGATGGCAGATAGATTATACAATTTGACCGCCTGACTGCGAACGAATCCATACCCATACGCCCGATAAGGCAGATGCAGGATATTCTCGTTCCCTATTATCGCCGCTGCTGCAGCATCAAAACCTTCATCCTCCACAATACTCGGCACGAGCACATAGCATGCGTGCCCTGCGTCCTTAGCCACACGGATACTGCGTAGGAAGACAGCCTCTGCGCCATGCAGTCCACGAGAATGATTGATAAATAGTATCTTACCCATTAGCGTTTTCTTTCTTTTGTGAAGTTACGATGTGATTGTTCCAGTCGCTCCTTACCCGTACTCGGTTTGCCGGTCCACTTATATACCAAGTAGTTCTGATATGGATTATATGCTGCCGCCTCTGGACGCTCCAGCATGATTCCCATCGCAAAGGTGAAGCAATACACCACCACAGGCACATAAGCAATAAGCCTGCTCATAAACCCACTCATACACTCCAGCAGGTGTGGGAGCACCACTATCACACTGATTAGGAAGAACATACGGGTACGATTACTTACCTCTACCAACTCGTAGCAATAATAGTATAGCACCAGACTGATAATAAACATATTCATATGTATCGTACCATGCGGCATTTTATCGATTCGATTCTTAAATAGCATTAGGCATACAAATAGGGCTATATTGATATAGAATCCTATCGATAGCACTCGATTTACAGCAAAGCGGGCATTCTCGGTATAAGTCTCAGCCTTGTCGGCATAATCCTCACCCAACCAACCGGATACCGTCATGAATATCGTCTTAATCCATGGTACACCCAGCAGCATAACCACACATCCGACTCCTATTATCACCGAGTATAACCAAATAGGCAGTTTCTTATCCAGCACAAAATAGAGCGGCAAAATCATGAGTGCCACACGATGGAATAGGCTGGCAAAAATCACCACCAATACAAATCGCCACAAACTCTTTTGCTCCACATACTGCAGCGAGAAGAAGCATAGCGCCACAGCCATTGCCTGTCGCAGATAGATCATCTCCAGATTGAAATACAATATCGCATAGTACGCCAGCAGACCTACCACCGGCATCTTGGTATATCTGGGCAGTACCGCAGCTATCAAACTCACGTCGAATAGAGTAATAATGAAAAACAGCGTCTGTATATCACCGCCCAGAGCCTTTACCAGGGCACAAAGCAATACAAACGCCTCCTCTACAGAATATTCCACTATCATATGCGGATAAGCCAATAATATCTGCAATGGAGCTATACCATTATATACCGAAGCATACGTATCCCAGTCTCCGCCCGTTTCATAGCGAAGACCTGCCACCAGTATCAGGATTACACTACCGACAGCCATCAGTATCTGCGTACTAAATTTATCGCGAAATTGCAAATTTAGTAGAGCCAGAATCGCTAATATGACAAATATCACTAGATAGAACATGTCTTACGCCTATTAAAGAATAGCAACAACGTACCCACCAGCGCCACCTCCGCTGCCTCTGCTATAATCCAACTCCAGATAGCTCCCGACACACCCACACGTGGGATCAGCCACACATTGGATGTCACACACAGAGCCGCCAACACAACACCTACCATCGGTGCAAAACGCTGCAGTCCCATTCCATACATCCCCTGTACTGTCAAGATGGTTGCCGCCATTATCAACATAGGTAGCGGTGACATCGTCCGCAGCAACGCTATTGAAGGCTCAAAACTATCTCCCAACATGATTCGCACAATCAGCGGAGCAGCCACATATGTTACCACCGATATCAACGCTGCTGCGGCTGTTGCGCCCAGCAGTACCTGCTTAAAGAATCGCTTTCCCTTCTGCCTGTCTTCTACAAACACCTGACTCATACGAGGGAAGATAGCCGTACTAACCGGCATCACCACGCACATATTGACTGCTATTATTAGTCGCTGAGCACCGGAAAAATAACCTATCTGCTCATCGCACGCATACAAACCCAATATGGTCAGATTGGCAGCCGTGTACAGACTGACGAAAAGATTATTGACAAATATAGGCAACCCCAATCGAAAACTTTCATTCAGCGCCGGCTTATCCCATACTGGGGAACCCAACTCATACCGACGAACGACATAGATCATAGCTGCCAATCCACCTGCCACACTTGCTACAGATAGCAGCAACGGATACAATCGATACTGCTCCGCATGATGTATGGAGCAGATTATCAAGATTGCGCCCAGTAGTTTGATCGAGAAATTTGTCCAAGCCATACGCGGCATATCCTGTATCCCTTGCAAATACCAAGTCGGGAATAGCACAAAGCCGATATTCGTAATAGCAGCATACCAGTATAGCTTAGGATCCTCTGTCACACGATCAAAGCAGAACCCCAGTCCCAGTAGCACCATAAAGGATACCAGCAGCAACAGCACCTTAATGAATATTACCGACCAAAACACGCGACGCTGTGCTTCCTTATCATGCTCCAGCAAGGCAATCTGGCGGGTAGCCGAATACTCAAATCCAAAATTCACCAATAATGTGAGATAACTGACAATATTCTGAGCATAACTGATACGACCGAATAGTTCCGCCCCCAAGATGCGAACAATAATAGGAATAATCACTATCGGAATCAGATAGTTTGCCACCTGCACAAGCCCCAGCGACGCTATATTACGTGAGATTGTACCGTTCAGTATATTTACAATTTTCTGCTTCATAAAGTATTAAGCGTGCAAAGGTACAAAAAAAAATCGAATCTGCCAAATATTTTTCGTCATTTTTCGCGCATACGCACAAAAAAAGCCCAAAACAAAATGTTTTGGACTTAATTTCCGAGTAAAACTAAACAAGAGTTGTCTCTTATTCAGCTGCTGGTGCTTCTGCCTCTGCAGCCTCTTGAGCAGCCTCTACTGCTGCGGCAGCCAATGCCTCTGCAGCCTCTTGACGCTTCTTGAGTACCTCTGCAGCCTTAGCCTTATTGGTCTCTACCTCTTGAGCGAGAAGAGCCTTGGCTACTGCTACTTTCTTGTCAGCCTCAGCTTTACTGATTTTGCCATTCTTAGCATCCTTCTGAGCCTTCCATGCGTCGAAGCGCTTCTGTGCCTCCTCCGCAGAGAATGCCCCCTTCTTCACACCACCCTGCAGGTGCTTCATCAGCATTACGCCCTCACCGGAGAGGATGTTACGAGCAGTATCTGTCGGCTCTGCGCCTACTCCGATCCAGTACAGTGCACGCTCGAAGTTCAGATCTACCTTTGCAGGATTCAGGTTCGGATTGTACGAACCAATACGCTCAATAATTTTGCCATCACGTGGCGAACGGCTGTCTGCTACTACGATGTGGTAGTAAGCGTAGTCCTTGTGACCATGACGAGCCAAACGAATCTTAGTTGCCATTGTTCTAAATGTCTTTTAAGAGTTAATAATAGTGCTCTTCAACGTTCCTCAACACCCCGAATAAGCCATCCGTGCATCAAGACACTCGATGAAAAAGCGTGCAAAGGTACTACAAAATTCTGATATGTGCAAGTTTTTTCCTTAAAAATATCTATTTTATTTGCACATTTGCCATTTTTTCACTACCTTTGCAGCAAAATTTGAAACTTATGTATCTACAAATACTCAAATCTAAGATTCATCGCGTACAAGTTACAGAGGCTAATTTGGAGTATATTGGCAGTATCACCATCGACGAGGATCTCATGGAGGCCAGCGGCATCTATGCAGGCGAGAAAGTTCAGGTAGTGGACAATACCAATGGCGCACGCCTTGAGACTTATGTGATACCCGGTCGTAGGGGAAGTGGCTGCATCTGCATGAATGGAGCAGCAGCGCACCTGATCCACGTCGGAGACACTATCATCATCATGGCATATGCCCTCATGACACCCGAGGAAGCTAAGTCCTACAAGCCACAGATAATCTTCCCTCGCGAAGGTAATCTGCTTTAATTCTCAATTCTCAATTTGGAATTCTTCAAATTACAACATACTGATAGTCTGTCGTCCGCTCGTGCCGGCGTAGTACATACCGACCACGGAGATATACTCACCCCCATTTTTATGCCGGTGGGTACAGTGGGTACGGTCAAAGGCGTGCAGCGGCATGAATTAGAGGAGGATATCAAAGCGCAGATTATACTCGGCAACACCTATCATCTATTCCTACGCCCGGGCACCGAAATCCTGCATAAAGCAGGTGGATTACACAAGTTTGAGGGATGGCAACGTCCCATCCTCACCGACTCCGGTGGTTTTCAGGTATTCTCCCTGACTGATATACGTAAGATGAACGAGGAGGGAGTACAGTTCTCCAGTCACATCGATGGACGCAAATTGCTCTTTACACCTGAGAATGTGATGGATATACAGCGTGCTATCGGAGCAGACATCATGATGGCATTTGACGAATGCTGCCCCGGCACGGCTGACCGACAATATGCCGAGCAATCGATGAATCGCACCCACCGTTGGTTAGACCGATGCATCCGGCAGTTCGACGCCACACCCGATCAATATGGGTATCGTCAGCATCTCTTCCCCATCGTACAGGGATGCGTCTATCCCGACCTGCGTCAGGAGGCAGCAAAGCGATTGAGAGACTTAGACCGCGATGGATACGCCATCGGTGGATTGGCTGTAGGTGAACCCACCGAGCAGATGTACGAGATGATTGAGGTTGTCAACGACATCCTGCCCGAGAATAAGCCACGCTATCTGATGGGGGTGGGCACACCATGGAATATCCTGGAGGGAATCGAACGAGGAGTGGACATGTTTGATTGTGTGATGCCAACCCGCAATGGTCGTAACGGAATGATTTTCACCATGGATGGTGTCATGAACCTTCGTAACAAAAAGTGGGAAGACGATTTCACCGAATTAGACCCGCTGGGCACCAGCTACGTCGATCACGCGTACACACGCGCTTACGTTCGACATTTGATACACGCACAGGAGATGCTGGGTCTGGAGGTACTCAGTATTCACAACCTCGCTTTCTATCTGGAATTGGTCACCCAGGCACGTGAGCATATCCTTGCCGGTGACTTCAAACCTTGGAAAGACGCACTCATCCCCCGCCTGATGAATCGACTATAATTCTAAATTCTCAATCTTGTTGAAAACAATCGATCTTTATATTATCAAGAAATTTCTCGGCACATTCTTCTTTTCCATCGTGCTGATACTATCTATTGCGGTTGTTTTTGATTTGACGGAGAAAATGGATGATTTCTTTGAGTCGCAGGTGCCTGTCCGAGAGATTATCTTCGATTATTACGCCAATTTTATTCCTTACTACATGAATATGTTTAGTTCGCTATTCATATTCATTTCGGTCATATTCTTCACATCCAAGATGGCCGGCAATAGCGAGATTATTGCCATATTGGCAAGCGGAGTCAGCTACCATCGCTTAATGGTGCCGTACTTCACATCCGCAGCAGCACTTTTCCTGCTCAGCTTCTGGTTAGGCGGGTATATCATCCCGCCAGCAACGGGAGAAATGCTCGATTTCACCGACAAATATATCTCGCACTTCACCTCCGAGAATGCGCGTAATATCCACATGGAGGTAGAGCCGGGTACCATACTGTACATCGAGTCGTTTCAGCTGCGCACCAAGATTGGCTATCGCTCCTCCCTCGAGCACTTTGATGGCAAGACGCTCACCACACGTATCACGGCGGATCGTCTCCGATACGACTCCGCTTACTGCTGGCACTTTGAGCAATATGTGCGACGCGATTTTGAGGGCGACCGCGAATACCTGACCCGAGGCACACGATTAGACACGATTATTCCGATGAAACCGGAAGAATTATTCATCACAGCCGAGCAGGCGCAACAGATGACCAATCCCGAATTATGGGACTATATGAAGAAGCAGAAGGCGCGTGGGGCGGGCAACATATTGGCATTTGAGGTCGAGTGGTGGAAGCGCTGGGCATCGCCTATTGGGGCCTTTATCATGACCTTGCTGGGTGTAACCATGTCGTCCAAGAAGGTTCGCGGAGGTATGGGTAAGAACCTGGGTATTGGACTCACACTCACCGCAGCCTACATCCTGTTCTCCACAGTCTCCACCACCTTTGCTGTGAACGGAGTAATGTCTGCTTTCATGAGCGTGTGGTTACCTAATTTTATATTCCTGTTTATTGGTATCATCCTCTATATTCGGGTGAAGCAGTAATCAGAATCTTAAAAATCGTACATTTTTTTCCCATATCTCACGAGCCATTTCACTAAGGGGTCTCTAAGGGGTCGTCCGTGGGTCGTCCGTGACTCACTCGCTCCCCTCCAATCTTAATAATCGTACATTTTCCAATCGACTGCGAACAGGGCGACCCATCCACTCCGCCCGCTACCATACCCCACGAAAAAAGCTCCCACTCGGGGAGCTTTTTCGATAATACCGCTACCGGTTTTACAGCCAACAGCGAGCTTCTTACAGCCAACGTACGTAGCAGAAGTCCATGCGGTGTGGCAGCAACTCGTGCTGCGGATACATACGCAGACCGAACTTCATACCACCGGCATAGTTAAGCTTGTAGTTGGTCTCAAAGGTGAGGTGACTGCCCTCTGCCTTCACCAGCTTTAGTGGCTCTACGGCATAGAGTTTGTCGTTGTTGTGAGTAGAAGTACGGATAGCTACCAACTCTACACCTACGCCCTTATCATTCAGGCTCTTGGTATCCAGTTCTACACTGATCTTATGGGTCTCACCTACGTTGAGTACCTGATCCAGAGACTGCGAGATATTTACCACCTCAATCTCATCCCAGTGAGCAGCCATATTCTCTTTCCATGCAGCAATCTCTTTGGCGGTCTTGTAGCCATCAGCTGACAGCAGAGCATGACGCTTAGCCAGTTTGTTGTAGAAGCGATCGAAGTAGTCGTCCATCATACGCTTGGTGGTATAGAACGGAGTTATCTTGGTCACAGAGTTCTTGATAGTCTGTACCCATTGTGCGCTGTAGCCCTTTGAGGTCTTAGCATAGTACATTGGGATAATCTCGTTCTCCAGCATGCTGTAGATTGTAGCAGCATCCAGCTGATCCTGGTGAGCCTGATTCTCGTAGGTACGCTTATCGGTCAATGCCCAACCGGCACCCTCACGATAACCCTCGTACCACCAACCGTCCAGCACGGAGAAGTTCAGTACACCGTTCATCTGCGCCTTCTCACCCGATGTTCCGGATGCCTCCAAAGGACGGGTAGGAGTATTCAGCCAGATATCTACACCGCTGACAAGGCGCTTAGCCAGACGCATATCGTAGTTCTCCAGGAAGATGATCTTACCCAGGAACTGTGGCATACGGCTGATTTCGATGATGCGCTTGATCAGACCCTGTCCACCACCATCTGCCGGGTGAGCCTTACCGGTGAAGAGGAATTGTACTGGGTAGTTAGGATTATTTACAATCTTATCCAGACGCTCCAGGTCGGTGAAGAGCAGGTGTGCTCGCTTGTAGGTAGCGAAGCGACGACCGAAACCGATAATCAGGTTGTTAGGATTCATCTCGTTCAGGGCACGGATGATACGTGCAGGATCACCCTGACTCTTCATCCAATCCTCACGGAACTGCTCCTTGATAAAGTCGATAAGCTTAGTCTTCATGCGCAGACGCTGCTCCCAGATAACCTGATCTGGCAACCCAGCATATGCCTTCCACATGTCTGGATTCGACTGATCCTTGTACCATCCTGCAGGGAAAGTCTTCTTATAGATAGCCTTCCACTCGCTGGCTGCCCATGTAGGCATGTGTACACCATTGGTAACGTAGCCAACGTGCAGCTCCTCTGGGAAGTAACCTTTCCATACCGGAGAGAACATCTTCTTACTAACCTCACCATGCAGCCACGATACACCATTAGCCTCCTGGCAGGTATTCAGGGCGAATACCGACATCGAGAACTTCTCGTTATTGTCCTCTGGGTTGCTGCGACCCATTCCGATCAGGTCGTGCCACTCGATACCCAGCTTGCCTGCGTACTCGTTCATGTACTTGTAGAACAGACCCTCCTCAAAGTAGTCGTGACCTGCTGGTACTGGAGTGTGGCAGGTGTAGAGTCCGCTTGCGCGAACTACCTCCAGAGCCTCGTTGAAGCTCAATCCCTCGTTGACGAGATCTACCATACGTTGCAGACCCATCAATGCCGCGTGACCCTCGTTGCAGTGGTAAACATCCTTCTTGATGCCCAGCTTATTCAGAGCCAGGGTACCACCGATACCCAGCAGAATCTCCTGCTTGATACGGTTCTCCCAGTCTCCACCATACAGCTGGTGAGTGATCTGACGATCCCACTCGCTATTGAGCTCATTATCAGTATCCAACAGCAACAGGTTGATACGACCTACTGCTACATTCCACAGATACGACTTCACGGTGCGACCTGGATAAGGTACATCGATTACCAGCGGAGTTCCATCCTCGTTCTTATACTGAGTGATAGGCAGGTTAGCGAAGTTTTGCGCCTCGTAATTAGCGATTTGCTGACCTTCCGGAGAGAGAGTCTGTGTGAAATAACCATAGCGATACAGGAAACCGATTGCAGTCATATCGACATTGCAGTCAGATGCCTCTTTCAGATAGTCACCAGCCAGGATACCCAGACCACCGGAGTAGATTTTTACTACGTGGCTGAGGCCATATTCCATCGAGTAGTAAGCGATTGATGGCTTCTTCGGATCCTTGGGCTCGTCCATGTATGCACGGAAGTCGGCATACACTTTGTCCAACTCAGCCATGAAACCTTGGTTGTGGCTCAGTGCCTCTAATTTCTCATAGCTAAGAGAGTTTAGCAATACTACAGGATTTGACTGAGCCTTGTGCCAAGCCTCGTTGTCAATGTTGCGGAAGATGTTCTTCGCGTCACTGTTCCAAACCCACCAGAGGTTGTAGGCGATCTCCTGCAACTTCATCAGGTTCTTTGGCAGCGTAGCGTGGACATTCACTTCCTTCCACGATGCCTGATTAACGTTTGATACTTTAATTCGCATAATTTTTATGATTTTAATTAACGATTATTGTCTCCTTATTAATATGAATTTGTGCCGCCCACGTGTATGCATACACACGAAAAGCGGTGCAAAGGTAATACTTTTTATTCACATATGCAAATAAAATGCTATTTTGTAAGGAAAAGTTATCAATTATTCACAAAAAACAAAGTCGATTTGGCATTTTCGCACATCGGCACGAATCACTTTCACACGTACCTTGTCGCCCAAAGTGTAGGTCATGCCCGACTTTTGTGCTATCAGGCGGTAGTTTTTCTCATCAAAGACCATAAAATCACCCGGAACAACACTGGCGATATGGATTAGTCCCTCACAATGCGACTCCGTCAGGCGAACAAACAGTCCAAAATCAGTCACATTCACAATCACGCCATCAAACTCCTCACCCACATGATCGGTCATCCACAATGTATAGAATTCTTTGATTGAGTCGCGCTCTGCCTGCTGAGCCAGTTGCTCCATCTCCGAGCAATGGTCGCATGCTTCCTGTAGCGCATCCAGCGGCAGACTCTCGCCTTTGCCGGTCAGCACATACTTATCCAGCAGCCTGTGTACCATCAGATCCGGGTAGCGGCGTATCGGCGATGTGAAATGAGTGTAGTGGGTGAAGCGAAGTCCATAGTGACCGATGTTTTGTGTCGAATAGACCGCCTTGGCCATCGCACGCACGGTCAGCAAATCCACCATACTCTGACTTACTCGATCACCCATATATCGCTGCATAGCACGCAGTTGCTCCAGTTTCTCCTCGTTCGGCAGGTCATGCACACGATAGACAAAAGGCTTCTTTCCTACATGCGCCGCTACCGTACGATTGGCGAGCAACATCCATTCCTCTATCAGGTGGTGACTCTCAGACGGAGACTCAAAATACACCTCTATCGGGAATCCGTGGGCATCCAGTCGGAAGCGTGGCTCCTCCTGCTCCAGCATCAACGCACCTTTCGCAACACGCTGCTCACGCATAATCTTTGCCAACGCATTCAGCGTTATCAAAGCGCAATACAGTTCACAACTCAGAGTCTCATTCTCATCCCTATGGAATTCTTCCTCTCCCCTTAAGGGGAGATCGAGAGGGGTTTCCAGCATCTCCTGCGCCACGTCATAATTGAGGCGATAGTCACTACATATCACCGTTCGGCATATCTTATACTTCAGCACCTCGCCCGCAGCAGTCATCGTAAAAACCACCGACATACACAGTTTCTCCTCGTTGGGGCGCAGCGAGCAGAGGTCATTACACAACTCCTCCGGAAGCATAGGTATCACCCTGTCTACCAGATAGATACTGGTGGCTTTCTCATACGCCTCGTCATCTACTTTGCTGCCCGGTTTCACATAGTACGACACATCAGCTATATGTACGCCTACCTGATAATTACCATCCTCCAGCACCTCAAACGAGAGTGCGTCATCAAAATCCTTGGCATCTGCGGGATCTATCGTAAATGTCAGCACGTTGCGCATGTCGCGCCGTCTCAATATTTCTTTTTCGTCTATCATAACACCTAAAAATGCACAAAAATCGTGCTAAAAGTAAAATAGATTTGCATATTTGCTATTTTTTGTGTACCTTTGTACGCTAATTGTTAATTCAGCCACATGAAAATCAAAATTTACATACTCGGTTTGCTACTATTGTCTGCCACCTCGTTGGCAGCAGAGGTGATTACGCTACGTTCTGGGCAGACCATCACAGGTCAGATTATTCTTCAGAACGAGGAGGTAGTCCTCATCCGCGATAGTCGAGGCACTCGTTTCCAATACCCAATGTCAGATATTCTCTCCATTTCATCGGGAGATTCTTCCGGTAAATCCGGCGCCAATACAGCAGATGATACGGCAGATATCGGCACTACCGAGGGGGGCAAAAAAGCCATGCTTGCGATCGACCTGTCCGGTGGTGCACTCGCCATCGCCAAGGGTCAATGGGGCGGATATGCGGCAGGCGAACTCTTTGTAGGCTCGCGCCAAATCCGGAAAAAGGACATACACGTGGGCGGTAGCGTGGGATATATGGGTGTCTTCGCCGGCAAGCAGCCCTACCATTTCCTGCCCATCTGTGTATCAGCACGTATGGCGCTACTGCCCGGCAAGCACAGTCCACTCGTAGGTGCATCCATCGGATATGGTGTAGCACTCAGCAAACTCTATCTGGGCGGACTGCATACCTGCATCGACCTGGCATATCGCTATCAGATTAATGCGCGCGCATCTGTTGAAACAGGCGTCAACGTGCGTTTTCAGCAGGCTACCCTGCCACTGACAGATACAGTCGAAAGTACCGAATACACCAACCCGACTGCCGGACGAAACATGGTTGCCATCGGACTCAAATTAGGACTCAATTTCTAATCATGCGCAAGGCCAAACGTCAACATCGAATCTCTATCTTGCTCAATGACAGCGAGATGCGAGCCTTAGAAAAATACTGCGATCGCTATGTGGTTAGCAATCGCAGTAAGCTCATTCGTGAGACCCTGATGCGTAATATTCTCAAGCGTTTCGATACCGATAATCCTACTTTGTTCGACTGACATATTCCGCCGAATCCGGTTACGTTCTCTCACTCGCCACACCCGTCTCTACCGAACTTATCCTAAGTATGTCTGCAGGATATGGCTGCGCTGACCTGATTTCAGACGGCGAATAGCCTTCTCCTTTATTTGACGTACACGCTCACGCGTGAGTCCCAGTTCTTCACCAATCTCCTCGAGAGTCTTCTCCGGCATGCCGATTCCAAAGAACTTACGCAGAATCTCCGCCTCACGAGGTGTGAGCGTATTCAGCGCGCGCTCTATCTCCTTGCCGAGAGACTCTACAATCAGGCTGCGATCGGCGTTAGGAGAATCCTCATTCACCATCACATCGATCAGACTGTTGTCCTCGCCCTCCACGAAAGGGGCATCCACACTCACGTGGCGACCAGACATCTTCAGGGTCTCGGCAATCTTATCTACCGGTATATCCAACTCTTCTGCCAACTCCTCCGCTGAAGGCTTGCGCTCGTGCTCCTGCTCAAAGCGCTGATAAGCCTTGTTTATCTTGTTGAGAGAACCTACCTGATTCAGAGGCAAACGCACGATACGACTCTGCTCTGCCAATGCCTGCAGAATTGACTGACGAATCCACCATACGGCATAAGAGATAAACTTAAAACCCCTGGTTTCATCGAACTTTTCTGCTGCCTTAATCAGTCCTAAGTTACCCTCGTTGATGAGGTCCGGAAGACTCAAGCCCTGGTTCTGGTACTGCTTAGCCACACTGACTACAAAGCGGAGGTTGGATTTGGTTAGTTTCTCCAGCGCAACACGATCACCATTCCGGATCTTGGTTGCCAATTCTACTTCTTCCTCCGGAGTCAGCAGGTCTTCACGGCCTATCTCCTGAAGATACTTGTCCAGCGAAGCCGACTCACGATTAGTAATTGATTTGGTAATTTTTAATTGACGCATAATTTATTGCTTTTAAGGCGCTATTTGGCAAAATAGCCTGCAAAAGTACTACTTTTTTTCCAAATACGCAAATTTTTTACTGTTTTTTACTAAAAAACTACAAAAATCATGCCTTTTATTTGCATATGTCAGAAAAAAGCAGTAATTTTGCGCCACTTTTTATGCCATTAGCGGTAATTACCCTCTCTGGTGCGCCATAAACGGCTAAGCCGCTAACCATAGACGTCCCGGTTCATCGGAAGAGCACTTCTGGTTCGGTAGCTCAGTTGGATAGAGCAACAGCCTTCTAAGCTGTGGGTCTCGGGTTCGAATCCCGACCGAATCACTTTTTAAAATGCCAACTTGCTATATATTAGCGAGTTGGCATTTTTCTTTTGTAGCAATTGACGAATCCTGTTAGATGTCCTCATCCTCTTGTGTTTCGGTACTTTTCGCATCTACAACCGTAGGATGACCGTAAGATGACCACAGGATGACCACAGGATGACCGTAAGATAACCGTAGGATTGTTGCTATTCTTTCGATACCTCCCTTAACCATTACTTAACCCTTAACAGGTGTTCACCGAATTTCCTCGACGACTACCTGCGGTGCTCCTTTGCAGAGACCAACCTTTCCGCCTGCCACCACCAAATTGTTAATATCTATCAAAACTCCCACAAACACACGCACTTACGCCTGTTGAAAACTAAAAAAAAAAAAAATGCACTTTTTTATGCAAAAACAGCACTTTTTTTCCAAAAACTCTTGCACATATCAAAAAAAAATAGTACTTTTGAAGGCTTTTTCACAACACGAGGCGCACAGCGCGCCCACGTATACGTGCAAAACACGCGTATTCGTACGCTACAACTACAGTAAATTTAAGGTACAACACTCATACGACACACATGCGCAACAGCATCTACAAGCAGGCCCTAAAAAGGCAATGGCTGGCAGTAGCAATACTGTCCGTACTGCTTTGCGCAGGTATGTCCGTACTGGCTGATACCCCCACTTACCTCTCCGCCTTCCCATACGTTCGGCTGTCATCCGATGCCGGCTCGGACACCACGCAGCAGGCACCTATATCAGACGACCTCTTCTACGAAGTATCGCGACCCGTCATCTTCCAGGTCAGCAAATGGGATATATCGGACAACGACTCGCTGCTCATCGAGCTGCGGGAGAACATCATCCCGCTGCTGCAACAGTACCACTGGCGGCTCGACCGCATCGAGCTGCGAGGTGCCGCCTCGCCCGAAGGTCCGTGGGAATGGAACCAACAACTTGCACAATACCGCTCGCAATCTCTGCTACGTAAGATAGTGGAGATTCTGCCGGATTCACTCAAACCCATCGGTCGCCATGCCGGTGAGACACACGTGGTAGAGGACTACCCATACCTCGTGCGCATGATGCGAGAGGCAGGTGATCCATACGCAGAGGAGGTGGCACGTCTGGTTGCACGCGCGCACGGGGATGACGAGCGCGCCAAATTATTGCTATTCAACCGTCGCGAGGGCGAACTCTGGCAATACCTGCTCCGCACCTACTTCCCATCTCTGCGTTCGGCACGACTGGTGCTGTGGATGACGCAGGAGCCGGTAGATGCCCTGCCTATGCACGTTGAGCAGGTTGCTACCATACCGGTAGTCGGCACACCTACCCTGCTCTACCGACTGCAACAATATATCCAGGGGCAGAGCCAGGCGCCATACCAGCCGCTGCCGCAGCGAGTTCCTGTAGGCCAGGACTCCATCACCGGCGACACCATCTGGAGCCAGACCTATCCGTCCGCTCCTATCGAGTACCTCTATCGCAAGGAGGCACTTAGCATCAAGACTAACCTGCTGCTCGACTTCGCATACGTACATGGCTACGGTTTTGCTCCGGCTCCTAATGTGCAACTCGAGTACTATCCGCTGCATGGACATATCACACCGGTCGTATCGTTCGACTGCCCGTGGTGGAGCTACGAGTCGGCTAAGCATAAGTATTTCCAGGTGCGCAACTACCAGGTGGAGGCGCGCTACTACTTCCGCAAAGAGGATGCTCGCTACGATGGATGGTACCTGGGGGTCTATGCCCACGGATACCTCTTCGGTGTCGGATTCAACGGACAGAAAGGTTGGCAAGGCGAAGGTTGGGGTGCCGGACTGAGCGCCGGTTACGTACTCCCTTTCAGCAGCGACAAGACCCGATTCGCCAGCCACTGGAAGGCAGAGTTCGGTCTGCAGGTCGGATACATAGGTGCTGTCTATGACCCATACGTGTATGGTTGCGAGTTTGAGAGTCTGCACGACTACTACTATGATTATCAGTTCAATGTGCATACCCAGTTCGTTCCTCGACAGCATGTATGGCACTGGGGCGGACCTACCCGTATCAACATCAGCATCGTCTATGACCTGATGTATCGCAAGGTGCAAAAGCGTGGATGGGGATTCAGTTGGCGTGAGAAAAAAGAGAAAGAAAACGAGACTAAGAAAGGAGGCAACCAATGATGAAGCATAGGTCACAACATATGCTACAAGTCATTGTGGTAGTGGCGATTGCCGCTATCGCTCTGCTCTCGTGTCGCCGTGTGCCACTACTGCATCAGCACGACCATACAGGTGTGGTCACCAAGTTCCCGATGGTGGACCTCAACCTCAATATTCTGTGGAACTACACTCAGGACTATGGATGGGACTACGATTGGCACTATGATTGGAAGAGCGAGTGGATCTATGGTTGGGACTCCACCGATATCCGCAACTGGGGCGAGATTGGTTATCCCGAGCCTACCAAGTTCCACATCCGCCGCTACTACACCAACTGGGAGCCTTTCTCGCGGCACACCATACCGCCGGTACCGGAGATAGTAGAGGGACGCACCTTCAAGGCACACTACGAGTTTGGATACTACGACATACTGGTTTGGAACCATGCTGAGACACTCGATGGTGTCGTAGCGCTGAACTTCGACGAGGAGACCACACTCGACTCCGTCGTAGCCTACACCAACCCAACACGCCGAATCGCACATGCTCTGCCGTCGCGCACCATGTACGCACACTGGCAGCCTGAGGGACTGATTTGCGACTACTCGCGAGCTGTATATATATCGCACGACCCCAAGGACTACGACCGATACGACCCCGAGCAGGACCTCTACTACATGGATATCCATATGACCCTGCGTCCTGTCACATATATCTATCTGGTACAGCTCATCCTGTACAACAACAATGGTAAGGTGGATAACGCACAGGGTGAGGCAGATGCCACCGGGCTGGCGCGCTCCACGTGCCTCAATAGCGGATATGCCGGAAAGGACGTGGTGGCTGTATATTTCAATACGCGCATGAAGCGACACCTGCAAAAGAATGCGCAACAGGTAGATGTGGTCGGAGGACGATTTGTGACCTTCGGCATGTGCGGACTCAATCCAAACCTCGTCACCACACGCGAGCAGGCACCAAGCATAGATCCCGAGCGAATCATCTCGGCACAGGATATAGCCGCTGCTGACCCCGAGCCACACTTCCTGAATATACCCGTCTATTTCAACAACGGTGCCGACTCCACCTTCACCTTTGAGGTTACGGAGCAGTTGCGAAGACTATATCGCGGAGGGGTCATCACCGTTGAGTTGGACATGGATACCGTACCTATCCCACACCACGGAGGTGGTTCGTCCTCCTTTGATGCAGAGGTACAACCATACGACTCTGTGACATACGAAATTCCGATGTAAAACTAAATATTCACTAATTAAAACACTCCTTTAATACGAAACAGACAGAAAACAACTAACAACAAACAAAATAAACATTCAAAAACAACAAACAAAACATTTTTAATTAACCAAATTTATTAACCACTAATTCATTACAAATTATGAAGAAGTATTTTATTCTGGCAGTAGCTGCTCTCGCAATGGTAGCCTGCCAAAAGAGTGAGAAGAATGACAATCTTCTCAGTCAGCAGCCGAACGACGGTTCGATTCTGTTCCGCGGTTTTACTGCACAACTCACCAAAGGCAACCACGTAGGTGCTGATGCTGCTGGTTTGCTCAACGGGGAGTTCGTTGTTGAGGGTTCTAAGGGCTCGACCTCTCCGAAGGAGGTATTTGATGACTACCTGGTACAGTGGGGCTATAACACCGCTGGTACAACTCAGTCTAACACTTCTGACTGGGAGTACGTTGGTATCACCGCAGTGGCTCCGTCTTCAATCGCTGGTAACAAACAGACTATTAAGTACTGGGATTACAGCGTTGATCAGTATGACTTTGTAGCTTACTCTCTGGGTACTGCTGAGCGCACAACATCGACTCCTGCTGCTGGTGAAGTTAAGGTAAGTGCTATTGACTACAACAACCTCTCGACTGCAGCTTACACTCTGGAAGGTGCTGCTGCTGACCTTTCCAAGGTTTACATTGCTGACCTTGTGACTGCGTACAAAGCTGGTGCTGATATGAATCCTGAGCAGCCAACTTACCAGAAAGAGGTTCGCTTCACTTTCCGTAACCTTGCTGCTAAGGCTCGTATTGCTCTCTATGAGACCATCCCTGGTTATTCTGTAAAGAACGTTAAGTTCTACACCGATGCTACTACTACTATTGCTACCGGTGCATCTGAATCGAATGCTACGCTGTACACTACCGGTACGGACGTGTTCAATACCGAAGGTACGTACAAGGTTTACTTCCCGACTATTGGCTCTGCCAATATTGATGAGTCTGACTACAACAAGGCTCACGTTTCGTTTACTCCGGCTACCAGCGGTACCGCTACTACTGTTGAGTATGGTGCGCTGAATTATACTACTAAGCAGGCTAGTGAGAAGACTACCGGTGACATCTGGCTGGGTCGCACTTCTTCTACTGCTTCGTTCGCAGGTACTTCTCCGTATTGGGTAACTGTTCTCCCGAACGAGGCTGGTGTAGTTCTTGAGCTCCGCGTTGACTATACCCTTGAGTCTATTGATGGCTCGGGTGAGGAGATCAAAGTATATGGTGCAAAGGCTCTTGTTCCGGCAATCTACGCTGCATGGAAGAGCAACTATGCTTACACCTACATCTTCAAGATTTCGGACAATACCAACGGTTGGACCAGCCAAGTTGCTACCGATCCACAAGGCCTCTATCCTATCACCTTCGACGCTGTCGTAGCTGATGCCGTTGAGGGCGCAGAGCAGACCACCATTACTACGGTTGCTACCCCGGCTATTACTACCTATCAGGAAGGTCACCTCTACACCGATGGCAATGAGTATAAGGCATCCAAGGGCGATATCTATGTACACGTAAGTGGTGCTGCTGATTTGGACACTAAGGGTCAACTCTACACCTTGGCTGCTACTGCAACTGAGGCAGAGGTTATGTCCGCTCTGAACCTCCGTGCTCTTGATGAGACTGCTGATGTAGAAGGCCGCAATGGTGTAAAGATGACTGAGGCAAGTTCGGATGCTTCTATTACAGCTATTCCTGGCGTAGATGGCAACGACATCGTTGTTGCTGCTAAGTCTGCTGCTTCGTTCACTCCGGCTGCTGGTACGTATGCTTACGTATATACCGTAACTGCTCCGACTTCAAGTGAAGTTATTACTTCTGCTGTAACGGTACCTTCTGGTACTGATCTGGGTACTGATACCTATTATGAGGATATGGAGTGCACAATCGCTGCTTCCGGTACAACTACTGAGGATGGCGTTTACTATCAGAAGTACACCAAGAACAATGGTGTATATGCTGTAAAGGTAATCACTGTTCTCTAATTTAACTAGCCAGGCGGGGTTGAATGTTCCCCGTCTGGTCTCAAAGAAAACAGTCCAGTTTGAGGAACGTTGAAACGTATAGCGAACATATTGAATCGTATAGGTGTAGCCAGTCTGTTATTACTGACACTGGTGGCATGCACGGGCAAGCAGCTGGGTGAAGAACCAACTGCGAAAAAGGACATGCCTCTTCTCTTCAGCCCACGCACCACCCTCATGACACGAGCCGTCGGCGCCGAGGCAGCTACTGCCCTCGGAGGCACTATCTATGTCTATGCCACCAAGAATGAGGCAAACAGCAATGCCGGTCAGATGGTGATGGATAACTACAGTCTGCACTATGCTGCTGGCACAGCCCACACCACCAGCAGCAACTCCGCTGGCTGGGAGTACGTAGGATTCGGCAATTTCGGGGGCAGCATATCCCAGACCATCAAGTATTGGGACTATGGGGCAGACAACTATACCTTCTACGCCTTCGCTGCCAAGGATGGTGACATCACCAGCCTAACCAACACCATCGGGCAGGCTGACCGCCACAACAACGGCTATCAACTCACCCTCGGCGATGGCGCCGATTGGAGCAAACTCTACTTCGCCAAGCGTAGCGAGTTGCTGACCGCTAACTATGGCGGACAAGTGATACTATCCTTCATGAGCGCACTCGCCAAGGTACGCATCGGCATCTACGAGACCATACCTGGCTACAGCCTGCATGTGGATAAGATGTACGGTGCCGAGACCGACGAGAGCACAACCCAATCTATGCTGGCATGCGCTAACATCGCGGCCGAAGGTGCGCACGACATCACCGTCAACTACGACAACTACAACACCCCTCAGCTCGCAGTATCGGCTACTGCCGAGCAGCAGCGAGCTACACTCACCCTGGGCACGCACATCATGGCTGCAGAGGCGGTAGGCGAAACCACCACTTTGGCTACGATGGAGGACTACATCAGCGTGCTGCCGCAGACCAACTGCGAGACCAACATGCAGCTGACAATGGACTTCACCATCACCACCACCGACAAGACGAAGGAGCAGATACGCCTGCAGCATGCCACAGCGGTTGTGCCATACGCGTACGTGCGCTGGCGCGCGGGCTACGCGTACACGTATTTATTTAAGGTGTCGGACAACACCAACGGCCAGCATGGCTCACTCACGGGACTATACCCCATTACCTTCTACGGCGTGGTTATCACCGACCCGGAGGGCGTGGAAACCACCTGGCTGTACGATATAGAGGACGAGAAATTTGGTCTGGGAGGCGACATCCCGGATGGTACATTATAATACATTGACATTGAGTAGATTAACCCACATATTACACACTGCACTATGCCTGCTGATGCTGGGCATGATGGTGGCTTGTCAGCACGAGTTGACAGGCGCTAAGGATGTAGATAATCCAGTAGTAGAATCACGCGAGGTGGTAGAGTTACACATCACCGCCCCCATCGATGCCGCCGGCGACACCACCGGCGTGCGCCGCATCGTCTACCGAGACAATGGTGCCGGCGGACTGCACCCTACATGGAGCTTTGCCGACAGCATGGCGGTCTATATCGAGCGCACAGACCATAGCATCATCTATGCCGGCAAGGTCGTAAGCGAGGGTACACAGGTTGTAGATGGCGTACGCAAGTTCGGCGGTAAGGCTCTACAGAAAGCCATCAACGAAAAATACCTCTACGTCTATCCATACGTCGAAGATGGTACCGCTATAGGTGCTGCCACCACACGCAGCATCGCATGGACGAGTCAGTCCGGCGCTCTGGGACGCACCGACCACATCAGCAACCTGCTGCCGTTGGTTTGGCGCGAGGATGTAAAACACGATAATGTGCTGACCCCACCCGAGAGGCAGGGCTACGTCATACGACTGCGAATGCTCTTCCACGACTACCCGGGCACTATCTCCAACGTACGCATACAGACCATGGCACGCGGTAATGATGGCACCACACCGGATCGTATCTTCCCATGCCGATTCAGCATGGCGAACCTGGGAAAGGAGGTAAACAGCACGCTGGACGCCAAGACGGAAGGTACAGAATTGAGTGATACGGACTACGCAGATGCGCTGACACTGAACGTGACCGGCGGCGAAGCAATCAAAAACAACGACGGACTATACGAGGCCGAGGCCTACCTGGTGTGCGGTAACGTACAGAATCTCAACGTCTTCTCTACCAAGTACCACGTGGTAGTCAAGACCGTAGGAGGCACCTCCTACTCCATGAGCGACTACCGCTCGCTGCGCGGACAGCAGACCGCCAACCGCACCAATGGACTGCCGATGCTGGGCAACGATACCGTATTTACGTTGACCGCCAAGTACTCGAAGGGAGTATGCAATACTGTCATCAATGACCAGTATGGTGTACACTCGCTACTGGGTATGTGGAATGATTATGGCAAGGGATACGATCCTATTGGGTTGGTAGTCTATGCCGGTGGCGATGCCGTACTGACACCGGGTACTGTTCCCAGTCAGTTGGCTGATAATAAGACAGATATCTTGACCAAATATAAGAATAACGGCACAGGTACACCTACACTTTTTGGTGCTACCACATACGGCTCTCCTGCCCAAAACTCAATCTATGCCGCCACAGCTGCCGCAATTGCAGACACCAAACAGCGCGATGTGACCATCAATAACATCGAGATCACACGTCCCACCGAGGTGTTTGTGACCTTTATCAACGAGTATGGATGGAACGAGAACCTGCTGGGCTACTACCACTACACCGGTGCTGCCCCCGAAGATGCTGAGGTGATGAGTATGCGTAAGACACTCATCTTCCCGAACTTCTCCAAGCCATTCCACGAGCCGTTTAATAAGCAACCTGAAGGCACAGGACTGGATAAAAACAACATCGGTCAGCCCAGCGACGCTCCACTACGCGAATACGAGACGGTCAAGCTCCTCTATACAGATGAGCATGGGTTCGTGTCCACCATCTTCCCTGCCGGTACTACCATCGGATTCATGATGATGATTGACACAAAGGCCAACGAAGAGAGCCCCAAGCGAGGCTTCGACCTGCTGAACTGGGGACAATGGCGCCTATTCACCAATACGATTTGGAACGAGACGAATACGACTGCAAATGGGGCGAATGCAAACTGGCCGGCTGGCGGCTATTATCGCAATAACTTCTTTGCATCGGCCGATGTATGTCGCGATGCAGAGCCGGTGCCCGGATTGGCAATTTATGGTGTGAAAGACCAGGGGAACAACGATCTCAACACCGCCTATGGCGCGATGATATATATGGTGAGCACCGGCGACCCGGGAGCGATGCTGACGCACAATAGCGTGTACTTCAACATCGGCACAGGAGCTCTGGTAATAAATAAGTAACAACTAAAGATTCGATAAGCACTCTATAAGGGGTCTATAAGGGGTCTATAAGGAGTCATGATAAAGCAGAAACATAACATATGGGTGATATGGATAGCGCTACTGACCGTAGTGCTCACGGCATGTCGCACCGAGGTGGATACACCTCCGGATATGCGCCACGCCCCACTCAGTTTCCTCATTGACGATGAGGCTACTGCTATGCATATGCCGCAGCATCGCATGCCGGCAGCAGCACAGGCAGAGGTGGAACTGCCTGCCCAATTGGCATTCAATCAGTTTATCGTTTATGCGTACAAGAATTTTGAGACCGCTACCACCTACAATCCGGTGATGGAGGGATTCCGAATCAATTACATCGAGAATACCGCCCACACCACCGAGAGCAACACCCATGACTGGGAGTATGTAGGCACGGGAGCGAATTACACCTCGCTGCGCGATGACCCACAGACTATTCGCTACTGGGATGGTAACGCCTTTGCCTATCGCTTTGCTGCTGTAGCAGGTACCGACCATACCGGCAGCAGCATAACTGCCAATCCTATCAGTTACGCCTCGGCAATAGACGTAACGCACACGTTTACAGACGGTACAGCCGACGTGAAATGTCACGACATCACCATCCATATGCAGGGGGGAAAGATAGATACCGGCAATCCCGATACCACCATCTACTACAGCCATCTGGAGGTAGTGCAACCAACTGCCTACACCCAGCCGGTGAAGATGCGCTTCTTCCGTCCGCTTGCCAAGGTACGCATTGGATTTATCTTCGGTGAACTGGTGACACCGTATGTGCTGCCACTTACGGATATATCATTCCGTCCTCAGAACACCGAGTCACAGATTGCAGCTGCCGCCGACATCACCATCAGTTATCCGCTGTTGGGCACACAGACTGCCGACCTTGTAGAGCACCTGCTGGTTAGCAATCAATCTGGCAATCAACCATTTACCTTTGCTAACGTTACCGAGACTGCCATCGACGAGTGCGATCCTGCCCACGTCCCCACCGACGGCTATCAGCACCGCTTCATCAACCCGACGCAGTACTACACCATCCCGCAGGCAGGTGAGGACTACGTGCTGCACGTTACCTATGCTGGCAGCGAGCATACCGTGGTAGTACCTGCTAACAAAATGCAATGGAATCCTAATCAGCAATATACATACATCTTCCGGATACTGGATCCGCAGCACATCATCATGGTGGATGCCATCGTCACCGATTGGACATACGGTGGCTATCTGGAGGACGAACAACATCACTGGTAAACCTTATGACAAAGCATCTACAATACATATTCATCTCCCTGATTGCGACACTACTATGTGTATCATGCCTATCTGGTGTGGATTCAGCCATCGGTCAGCAGACCGAGGTACAGACCCGTGCAGCAGCCTGGATGCCCGGACGTGTCGTCACACGTGCCGACATCAGCACCATCCCTGCTCCCGCTACAGTTCAGCCCGAGGAGATAGGCGTCTTTGCCTACCAGGGTGCCAATACCGAATACAATGAGGAGATTACTGCCGGCGTCGTGCTGAATAACGAGCGAATGGTCTATGCCTCCGTGGGAGGCGACCACTATCCGCACTACGAGCCTACCTCCGCCAATCCGCCTTTATGGCGCAATACCACCTACCACCTCTACGCCTACGCACCGTATGAGGCTGGTGCCGGCATCACTATGCCGGAGATGACGGACTTTCATTGGGGCACGTCTGGCGCACCTCTTGTAGTGGATGATGTAGATCGACTCGTAGCACGTGCTCCCGTCACACACAAGCCCATCACCGACAAGCAATGTGCCCAATTCATCGGAGAAAAACCGCTGGATCATATCTACGCTGCCCTGCAGTTTGCCTTCAAGCTGCATGATGATTACGCACGCCTGCGCTACCTGCATATCCGCTCGGTGAGCGTCAGCAATTGGACAGACGATAGCAGTATCGGTACGCTGGAGCAGGAGACATGCTATATCCGCACATCCGATTACACACCATATGGTTGTCTGTACGTGCAGCCTGCGACCAACGAGGCCGTAGGCACATTCACCATCAGCATCACATACGATGTATATGACCTTACAGACCAGATTACACGACAAAACGTAGTCACCACCGCATCCATGCAATTCGTGGACGCTAACCTGACGACCTACGTCGATAATCAGGGAAAACTGGTAAACGAGGGGGGAAAGAAAGGCTTTGCAGCCGGATACTACTACAACGTACTGATCAGTATCGTACCTGATTTTCTATACGTCCTCAGCGATAACGACCAATCGGCCGATATCATACTGAGAGACGAATAGAATCAGTTGTTTTCATTTATTATGCACGATTGGCGCGCTTGCGCTCCAGCTCATCCAGAATAATCTTTCGGATGCGCATAGCGTGTGGTGTAACCTCCACATACTCATCCTCCTTGATATACTCCAGCGCCTCCTCCAGCGAGAATCGTACAGGAGGTGGCAGTACCGCCTTATCATCTGCGGACTTAGAGCGCATGTTGGTCAGGTTCTTGGCCTTCACCACATTGATGACGATATCGCCATCTTTGGCATTCTCACCTACCACCTGCCCGGCATACACATCCTCCTGTGGGTCGATGAAGAATCGTCCACGATCTTGCAGTTTATCCAGGGCATAGGCACTGGCAGTACCGCCCTCCATAGCGATGAGCGAGCCATTCTGACGACCCGGCATCTCACCCTTGTACGGCTGATACTCCAGGAATCGGTGCGCCACAATCGCCTCACCGGCGCTGACATTCATGGCATAGGTTCTCAGACCCATGATACCACGGCTCGGGATTGTGAACTCCAGTTGTACACGGTCACCCACCAACTCCATCTTGGTCATCTCACCCTTACGAATGGTGACAAACTCGATGATCTTACCCGAGCACTCGTCAGGTGTATTGACAGTCAGCATCTCTACCGGCTCACACTTGACACCATCAATCTCCTTGAGAATAACCTGTGGCTGACCTACCTGCAGTTCATACCCCTCGCGGCGCATGGTCTCAATCAGCACACTCAGGTGCAGCACACCACGACCAAAGACGCGCCAACTGCTGTCGTTCGCGCTTGCCTCAACGCGCAGAGCCAGATTCTTCTCAAGCTCCTTATTCAGGCGATCCTGGATATGACGGCTGGTGACGAACTTACCATCCTTACCAAAGAACGGCGAATCGTTGATGGTGAAGGTCATCGACATCGTAGGTTCATCGATGGCAATAGGCTTGAGGGGTTCAGGTTTCTCGATATCACAGATGGTGTCACCAATCTCAAATCCCTCGATACCAATCAGAGCGCAGATGTCACCACTCTTGACCTCGTCGGTCTTGACGTGACCCATACCGGAGAAGGTGTGCAGTTCCTTAATCTTAGAGCGAACCATCGAGCCGTCCTTCTTCGCCAGCATCACCTGTTGTCCGTCCTTCAGAGTGCCACGATGCACACGTCCTACTGCGATACGACCTACATACGGGCTGTAGTCCAGACTGGTCACCAGCATTTGAGGTGTACCCTCCAGCTCCTCCGGAGCAGGGATATACTCGATGATGGCATCCATTAGGGCGGTCAGGTCGGTCGTTGGCTTCTTCCAGTCGGTACTCATCCAGCCGTTCTTAGCCGAGCCGTAGATAGTCTGGAAGTCGAGCTGATCCTCTGTAGCATCCAGGGTGAACATGAGGTCAAACACAGCCTCTTGTACCTCATCGGGGCGGCAGTTGAGTTTATCCACCTTGTTGATAACCACGATTGGCTTAAGATTCAGTTCCAGCGCCTTCTGCAGCACAAAGCGTGTCTGAGGCATTGGTCCCTCAAAGGCATCTACCAGTAGCAGTACACCGTCTGCCATATTCAGCACACGCTCTACCTCGCCACCGAAGTCGGCGTGACCCGGAGTGTCAATGATATTGATTTTTACACCCTTATACTCGATGCTGACGTTCTTGGAGAGAATGGTGATACCACGCTCTCGCTCCAACTCGTTGTTGTCCAGGATCAGTTCTCCTTTTTGCTCATTCTCGCGAAATAGGTTCGCCGTGTAGAGCATCTTGTCCACCAGGGTTGTTTTACCATGATCGACGTGCGCAATGATTGCGATATTTCTGATGTTTTGCATATTTTGAATAATGACTAATAACCTTATTTATTGTACGCGCACACCCTGTGCGTTGTATATCATATCATCTACCACGATCAGCAGCATACCATCCGCAGATAGCATCTTCTTCACCTTCGCAGCCGGAGCTACCGATGCATCGTCTATGCCACTTGGCAGGCACTTAGCATCCAGTCGGGTATATTTCACCTCCCAATAGTTGGACTGGGTAGCACCGCTGCCCTCGTAGCGGAGCGCATAGTGGAAATTGCTGCCCAGCAACTCGTCCGGCACAGCGCAGACCGACTCGGTATAGCCCTTCACCATATAGTTAGGAATGGTGATTTGCTCCCAGTTGGCATCCAACGGATTACCCTCTACATAGTCGGTGCTTACCCACAATGTCTGATGTGTGGTATAGTCATCACCATTGTGGTAGTAGATATTGTGATTGATGGTGATGGTAACATCCTGCATATTAGAGAGATTGCATGCCGGCGAGATGAGCCAGTTCTCCTGCTTTTCTTCCTTGCCATATCCACTGATGACGGCACCATAGGTGCTGTTGGACCCCCAATAACTGCTACCACTCAGGCATACATCTACCCACGGCTCCACGCTCTTTGTGAAATCCTGCAGCAGGTGTACACCTTCACACTCATCGGGATCTTTCTTCTCACCCAGGTTCAGCCCTACGATATAGGGGTCGTGATCTGAGTAGCGATACTGCGTTGACGATGTGGTACCGGTATTGATGTGGAAGACACCTGCACCGGTAACCTGCTCTGCCATGCTGGCATTTGCCAGCGCATGGTCGATGAGTTGCTTTGAGCCACGATAGGAGTAGCTATAGGCAGCGGCATCAAAGTGCACGAGTTGCTCCTCGATGGCAGCATTGGTCATCAGGTACTGTAGCGGCTCCTCCTCGATGGTACAGTTCAGGTCACCCATCACCAGGATATCGGGATCAGCCGTTACTTTCTTGAGCGCCGACACCAGATCCCTGGCATTGTTCATACGCATGCCCTCACCCTGGTCAGAACTACTGTCCTTGGCCTTGAAGTGGTTCATACTCAGTACGAAGCGCTCACCCGTGCTCACCTCCTCAAAGGTCTGCAGGCGCATGGTGTTCTTGTAATAATTGCGATCGGTAGCCGCACTACTGCGTCCTACGGTACGTACCTTATCGTTGCGGTAGATAAAGCCGGACTTGATGTACGAGTTATCCGCACCACTCAGGCGATCCTCCACAAAGGAATATACCTGCGTGCCAGCTGCCTCGTTCATCGCCATCGACAGGTAACTCAGCACCGAATCCTTGACCTCCAACTCACACAGGGCATAGATATCGGCATCTATCCACAACAGGGATTGTACAATCAGATCGGTTTTTCTCTCCAGCCCATCGATGGTGTGATAACTGGGACGATCGGCAGTGAGATCCACCACATAGTAGTTTTGCAGATTGTTGCCGCACACGCGCAGACGAGCCTCGCCTACATTAGGCATAGGCACCGGCATGCTACCCGCAGCCCACAGGCTGATGCAGGTCAGCAGCAAAACCAGATTAGTAGTTATTCGCTTCATATTTTTATTCATTTTAATGCACGATACATACCTCCGGGCAGGGATTTGACCAGCCCCTTGAGCTCCATCATCATCAGCGTAGCACTCACCTCGGAGTATGGCAGTTGGCACTCCATCACAATCAGGTTGATATGTATGCCATCCTCGTCCTCACGCAGTTTGTCCAGCAGCATCTGTTCGGTATCATTGACATCCACCGTCAGCGACACCATCTCGGTCTGCACGGGACGTTTGGCATCTGTATCTGTCTCCCAACTCATCGCAGCAATCAGGTCATCTGCCGTCTCTATCAGAGCCGCCTTCTGGTCTCGAATGAGTTGATTGGTGCCTCGCGAGCAGTCGTCCGTCGCCCTGCCCGGTACGGCAAAGAGTTGTCTATTGTAGTCAACTGCCATCTGCGCTGTCAGCAGCGCACCTCCGCGCGCCTTGGACTCCACCACCAGCACAGCATCTGCCAATCCGGCTATGATGCGGTCGCGCGCTACGAAATTGAACCTGTCCGGCTCGGTCTGACTCATGTACTCAGTCAGTATTCCTCCGCGTCGGAGGGCATCCACCGCCACCTGACGGTGTACGGAGGGATAGATGCGATCCAGTCCGTGTCCGGGGACGATGATGGTAGGTATATCCGCCTCGATTGCCGCCTTGTGTGCTGCCACATCTATGCCATACGCTAGTCCACTCACGATAGTCAGCTCCGGCACCTTAGCCGCCAACTCCAGCACCAGTTTGCGCGTCATCTCGCGTCCGCGATCCGTAGCAGAGCGCGTGCCAACAACAGACACCATCTTGCCCTGATTGAAGTCCAGTTCTCCCTTGCCATACAGCAGGATAGGTGCATCCGGACATTGCTGCAGTCGGTAGGGATAGTCGGAAGTGCCATAGACATACACTCGGATGTCGTGTCGATCTATCCACTCCAGCTCCTCTTGCGCACGACACAGTGCGTCGTCCATGCCCTGCTCGTCCAGATGATGCCAAACTGCTGCAGCCGATCCACCATAGTGATCCAGTAGCAGATGCTCCTTACGCAACCTATATCGGTAGAGCCAGGTTAATGCTATCGGATAGAGCAACGTATCTTCCATACCACACTACTTATCACTACTCCTATCATCACACCAACAATATCCGCCAGCCAATCCAGCCACTCTCCGCTACGTGGTGGGCAATAGTACTGAACTATCTCCAATAGACCTCCATACACCATCGGCAATATAGTGGCTACCGATACAGATGCACGCGCCTTATGACCGGCGCTATGCATATCCCATAGCAGCACGCCACCCAATACGGCATATGCCAACATATGCTCCCACTTGTCCAAAAAGGCAACTGAATCCAGCCGAATAGCAGGAGCCTTAATGAGCGACAGATAGAATATACCAGCCGCAATGATTCCTGATCGCCAATATGTTACAGCTTCTCGCCAAAGCATAAATCACCAGCATCGCCCAGTCCGGGTACGATGTACTTATGTTCGTTGAGTACAGGATCTACCGCTGCGCAATACACGATAGTCTCCTCTGGCATATTGGCGCGCAGATACTCGAGTGCCTGCTCGGTACCGATGGTGCAAGCCACAATCACCTTGGCAGGTGTACCATGACTCAGCAATGCCTTGTATGCCACCTCCATCGACATACCGGTAGCCAACATCGGATCCACCAGTATCAGGGTTTTACCCTCCAGGTGGGGAGCGGCCAAATACTCGCTGACAATCTCGATTTCCTGCTGACCATTCTTGTTTCTACCCATACGACGATAGGCGCTCAGGAAGGCATTCTCGGCGTGATCAAACATATTCAGGAATCCTTGATGCAGAGGCAGTCCGGCACGCAGAATGGTAGCCAGCACCACCTTGTCGCTGATGGTATTCACCTTAGCTACGCCCAGTGGAGTCTGTACGTCCTCGGCGGTGTATGAGAGTTCCTTACTAATCTCCAGCGCCATCACCTCACCGATACGCTCTATATTACGACGAAAACGCAGGCTGTCCTTCTGGATTGCCACACTACGAATCTCCTTGAGATACTCGTTGAGGAGCGAGTTATGCTCCGATAAATTGATGATCTTCATATGCGTATTTTTACTTTTTTGTCTATATTTCTCTATTTTGGGTGCAAAGATACAAAATTATTTGCGAATTTGCAAATTTTATAGTATCTTTGCACAAATTTTTAAAACAATGGCGAATCAAAACCTTCATTTTGTCTATCGAGAGCCCTCTATAGAGTTTGTTACTGTAGCAGCTCAGACTTGTCTGCTACTGGAGCACCTGGCAGAATCTTCTCGCGAGGAAAACCTGCACCGTTTGCTCACAATCCTGCCTCTGCTATACCTCAAGGCACGCCTTGTGGAGCATGTGGATCGCACGCTGGATGGCGAGCCCGAGCGCTTTGTGAGCGAGAATGACTACGAGATGGTTCGGCATGCCGTGCAGCAGATGCTGGGTAATGATGATAGCTATCTGGAGGTCTTTCTGCAAGATTTCCGCTACTCCGATGAGCCTCTCACGGCATACATATCCGAAAATCTGGCGGACATCTATCAGGAGCTGAAAGACCTGGCAGGCAATTACCAGTCGGGCAACGAGGAGGTGATGAACGATGCACTCATCGCATGCTTGGAAGCGTTTGATGAGCATTGGGGACAGAAGTTGGTCAATGTACTTCGCCCCCTGCATGCACTATATTTGGAGCAACATGAAGGAGAATAATTATATACACCGCATAGCCAAGGACCTCATCCAATTCATGCCATTGGCCAACTACGAGGGAGAGGTTATTCTGATAGACAAACCCGAGCAAATCGCCGATTCCATCGAATATTTATCACAGCAGAGCGTGCTGGGTGTAGATACCGAGTCTCGCCCCAGTTTCACACGTGGTGTCCACTATCCCACCGCCCTGGTGCAAGTTGCCACTCGCGAGCGCGTCTATCTCTTTCGTCTCACACACGTAGGTATGCCCAAGGAGTTGGCTGCCATCTTTGCCAACCCCGCCATATGCAAAGTAGGATTGGCGTTTAAGGACGACCTGAACGGACTGAGACGCAGGCAGGACTTCAAGCCACAGAACTGTGTAGATCTGCAGAGTATCGTGGGCAGATATGGCATTTTGGACCTGGGACTGCAGAAACTGTTTGCCATCTGCTTTGGTAAGAAGATCAGCAAATCACAGCAGGTGACCAATTGGGAGAACACGCACCTCACCCCAGAGCAGGTGCGCTACGCAGCCACCGATGCGTGGGCGACACTACTGATATATGAGGATCTAATGGCTACCAAACCACTCAGCAAGCGCGAAGCCGACGCGCTAAAGCGCGCCGACCTGGAGCGTCAACAGCAGCACCAGCAAGAGGTGCTTGCCGCTCGCGAGGCAGCACAAAAGACAAACAGCTAAATCGTAAATAGTCAAATCATACATAGCATGACTACTATCACTCTCAAACCACACAAAGAGGAGTCACTCCTGCGTTTTCACCCCTGGGTATTCTCAGGAGCGATAGCCAAAATCACACTTGACAAGCACTACCCACATCCCGAGCCACAAGAGGGAGAAATAGTGAAAGTAGTCGATTTCAACGGCAAAACAATGGGAGTTGGGCACTATCAGATAGGTTCGATTGCTGTGCGTATCTTGGAGTTCGGGGTAGATAAGTTGCCGGCTAACTTTTGGCACGACCGCATCGCTGCTGCCTATCGCGTACGCGAGCAACTCGATCTGATAGCAACGGATCAATCATCTGACCAGGCATACAACAACACCTATCGTCTCGTGCATGGGGAGGGCGATTTTCTGCCGGGACTCATCGTGGATGTGTACGCCGATACAGCCGTGGTACAAGCCCACTCTGCCGGTATGCACCAGCATCGTATGGAGATAGCAGAGGCGATACATGCTACTGTGCCACAGGTACATAACGTCTATTATAAATCCGATGACACCCTGCCCTACAAGGCGCAACTAACTGGCGATAAGGTGGGTTATCTCATCCATGAGAGTCAGGAAGAGCAGGACGAATTCTGGTCCACTGAGAACGGGCTGGACTTCCGCATTGATTGGCTGCGCGGACAGAAAACAGGATTCTTTGTGGATCAACGCGAGAACCGCGCACTACTGGAGCGCTATGCAGCAGGCAAGGACGTGCTCAATATGTTCTGCTACACCGGTGGTTTCTCCGTTTATGCCCTGCGAGGTGGTGCCAAGCGCGTACACTCTGTGGATGTCAGTCAGAAGGCGATTGACCTGGTGAACATCAATGTGGCGCATAATTTTCCCAACTGCACCCAGCACGAGGCATTTGCGGCAGAGGCATTTGAATTTCTGGACAAGAGCAAGAATCAATACGACCTGGTGGTGCTGGACCCACCTGCTTTTGCCAAGCACCGTGATGCCATCAAAAACGCGCTACGCGGCTATCAGCGCTTGAATGCCAAGGGGATAGAGCAGATTCGTCCGGGAGGAATACTATTCACCTTCTCCTGCTCGCAGGCGATAGACAAGGATATGTTCCGTCTGGCAGTCTTCTCTGCCGCAGCGCAGGTGGGACGTAAGGTGCGCATTCTGCATCAACTGCACCAGCCACAAGATCACCCCATCAATATCTATCACCCGGAAGGTGAGTATCTGAAAGGCTTGGTGCTGCAAGTAGAGTAACGATATGTAAAACACATAGAATAAAGGATTTAGCAAAGCATAAAAATTGGGATTTTACGGTTTGCGCGAGGAGAATTACGGAAAAGTTGCAAAAAAATCGTAAAAAATTTGCGTATATCAAAAAAAAGCAGTACCTTTGCAGTCGATTTTGAGGAAATGGTCGGTTGCCCGAGTGGTTAGGGACTGGTCTGCAAAACCAGGGACAGCGGTTCGAATCTGCTACCGACCTCATAAAAAAGCGAACCGAAAGGCTCGCTTTTTACATTTTGAAGCACGCGCGTACGTTACGTATGGCGCACGAGAATAAATCAGCAAAATAACACAACATGGCAGACATCATAGAAGATATTACATCGCAAGAGTACAAGTACGGATTCACGACCGCTGTGGAGACCGACATCATCAGTCGCGGTTTGAACGAGGACGTGATTCGACTAATCTCGCAGAAGAAGAACGAACCCGAATGGCTACTCAATTTCCGTTTGAAAGCCTATCACAAATGGCTGACGATGCCCGTACCTACCTGGGCACATCTGGATATTCCGGAGATTGATTTTCAAGCTATTTCGTACTACGCCGACCCAACAGCGAAGGCCAAAGAGAAGGAGAAGAAAGGCGAGATAGACCCCGAGATCATGAAGACCTTTGATAAGTTGGGTATTCCCCTCAGCGAGCGCGAGGCACTGGCTGGCGCCAGCAACATGGCGATTGATGCCGTAATGGACTCGGTGTCGGTCAAAACAACTTTTCGCGAGACACTGGCAGAGAAAGGTATCATCTTCTGCTCGATCTCGGAGGCTGTACGCGAGTACCCCGAACTGGTACAGAAATACCTGGGATCGGTAGTGTCATACGCCGATAACTACTATGCGGCACTGAACTCGGCAGTCTTCTCTGATGGTTCGTTTGTGTATATTCCAAAGGGGGTACGTTGTCCCATGGAGCTGAGCACCTATTTCCGCATCAATGCCAGCAATACGGGTCAGTTTGAGCGCACGCTGCTGGTAGCCGATGAGGGGGCATATCTCAGTTATCTGGAGGGATGCACCGCCCCGATGCGCGATGAGAATCAGCTACATGCTGCCATTGTGGAGATTGTAGTACACAAGGATGCCGAGGTCAAGTACAGCACCGTACAGAACTGGTACCCGGGTGACAAGGATGGCAAGGGCGGTATCTATAACTTCGTGACCAAGCGCGGCATCACGTACGAGAATGCGCGTCTGAGTTGGACACAGGTGGAGACCGGTAGTGCCATCACGTGGAAATATCCGAGTTGCATCCTCAAGGGTGACAACAGCAGCGCCGAGTTCTACTCGGTAGCTGTTACCAATAATTATCAGCAGGCCGACACGGGAACGAAGATGATTCACCTGGGTAAGAACACCAGTTCGCGTATCATCAGCAAGGGTATCAGCGCCGGTCATAGTCAGAATGCGTACCGCGGACTGGTGAAGGTAGTGAGCGGCGCCAGTGGCGTGCGCAACTACAGCCAATGTGACTCGCTGCTGCTGGGTGACCAATGTGGTGCGCACACGTTCCCCGATATGCAGATTGCCAATCCAACCGCCATCGTAGAGCACGAGGCAACGACCAGCAAGATTAGCGAGGATCAACTCTTCTACTGCCAGCAACGTGGCATAGGTACCGAGGATGCCGTGGGACTGATTGTCAATGGCTACGCCAAGGAGGTGATGGATAAGTTACCGATGGAGTTTGCAGTGGAGGCGCAGAAGTTGCTCCAGGTTAGTTTGGAAGGAAGCGTCGGATAGAGAGACACAGAAGAAATATATAATGGACTCGGTAAGGGGTCGGTAAGGACTCGGTAAGGGGTCGGTAAGCATTCGAAAAGAGATAGACAAAATTAACTACTAATATGAAAAAGGGAATTGTTTTGATGATAACCGCAGCGGTTGCGGCATTGTTATTTACCAGTTGTGAGCACAACCCATACCGCAACAACTGGAGGTATCTGTACAATCTGAAAGATGGGCGAATAGGCTACAACACTATTGGCTACTACTCCAATAGTCAGACCGCCATTACACCCTATGATGAGGACGCCTTTGATGGTGCACGCATCGTGCTGGATACCGTAGTGGGCACCAGGAACGGTCTGTACGAGCACCACTTGGTGTTTGACCGCGAATTAGGACTCATCGATGAGGAGGCCTTTAAGGACTGCAAGGACATACAGGAAATCTACCTACCCGATGTAGTGGACGAGATTGAGGAATCAGCCTTTGAGGGTAGTGGGCTCACCAATATTGAGTTCAGCAGCGAGAGTATGATTGCCCATATTCGCTACAATGCCTTTCGCGATTGCCCGCTGAAATCGGCAATTTTCTATTGTGATAATGTGCCAGAACTGGAGGAGGACGAGGATGAGCCGATGTTCCCAGAGGGTTGTCAAATCCTGGTATCAAAAAACCATATCTATTTTTATCGCAACTATTGGAGTCAATATAAAAAGCGCATCCAAGCGATTGACATGACGGATAGCATAGATAATGTGATGCATCTATCCTTTGCCAGCACCTACGACATGAAACCAGCCAACGAAGATGCGCTGGATGCAACGCTACTGAGTATAGATCAGGATAAGGAATCGCAATCGGAATCGGATGTGTGCTATATGTTTGATAACGTACTCTCTGAGATTGGTGATAATGCGTTTGATGGTTGTAGCAACCTGGTAGGTATAGAGGTCAACGATAATGTGAAGCGCATCGGTAAGAATGCCTTCGCCAGCAGCGGTCTGACACGCATTACCATCCCCAAGGACCTGAGAGAAATAGGCGCAGGCGCATTCATCAATACGCCGATGCAGCAAATCCGCTTCAACAACATACTGCCTCCTACTCTGGACGCGCCAAGCAGTACCTTCCCGACGAGCAACAAGGACTTTAAGATAATCGTGCCACGCCTGCATATCACCGCATATCAGCAAGCATGGCCTGATTTGGCGCAATATATCACCAGCAATGTGCCAGATTTCGAGACCAAGAATTGGATGAGCAATCTGCCGGATAACACCCCAGTATGGAAAATTACTATTCCCGGTACACACGACAGTGGTACATCCACTTGCTATAGCGGATTTAATGACCAAAACTACGACCTGGAGGATCAGTTCGACCTGGGCATACGCTCGTTTGACCTGCGTCCGGGACTGCACTATGAGCACCCGACGACACTGTATATCCGTCATAACCTGTCACAGAGCCACTGGAAGTTTACGGATGCTCTAGGCGTTCTGATACAAAAGATAATAGACAATCCTACTGAATTCATCGTATGCTTTGTAGGCGTAGAGGTAGCAGATAACTATTTCCGTCCGATAGATATACCATGGCAGAGTTTTGATGACCCTAACGCTTACCCGATGACACAAAGCGATGTGGAAAAAGTGGTACGCGAAAAAGAGGCTGCCTGTGGTCATGAAGTGGCTGTACGTGGTCTGCCAAGCAATCTGTATTTAGGCGATGTACGCGGAAAAGTACTCTTCCTCTTTACTGACGACCGATATGGAACCTTTACCTATGGTGCTCTTTTCCGCAATAACACACTGTATCCAGAAGGCATAAAAGGTAGTGGCGAGATACCCATGTTGGAGCAGAATAAATACGATCTGGGCATATGGAAATGGGATCAATTTATTTCAATGGACGAGACCTGCCAACCTAAAGTAGATGCCTTCAAGGAGAACTCAAAGCAGTTTGCTGAGGCATGCCGAAATGGTCAAGAGACATGGAATAAAAGCAACTTATCCTGCTATTTCAACTTTTACATTGCCAAAAAATCTATCCCAATGGTATCAGAAACCGCTGAACATATCAACAAACTTATCTACGACTACCTCAATAGTAGTGAAGCGCCTTCTGAGCCGTGGGGTATTCTGCCAATGGACTTTGCTGGCGATAGCGACTATACCGGAGATGACCTGATAACATCATGATTAAGCATAACTTTTAACCATAAAACCATAACGAAATATGAAACGAATATTTTTTACTATTATTGCACTATGTGCCATTGTATCAGTCAGCATGGCCGATCCATGGGATGATATTGATGCATGGTATGAGTACTATAACCAACATAGTTGGGATCCAACGTATGAACCTGATACATTTCCAGGTCCATTGCCTATCTATATCAATGGCATATGTTATTCACGCTACACTGGTCCCAGTACAATGGAAGGTGACGATATGTGGATGCGTGTGATGCCACACGCCAATGGTGGCAAGTATAGCGAGAATGTAACTATCCCTGCATATGTAACTTATGAAGGCTATACTTATCCTGTCAAAGAGATATGCGACTCCTGCTTCGTTGCCAATCCATCGTATATCCAGAGTGTCAGCATTCCTGGTACGATAGAGATGATAGGTAGAGGAGCGTTCTTTAATAATCAGTACCTGACGACCGTCAACATTGCAGACCGTGCTGCGGAAAACACAAAGGGACTGACCATTCGCGATGGTGTATTCCACTCGTGCGAGAACCTCAAAAATGTGACGCTACCCAATGATATTGTATCTATCGGTCGCGATGTATTTGAAGGATGTTACGCGCTACCGATGGATCAGTACTACCTCATCTACGCAGGCAATTACCTGGTAGGAGTAGATCGTGAGCACAAGGATGAGACACTCTATACCATCAAGAGAGGTACTGTGTATATCGGTGAGAGCGCACTGGATGGGTGCCAAAAGGCGCGCACGATAGGCCTGCCTGATGGTATATTGGACATCCATAAGAATGCTTTCCGTGACTGCAAAAGTCTGGATCGCATAACGATCCCCGATGGCGTGCGATGGATTGATGATAAGGCATTTGAAAGCGCAACATCGCTTGCCAAGGTCAACATTCCACTCTCGGTACAGACCATGGGTAAGGAGGTATTTCGCCATTGCGAGGAATTGCCCAAAGAATATGGTATCTATTATGCCGACAGCTACCTTGCCGGCATAGTTTCGGAATCCGGCATGGAGGAATGTGTTATCCGCCGCGGCACACGATTTATCGACCCAGTGGTGTTTGAGCATTGTAGCCAGTTGACCAGCATCGTATGGAATACCAACGACTACACCCTACCAGCAAACGCAGATGCGGATGCACCATTTCAGTATGTACGCAATCAAATCACCAAGTTTGAGATAGGTAATCATGTGACTTATGCTCCTGCATACATGACACAAAACATGCAAGCCCTCACCGAGATAACCTTTGGCGAGAGACTGACCAGCACGGATGAGAAACTGCTATATATGACAACCAGCCTCGCGACCGTACACTGGAATGCCCTCAGTTGTGCCAAACCCAAGTGGTATCTACCGCGTACCATCACCCAATTCACCTTTGGTGACCAGGTGCAGGTGATTCCGAATGGACTATGTGAGGGTATGAATGGCCTGACGGAGGTGACTATTCCGGAATCGGTTACCGAGATTGGAGCGCGCGCCTTTTACGGCACTGGCATTAAGCAGATAGAGATACCCGAGAATGTACGGGTAGTAGGAACTAACGTCTTTGCTAACAGCCAGATAGAAAAAATTGTCTGGAAAGCCAAGAATAGCCGTTACCCCGATAAACCGGACGATGGAATTGCCCTTTTTGGCAGCGAGAACAGCAAAGTGAACAGCATACAAATCGGGGAAGGCGTGACCAATATATTGCCGTACATGTGCTACAACATGCCCCTGTTGACCTCAATCTCATTACCCAGCACGACAGAGCGTATCGGTGCCAATGCCTTCGGTATGCCACACACATATGAGAAGCATAAGCTGCAAGAGCTACGATGCTACGCACTGGTACCACCTATAGTAGAGACCAATGCCATCCATCAGTTGAACTGCCCTATTTACGTACCTGCCGGTTCGGTAGCAATCTATAAAGCAGCCGATGGATGGAGCGAGAAGGCTGACCTCATCCAAGGCATCCAGGAGGTAATTGACCACGGCTGCCTCTACGAGATTGACCATGAGAATGAGAGTGCCAAGCTGATACGCGTGATGGATCGCGCCAAGAATGTGTTTATCCCATCTACAGTATATTGCCTAAAGGGCGTAAACGACAAATGGTACAAAGTACAGGATATTGATGCGAATGCTTTTGCAGAGGAATCAATCCAATCTATCCAGTTTGAGCACGCAAGTCAGTATCTACTGGTATCGAAAGAGGTGTTCGAGGCAGCACTGGCCAATGCCCCAGCAGGCATACCGGTGATTGTAGCCTGCGGACAAGTAGAGAAATTTAAGCAGGCTTGGGGCGATCACTTTTTCATAGAGAGGGGATCTGATTATACTGTAAATCTGGAAGTTAATATACCAGAAGGAGGAAATATACAGACACTACTGCCACTAAGCTGCAGCAACGACCAACTACGTATTCAAGCCATACCGACAGATGCATACAGCCAATTTGTA
This sequence comes from Paludibacteraceae bacterium, assembly GCA_045599285.1. GTDB lineage: Bacteria > Bacteroidota > Bacteroidia > Bacteroidales > Paludibacteraceae > Colicola. Next base: position 32,787 of record JAZRVR010000018.1, on the reverse strand, counting down.
GATTGGGAAGATGGTACAACCGATGCAACTCGCACAGTAGATATCACCCAAGACACCACACTCACCGCTAATTTTGAACTACAAAAGAGTGGGAAATGGAATGGTATAAACTGGCAATGGGCAGATGGTACACTGAGCCTGACAGGTAGCGGAGTCCTGATGATTCCGGATGAAAACGTTGTGCCATGGCACATGCTTGCCAACTATACTCAGACTCTATTATTACCACAACAAATCTCCGCCATGTCGGTACACCCATTTGCAGGTTACTCGAGCTTGACCAGCATCGTGTGTGAGGCAACAACTCCTCCGAGCATCACAACCGAGGTATTTGCTGATGTGGATAAGTCAATACCGGTATATGTACCAATCCATAAAATACAGGATTATAAAGCTGCAGCTGGTTGGGAAGAATTTACCAACATTCAGCCAATCACCCATGGAAAATGCGGTGACGACCTGACATGGGAATACAATGATGGCGTGCTGACCATCAGCGGAACAGGCGCGATGTATGACTACTACAACAACATGTATAGCGCGCCATGGTTAGTCTATGCCGAGCAGACTCATACATTGGTTCTGCCGAAGGAACTTACCACTCTACCGGAACATAGTTGGGATGGAATGAAGATGACTACCATATATTGGAACGTGCGTGCTCTGGAAATGGATATGATCAAAGCCACAGAGCCAATCTTTGGCGACGCAGCACCCTATGTAACCAAACTTATCCTTGGCAACGAGGTAGAAACAATACCCTCGATGCTCTGCCGCGACATGTCGGAGTTGACAAGTCTAACCATTCCAACATCGGTTACCCTGATAGGTAGCGTAGAATTCGATGGTTGCACGAAGTTGACGCATGTCTATGTGATGGCAACCACACCACCTATTCTGTATCCACAAAAGTACTACGACCACAGTCAAATCACATGCTATGTACCATTGGAGTCGCTGGTGGCATATCGTAACCATACGACATGGAGCGACTTCAACCTGATGGTACAGCCGTATCAGAAGGATGGACTATGGTATCAGGTAGATGTGGATAACCAAACCGCCACCCTCATCGCTAATCCTAACGGCAATAAGTATAGCGGCGAACTACGCATTCCGGCAGAAATAGAGGTTACCAATAGTGCTGATGAAACAATCTTCAGCTATTCGGTCAATGCCTTTGATAGCAAAGTATTCCTCGGCTGCGATGGTATGATCACCGCCCTGCACATGGAGAGCGAAGTACCACCAGTTATCTCCACAGGCACATTGACGCCACTACGACTTGGATGCACCATCTATCTGCCTTGCGGTGCCGGAGACGCCTATAGAGCCGCAACAGGATGGAGCGATATGTCCCATATCTTCAGCGAGCCAGCGCCCCAATATACAATATCCATCACATCGAGCGATCCATCGCTGGGTGGGATCACCTATATTACTCCGTACACGTGTGCGAGCGAGGAGTGCGTAGTAGAAGCAGTACCGCAGCATCCGAATGAGTATATGTTCGACCACTGGAGCGATGGCAATACAGAGAACCCACGTACCCTCACCATCACAGGTAATCTGTCGCTAACAGCATATTGGGCAGTCTCGACACATGGTCCATGCGGTGATGACCTGACATGGAACTATGCCGATAGCGTGCTGACCATTGAGGGAACAGGCGAAATGTATGACTACTACACCAGCCATAGTGCTCCTTGGGACAGATATGCCACAGAGATTTACGCTGTAAGTTTGCCAGCCGGACTCACGAAAATACGCTATCACTGGGATGGTTGCACCAACCTGCGTCGTGTAGAATGGAACGTGCGCGAGTACGTCATAGCATCCACAGGAGCCTCACCGCTATACGATGTACGTACACAGATTAAGGAGTTCGTACTGGGGGAGACCGTGGAGGTTGTACCGAAATGGCTATGCTACGGAATGAGCAATCTGCACGAATTTATGGTTCCTTCGGGTGTAACATCATACGATCGCAATGCATTGGATCAATCCGGTGTAAAAACCATATATTGGAATAGCAACGCCCCCTGTACTCAACTGATACTCTTTGATAATACCGCTATTGAAACAGTGGTTGTGGGAGAGGGAGTAACAACGATACCAAATAATTTCTGTTATAGTAATGTACCTCAAATGGGATTACAAACGGTAATACTGCCATCCACGCTGACAAGCATTGGAAATTATGCTTTTGTAAATACACAGAGATTATCAACAGTCATTTGCTACTCTAAGAATTGCCTTACATTGGGTTATGATGTTTTCACTTGTAGGATGCTCTCCAAACAAGTGTCCATGACCGTTTACGTTCCCCATACGAGTGTAAGCGACTATCGCAATTCGGGCTGGAATGGTAGTGGTGACATTCAGCCAATCCCTGTGGAGGTAGATGGTGTATGGTATGCGATGGATGATACCAAAACCGACAAGACCGCAGCTATAGCTGCTCCATGGTACAGCGAGGCATACGAGGGCAACATTGCCATACCAGCCATCGTGGAAGATGAGGATAACGAGTATGCAATTACCTCGGTGAAATCGGACGCATTCGCAGGTGCGACAGGCGTAACAGGTATCGTGAGCGAAGTGGCAGTAGTGCCAAGTTGCGCAAATGACAACACCTTCCAGGATGTAGATGCCAATATCACGGTATTGGTACCAACGGGGGCTGCGGCTAAGTATAAAGCAGCTACCGGTTGGCGCCACTTCAACAACATCGTTGAGCCTACTCCAACCGACATCTCGGGTGCAGCAGAGGCTGACACCAATTCACCCACCAAGGTGCTGCGTGATGGACAGCTGCTCATCCTGCGTGATGGAAAGGCATATACCACGATGGGAAAGCTGATTAAGTAAAAGTGAATAGTGAATAAGCAGATAGGCGTGGGATGCACAACATCCTGCGCCTATTGTATCTATCAGGGCTAAGGGAAGTATCGAAAGAACAGCGACAATCCTACGGTCATCCTATGGTCATCCTATGGTCATCCTATGGTCATCCTATGGTCATCTTACGGTCATCCTACGGTGGAAGATGCGAAAAACACAGAAACCCCTTAGTAAAATGACTCGCAAAACGCAGGCCAAAAATGTACGTTTTTTAAGATGGATGGATGGGTGGATGGGGGGGGGATGGATGGATGGGTGGATGGATGGGTGGATGCTACTTGCTGGTCATGATGTCCAGAATGAGACGGTCGGTCTCGTGCATACCGGTCTTGCCGAGCATAGTGAGGTTGTGAATGGACTTATCCACATCCTCATCCACGATTCCCTCGATAGCCGTGGAATGTCTGTGCTCCATAGCGAGCATAGCACTCAGCACGGCAGTACTGACACCACTGGTGACCTTGAGTGCACACCCCGGTTTGGCTCCGTCGCAGATCATGCCGGAGATATTTGCCACCATGTTCTTGACGGCATAGGTAACCTCCTCGTATCCGCCCCCCATCAGTCGTGTAATGCCACAGCTGCTGCCAATAGCCGCCACCACACATCCGCATAGCGCAGAGAGGCGCCCCAACGATTGCTTGATATAGATGACCGTCAGGTGACTCATCGCCAGCGCACGCAGTATCTGCTCGCGACTAGCACCAATCTCACGACCATAAATGACCACCGGCACAGTACAGGAGATCCCCTGATTACCACTACCGGAGTTACTCATCACGGGCACCATGGCGCCACTCATTCTCGCATCGCACGCCCCCGAAGTATAAGATAGAATTTTAGTATATAAAGTATCTCCAAAGAGGGATGAAGCCGCCTTCTCATGCAGCAGTCTGCCCAGTCCGTGCCCACAATCCATATGGAAGGAGGCCTCTGCCGCATCGATATTGAGGTGGGCAGCTTCTGCGAGGAACTCGATATCAGCCAGGGGTACAGTAGATGCAAAATCCCACACCTCGCGCAGGGTCAGTTCGCGCTCGGAAGACGGCTTCGCCGCAACGGGTGCTGTCTGTGCGGCACACTCATTATCCGCAGAATCGGTCTCAACGAAATGTGTGTGCGATCCCGCAATGGTGGCCTCGGCAGACAGGTCGGCAGCAAAGACCTGCACATGGATGTAGAGCATCTCACATACCTGACGATCGATACTAATCTCGATGGGCACGCGCGCCATGTAGCGCTTTGCCTGCTCTACCGCTTCGGGGGTAGTATCGCGAAGCACCTCCAGCTGCAAACAGCTTTTTCCGATGGTGGCCCCCAGCGCCACAGCAATCGGCAACCCGTGCATGCCGGTATTGGGAATACCCACGCTCATGGCGTTCTTGTAGATATTAGGCGACAAACTGACCAAGATTCGCTCCGGCAATGTGCCCAAGTTCTCACAAGCACGACTAACACACAGTGCCACGGCAATCGGCTCGGTACAGCCAATAGCCGGTATCACCTCACGATGCATCAAATTAAGTATCCAATCCTTATCCATACGATGAAATTTTGTGCAAAATTACAAAAAATAAACGATAAATGAAAGTTTTTTTCAAAAAAATTTGCATATTTGAGAAAAAAGCCGTACCTTTGCAGTCGATTTCCGAAGAACGGAGATATGATGGCGCGGAGTAGAGCAGTGGTAGCTCGTCAGGCTCATAACCTGAAGGCCGGTGGTTCGATCCCATCCTCCGCAACAAGCGAGAGCAACGAGAAGTTGCTCTTTTTTTGTGTCCCAAGCACCCGCACATGCGTGCATATGATCATTATTTATAGAAAAACGCATGCAATTGCAAGATTTATTTGCATATTTGCGAAAAAAGTTGTATCTTTGCACGCTAATTTGTACGAATAAAAAAAACATCGGCAAATCACATATAAAATAAATAAATAAAATCAACAAAACATTATGCAAAACAAAGGACTTGTAAGACTGTTGGCCATCTGCCTTGCGCTGGTATGTGCCTTCTATCTCTCATTCAGTCTCGTAACCTCGCACTACGACAAGAAGGCGAAGGAGTACGCTCAGGGAGATGATGCAAAAGAGTATTTTTATCTGGATTCGATTGCTCCACAAAAGGTATGGTTCGGCTATACGCTGAAAGAGTGCCGCGAGAAGGAGATCAACCTGGGTCTGGATTTGAAGGGTGGTATGAACGTAACCATGGAGGTCAGTGTACCAGATATTCTGCGTGCGCTGAGCGGCTACAACACCACCGAAAACTTCAATGCTGCAATGGCATTGGCACAGCAGAAGCAGAAATCCAGCGGTGCTGATTTCGTAGATCTCTTTATCGAGAGCTACAAAGAGGTAGATCCAAACGCACAGCTCGCAAGTGTATTCTCGACCTTTGAACTGAAGGATAAAGTAACTCTAAACTCAACCAACGAGGAGGTAGAGAAAGTAATCAAGGAGGAGGTAGATGGTGCTATCAACAACTCCTTCAACGTACTGCGCACCCGTATCGACCGCTTCGGTGTAGTACAACCTAATATCCAGAAGCTGAGCCAAGCAGGTCGTATCCTGATTGAGCTTCCGGGTATCAAGGAGCCAGAGCGCGTACGTAAGTTGCTGCAAGGTTCGGCTAACCTGGAGTTCTGGGAGACCTATGATTTCTCGGAGATTCTGCCGGCATTTGCACAAATCAACAACGAGTACGCTAAAGTAAACGCTGCTACCGAGGAGGCAACCGTTGCCACCGAGGAGGTAGAGGAGGTAAAGTCTGAGCCAGCAGATGAGCTGGACGCTCTGGTAGATGCAACTGCTGAGGAGTCTGCTGATGCAGACAACCAGGCAGCAATAGAGAACTACAAGAAGGCAAACCCACTCTTCGCAATCCTCAACCCAAGCATCAGCGCCAATGGTCAGGCATATCGTGGTCCTGTAGTAGGTATGGTACACTACACCGATACCGCTAAGGTGAATGCCATGCTGAGCTCGACCATTGCAAAGCAGGTGCTGCCACGTGATCTGCGTCTGTACTGGACCGTAAAGGCCATCGACGAGGCAGGCAGCATCTATCAGCTGGTAGCCCTGAAGGCACAACGCGATGGTCGTGCCAGCCTGGAGGGTGACGTCATCACAGATGCACGTGCAGACTTCTCGCAGACCAGCGCATATGCTAACGTATCAATGTCGATGAACGCTGAGGGTGCTAAGGCATGGCAGCGCATCACCAAGGACAACATTGGTAAGTCGATCGCTATCGTACTGGATGGCTATGTATATAGCTTCCCAACCGTACAGAATGAGATCGCAGGCGGTAACAGCCAGATTACCGGTAACTTCACCGTTGAGGAGGCAAAGGACCTGGCAAACACCTTGAAGTCCGGTAAGATGCCGGCTCCGGCTCGCATCATCCAAGAGGACGTAGTAGGTCCTTCGCTGGGTGCTGAGGCAGTTCGCAGCGGTCTTTGGAGTTTCGTATTGGGCTTCATCCTGATCCTCCTCTACATGCTGTTCTACTACGGCGTTATCCCAGGTCTGATTGCGGATGCAGCTCTGCTGTGCAACGTATTCCTGCTGGTAGGTATTCTGGCATCGTTCTCGTCTGTACTGACCCTGCCTGGTATCGCCGGTATCGTGCTGACGATGGGTATGGCAGTGGATGCTAACGTGCTGATTTACGAGCGTATCCGCGAGGAGATGAAAGCCGGTAAGGGTATGCGTAAGGCTATCGAGGATGGTTACAAGGGTGCTATCACCGCCATTGTGGATGCTAATATCACCAGCTTCCTGACCGGTGCAATCCTGGCTATCTTCGGTACCGGTCCTATCAAGGGCTTCGCTGTAACCTACATGATCGGTATCGTATCGTCGTTCCTGACCGCAGTATTCATCACTCGTCTCATGCTGGAGGCATATGCTAAGCGCGAGAATGCAAAGGAGCTGCCGTTCACTACTCCGATGATGAAAAACTTCCTGCAGAACATGGGTATTGACTGGGTTAGCAAGCGCAAGATCTTCTACTGCATCAGTGGCGCACTCGTAGCTCTCAGCATCCTCGGTCTGGAGCCGCACCTCTTTGGTAAGCTCAACCTTGGTATTGACTTCTCGGGTGGTCGCAACTATGTAGTTCGCTTCGTTGATCCTGTATCGACTGTAGATATTCAGAATACGCTGACCGATGTCTTCAGCGCACAGAACCCGGAGGGTGAGAACCTAACCGTTCGCGTAATCACTATCGGTGACGCTAATCAGATCCGTGTATCGACCAACTTTAAGATCAACGAGAACAGCGAGACGCTTGACGACGAGATCGAGGCATTGCTCTACGAGGGTCTGAAGGGTTATCTGCCTGAGGGTACTGAGTTTGAGGCATTCCGCTCCACCGAGCTCAATCCTGAGATTGGTATCATGAGTTCACAGAAGGTAGGTCCGGCTATTGCTGACGATATCACCACCTCGGCTATTTGGGCTGTGCTGGCTGCACTGGCAGGTATCTTCCTGTACATCCTCGCTCGTTTCCGCAACTTCGCTTACTCGGTAGGTGCAGTGGTAGCACTGGCACACGACTCGTTAATCGTTCTTGGTTCGTACGCTCTGCTCTGGAAGGTTATGCCGTTCAGCATGGAGATCGACCAGGCATTCATCGCTGCAATCCTGACCGTAATCGGTTACTCTATCAACGATACCGTGGTCATCTTTGACCGCGTACGTGAGTACAATACCCTCTATCCGAAGCACGACCGCGCTGCAAACATCAACAACGCCCTCAACGCTACGCTGAGCCGTTCGTTCTCGACCTCGATGTCCACATTTGTGGTATTGCTGGCTATCATCACCCTTGGCGGTGAGAGCATCCGCGGATTCGTATTCGCCCTGCTGCTGGGTGTAATCGTAGGTACATGGTCTTCGCTCTGCGTAGCTCCACAGGTTGCTTACGAGATCCAGAAGGTACAGGACAAGAAGCGCGCAGCAAAACAAGCAAAGTAAATCGCGCGTACGCGTACGCACATAATAATAAGGAGTCAGCCCCATTGACTGGCTCCTTATTATTGCCTAAACGACACAAATAATTAATAACCAACAACTATGCAAAACGATTTTCTAAAATTCGCGACCTCGAATGGTCTCAACTCTATGCACGTAGAGCATGTCATGCAGGATGCTGCTGCACACGTCAGCAATAGTTATATCTCGCCTTCTATCCTGGAAGAGCGCCAGCTGAATGTCACCCAGATGGATGTATTTAGCCGCCTAATGATGGATCGCATCATCTTTTTGGGTACCGAGGTGAACGACTATACCGCCAATGTCATTCAGGCTCAACTGCTCTATCTGGACTCCGTAGATTCGGAGCGCGACATCAATATCTATCTGAACACCCCTGGTGGCTCGGTATATGCCGGATTGGGTATCTACGATACCATGCAGTTTGTTCACAGCAAGGTGGGCACCATCTGTACCGGTATGGCAGCATCTATGGGAGCCGTGTTATTGGTAGCGGGCGAGAAAGGTATGCGTGCCGCTCTGCCACACAGCCGCGTGATGATTCACCAGCCACTGGGTGGCATACAAGGACAAGCGAGCGACATTGAGATTACAGCTCGCGAAATTCTAAAACTCAAGGACGAACTCTATCAGATCATAGCCGACCATAGCGGACAAAGCATGGATCGCATCCGCCAAGATGCCGATCGCGACTATTGGATGACCGCCGCAGAGGCGCTCGACTACGGCATGATTGATCGCGTATATACCCGTAAATAAATTCCACCAATATGGCAAGAAAGAAACCAGTATGTGCCTTTTGTGGCCAGGAGAAGCCGGAGATGTTCTCCTCGGAATTTGATGAGGTATTTATCTGTCAGGACTGCATTGAGCAGGGACACAAGATCATACAAGAGCAACACGCCATGCATGCCAAGCGCACATCATGGAATATAGATCTGAGCACCCTGCCCCGCCCTGCAGATATCAAGGTATTTCTGGATCAATACGTCATTGGACAAGATGAAGCCAAGAAATACCTGTCCGTAGCCGTGTATAACCATTACAAGCGACTACTGCAACCTACAGACAAGAGCGGTGTAGAAATCGAGAAAAGCAATATCATCATGGTAGGATCGACCGGTACAGGAAAGACCCTACTGGCTCGTACGATAGCCAAAATGCTGAATGTGCCCTTCACCATCGTAGATGCTACCGTACTAACGGAGGCCGGCTACGTGGGAGAAGACGTGGAGTCGCTGCTGGTACGTCTGCTCCAAGAGGCAGACTACGATGTCAACAAGGCAGAACGAGGCATTGTTTTCATAGATGAAATCGACAAAATTGCGCGCAAGAGCGATAACCCAAGCATCACACGAGATGTGAGCGGAGAGGGTGTACAGCAGGGACTACTCAAGCTGCTGGAGGGATCGGTAGTGAACGTACCACCCAAAGGCGGACGCAAGCACCCTGATCAGGAGTACATCAAGGTCAACACACAGAATATATTGTTCATCTGTGGAGGAGCCTTTGATGGAATAGAACGCAAGATTGCACAGCGCATGAATACACAGGTAGTAGGATTTGGTGCACAAGAGCAAGCACAAAAGGTGGACAAGACCAATCTGCTGCGCTATATTGCACCACAGGATCTGAAATCATTTGGACTGATACCGGAGATTATCGGTCGCCTACCTATCCTAACGCATCTGGATCCATTAGATCGCGATGCCCTACGCTCTATCCTGACCGAACCGAAAAATGCCATTACCAAGCAGTATCAAAAACTATTGGCAATGGATGGTGTGACCCTATCCTTTGACAAGGAGGCGCTGGACTATATTGTAGATAAGGCTATTGAGTACAAGTTGGGAGCACGCGGACTACGCAGTCTGACAGAGACTATCATGATGGATCTCATGTATGATATTCCCAGCAATAAAGAGCTCAATGAACTGATCATCACACGCGAGTTGGCCGCAGAGAAGATTGAGAAGGCAGATCTATTTGCACTACAAAGCAGCCTATAGTCTATAGCGGATCGACATCCGGCAAGATGATGGTACCCCGACACGCGGGCAGAGACTGTACACACAGGATCTGCTCGCGTATCAGTTTGCGAGCCAGCGCAAAATTGCTGCTGACCTCAATGCGTATATATAACTGTCGTATATACAGATTTTGTACACGAGCCACCGTGGGGGTCAGCACCTGACTGACGCGCGAGCCAAATATCTGACAGAGACGCTGTTGTAGAGCATCAGCCGCAGCGACAACTCTATCTATATCACGATGCTTCAACACAATAGAAACCTGCCGATGAAATGGCGGGAAATGAAACATCTGTCGCTCCGCAATCTGCGCCTGAGCGAAGCCCAAATAATCGTGCTTCACCACATAGCCAAACAGCGGATGCTCGGGATCCATCGTTTGGATAATGACTTCACCTTGGCTATCCTTACGTCCGGCACGACCTGCCACCTGCTCCAGCATTTGGTATGCACGCTCATAACTGCGAAAATCCGGCTGGTGCAGCATGGTATCAGCCTGCAGAACTGCCACCAGCGACACATCATCAAAGTGCAATCCCTTGCTGACCATCTGCGTACCAATCAATATATCACACTCGTGGCGTGAAAAGGCATTGATAATATCCTGATACGCCGTTTTTCTACGAGTGCTATCCTGATCCATACGCAACACGCGAGCACCAGGGAAGAGGCGCTCCACCTCATCTTCAATCCGCTCGGTACCAAATCCATGTACACGCAGTTCGCCTCCACAATGTGAACATCGTTGAGGTTCGGTGATCGTATAGCCACAGTGGTGGCACACCAACTGACGCAGGCGCTGGTGAAGAGTCATAGATACATCACAATTGACACACTGAGGCACCTTGCCACACTGGTCACATTGCATGTACGGCGCATAGCCACGTCGATTCTGAAATAGTATAACCTGCTTATTGTGTGCCAGTTCCTCCCGAATGCGAGCTACCAGTGGGTCGGAGAAATGCTCATACATCTCCTTACGATGGTATTGTCGCTTCAGATCCACAAGTGTGATATGCGGCAGACTCAGGCCTGCATATCGCTCGGATAATGTTACCAATCCGTACTTGCCCTGCTCGGCATGGTAATATGTCTCCACCGATGGTGTAGCAGTTCCCAATAGCACCTTAGCATGATGATAGGACGCCATCATGATGGCCGCTGAGCGTGCATGATAGCGAGGGGCTGGATCTGCCTGTTTATAACTTGGATCATGCTCCTCATCCAGGATGACAAGCCCCATATTACACATCGGGAGAAAAACCGCCGAGCGAGCTCCTATCACAACACGTGGCGTAACGCTACTACGTATCTCATGATAGATCTCTACGCGCTCTGCATCCGAGAATCGCGAATGATAAATTGATAATTGATTACCAAACACAAGGCGCAGACGCTCTGTCAGTTGGGTGGTAAGAGCAATCTCCGGCACCAGATACAACACAGACTTACCGGCACATAACTGCTCCTGAATCAAGTGTATGTACACCTCGGTTTTTCCTGAGGATGTGACGCCATGCAGCAGTACGATATCTCTGGTCTGCCATGCCTGTACGATCTCGTGATAGGCTTGCTGCTGCGCTGCAGAAAGAGGATGCAGTGGGTGAATCGGACCCGTATAGGAAGCAATACGTGATTGCTGCTTCTCTACCTCATCTACTATACCGCGCTCCACCAATGCACGCAGGATAGCCGGTGACTCGCCAAGCGAATCGATTAGCAATCGTCGCTCTATCTCACCGGTAGCACCTACCTGCTGCCACAGGCAATCCAGCATCCGACTTTGCTTTGCTGCGCGACGTACTGATAGCCTGGCTGCCTCGATATCCACACCCTCTCGCATGCGAATATAAGTGGTGGTACGAGCCGTATAGTCATCATCTATTATTCCGGTAGGCAAGGCGGCTGCCAATACCTCGCCTAATGTACACAGGTAGTAATCCGCCATCCACCGCCATAGCATAAACTGCTCCTCCTGCACGACAGGTGCCTCATCCAGTACATCCAGCGCCTCGCGTATCTTGATGCCATCAGCTACGGGCTCGGTGCGCTGACGATATAGAATACCCGTGATGGTCTTACGACCTAAAGGCACCAATACCCGCACACCTGGGCGCGGGCATTGTGGACAAACGGACGTCGGCAATTCATACGTATAGACGTCCGAAATGGCTAATGGTAATAGGATATCTACCAGCATTGGCGGTTACTTATTCTCCTCTGCGGCAATGGCCAACTCGTAGCAGTGGCGACACAGGGGCTCGTATGATTCGGTCTCGCCCAGCAGCACACGCTTGTCGCTGGTTACCAGTCGATGACTGACATACGCAAGGTCGCCACAATGTACACAGATAGCATGGGTCTTGTATACATCCTCGGCAATAGCCATCAGCGCAGGCATTGGACCAAAGGGTACACCCTTGTAGTCCAAATCCAGACCTGCACAGATGACACGGATGCCACGCGATGCCAGTTGGCTGCACACATCCACGATACCCATATCGAAGAACTGCGCCTCATCAATGCCCACAACATCAATATCATTTGCCAACAGCAGGATATTCTGACTGGAATCCACCGGTGTAGATTGAATCACGTTGTGGTCGTGACTGACCACATCCTCCACCGAGTATCGCACATCAATCGCCGGCTTAAAAATCTCAACACGTAGTTTAGCAAACTGTGCACGCTTCATTCGGCGAATCAATTCCTCCGTCTTGCCGGAAAACATCGATCCACACACTACTTCAATACTACCTCGGCGCAAAGATGGCCCTTTTCTGTCTCGTTCGTTAAACATATATCAATTAATTTTCTTTATATCCAGCACCTTCATCTGCATTTCGGTGACACCATTGTATGTATTTTCTTCTACCTCGTAGCACACATCCACGGCATTTCCATTCTGTATATGCAGAGCCATATCACCTCTGGAGAATGCTATTCCGGAGATAGCAGCCGTGCGATCGGTAACATCCAGTTTCAGATGTTCTCCCTGTTTTCCCACACGCTTGGTGTAGCGATTATTGATCAAGTTGCGAGTCAAGAATACCGGTTTGGGGTTACCCGGACCAAATGGCGCCATATGCCGCATCACATTGTAGAACTGCGGAGTGATATCACATAGCATTATCTCGTCCTCCACCTCTACAGTGGGTTGCTGCTGCTCCGGACGTATATGTGCAGCTACGTATGCCTCGAATCGCTCCTTGAATTGGGGCAAATCTTCCTTACGCATACTCAATCCGGCAGCGAACATATGTCCACCGAAATTAGTCAGCAAGTCGCGACAGGAGTCAACAGCCGAGTAGAGGTCAAATCCTCCTACCGAGCGCGCTGAGCCGGAGATGATACCATCCTCGCCATCGGTCAGTACAATAGTGGGACGATAAAAGGTATCCGTCAGCCTGCTGGCAGATATGCCGACCACGCCTTTGTTCCACTGCGGCGAATAGACTACCGTGCTATAGCGCTGATCGTTCATCGGATCCGCCTTGAGTATAGCAATGGCTTCTTCTATCGTCCTGGCTTCCTGCTCTCTACGCTCGGTATTGTAGGCCTCAACAGCCTGCGCCTGATGCTGTGCAAACTCACTATCGTTAGTGATGAGCAGTTCTACTGCCACCTTGCCGGAGTTGATTCGACCACAAGCATTGATACGAGGTCCTATCTTGTAGCCCAGATCATGTATCGTGATGGTCTTATCAGTAAGACCCGCTACGTCTATCAGCGCCTGAATACCTATAGAGGGACGACTATTCAGGCCGCGCAATCCGTAATGAGCCAATATACGGTTTTCACCCGTCACAGGCACTATATCCGATGCAATAGCCATGACGGTCAGGGGCAGATACTCCACCAGATTCTCAAACGGAATACCTACGTATCGAGCGTAGGCTTGCACCAATTTGAATCCTACACCGCAGCCGCTAAGCTCCTTGTACGGATAGGGACAATCATGCCGCTTCATATTCAGCACAGCTACCGCCTTGGGCAGCTCGTCGCCGGGAGTATGATGGTCGCATATGATGAAATCGATGCCTTTCGCAGTAGCATACTCGACCTTATCTACCGACTTGATGCCACAATCCAGCGCCACAATCAGCTGACAATGATTCTGCTCTGCCACATCTATTCCCTGAAACGAAACGCCATACCCTTCGCTGAAGCGATCCGGAATATAAAATTCCACATTGTCGGTCAGTTTACGCAGAAAATTATACATCAACGCCACCGCTGTAGTACCATCCACGTCGTAGTCACCATACACCATGATACGCTGATGGGTGACTATCGCATGGTGCAGGCGCTCCACGGCACGATCCATATCCCTCATCAAGTAGGGATCACACAGTTGCTCCAACGAGGGACGAATATACATACGCGCCTCCTCTGCAGTACGCAGGCCACGTGCCACCAGCATATGCGCAGCATGCTCGCTGATATTCAGTTCTACTGCCAGCGAGCGACATAGTTCAAGCTGCTCTGCACTCAATTCTAATATTTCCCAATTCGTCTCCTTCATTTCTTCAAATCAAACTCATCTGCATCCTTCCACATTGGCAATACCTGCCGGAAATGTTTCAGCCGATCCATATCAAAGTATGCTATGCGTATCCCTTGCTCATCGTTTGCTAATTGGGCAATCGGTTGCAGCCGCGTATCATAGGCTACAGAGTGACCATTATAGTGCAGCCCCATACCATCATCACCCACACAGTTGACCGCGCATATATAGCATTGGTTCTCAATGGCTCGGGCTGCCACCAGGGCATCCCAATATTGGATACGAACCTCGGGCCAATTGGCTACGACCAGCAGTATATCACACTCGTTATCTACCGTGCTACGCGCCCATACGGGGAAACGTAAATCATAGCATACCAGCAGTTTAAATCGCACGCCCAAGTACTCGATAGGCGAATTATCCGCTCCTGCGCTGAAGAACAGATCCTCACCACCATGTCTGTACAGATGTCGCTTATCGCGATAGGATGGCGCATCATGAGGGCGGATAAAGAATCCGCGATTGTACAACCTGCCATCCTCACAACAGATAAACGAGCCTACGATAGCTATATCCAGCTCGTCTGCCGACTCCTGCAGGGCACGTATCGTGGGGCCATCTACAAGTTCTGCCAACTCGGGATGGTCGGTACAGAATCCTGTAGAGAACATCTCGGGCAACACAGCCACATCGGCTTGTCCACGCAGGGTGGCAAGGCGTTCGCGCGTGAGCCACAGATTGGTATCTTTATCGGCCCAGGCGATAGGATATTGCAGTAGAGCTATCTTCACTTTACAAATCCGATGTGGATATTATTTTTTCTTTGCTTCCGGCTTACCTGCCAATGCCTCTCGCATGGAAGTATCAGCCTGCACATTCTGCATGCGGTAATAATCCATGATACCCAGATTACCGGTACGGAATGCCTCGGCCATAGCCTGTGGTACGAGTGCCTCAGCCTCAATCACCTTAGCACGAGCCTCCTGTGCCTTGGCCTTCATCTCCTGCTCACCGGCGATAGCCATGGCACGGCGCTCCTCAGCCTTAGCCTGAGCGATATTCTTGTCTGCCTCGGCCTGATCCATCTGGAGTTGAGCACCGATATTCTTACCTACATCGATATCTGCAATATCAATAGAGAGAATCTCAAAAGCAGTACCTGCATCCAGTCCCTTCGAGAGCACCAGTTTTGATATGCTGTCAGGATTCTCCAGCACCATCTTGTGTGTCTCAGCCGAACCAATAGAGCTGACGATACCCTCACCTACGCGGGCCAGAATAGTATCTTCACCAGCACCACCGACCAACTGCTTGATGTTAGCGCGTACGGTAACACGAGCCTTGGCAATCAGCTGGATACCATCCTTGGCAACAGCTGCTACAGGAGGTGTATCGATCACACGTGGATTAACAGACATCTGTACTGCCTCAAATACATCGCGACCTGCCAAGTCAATTGCCGTAGCCATCTGGAAACTAAGATCTATACCAGCTTTGCTGGCACTCACCAAGGCGTGTACCACACGCTCAATGTGACCACCTGCCAGATAGTGCGCCTCCAGACCATCACGCTTCACATCCACCAGACCGGCCTTGTGAGACTCAATCATACAGTTCACAATCTTTGTAGGTGGAACACGACGAATACGCATCAGAAACAACTGGACCAACGAAATACGTACACCACTCACCTGTGCATTGATCCACAACATGAAGGGTACATAGTAGAAAAACACCATCAATAGGATGGCAATGAGTACGATTAGTACCAACGAGAATGCTTCCATAATAATTTAGATTTTATGATTATACTTTTAATTATCCATTTTTGCGGCTTCTTCCTCAAGTTTCTGGATTTTCTTACCCGGGTCAGCCAGCTGTACCGACGAGTCAATCTTGGTATCCAGCGACATCTTATCCAACGCACGGCTACGCAGGAAGACAATCACCCCTATCAGGGTCAGCAGCACAGAGGCGCCCAGAGTGATGCGACCTGCTAAAGCACTCACACTCACGTAGGCCCAAACTACGGCACCTATCATACATCCTACACCCAGCACACCGGCTATACCTATACCCGGAATGAGAAACAATTCTACTAATAATAGTAGCACTCCAATTAGGGTCAAAATCACTACAATTGCTATGTTCATATGCCTAAATTAAGATAAAATTTTTTTTCAGCGTGCAAAGATAATAAATATCTTTGATATATGCAAACAAAAAAATAAATTTGCACGATTAAAAAAAAAGCAGTACCTTTGCAGCCAATTTCGTGGAGCCCTGCTAATAAATCAGTTACGAGCTACACCTTATATATAAATATATACGAAAAAAATGAGTAAAAATTTAGTTATTGTTGAGTCACCACATAAGGCGAAGACCCTGGAGAAGTTCTTAGGCAAGGATTATCGAGTGCTGGCATCGCAAGGTCATATTCGCGATATTGAAGGGGTTGGAAAGAATAGTTTGGGTATCGATTTTGCCAACCATTACAAGCCTAATTATGTGATTGACCCACAAAAGACTCATCTGATAGAGACCCTGCGTGCTGAGGCAAAAAAAGCGGATATGGTATGGCTCGCAAGCGATTTGGACCGCGAGGGAGAGGCTATTGCATGGCATTTGTCGGAGGTACTGCAGCTCGATCCTGCCAAGACCAAGCGTGTTGTATTCCCCGAGATTACCAAATCTACCGTGCTGCAGGGGTTTCAGGAGCCCAGAGACATCGATTATAATCTGGTCAACGCGCAGCAGGCACGTCGAGTGCTGGATCGTATCGTAGGATTTGAGCTCTCCCCTATCCTTTGGCGACGTATCACCACAGGTCTGTCTGCTGGTCGCGTACAATCGGTGGCTGTACGTCTGATTGTAGAGCGCGAGCGCGAGATAGAGAACTTCCTATCTACCTTCCACTATCGTATTTCTGCCGATTTCACCGGAAAAAATCCTGGTGATGCCAGCATTCTGCATACCGAGCTCAACCATCGTTTTCTAACCAAGGCAGAGGCTATGGCTTTTCTGGAGCATTGCCTACATGCGCAGTTCCGCGTAGAGACGGTGCAGAAGAAACCAGCCAAGCGCTCGCCGGCAGCACCATTCACCACCTCGTCGCTACAGCAGGAGGCAGCTCGAAAGCTCAAGTTCAGCGTCAGCAAGACGATGCGATTGGCACAGTCGCTCTACGAGGCAGGACATATCACCTACATGCGTACCGACTCGGTCAACCTGTCCTCGCTGGCCATCAATACCACCAAGGCGGAGATTATTGCCGAGTATGGCGAGCAATATAGTCGTCCTCGTCAGTACCAGACGCACAGCAAGGGAGCACAGGAGGCGCACGAGGCTATCCGTCCCAGTTATATGGCTACACGCAGCGCCGGTGAGAACAACGATGAGCGCCGCCTATACGAACTCATCTGGAAGCGCACCATCGCCAGCCAAATGGCTGATGCTGAGGTAGAAAAGACGCTCATAGAGGTTAGCATTAGCGATTCGCCATACCTCTTTGTGGCAACCGGAGAGATGGTACAATTCGATGGTTTTATGCGCGCATACGTTCAATCTACAGATGACGAGCAAGAGGATGCAGTACGTGTATTGCCGATGATGGCTGTACGCGAGCAACTGCGACAGGTGGAGGCACGCGCACAGCAGACCTATGCCAAGCCACCAACACGCTACAACGAAGCGTCGCTTGTACATAAGATGGAGGAACTGGGTATTGGTCGACCATCCACCTATGCCACTATCATCGAGACTATCCAAAAACGTAAATATGTAGAGCGCGGCAGCATCCAGGGACAGAAACGCGATTTCGCCCTACTGACGCTCAAGAATGGTAAGATTACGGATAAGATAAAGCAGGAGAACTTCGGATCTGACCTGCAGAAACTGCTACCTACCGATTTGGGACGTATGACCAATGATTTTCTGGTGCAACAGTTCCCACAGATTCTAAGTTACGACTTCACAGCTACCGAGGAGGAGAACTTCGACCGAATCGCAGCCGGAGAAGCAGACTGGGTAGAGATGGTGGACGAGTTTTACCACATGTTCCACCCTCTGCTGGAGAACCTCCAACCAGGTAATACGGCTATCAAGTTAGGCATAGAACCGGCTACCGGAGCACCGGTGTATGCTAAGATTTCGCGCATCGGTCCATGCATTCAGATTGGCGATGGCACATCAGCGGAACGTCCACGATTTGCATCTCTGCAAAGGGGGCAATCCATCTATACCATCACCCTGTGGGAGGCATTGGAGCTCTTTAAGACAGCTTTGCCCTATACATTGGGAACCATGGATGGCAAGGAAGTGATCGTAGGCGAGGGAAAATACGGACCTTACGTACGATTTGATGGGGCTTTTGTCAGCATTCCTCGCGGCACCGACCCACTCACTATCACGATGGAGGAAGCGATGGCACTACTCAGCGAGAAGGATCAGAAGCAGGCACCGATACATGTCTTTGGTGACATACAGGTATTGATGGGCATATATGGTGCATATATCAAAACGCCGGATGCCAACTACCGAATTCCTAAGTCGGTACATGCAGATCAGCTCACCCTGGAGGCATGTCAACAGATTATCGCATCGGCTCAACAAGCAGCTACAGAGAAGTCGGATAAGCCTGTTTACAAGCGAAAAGGCAAGAAATAATAAAAAAAGTATGGAAAAATTTGCACATGTTATTTTTTTTCCGTACCTTTGCACCCCGAAATGAAAAAATCAATCGAGAAGTAGCGCAGTTGGTAGCGCACCACGTTCGGGACGTGGGGGTCGGGCGTTCGAGTCGCCTCTTCTCGACCAAGAGGAGCAGTCTCAATCGAGACACACTTGATAAAAGGAGCCTGCACGGCTCCTTTTTGCGTATGATAGGACAACATATACATAAGATTATGAACAACAATTTTCCAGAGATTAAGCAAGTTCTCCGCGTTGAAAAAGATGAGACATTTCATATTCTACACGACTGAAGGATACACATCCGCTCCTGATGGAGAATATATCGACAATTGCCAAATATTAGGTGAAGTCTCTGGAAAAGACATGACGGATGCGCTAAATAATTTGTTGCAAGAAAACGTATGGATTCAAGAGCGAGGATACTGTACAGACAACATTATCGCTCGCGAAATAAAAATATAACCTACCGTTTGACATAGGTCAATTTGTCAGATCACCACACTCTCAAGGTGTAAAATGGAGACATAAACATATTGAAAGAAAGCGTCATTGATGCTTGTTTTTGGTAGTTCGAAACCTGAGAAATTTTGAATAATCCATCAAGAACAACGCGGAAGGTGATGCTTACGGGATATGCAGGTCATATTCCCCGAGTGTGCCGAAGGCTAACCATGCCTTCATGGCGCACTTTTGGGGCATGCATATACGCGTAGGTATCTCTTTGCTCGTAATGGATTATAGGCAATCTCAGGGCCTCGAACTACAAACGAGCAAAGATGGGTACCTACGTTTTTTGTATCAATAATCCAACTTCGGGTGCCGGTTGGGCTGCTTAATATGAGAGCAAAGCCCTTCATCAAATGGGTAGGCGGCAAAGGTCAACTGCTGGAACAACTGGAAGCTAAACTTCCGGAAGATCTTGATCATTGGCAAAACATAACATATATCGAGCCCTTCGTCGGCGGTGGTGCGATGCTATTCTACATGCTTCAAGCGCACCCAAACATCTCAACCGCAGTCATCAACGACATCAATCCCGACCTAATCACCTGCTATAAAGTCGTTCGGAACAATCCACAAGAACTTATCCAATCGTTACAGAATCTTCAATCGGAATACCACGCCCTCGAAACAGAGGACGCCAGACGCGATTTCTACATGGAAACGCGTGCGCGTTTCAACACCAAGAACCTTTCCCCGATAGAGAACACAACGCTATTCTTTTTCCTCAATCGCACTTGTTTCAATGGCTTATACCGCGTCAACAAAAAGGGACTTTTCAATGTTCCGTTCGGCAAATATGCGCATCCAACCATCTGCGACCCAGAGACCATTCTTGCCGATAGTGAACTACTCCAGCGTGTGACAATACTACACGGCGACTATCAACAAACACTCTCGCACGCCGGCGAAACAACGCTATTCTACTTCGATCCGCCATATCGTCCACTCAACGACACCAGCAGTTTCAACGACTACAGTAAAGAAGCATTCAACGATGCGGAGCAGATTCGCTTAAAAAAGTTCTGCGACACGGTGTCCGAAGCGGCTCACAAGCTAATGCTGAGCAATTCCGATTGCAAAGACGGATTCTTTGACCATCTATATCAGCAGTACGACATCCAGCGCGTCTGGGCAAGTCGCAATATCAATGCCAATCCCAACAAACGCGGCAAACTAACCGAATTACTAATCCGAAATTTCCAATAATTATGGCAGCACATACACCCGAGCAATTCAACCAATTCATGTCGCAACTCAAGGAGACCAACCAAACGTTGGATTTCTTCTGTGACTTCGAGAAAATCAACGGCAACGTAGAGAATATCAAACTGAGTCTTTGCATGCTCAACAGCCTGATTGGCGCACGCGATTTGCGTAGTGCGGTGGAGACCATCTGGAAGCGTGACCACACGGCATTCAACGTGATGGATATCCTTATTGCCGTTCGTAGCGAGGGGCAGAAGAAGGTGCTCAACTCCCTCGGCGAATGCATAGTCCTGGACGATCTGTTCAAGTCCGTTGATGGTGTGATGGAGTATTTGGAGAACACCGGTCTGGCGGATGTCTTCCAATCGCAGAAAGTGAAAGACCTCGTGGATTATGTATTCGGTATTGAGACCGGTCTAGACACTAATGCCCGTAAGAACCGCAGCGGACACGTGATGGAAGGTGTTGTCGCAGACCTCTTTACCAGCAATGGCATCGTTTTCCGTCAGGAGGTTTACTCCAGCGAATGGCCGGCATTAACGGCTGTATTGGGCGATGATGAGAAGCGATTTGACTTTGTCATAGAGACGCCGAACAAGACCTACCTTTTGGAGGTAAACTTCTACTCCGGTGGCGGTTCCAAACTGAATGAGGTAGCCCGTTCGTACTCCGATATTGCGCCAAAAATCAATACTGTCTCCGGCTTTGAGTTCGTGTGGATAACGGATGGTATAGGATGGCGCTCAGCCAAAAACAAACTGCAAGAAGCATACAACATCATCCCCGGCATATATAATCTCACCAACATCGAGGACTTCCTGTCGCAGTTATAATGTACTACCAATCAGCAAATAAGGATTTTACGCTCTTGCATGGCAATTGCATGCAGCTGATAGCCGAGTTGCCGGACCGCTCCATCGACACCATCTTTGCCGACCCTCCGTACTTTCTTAGTAATGGAGGCATCAGTTGTCAGAGCGGCAAGCAGGTATGCGTGAACAAGGGTGATTGGGACAAAGGAGGAACGCCGGAGTACATCTACGAATTCAACAAACGTTGGATCTCGCTCTGCCAGTCCAAACTCAAAGACGATGGTACTATCTGGATTAGCGGCACGCACCACAACATCCATGTGGTCATGCGTTGCCTACAGGAACTGGGCTACAAAGTTCTCAACACCATCACTTGGCAAAAGACCGACCCACCACCCAATCTGAGTTGTCGCTACTTCAACTTCTCTACCGAGCTGGTTATCTGGGCGCGCAAGTCGGAGAAAAAGCCGCATAAATTCAACTATGAAGTTATGAAGCAACTCAATGGCGGTACGCAGATGACGGATGTGTGGCGTATCCCTGCCGTTGGTCGCTGGGAAAAAACGTGCGGCAAGCACCCGACGCAAAAAACCTTGCGCCTCCTCTATCGTATCATCCTCGCTTCAACCAACGAAGGTGACACCGTACTCGACCCATTCTCGGGTAGTGCCACCACTGGCATCGCAGCTAATCTCCTTGGTCGTAAGTACATCGGCATAGAGCAAGACCTCAACTTCCTTGATCTCAGCCGTTGCCGTCGCGAAGAGCTGAACGACCCCGACTTCGCGGAGAAACTCAAGAAACAAATGCAGAAGAACCCGCAGGAAGAAACGGTTCTTGTCAACCACGCACGATCGACAGAGGTAGATTTGGTTATCAAGTATGGCTACTGCTACACTCGCGCAGGGGATACTAAGGGTTCTTTGTTGGTTAAGCCGGGTTTTGAAAATTTATCATATGTATGTATTCATACTAATGGTGAGAATCCTCGACTCTTCCGAGTTAAGAAGAAAGGTTCATTTAGAGTCTGGCAACCGGCTAACCTACAGAAATATGGTTTCAGCGTAGAGAATGCCCCGTACTACGCTGTCATAGAGTTTGACCCCGAAAAGGAAATCCATTTCGACAAAGCACCCAAACTCAAAAAGGGACGACAAACAACCGTCGCAGATCTTTACCCCATCAGCGAATTTATAACAATTAATTAATTTGCTCC
The DNA here is from genome assembly GCA_045599285.1 of Paludibacteraceae bacterium. GTDB lineage: Bacteria > Bacteroidota > Bacteroidia > Bacteroidales > Paludibacteraceae > Colicola. The sequence goes on along the minus strand of JAZRVR010000018.1, from coordinate 9,917 downwards.
TTAAGAAGTTGACTGCTCGCTTGCCGAAGGAGTTTGAGACTGCCGATGCGGTCGCCATCGGACAAGAATTGCACCTCGCTCGCAGAACGATTATGCAGTATCTGACGATATTGCAAGAACAGAAGTTGTTTGTTAAGTTGTCGCAAAGTGTCTTGATATAGCCTCCCTTGCCCCACCTCAATACACATGGTCGGAGATGAGCATAAGGGAGAGTGTCGGTAAGGGGTCGGTAAGGGGTCGGTAAGGGGTCGGCAATGTAGTGAAACAACCCTTACACAACTACCGAGCCACTATTCGCAATCGAGCTCTCAATGACCGAGATACGATAGAACAACGTATATGCACACTATAGCAAATTATTTACAAGATGTAGTAGGCATAGCATCCCAGGACACCGGTGATGGTCAACGCCATGATGCTCCAATAGCAGAAGAGCGTCAGGCAAAGCAGAATGGTGTAGCCCAGACTATGGCGTGCGTCCACACCCAACAACTGGTATATATTCATCCATAGCAGCAGGAAGATAATCCACAGCGGTGTGGTCATCCCACCCAGCGAGAAAATGGTGAAAACAAAATTGTAGATACATAATTGGCAAAGCATATATGCCCCGATAGTAGCCGATGCTGAGAAGGATAAGCGATAGCGTCGATGGCCTACAGTACATATACCTAATGTCAAGAGTATCATCCATTTAAAGAAAGAGAGTATGCCTTGTCCACGCAGCCATCCCTCGATGCCTGCCAATAGGCGTTCGGAATGTGTATCGATAAGTTCGGGAAACTGATCCATGTTACGAAACTGGTAGTAAACCACCAATCCATCCAGAAAATTATTTGTCCACCGAGCCAATTGCGCATCAGCGATGATAGAATCAGTTTCAAAACGCTCTTGTGCAGCATGAATCACAGCGGCATAATTGACATCCTCCTTCCCCACCATGCTATTGAGCACCATCAAGAAAGCAAAGAAGATAATCAACGTGGTCAGAGGTGGCATGATGCCATCTCGCTTGCCACGCAGGTACTCACGCATCATATATCCAGGACGCAGTAGGAGCTGCAAAATCATACGAAGAGTTTCTCCGTTGAAAACGGGAAGAGTTGAACCAACAATTCCCTTGAACAGTTCCTTACTCATCTGCCTATCCTCTGTACCGGCAGGATTGACACAATCACCTATCTGCCAGGTACGAAATTGCTGCCAACGTTGGCGTAAAGCGCCAATCGCACTTTGCACTAATCCACTTTTATTCAGTCTATTATACATATTCTATCACGAATTATCTTTTCAATAATCTGCTCGTCAGCGGGCAGCCAGCGCACAGAGTGGAGCTCGGCAGGCAATAACCAACGGGCACTCTCGTGCTCCAGGAGAGTAAGTGATCCCGAGCGCACTGTACACAGATAGCACTGCATCGACAGGTGAAAAGGCGCGGCACCGGTCTCAGCGTTAGCTGGATAATCGTGCTCCACGATCATAAAGAGGTCATGGACAGCGACATCAGTAGCCAGCTCCTCCATTATCTCACGCTGCAGAGCCTGCTCGGGCGACTCAGTAGGCAACCACACGCCATCCAAATCGGTGGTTCCCTCTATCTTGCCTCCAGGGAACTCCCACCAGTCCTTCCAATCACCATACCCACGCTGGGTGGCGAAGATACGACCATCCCGAACGATAATCGCTGCTACTACATGAATGACTCGATACTGCATACTACACACTATTCACGATACAAAGGTACTAAAAAAAAGCGAAATAGGCAACTACGGGATAGTATTTTAGACAAAATACTACAAAAAACATAAATAAGACGCTGGTAGAGAAAAAAAATGCAAAAAAATTTGGACGCGTCAAATATTTTCAGTAATTTTGTAGCATAAATTGGATTAATAGGCAAAAAAGCATGGACTTCAAGTATGATGTGATAGTAGTAGGTGCAGGACACGCAGGTTGCGAGGCAGCCAGCGCAGCGGCACGTTTGGGTAGCAAGACCCTGCTTATCACTATGGATATGAATAAGATTGGTCAGATGAGTTGCAACCCCGCTGTAGGAGGAATAGCCAAGGGTCAAATCGTTCGCGAAATAGATGCCTTAGGTGGACAGATGGGTATCATCACTGACCAGACTGCCATACAATTTCGCATGCTCAATCGCAGCAAAGGACCTGCGATGTGGAGTCCACGCAGCCAGAGCGACCGCAAACGATTCATCGACAAATGGGTAGAGACACTCAGCAATACCGACAACTTGAGCATCTGGCAGGATGTCGTCACAGAGCTGATCGTAGAGGACGGCACCATACAAGGTGTAAAAACGATGCTGGGCATATCGATGAAATCGAAAGCAGTAGTACTGACCAATGGTACATTTCTAAGTGGGCTACTACACTTTGGCAAAGCGCAGATAGCAGGTGGACGCATCGGAGAACCTGCCAGTTATGGACTGACGGAGCAACTGAAGTCGCTGGGACTGAAGTCCGACCGCATGAAAACCGGCACACCGGCACGAATAGATAAAAGAAGTATCGATTTCAACGCACTAACTGAGCAACCAGGAGATGACGACAATCATCAGTTCTCGTACCTGGACACAGTACACCGCGAGCTGAAGCAGATGAGTTGCTGGATTACCTATACCAACCCAGACACCCATGCCGCACTACGTGCCGGACTAAAAGATTCTCCCCTATACAACGGACAAATACAAAGTATCGGTCCCAGATACTGCCCCAGCATTGAAACCAAGATTGTCACCTTTTCCGATAAAGACGCGCACCAGATCTTTCTGGAGCCGGAAGGCGTAGATAGCAACGAATACTACGTTAACGGATTCAGCAGTAGTCTGCCATGGCAAACTCAACTGGCAGGACTGAAGACCATACGCGGACTGGAGAACGTAGTCATGTATCGCCCCGGGTATGCCATCGAGTATGATTTCTTTGACCCAACACAATTAAGGCACTCGTTGGAAACGAAGAAAATCAGAGGTTTGTTCCTGGCCGGACAAATCAACGGCACCACAGGATACGAGGAAGCAGCCGGACAAGGTATCATCGCCGGAATCAATGCACACCAAATAGTGATGGGTGGGCAAGAATTTACACTGGCACGCGATGAGAGTTACATCGGCGTACTCATTGATGACCTGGTTAACAAAGGTGTAGATGAGCCCTATCGTATGTTCACCTCGCGCGCGGAATACCGCATACTGCTACGACAAGACAATGCCGACGAGCGACTGACCCACCGCAGCTACGAGATAGGTCTTGCCGACCACTACAGACATCTGTTACTATGCGACAAGCAGCAAGCCGAGCAGCAACTGCGCGAGTGGCTCGAGAGTCACACAATCAAACCCACTGTGATCAACGGATGGCTGGAGAGCATCGGCAGCAGTCCACTACAGCACGGCACCAAACTAAGTGACCTGATACTACGACCACAGATCACCATCAATAGTCTGGCAAAGCAAGTGCCAGAATTACGCGCAGAGATAGACAAGATTACACGCGTACGCGACGAGGTAGTGGAGGCTACCGAGATCAATCTGAAGTACGAGGGTTATATCACTCGCGAGCGACTGACAGCAGAGAAGCTGCAACGATTGGATACCATTCACTTACCAGAGAACTTTGACTATAGCAGCGTTCAATCTCTATCCACCGAGGCCAGACAGAAACTGAGTCGCATACGTCCACACACAATAGGCGACGCCAGTCGCATACCAGGTGTCAGCCCTAATGATGTAAGTGTGCTACTGGTACTGATGGGAAGATAAAAGATAATAGATAATAGGCAGTAGATTATAGTAAATTAATTAACAAAGTTAATTAAAAATTACATGTTCCACGTGGAACACGGAGTATCTCTTCAGCGGATGGAGAGAATAAATTCTACCAAAAGAGGAAAACTAAAAACAAAAACACATATGACAAGAGAAGAACTGAAAGCGGCGATCCGCAATGTGCCTAATTTTCCGATTGAGGGCATTCAATTCAAAGACATCACCACAGCGATGGCGAGACCAGACACGTTACGCTACATGAAAGACGAGGTAGTAAACCTATATCAGGGCAAAGGTATCACAAAGGTAGTAGGTATCGAGAGCCGTGGTTTTATCCTGGGTGGTGCAGTAGCCGCAGAACTGAATGCAGGATTTGTACTGGTTCGCAAGCCAGGAAAACTACCTGCTGAGACCATTGAGGTAAGTTACAATAAAGAGTATGGCAAAGATACCATACAGATGCACAAAGATGCACTCACTCCCGACGATGTAGTACTACTGCATGACGATCTACTGGCAACAGGCGGCAGCATGGCAGCGGCTATAGAGCTGGTACGTATATTCGGTGTAAAGAAGATATACGTAAACTTCATCATCGAGTTGGATGGACTAAACGGACGTCAGGCACTACAAGGCGTAGAGGTAAAAAGCCTGATTCACTATCCAGACAAATAAAAAGCAACGCTGCTATGAACAAAGATGTAGAGGTGCACATACGCGAGATACTCAGGCAACTGCCCGAGCGCCCCGGTGTGTACCAACACATCAATAGCGACGGCGAAATCATATATGTAGGCAAGGCCAAGAATCTGAAGCGACGCGTCAGCAGCTACTTTCAGAAAGATCAGCAATCCTACAAGACTCGTCAACTGGTAAAAAATATCGCGGATATCAAGTACGTGGTGGTAGATAGCGAGCAGGATGCCTTTCTGCTGGAGAATAATCTCATCAAAAAATACCAACCACACTACAACATCCTACTAAAGGATGGTAAATCCTACCCAAGCATTTGCATCACACGCGAGGCATACCCACGCATATTCAAGACACGAAAGATCATCAAGTCTGCCGGTGAATACTATGGACCATACAGCTATGGCAATACAGTAGATATAGTACTGGAACTAATCCACAAGCTCTACCCCATCCGAACTTGTAATACAACTATAACAGAAGACTCGATGAAAAAGGGAAAACATAAAGTTTGCCTGAAATATCACCTGCACAACTGCTGCGGCATATGCGAGTTAAAAACAGACCAGGCTACCTACCGCGAGTGGATAGAAGAGGCAAGAAAGATCATCAAAGGCGATGCCGTAGAAATAGGCAGAAAACTGCAGAGCGACATGATGCGCCTGGCTGAAGAAATGCGATATGAGGAGGCAGGCATACTAAAAGAAAAGCTTGAACTCATCGATAAATTTCGCTCAAAAACCATCATCACCAATCTTAGTAGCAGTGAGTTGGATGTATTTGGATATGATGAGCAAGAGCAAAATGTATATATCAGCATGCTGCACGTACACCATGGCAGCATAGTACAGGGACAAACGATTGAGTACAGGAGACTAATGGACGAGCCGCGAGAGCAAATGCTCGCATACGGTATGCAGGAGCTACGCGAGCAGCTTGGCAGCGTTACCAGAGAGGTGATAGTGCCATTTATCCCCGATATCATCGATGAAAATATGCATATCAACATAGCCATCAGTGGAGACAAAAAGAAACTGCTCGACCTGGCTATGCAGAACGTACAGCAATACAAACTCGAGAAGATCAAGCACGCAGAAAAATTAAACCCCGACCAACGCATGACGCGCATATTGGGCGAACTGCAGCGAATGCTCAAACTGGATAAGATGCCACTATGGATAGATAGCTTTGATAACTCCAACATCATGGGTACAGATGCCGTAGCAGGCTGTGTAGTATTCAAAAAGGCAAAACCCAGCAAGAGCGATTACAAGAAATTCTCGATCAAAACGGTAGAAGGTGCAGACGATTATGCCAGCATGCGCGAGGTCGTACGACGTCGGTACGCACGCCTAATAGAAGAAGGAAGCGAGCTACCGGATCTCATCATAGCCGATGGCGGTATCGGACAGATGCATGCTATCCGCGAGGCAGTAGAGGAGCAACTAGGACTACACATCCCCATCGCCGGACTGAAGAAGGACAACAAACACCGCACCCAGACCCTACTATATGGCTTCCCTCCGATGGAGTTCACGATGCCTGTCACTAGCGAGGTCTTCCGACTGATGGTACAGATACAAGATGAGGTACACAGATATGCCATTACGTACCATAAAAGCAAGCGAAGCAAGTCACAAATACGCAGCCAACTAGATGATTTACAGGGAGTTGGAGATGTAACAAAGCAGAAAATACTACTACATTTTGGTTCTGTGAGTCGCGCTAAAACAGCCGAACTAAGCGAGTGGCAAAATTTATTAGGAAGTAAAAGAGGATCAGATATTTACGAGCAATTACAGCGCCAAATATCGCGCTGAGAATCGAATATTTTTCATGAGTATGAGTACATATATAGTAAAAAAAGATGAAAAAGAGGCACTATTCCTCATAGATGAGCAAGGTGAGCGACATAGCGTGACTCAGATACTGAGCGACTGTGGGAAACATCGTATACTGGCCTTTGATGGCAAAATGGGTGCAGGAAAAACCACCTTCATCAAGCAGTTATGCGAGGAGCTGGGTACAAACGATGTGGTAAATAGTCCTACCTTTGCCATTGTGAATGTGTATGACATCCATTGCCCCGAGTTGGGAATAATGAACGAGGAAGTATATCACTTTGACTGCTACCGGCTGAAGAATATACAGGAGGCTCTCAATTTTGGAGCCGAAGAGTATTTATACTCCGGCAACTATTGCCTCATTGAATGGCCTGACATGATTGCGGATATCCTGCCGGATGATACCATCTATGTTCGCATTCAGGTTACCAATGATGGGGAGCGTATACTGACAGTGGGAGAATAAGCAATATAAAACAGATGCTAAAGGAAGTCAGGAAAATAGGATTACTACTATGGTTGGCAGGAGTCAGTTGCATCGGTTATGCCCAGTCTGACACCAACCCAAGCGGCATAGAGCACACCAATATACTGAAAATCAAATGGGGATACCAGACGCAAGTGGATCCCTACCTAAGCCCCCTGCGATACAGCGGATACGAAATAGGCATTGGCAATGAATGGTGGCAGACGTTTCAGAGAGTTGCCACGACAGAGAGAGACGGATACATCGGCAACTGGCAACATGTAGGACGCATAGATGCCAGTGGCACAAAGGGGATGAGTAGCAGTAACAGCAACTACCTATATGATCTGCAAATACAGGCCGGATGGGGTGCATACTATGATTGGAGATGGAATCAGATAGGTTTGGAGGTGCTGGTAGGTCCGTATCTGGAAGGAGAGTTTGGAGCACGTCAGCATGCATCTAATACCAACAAACCCTACTCGTTTGACGCCGCCGTGGATATAGAAGCGATGGCAGGTGTCGCCTATCGATTCACAGGACAGCGAACCAGTTACCGCCTGCGATACCTCATGCGCATCAATATAATCGGCTTTGACTGGGCACCAGACTATTGGCAAAGCTACTATGAGGTAACCGAGGGAGTCAAGGGCAAGCCACTATGCGCAGGTCCATGGAATAGAAACGTACTACGACACGAATTGGCAATGGACATGCAGCTCGGAAAAACAACTTGGCGAGTAGGAGCAGAGCATGAATTGGTACGATACAGCACCGGCAGCATGGATTGGTGGAGACAGGAGGTAAGATTGGTCATTGGGTGCATCTGGATATATAAAACCGATGGAGGAAGAAAACTATGAAACGGCAACTATACATATTAGCGAGTCTATTGTTGCTGACCGGATGCACAAGCCGAAATGAGGTAAGCAGTACATGGGATGCAGAGGCAAATGTGGAATATCTATGGCAAACCATTGATACCAAATACTGCTATATAGAAGAGAAAAACATTGATTGGAATGCCATTCACGATGAATATATACTACGAGCCAAGCAGCTGAATATCAATGACAAAAACTATCAAGAACAACTATTTGATCTATGTGCCAATATGCTGGACAGTCTGCAGGACGGACATGTGAACCTGTATAGCTGGTTTGACATATCCAGCTGCAAAGGATGGTACGAGAACTACCCTATCAACTACAACAGCAATCTCCTGTATAGCAAATATTTGGTTGATTATCGAATAGCAGGCGGACTATACTACACCATACTGCAACCAGATAGCATAGGATATATACAATATAGTTCGTTCAGCAATAGTGCCGGCAATATTGCCGCCCTACTGGCCTACAAACTAAATCGCTGCAGGGGACTGATTATTGACGTTAGAAACAATACCGGAGGCAATCTGGACAATGCCTATACGCTGGCAGCCCCCTTTGTGCAAGAAGAAAAAATAGTAGGCTATTGGCAACATAAATCCGGACCGGGACATAACGATTTCTCAGATCCGGAGCCAATGAAACTACACCCGCACGAAAAAATACTATGGTTGCGTCCGACTGTGGTGTTAAGCAATCGCAGATGCTACTCAGCCACCAACTTTTACCTCAACTGCATGAAAGGACTGGAGCAGGTGACCATCGTAGGCGGCAAAAGTGGTGGTGGAGGCGGTATGCCGATGAGTTACGAACTGCCATGCGGCTGGTCCGTACGCTTCTCCAGCATCAAAATGTTGGATCAACATATGCAAACGATCGAGAATGGAATCAATCCCGATATTGAAGTCACCCTGGTCAGCACATCCGCGGATGACCTCATAGAAAAAGCACGTGCTATCATCCTGGAGGCTACAAGTAAAAACTCTGAAAAATAAAACATAGTCCTCCCACGGACTGAAAAAATGGGCGTCGCTTCCGACGTAAATTAAAAGAATTTGCAAAATCCACGCACGGGAGTGCACTTCTTATGGTGGGTTTAGCAGACATATTGATAAATGGCGTTTACTAACGTCTGTAATCGATCCTTTGAAACCTAGGAAATTTACAAACAACAATACCATAACACACTGACTATCAGTATATTTCTATAATTTCTATATTTATAAAGTAACAGAATAGTAACAAAAAAATTATTTCCAATATTTGCATTTTTATTTGTCACACGCATCTATGCTCTCCAGATGGTCGTGCTGTGTGTCAGCATGGCATTGTGTTGTGTCCGGTAGTCCGGTGGTTTGGTGTGGCTGTGTCGGTGGTCGTGGGTGTCGTGGATATCTACACGCATCTATGCTCTCCAGATGGTCGTGCCGTGGTGTCAGCATAGCATTGTGCCGTGTCGGTAGCCGTGTAGTCCTGTGGCTGTGCCATCGTATCAGCATGGCTGTGTCCGGTGGTCGTGTGGTTCGGTGTGTGCCATCGGTAGCTGCATGGCTGTGTGTCGTGTGTGTGGCCGTGGGTGTGCCTGGTGGTCGTTTCTGCTACACGCATCTATGCTCTCCAGATGGTCGTGCCGTGGTGTCAGCATAGCATTGTGCCGTGTCCGGTGGTCGTGGGTGTCGGTGTCCTGTGGCTGTGCCATCGTATCAGCATGGCTGTGTGCCGTGGTCGTGTAGTCCCGTGGCTGTGCCATCGGTAGCTGCATGGCTGTGTCCGGTAGTCCGGTGGTTCGGTGTGTGCTATCGGTGGCTGTGTGGCTGCTACACGCATCTATGCTCTCCAGATGGTCGTGCTGTGTGTCAGCATGGCATTGTGCCGTGTCCGGTGTCTGTAGTCGTGTGGCTGTGCCTGGTGGTCGTGGTTCTGCTACACGCATCTACACTCTCCAGATGGTCGTGCTGTGTATCAGCATGGCATTGTGTTGTGTCCGGTGGTTCGGTGTGTCCGGTGGTCGTGGATATGCTACACGCATCTATGCTCTCCAGATGGTCGTGCCGTGGTATCAGCATGGCATTGTGTTGTGTCGGTAGCCGTGTAGTTGTAAGTAATAATGCAAAAGTATACCAGAAAATATTTTAAAAGTATACCACAAAGAATGTGGATGCAAAGATACAAAAAGTTTGTTAAACTTCAAAATTTATTTGTTGATTTTTGTCATTTTTAGAGTCATTTGGCTCTAT
>JAZRVR010000017.1:0-54464 GCA_045599285.1 Paludibacteraceae bacterium | reverse complement strand
GCATATCGCTGACGGATACAACTCCGTTACGAGAACTCCTGAGTAAAACTAATTTACAAAATGTCAAAGATCAAAACCCACCAAATGGGCAATTATATATAAATTTTTAACCGTCCCAAATTTTAATGGGACACTATTGATCAGAGATTTATCGTAATTTTGCACTCAATTAATATATTTGGTTTATTATGCAAAACTACAATTTGGGATTCATTTCCAACGAGGACATCTATGCGCACGTTCGCGAAACCGTCTTGAAATATAGCACGAAGATTGATTTGAAGGCTTTCAGCAAGAATATCCCGAGGAGATTATCGAGAACGATTTCTTTGCCCCGGAAAATGAGGAGCAAATCGAACTGGATTTGTCGAAGAATGTGCTGATTAGCTTGGTAAAAAAGGATAATTTTGAGCATTTTATGGACGGCACGGCGAAGGTATACTATACGGGCGATCGTTTTCCTTCAACCGTAAAACTCAATCACTTGTACTACTTCATGCCCCACATGAAGGGCTTGGGTGTCCGTGATCTGTATTTTATTAGGGCTGCACGCGTGGGCACAAAGGCGGAAGTACATCCTGAGAGTAAAGACAACACTCTGCGTCTTGTCTTCGAAATCGAATATGTCACTCAATTATTTGAAGATTACAAGAATATTCATCTCAATATCTGGCAAACATTTACAGATACCACTCTTCAAAATTTACTTGACTGTGTTAGTTTGTAGTGGCACTTGTGATTACAAGAGATTGTTTAGATGTCGTTTCACTAGTGTCCACTAAAAAATCCCAAAATGTTCTTTGACTTGTTGATAATTAGGAATTTATAAGGAAAATTTGCGCGAACGGTTTTCATTTTGTATCTTTGCAGATTCAAAACGATTACCCACATGCACACAGGATCTTTCGCTTTTGCTCAACTGACATCCTTTTTGAATCGGAGTCTCTTCAATCGTATTGTTGCCAAGTACGATGGTGATAAATATGTCAAGCATTTTAGTTGCTGGAACCAACTGCTCACCCTAATGTTCGGGCAGTTAACCGGTCGCAATAGTTTGCGTGATCTGGTCACTTCGCTTGAAGGGATTAGTGGTAAATGGAAGTTCTTAGGCCTTGGTAGTCAGATTACTAAGAGCAATCTGTTTAAAGCCAACAACAACCGAAACCATCTCATCTTTGAAGAGTTTGCATCTTACATGATGAGGGAGGCCAGAATGCTCAGCACCAATCATGCACTTGGACTAAATGCTGACGTGTACGCCTTTGATTCTACAACGATACCTCTATGTCTTAATCTCTTCGATTGGGCAAAGTTTCGTAAACACAAAGGAGATGTTAAGGTACACACGCTGTTTGATGTAGAGACTCAGATTCCTGCCTTTACTCTCATGACCACAGCATCGGTATACGATTCCACTGTAATGGGCAAAATACCGTATGAATCAGGAAGTTACTACATATTTGACAGGGGCTACAACAACTTTAAGGAGTTGTATCACATCCATCTAATAGGTGCCTACTTCGTTGTAAGAGCAAAGAACAATGTGCAATACAAGGCTATCAAGTGGAAGCGTCGACTACCTGACGGAGTCCGTTCTGATGCGGAAATTGAGTTCGCAAAAGAGGACTCCAAAGAGAAGTACCCTGTGCCACTAAGAGAGGTGCGATATGTGGATAAAGAAACCGGACGTGAGTTTATCTTCCTTACCAACATCATGCACCTTCCTTCTACCATGATTGCAGAATTGTATCGCAATCGTTGGCAGGTGGAGTTGTTCTTCAAATGGATTAAGCAACACCTGAAAATCAAGAAGTTCTACGGAACGACCGAGAATGCTGTGCGTATCCAGATTCACGTGGCAATCATCACTTATTGTTTAGTGGCTATTGCCAAACAGAAGATGAAGATAGAACGTTCAATCTATGAAATGCTGCAAATTTTGAGCATTACTCTCACAGAAAAAACGCTGCTTCGAGAGCTTTTTGAAAAACCTAATTTCAACGATGTCAAAGATCAAATCGGTCCTAGTGAACCAACTTTATTTGATTAATATTAACATTTAACGAACGTCCACATTTTTTAGTGGACACTCATGATGTCGTTTCACAACATTGTCACAACATTGCTTATATCCTCCGCCACCCTTCCTTAATTCCGAAAAGTCATGATCCATAGACCTGTTATGCGGTAAAGCGGTTGTTTTTTTGTTATAATCGATTGATTATTATGGCATTACGTTGATTCTTATAACCGCATTACTGCATCTGTGTTACCAGAAAAGGACATAAAAACCGTCCTGACTCGCCTAAGTGTCCTTGCGCTACATCTTCGTTACTACTATTGATAGGTAGTAAAGCGATACATTTTATAAAAAAACTCCTCACCTCCTTGCATATGTCAGAAAAAAGTAGTACCTTTGCACCGAGATGAAGACGAGGCTTTTAAATGGTAAGGAGCAGGTATTCTGCGAGTGGAGACGCAAGTTTGTGCGCCTGACCCCGGAGGAGTATGTGCGACAGACTTTCCTGCGCCGGCTGGTGGATGAATATGCCTACCCGAAGGAACTGATTGCCGTGGAAATCCCCTTAGAAGGTGGCAATGGCTCCGGTACGAAGCGAGCCGACGCTATTGTCTATAACAGAGGTCTGAAACCGCTGGTAATCATCGAGTTTAAGGCCGATACTGTCGCTCTCACACAGCGCACATTAGACCAAGCATGTGCATACAATCGGCAGGTACAGGTGCCCTATCTGTTCTTACACAACGGAGCCTGCACCATCGTTGCCAAAATATCCAATCAACAAATTGCATTTTGTCCAACAATACCCAACTATGGAGAAATTAATTGAATTGAACGAGTCTCTCGATACCGCCACTTTCTATGGTGTGAACAACCAGAATATGGCGTGTATGCGCAACCAGCACCCCGACATCCGCATCATAGCACGCGGTTACCACGTCAAGGTGTCCGGCCCGGATGCTTCGGTCACTCGCTTTGAGCGAAATCTACGTATCGTAGAGGCCTTCTGTATCAAGAATAACACCCTGACAGAGAACCATATACTGCAACTCATACATGGTGAGCAGCCGCAAGAGTTTGCTACCGATAATCTGATTCTGCACGGTGTGAATGGTCGTAGTATTGTGGCTCGCAGCCACAATCAACAGCGTCTGGTAGATGCCTATGAGGAGAATGACTTGCTCTTTGCCATCGGTCCTGCCGGTAGCGGTAAGACCTACGTAGCCATCGCATTAGCCGTTCATGCTCTCAAGCAGAAGGAGGTGAAGCGCATCATCCTCTCTCGCCCAGCGGTGGAGGCTGGTGAGAAATTGGGTTTCCTGCCTGGCGACATGAAGGAGAAAATCGACCCCTACCTGCAGCCGCTGTACGATGCGCTACAGGATATGATCCCTGGTGCCAGACTCAACGAGTACATGGAGCGAGGCATCATACAGATAGCGCCACTTGCCTTCATGCGAGGTCGTACACTTGCCGATGCCGTTGTCATACTGGATGAGGCGCAAAATACCACGATTCCCCAACTGAAAATGTTCCTTACCCGACTGGGAATCAATGGTAAGATGATTGTGACGGGCGACCTAACCCAGATTGACCTGCCTGCCAGCCAAAAATCCGGCCTTAGAGATGCGTTGGAGCGTCTGCATGACATCGCTGGCATAGAAATTGTAGAGTTTAATCAGAAGGATATCGTTCGCCATCCATTGGTAGGACGTATCGTTAGTGCCTATGCACATCAGCCCAAAAACAATGAAACTGTAACAGAATGAAACACCTGATTTTATCCATAGTATTGCTGAGTGTCGCCGCATTTGCGCAGGCGAATATTACAGACGAGACCATCGTGGCGCGCGATACCATCGAATATACGGCTTATCAAATAGACCCTGAGTTGGACTACAATGCTGGTCACTTCATCTACACCCTTTATGGTGTGGATCAGCAGGATAAAAATTGGCGCTCGCAGTTGAATTATCGTGCGGAGATCCCTTATGGCGAGTTCTCGGACGATGACTTCGCTCTGAGTAGTGGCGGCAAGAACTACAACTACATTCGTCCAACCAATAATCCTGATAAATTCTATAGTTATCAGCACCTTGATGCCAGCATCGCGAATGACGAGACGGGCACCACGATAGAGGTCAACGGACTTATCAACGATCTGGGTACTTGGCGCCGTGTGCTCATCCATGGTTTTATCCCTAATGTTCAACCTCTTGATACCGTGGATATTGACTTCGGACACGCCTATGTGACTCCTACATCCTACGTGGATGTGGCGTACTGTCGTGTGGACGCATCCAATGCCGATTATACCTTGACTACTGGTATCATGACTGCTCATCTGGAGGCAAAAACCTACTATACCGCCGACATGCTTCTCCCCGAACTGGTGACGAGCGCAGGAGATACAATCGCCCCCAAGGATGTAGAGCTCGTGGTGAGTGAAGCAGGTGATTTTCTGGCATTTGATATGAATCTGCTGAGCGAGGAGCAAATTATTTATCACATCACGTTTGACAATAATTCGGGTGCCATCATCGTGACCGACACTACGTATATCGACTGTAATCAGACCTCGATTGAGAATCTGACCGAGATGTATGGCATGTATCAAATTTTAGGTCAGGCGGGAGATACCTATGTGTCGCTGGCTGTTCGCCCCGAGGTGATTGAGCAGAGCCTGCTATACTATGCCCCAGAGGATTTTAATCTCACCTACACTTTTATTGCCAACTTGGCAGAGAGCACGATGACATCCATTGCCAGCGCACGCGCAATCTTGGAATCCATCGGAGATAAAAAGTACAACCTGACTGCACTCTTGATGACCAATAAGAGTGTCTGCTACAAGGTGACGATGCCTGTCGGCTACAGCATATTGCCGGAGGCGGTGGATACTATCAACGTAGATTTCGGCAATGGCGTAGGTCGTGTCGAGTACACGCACGGCATGGGTTACGTTGGATTTGTATTGAGTAAGGAAGATGATATAGATATCCATTTCACCTTCTACAATGGTTACAATCTCAGTGGTACCTTTGGTACGGAGTACTTTGTGTGGGACGATGATTTTAATCCTTGCTATGTGACTACGTATATGCCCAATGGCCTAATCAAATTTTCGGACCTCAAGGCTGCGCAGGTGCAACTGGATAGTGTGGGCGATGTGCTGCATATCACCCTGGACTGCATCAATTTGAGAGATACACTCTACCATTGTACGGCACAGTTAGACTCCAAGACAATTCTGCGTGATACCGTATGCGATGTCAGCACGGCGGCAGACTATAGCATGGTGGCTTACCAATATGCAGATGAGGAGAGTCCTACCACGTATAGAATGCAATTGCAGCATGTGGCAGAGTGGGATGAAGATGGTAATCCGCTGGGGGACTATGAGGTGTGGGACTTCCGCTTCATGCCTGATCCCGAGTGGGATGGCATCCAGGGTGAGTATGGTTATTCCGAGGGCAATATGCAACTGAATGAGCATATCATCGTGGAGGGAAATACCGAGATTCTGTTGAAGCCGGTTGCCGGAACGCTAACCATCGTTGCAGACGAAAAAGTAGATGTGCTGGTTGGGGAGCAGGAATACACGACCCATCTCTATAGCATCGACTGCGAGTTTGTGGCTGAGAACCTGTCCATCTACACCCTGGTGGGTGAGAATATGCTGGAGTGTGTGAATGTCGCTACCGGTGAGTTGGTAGAGCTGAGCGAAGATATTGTAGATGCTATTGTGGAGGCTATGCGTGAGAATGGTACTGATGTACAGAAGGTTATGCGCAATGGACAACTGGTAATCATCTCCGGCGAACAGGAGTACTCTGTATTGGGCTACAGGCTGAACAAGTAGTCCAGAGCCTCCGTAATCTCACAATCCGTGGCGGTCTGATTGATAATCGGATCGCCAATTTTTTTGAGTAGAGTGAAGTTTATCTCACCGGTACGCAAGTTCTTTTTGTCATGCCGCATGATGGCCAGCAGTCGGTCATATTGACGGCAAGAGATATTGATCTTGCCATAGTTGGTAATGATAAAGTGGCTGAGTTGCGATACCACTTTGGCGTCTAATCCCATGCGGATGTGGCTGAGGTAGAGTTCGGCCAACATGCCGTACATCACGGCATATCCGTGCGGCAGGTCCGTTCCGTTGTCTATGCTGAGCGACTCAATGGCATGCCCAATGGTGTGTCCGAAATTGAGTGTTTTGCGGATGCCTTGTTCGGTAGGATCTTGCAGAACAATCCTGTCTTTGATGGCGATAGACGCGATGACGCGTTGGCGGAAATCGTCACTCGTAAAATCGGTATCAGGATGTATGGATAATAGCATCTTCCACTCCTGTTCATCGGCAATCAACGCGTGCTTGATCATCTCGGCGAGGCCGGACATAATCTCGCGAAAAGGTAGCGTGTTGAGCACAAAAGGCTCAATCTGCGTGTGTACCGGCATCCGAAAGACACCGATGGCGTTTTTCAGTCCGTTGTAGTTGCATCCCGTTTTGCCACCATTGGCGGCATCCACCATTGCCAGCAGGGTGGTGGGAATATTCATGAAGTCTATCCCTCGCTGATAGGTTGCGGCAGCAAAACCGCCCAGGTCGGTCACCATTCCCCCGCCCACATTGATGAGCAGAGACGAGCGCGTAGCGCCATGCGCTATCAGAAAATTCCAGATATCCATTACCGTTTGGATGGACTTGTGTGACTCGCCACTTGCAATAGTGAGGGTGGGGTATGCGCATAGTCCCAACTGTGCCGGAAAGGACGAGGTTTGCTCGTCCGTCAGGATAAAAATCTGGTTAGACTGATAGCGTGAAATAATATTGTTCATGAAAATAATCTGCTACTTGCTCAAAAAACGTTGCAAAGGTACACATTTTTTTGCAAATATCAAAAAAAAATAGTACCTTTGTAGCCTAAAATGGAAAAATATGCGCAAAAATTTGATTTTCATACTGGCTCTGTTTCTCTTTGCTCCGCTGCATGCGGAGGAGACCGGACATGTTTATTATCTTACAACGGAGCAGTTCCGCTCGCAAATCTGTGACTATACCACACAGTCTGAGTGGCATTATCTGGGGGATAAACCGTGTGTGATAGATTTCTACACGACGTGGTGTGGCCCTTGCAAGCGCCTGGCTCCCATCATGGCAGAGTTGAGCGAGGAGTATTGTGACCAAGTCATCTTCTATAAGGTCGATACCGAGAAGGAACCTGAATTGGCATATGTGTTTAATATACAGAGTATTCCGCAGGTGCTATATGTGCCGATGCAGGGTAAACCTACCATCGCACAGGGACTTTATCCAAAGGATCAAATCCAATCAATAATAGAGGAATACCTTCTGAAAAAATAACGTTAAATTACTATCGTTATGCAAGTTGAATTTGTACTTTTGACACTCAGTTTGCTCTTCTTTGCATCGATTTTTACCGATCGCATAGGTTATAAGTTTGGCGTGCCTGCGCTATTGCTGTTCCTGGCAGTAGGTATGCTATTTGGTCCGGACGGACTGGGACATATTACCGGCGAGACCGACCCTCTGGATTTCTCGGCGAATGGCGCTTTGGGAATAGGTACGGTGGCGCTGTGTATCATCTTGTTCTCGGGTGGTATGGACACCAAGTTGAGTGATATCATGCCCGTGCTGAACCCTGGTGCTTCGTTGGCAATCTTGGGTGTGCTGCTTACGGCTTTTGTTTCAGGATTGCTGATATGGCTCATTTTCGGTTGGGTACAGGCCGTTACGACGGTACCTTTTGCTACGGCTTTATTGATGGCATGCACCATGTCCTCCACGGATTCTGCCAGCGTGTTCTCGATACTGCGAACGAATGGTATCACGCTCAAGCACAGACTGCGTCCGCTACTGGAACTCGAGTCTGGTGCCAATGACCCGATGGCTTACATCCTGACAACCACCATGATAGGTATCGTGACTGCTACGGCTACCGAGGTTACTGCCCTCAGTATTGTACAGGATATCTTCATACAATTGGTTGTGGGCGCGTCGCTCGGTTTCCTGTTTGGTAAATTGGCGGTCGAGTTGCTCCGTAAGGTGCAGTTGAGCAACGAGAGTCTGTATCCTATCATGATTCTCACGGCATGTATTTTCATCTTCAGCGCCACGTATTACATGAAGGGAAACAGCTATCTGGCGGTCTATATCGGAGGTCTGATTATCGGTAACAGCAAGTTCACGCGCAAGCGCCAGACCAAGTCCTTCTTTGATGGTTTGACCTGGCTCAGCCAGCTCATCATGTTCCTTATGTTGGGACTGATGGTGCGTCCGCTGGATCTGTTGCGATTGGAGGTCTGGTTGCCGAGTCTCATCATCAGTTTTGTGATGATTTTCATCTCGCGCCCTATCTCTGTCTTTGTCAGCCTGATGCCGTTTAAGAATTACCACAAGCGCGACAAGGTGTTTGTTAGTTGGGTAGGCTTGAAGGGTGCCGTACCTATCATCTTTGCCATCATGTGCAAGGCCAATGGTGTGGAGCATGCCGATCTGCTCTTCAATGTGATTTTCCTGTGCACGTTGGTTTCCTTGATTGTGCAGGGCACCAGCCTGGGATTTATGGCACATAAGTTACAACTGGCTGAGCCGGCAGAGCCGGAGCATAAACTGCTGCATTTTGACATCGACTTGCCGGAGGAGATTGAGTCCTCGGCTCGCGAGATGGTGGTGGATGAGGATATGCTATCCATGGGCAACCGATTGATGGATATCTCTATCCCACAGCATACGCTCGTAATCATGGTGCGTCGTGATGAGGACTTCTTCGTGCCGACCGGTGCATCTATTCTCGAGGTTGGAGACAAACTGCTGATTATCAGTGACCAGGAAGCACAAGCAACTGAGCAGAAGATAGAGGAGTACGAGGAGTTGGAATTAGAGATTCAGACCTTGCGATTTGTCAATCATACCGTCGACTATGTACGAAAAGGATGGAACAAGATGTTGAGTGGTAGAAAAAAAAATTAACTAAACAACGAAATATGAAGAAGATCATCTTTCTGACCGGTGCTACCGGCACTATGGGATTTGCAGGAATGCAAGAGATATTGCGCTATCCCGATCAATACACGCTACGTATTCTGGCTCGCCCCAGTCAGAAGAACAAAGAACTGTTGGCTCCCTATCTGGATCAGGTAGAGGTGGTCTGGGGTGACCTGACCAAATACGAGGATGTACTTCGTGGTGTGACCGGTGCGCAGGTAGTGCTGCATGTGGGAGGAATGGTGAGTCCGGCTGCGGACTATCGTCCTATTGCTACCAGAAAGACCAATCTAACTGCTGCTCAGCACGTTCGTGATGCGGTACTTGCGCAGCCCGAGGATCAGCAGCCGCGTGTGGTATATATAGGTTCTGTGGCGCAGATGGGAGACCGTCGTGAACCGCTGCATTGGGGTAGAGCTGGAGACCCAATATGTGTCTCTGCCTATGACCATTACGGATTGACAAAGGCTCTTGGAGAGCAGATTATTGCCAATTCTGCTATCAAGAATTGGGTGAGTTTGCGCCAATCAGGTATCTTGTATCCTGCTATTCTGAAGAATTATGACCCAATCATGTTTCATGTGCCTATCCGTGGCGTGTTGGAGTGGGCTACGGTAGAGGATAGTGGTCGATTGCTGGAGCGTGTCTGCCGCGATGATGTGCCGGAGGAGTTCTGGAATAGATTCTACAATATCGGTTCAGGTGCTCAGTATCGAATCAGCAACTATGAATTTGAGTGTCTGCTGCTGGATGCCATTGGTTGTCCACGCCCTGAGAAAATCTTTGAGGCAAAATGGTTTACGACCCGTAACTTCCATGGTATGTGGTATATAGATGGTGATGAGTTGGAGAAGTACCTGCACTTTAGAGCCAATGTGCCTATCCGCGAGTACTTTGCTCAGATGGCGAAGTCAAGTAGTGTGCCGGCAGGCATCCGCTTTGCTGCCAAGACTCGAATTGCCAAGCTCTTCCCACATTGTGTGAAGTTGGCTATGCGCTATATGGCCAATAGTCCGGAGCATGGCACACAATGGTGGATTAAGCACAATAAACCCCAACGAATTAGTGCCTACTATGGCAGTCTGGAGGCATACAAGGCTATTCCTGACTGGCAGAATATGGATCTCAGCCACAATAGCGAGACTCCTATGCTGATGGATCACGGCTACGATGAAACGAAGGATGTAGAGTCCCTGACCGAGGAGGAACTGCAGAATGCGGCAGCCTTCCGAGGTGGAAAATGTGTCGCTGTAGAGCCGTGGGTCGGCCGTGGGTCGGCCGTGACTTGGCAATGTGCCAAGGGACATCGATTCACGATGAACCGTCGTGTCGTATTGTTGGGTGGACATTGGTGTCCCGAGTGCTTCCCGTGGCCATATCTGGATCAGTCGAACCAGCGCCCATGGCAATGGGACGCTATTGCCAAGGAAAATCCGTTCTTTGCTCAATTGTGGAAGCCGCTACACGACGAGAACGAGAATAATGTCTATGGCGCAGATGTCTTTGAGGGTTGGGAGAAAAAGTAAAGAACAATGTTTTTTGACGAATTAGCTTTATCAGACGAGGTGCTGGACGCACTATGGGATATGCACTTTGATGTGTGTACGCCTGTGCAGGAAGAGACGATTCCTGTGATATTGGAGCATAGAGATGTGATTAGTTGTGCCCAAACGGGTACGGGTAAGACGGCGGCATACATTTTGCCGCTACTGACCAATCTGCAATACGACGACCATGATCCGGACAAACTGAATGCCATCATCATGGCACCTACGCGTGAGTTGGCTCAGCAGATTGACCAGCAGATGGAGGGATTTGGATTCTATGTACCTTTCTCGTCCGTACCTATCTACGGAGGCGGTAATGGTCAGGGATGGGGTACTCAGGTGACAGGTCTGACCAAGGGAGCAGATATTGCGATTGCCACGCCCGGACGTCTGCTCAGTCTGATGAATATCTACGATATAGACTTCTCTGGCGTCAAGTATTTCATTCTGGATGAGGCAGATAGAATGCTGGATATGGGATTCTATGACGACATTATGACGATTGTCAAACGCCTGCCGAAGGAGAGACAGACCATCATGTTCTCTGCCACGATGCCGGACAATATCCGTCGTATGGCGAAGGCTATCATGCATCATCCTGCTGAGGTACAGATTGCAGTCAGTCGTCCGCCCGAGTCGATTCATCAAATGGCAGCCGATCTGTATGAGGCACAAAAGCCGAAGATGATAGAGCACCTGCTCTGTCAGGAGCGAGACAAAATGCCGGAAAAGCAACTGTCAAAGGTGATAGTGTTCGTGGGTAAGAAGCAACGTGTCAAGGAGCTCACGCGTGCGCTACGCCAGTTGCATATTGACGCGCGCGCCATGCACTCGGATCTGCTGCAGGCCGAGCGAGACGAGGTGATGCTGGACTTCAGAAACGGAAAGGTAGAGGTGCTGGTAGCAACAGATATCGTCTCTCGTGGTATAGATGTGGATGATATTCCGCTGGTAATCAACTATGATGTGCCGCATGATGCCGAGGACTATGTACATCGTATTGGTCGTACGGCGAGAGCCGCCAATAGCGGCGTGGCTATCACGCTGGTGTCTCAAGAGGACCAGCGCTACTTTGTGCGAATCGAGAAATTCTTGAAGAAGGATATTGAGCGAATGCCCGTGCCGGAAGAATTGGGTGAGACGCCTGCGGGTATCAAAGCTTCCGAATACGCCACTCGTTCGGGTAGAGGTTGTTCAGGCGGTTCCCGACATTCTTCGCGAAACCGAGGGGGACACCCTCGTACGTCAAAAGCAAAACACCGAGGGGGACACCAGAAAGGTTCAAAGCCTCAGTCCTCAGGTAACTAAGTGCTTGTTCACGAGTCAGTTTGACTTCAGGAAAAGCCTCACGGCGCAGGTCTTTCGCCATCGATAGACTATGCTGTGGGGCTATATTTTTGCCTCGCTCTTCTCCTAATCCGAATCCGGTAGAGATGCAGATGAGGAAATTAGACAGGTAGTCAATCAGCTCCTTGTATTTCTTGGGATATGCGGTGAGGAATCTGTCTGTTTGGCGGATTGCCCAATGATCGGGGTGCATCAGCCATGTCTGTGCTGTACGGACATACTCGGGATTGAGTTGCACGGTACGGACGCGTTGCTTCACCTCCTTAATCTTGTATGGCGCAAAATCCTCTTCTCGCTTGCGCAGACAGCAGATGTAGAATCCTTCTCCACGAGTCATGTGTGGATAGAAGTGGTATCCGACAGATTCTTCTATTATTCCCCATGCCGGATCATAGTTGAGGGGTAGAATATCGGCTCCCAGACAGTCTGCAATCCACATGGCGTTGTCATCGTCCTCCTCGTGGTTGAATGTGCAGGTGGAGTAAATCATGATACCGCCCGGCTTGAGTGCCTCCCATACATCCATCAGGATGCTGCGCTGGCGCTCTGCACACATCTTCACATTCTTGGTGCTCCATTCTTCGCGTGCCTGCATGTCCTTGCGGAACATTCCCTCGCCGGAACAAGGCGCATCTACGAGGATGCAGTCAAAGAGATTGCGGCAATACTCGCCAAAATCTTCTGCAGAATTGTGTGTGACGACGGTATTGCCGTTACCCCATTTCTGGATGTTCTCCGATAGGATGAAAACGCGCTGGCGCACAATCTCGTTGCTCAGAAGTAGTCCTTCTTCTCCCAGATGCTGACTGATCAAAGTTGATTTACCACCCGGGGCGGCACACAGATCCAGCACGATGCTGTCCGGCTTGACGTATTGGTCGAGTGCCTGCTGCACGAACATCGAACTGGCTTCCTGCACATAATAGCAGCCTGCGTGGAAGAGAGGATCCCGGGTGAACTGTGGGCGATCGGACAGGTAGTATCCATCCAGATGCCACGGCACCTCGTTGGTGTCGCAGTCAAAAGTCAGCACATCCATTTTGTCATTTAGTCGGATGCTGGTTTCAGGCGCGGTCTCCAGCGCCTTGAAAAGTTGGTCTGCATCTGAGCCCAACTGCTGATGAATACTATCGATAAAGTCCAGTGGTAGCACGTTCTTTCCCAATTTCGCTGCAAAGGTACAAAAAAATATTGACATACGCAAAAAAAACTACATTTTTCTGCTATTGTGCGCAATTTTGGCAGATAGAAATGTGGTTTCTGTGGTGCAGAACGCGTTGGCGGAATATATGAGCCGCTTGGCTCTGGTAGATTTCTCGCAAGGATTGTGTGCCGAGTGAACCATAGGCAAATTGGCCTAATTTGTCGTAGCAACAAGGGATGATGGTACCATCGGTCGTGATGACGCAACCGGTCCAGAGACGATGGCAAATTCCTCCCCGATTGTGGCAGATAGGGAAGATGGATGGCGTGCGTTTCAGGTGGTATTGTCCGTCTTTTCCTTTGCGGTAGCGGCTGTATCGCTCGTCGGATGGCATGAGTGGATTGCTGGATTCGTACTGGTAGAATTGTGCGGTTTTGAGGGCCAGTTTGTCGGCTCCCAGTTCGCGATAGTGGGAGCGTATCCAGTCCCATTCGTGCTCGTTGGAGCGGAGACGCAGAACTTGCAATTCGATGGTGCAATGTGCACCAAAATGCTGCTTGGCAACCTGCATGTTGCGGAGTCCATCCAGGGCTTTTTGCAGGCTGCCTCCTACGCGATAGGCGGCATAGCTCTCCTCGGAAAATCCGTCGATGGATAGGATGATTTTTCTTAGTCCTGATTGAACCAATCTGTCTGCTACTGTGCGAGTTATGAGTTGTCCGTTGGTGGATACAATGGTGTAGATTCCTGCCTCGCTTGCCTGCTGAATCATGTCGGGCAAAGCGGGATTGAGTAGCGGCTCGCCCTGAAAATAGAACTGTATCGTATGTACGTACGGACTGGCTTCGGCAAGGAGTTGTCGGAAGAGCGAAAGCGAGAGCAATCTGTCAGCAGATGGGTGTGTGGTGCCGTTGCCAACAGGGCATTCCGGACAATGGAGTTGGCAGATGTTGGCGGGCTCGATGGAGATAAAAGTGGGCATACTACCTATCCGCACCACCCCCAAAAGGGATAGTGCGAAATCCAATTCTGCTCGCAATAGATTGCTGAATCTACTCCAGATTAGCTTTGCCGACGGGGCAGGCATGCTTAGTGTAGCGCGATTTTGTTGACACGACGCTCGTGACGTCCTCCCTCAAAATCGGTAGAGAAGAATTTATTGACAATCTTGAGCGCGATAGGCGAAGTGATGAATCCTGCAGGCAGAGCGAGTACGTTGGCGTTGTTGTGCTGACGTGCGAGTTCTGCGAGTTTGGGTTCCCAGCATAGTGCGGCACGAATGCCCTGGTGCTTGTTGGCGGTCATGGTGATGCCGTTACCTGTGCTGCAGAGGATGATACCGAACTCGTATTCTCCGCGCTCCACAGCCTCGGCTAATGGATGTGCAAAGTCGGGATAGTCGCAACTCTCATCGGAGCAGCAACCAAAATCGTGTACCTTGGCGCCACTATCTTCAAGGAATAGTTGTACCTGCTGCTTGAGAGCAAAACCGGCGTGGTCGGATGCCAACGCGATGGTCATTTCTGAATAGGATTTCATATACAATAGTATTTGAGTGAATAATTCTGGATTAGAATAGTAGGGCAATATTACCGAACATCAGTTTAACGGCAATCGCTAACACGATGATACCGAAGAACTTACGGATGATGTACAGGGTGGTTTGTCCGATGTACTTGGTGAGCCAATTGGTGGCAAGGAGCACAATGTAGAGTGACAGAATGACCAGACAAACGGCAACCACGAGGTTGAGTGTGGAATACTCCGCTGTGATGGAGAGCAGGGCTGTGAAGGCACCCGGTCCGGCATACATCGGGAAGGCAAGTGGCACGATGGAACCCTCGCCTTCGAGGTCGGTCTTGAAGATGGTGATGTCGAGAATCATCTCCAATGCCATGAGGAAAATGATGAATCCACCGGCGATGGCGAAATACTCGATTTGCACGCCGAAGAGTTTGAGAATCCACTCTCCTAAGAACAAGAATGCCAGGAGGATAATGACAGATGCCAGGCAAACACGATGTGGGTAGATGCGAACGCCCTTGGTTTGCATGGAGATGGTCACAGGTATGTTGCCGAACGGATCTACAATTGCAAACAGAAATATAAATGCCTGAATGATTTGCCACCAATCCAGTTGCTTGAAAAGGTCGATAATAGTATCCATACTAATTAAAATTTATAAATTGAGGTTGCAAAGATACATATAAATTTGCATATTTGCAAAAAAAATAGTAATTTTGCAGCAAAATTTGTAGGAAAATGGTTAAAACAGTAGCGGTATATTGCGCGTCGAGTAATCAGATACGTCCGTCATTCTTTGCAGCGGCGGAGCGTTTGGGCGCACTTTTTGCAGAGGCAGGTGTGCGGGTTGTGTATGGCGATGGCGGCATCGGATTGATGGGCGCTTTGGCACGTGGTGTGGTGGAGCACGGCGGACATATCACGGGTGTGATTCCGCAGTTTATGGTGAACGAAGGATGGAATAATCCAATCAGTACAGAGACACGTGTGGTACAGACTATGCATGAGCGTAAAGCGCTGATAGAGAGCATGTCAGATGCGATGGTGGCGTTGCCTGGAGGTATCGGAACGTTTGAGGAGTTGCTGGAGTGTCTGACGTGGAAGCAGTTGGGTTTGCACACCAAACCTGTGGTGGTAGTGAATATCGATGGTTACTTCGATGAGTTGCTGTTGGCGCTGGACAAGATGGTGAGCGAGCATTTCATGCGTCCGATCCACAGAGAATCGATGTTTGTAGTGGTGAATCGAGTGGAGGATGTGCTGCCTGCGATAGCGCAGTCACCGGAGTGGAGTAAGTCGATTCGTAGGGAAGCGGCGCTCTAAGGGTTCGGTAAGGGTTCGGTAAGGACTCGGTAAGGGGTCGGTAAGGGGTCGGTAATGTAGTGACATACTAATCACATGCGCACTATTTGAGGTGGAAAATGACTCTTTTGAGAAAAAAATGAAGAAAATGACGTGCGCGCTTGCGCATGTCGTTTTTTTTTTGTACCTTTGCAATCGCTTCGGAAAACCCCACCCGGCCTCCCCTGCGGAGGAGAGGAGGTGACAGGGGGTAGGTAAAAGAGAATGGATAATAGAAAAAAGCAAAACAAATTATAACTAACAATCTATAAATTAATATCATGAGTTACTTAAATTTTGACAAGACGGTACTTGTGAATTTAGAACGTTCGCTAAGTCGTGAGATGATCCGTACCAACCGTGCGGGTGTCTATAACTCGACGACATTGGTGGATTGCAACACTCGCAAGTATCATGGGCAACTCGTAATGCCGATTCCAGAATTGGGGCCGGATAACTACGTGCTCCTCTCCTCTCTGGATGAGACCGTGATTCAGCATGGTGCAGAGTTTAATTTGGGTCTTCACAAGTATGGAGAGAACAACTATTCGCCAAATGGTCACAAGTACATTCGCGAGTTTGACTGTATCGTGATCAGTAAGACAACGTATCGCGTAGGTGGTGTGATTCTGACCAAGGAGCGTATGTTGGTTAGCAACGAGCCACGCGTGCTGATTCGCTACACGCTGGTGGAGGCACACTCGGCAACGACTCTGCGTCTGCGTCCGTTCTTGGCATTCCGTAGCGTGAACGAACTTACACACGAGAATCCGATGGCTAATCCGAACATGGATGATTGCGAGAATGGTCGTGTCAACCGTATGTATCCTCAGTTCCCTGCCTTGTACATGCAGATGAGTAAGGCAATTGAGTATCATCACAACCCGATGTGGTACAAGGGAATCGAGTATCAGAAGGAGCAAGTGCGCGGCTATGAGTACAAGGAAGATCTGTTGGTTCCGGGTTACTTTGAGTTCCCGATGCGTAAAGGCGAGAGCGTAATCTTTGCAGCCGGCGTGACGGAGACTGATACCAAGAAACTGAAGAAACTGTGGGAGAAAGAGTACAGCATTCGTAACGCTCGCACGGACATGTTTGCATGTCTGAAGAATAGCGCTTCGCAATTCTACAAGCGCGTGGGTGATAAATGCTATCTGCTGGCAGGTTATCCGTGGTTCCACACCACAGCCCGTGAGGAGTTCTTTGCTACACCAAGTTGCACCTTGGATATCGATCGTCCGGAGTATTGGAAGGCAATCATTGACGAGACCGCTATAGGTGAGGTAGAGCAGTTTATTGCCACCGGCAGCAACGAGGGTCTGGGCATTCAAGGTATGGATGAGCCGGATGCTCTGCTGTGGCTCGTACGTGCATTCCAAAAGTATGCACACAAATATAGCGTCAAGGAGGCAGCCGAAAAGTATGCCGAATTGGCATTGAAGGTGATAGATTACTACCGCAAGCAGAATCATCCACGTGCATTCGTTCATCAGAACGGGCTGGTTTGGGTAGATGGTCTGCGTCGTCCGGCAACATGGATGAATGCTACCGAGAACGGTTGGCCAATCACTCCTCGTACCGGTTATGTGGTAGAAATTAACGCCCTGTGGTACAATGCCTTGCGCTTCACGGCAGAGATGCTGCGTGAGTTGGGTAAGGAGACTCAAGCAGACCTGATGGAGTATCAGGCAGAAATCACGAAGGATGCTTTTGTGGCTACCTTCTGGAACGGCACCTATCTGAACGACTATGTGAACGATGGTTGGGCTAATAAGGAGGTTCGCCCGAATCAGATTTGGGCAGCCAGCCTGCCATACTCGCCACTGGACAAGAAGCAGGTGAAAGCCGTTGTGGATATCTGCACGAAGGAGCTTCTGACTCCGCGTGGACTGCGTACAATCTCTCCAAAGAGTGGTGACTACCGTCCAATCTATCGTGGAGGTCAGCACGAACGTGATCATAACTATCATAACGGTCCGGTATGGCCGTTCACCATCGCCGCTTATGCTCGCGCGTACATGAACACTTATCAACGTAGTGGTAAGAGCTTTATGGAGCGTCTGCTGGTAGGTTACGAGATGGAGATGAGCCAGATTTGCGTAGGTTCGCTCAACGAGCTCTATGATGGTAACCCACCGTACAAGGGACATGGCGGCACCAGTTACGCTCCCAGCGTAGCCGCTGTGATTTCGGTATTGGATACACTAAAACGTTATAACGAAGAAGAAGGAAAGGAGGCTACACTATGAGAGCGCTAATGTTTGGTTGGGAGTTTCCCCCTCATATTTTAGGTGGTTTGGGAACCGCCAGTTATGGTTTGACTCGCGGCATGGCGCAGCAGCCCGATCTGGAGATTCTGTTTGTTATTCCAAAGCCATGGGGTGATGAGGATCAGTCGTTCCTGCGTATCATCGGCGCTAACTCGGTACCCGTTCCGGGTCGTGGTTGCATCGAGTTCTCGGGTCGCTACCCTGATAACCTGATTGAGGAGATTGGCAACTATGAGCAGGTGGCTCGTGAGCTCGCTTACCGTGAGCAGTTTGATATCATCCACAGTCACGACTGGCTGACCTATCCGGCAGGTATTGCTGCCAAGCAGATTACCGGTAAGCCGATGGTTATTCACGTACACGCAACCGATTTTGACCGCAGCCGTGGTAATGTGAACCCGACCGTTTATGCTATCGAGCGTGCCGGTATGGATGCAGCTGACCACATCATGTGTGTGTCGAATCTGACTCGCCGTACCGTAATCGAGAAGTATGGTCAGGATCCATCAAAGGTTTCGACCGTTCACAACGCGGTAGAACCTCTGCCAAATCCAGAAGAGTTCGTAAAGCACCCTCGCAAAGAGAAGATTGTTACCTTCCTGGGTCGTATCACGATGCAGAAGGGACCAGAGTACTTTGTGGAGGCAGCAGCTCGCGTGCTGAGCAAGACGGATGGCGTACGCTTCGTGATGGCTGGTAGTGGCGATAAGATGAACGAAATGATTGACCTGGCAGCTAAGCATGGTATTGCCGATAAGTTCCACTTCCCGGGCTTCATGCGTGGCAAGCAGGTACAAGAGATGCTCTGTGAATCAGACGTATATATCATGCCATCGGTATCGGAGCCGTTCGGTATCTCTCCGCTGGAGGCTATGCAGGTGGGTTGCCCATCTATCATCAGCCATCAGTCTGGTTGTGCCGAGATTCTGACCCATGCCATCAAGACTGACTACTGGGACATCGATGCAATGGCGGATGCCATCTATGCCATCGTTAAGTATCCGGCAATGTACAAGTCGCTGCACGAACTGGGCTGCGAGGAAGTCAACAATATCAAGTGGTACGACGCGGGTCTGAAGGTTCGCGCTATCTACGACAAGGTTCTTGGCTGGCACTAAATAGAATAGATGCTCGCAGGGCGAGCTAATTGAGAATAGATACCCCAATGGGGGAAAATTGATAATTGATAATTTTATAATCATATTAAATTTATGAAAAATATCTGTTTTGCATTTCAGATGCACGCTCCATACGTAATGAAACGCTATCGCTTCTTCGATATTGGACAAGACCACTACTACTACGATGACATGGCAACCGAGGAGCGCCTGTCCTGGCTGGTAAATACCTCGTATATGCCTCTGTGCTGCACCATCCGTGAGATGATCAAACTTAGCAAGGGTCGCTTCCATTGCGCTCTGGCAATCGATGGTACCACCATTGAGCTCTTTGAGCAATTCGCACCAGAGATGATCGATGTACTTAAGGAGTTGAGTGACAGCAAGTGTGTAGAACTGCTGGCAACTCCGTATGCTTACTCGTTTGCATCGGAGTACAACGAGAACGAATACTATGAGCAACTGAGCAAGCATGCTGCTTTGTGTGAG
Organism: Paludibacteraceae bacterium; assembly: GCA_045599285.1. Taxonomy (GTDB): domain Bacteria; phylum Bacteroidota; class Bacteroidia; order Bacteroidales; family Paludibacteraceae; genus Colicola. Next base: position 34,652 of record JAZRVR010000017.1, on the reverse strand, counting down.
CAACTCTTTGGTCAGAAGCCTGCTACCATCTGCAACACCGAGTTGCTGTACAGCGATGAACTGGCCTACAACCTGCAGAAGAAGGGCTACAAGACCATCATGGCAGAGGGCGCAAAACATGTGATGAGTTGGAAGTCAAGTAACTACGTTTATCAGTCGGCAGGCAGCAATAAGATGAAGGTGCTGGTTCGTAATGCGGCTCTGAGCGACGAGTTGAGTTTCCACTTCTCAGACCCAACCTGGTACAACTTCCCAATGGATGCAGAGAAGTACGCCAACCAGCTGCTGCAAATGCCAGAGGAAGAGGAAATCGTAAACATCTGGGTAGGTGCAGAGACTTTCGGGATCAACCAAAATGCAGGTACCGGTATCTTTGACTTCCTGAAGGCTCTGCCATACTATGTGATAGAGCGCGGCATGGGCTTCATGACTCCTGCCGAGGCAGCCAAGAAGCTGAATGCTATCGATATCTTCAGCGCTCCATATGCTCTGACATGGGCCGGCGAGGCAAAAGATTTGAGCATCTATGTAGGTAACGACCTGCAGCAAGAGGCTGCCAACAAACTGTATGCTGTAGCAGAGCGCGTTCATCTGTGCACAGACAAGCGCCTGAAAGAGTACTGGCTCCGTCTGCAGGACATCAGCCATCTGCACTACATGAACCACATCGATCAGGGTCGTACCCAGTACGAGTCGGCTTATGATGCGTTCATCAACTACATGAATATCCTCAGCGACTTCCTGATGCTGGTTGAGGAGCAATACCCAACCAGCATTGAGAATGAGGAGCTCAACGAGTTGCTGAAGACCATCAACAACCAGGAGGCTGAGATCAAGGAACTGCAAAAGCAACTGAGCGCTAAGGCTGCAAAGGCAGCCAAAAAGGAAGAGGCTGCTGTAGAGGAGAAACCAAAACGCGGTCGCAAGTGCGCAAAAAAAGCTGAGTAATTGAAGGTTCGCATAGGTATTATAATAGTCTGTTTGTTTACAGCTACGACTATGCTCTATGCTGCGAAGGAGAAGGCTGTCAAGACGATAATAAAGTCTTGGCAGCTGCCTTCGCCTATATATCAGGCAGATACCGTGCCTGTAGATACCTCATTCCTAAACCTGCCCATGCGTGATTACAATAATGACTATTCGATTTCGAACAGCTGGAACGGCAATATGATTTCGCCTATCCAATCGCGTATATACTTTCGTCGCCTACATACGATAGACGACATCTTTGCACAGCAATACCAACCGTACATACTGAATTCCAGCAATATACGATTCTATAATACAACTGTTCCTTATTCCAAAGTGGCCTACAAAAGAGGATTCACGAAGAACCAGGAGGAGAACGAGATCAATTTCTTCTTCACGGGAAATCTGAATCGACGCATCAACCTGGGATTGGAACTGAATTATCTGACAGCTCTCGGACATTATGCCAATCAGGAGGCGAAGTTATTTAATGGTTCGGTCTTTGGCAGCTACAATGGTGATCAGTACTCTCTGCATGGTGCGTTGACATTCAATAAATTAAGTAACTTTGAGAATGGCGGTATCAAGAATGTTGAGGACTTGTCAGGTCCGCTCCGCGCAGAAGATTTGCCGGTTCGACTCAAGGGAATGTCCGGCTATATGTATATATCCGGTTTTCTGAACCACAGCTATAGCATCGGCAAGGAGATTGAGCATCGGGACAGTATCGAGTTTGTCAATGACTTTGGCGAACAGGACAAGAAGGATACTATTCGATACGAGTATCTGCCAATGTTCACGTTTGCTCATGATTTTGAGGTGAACAACTCTACTCGCAGGTATGTGGAGCAGCAGGCCTCGCAGGGCTTTTATGCCGAGAACTATCGCAATCAGCAGGCTACCAACGACTCGACGAATGTGTTGACAATCAGCAATACAATCTCGGTTACCTTTGAGGAGGCGTTTAACCGTGTGCTTCGCTTTGGTGCGACGGCATTCGTGAGGAATGAGTGTCAGCGATTTGTGCAACCTGCTTTGCCCGGCGTGCCGGAATTACCCACGTTGGGTCAGCAGACGGATATGATGCAAGGCATAGCACCTCTGCAATGGATGTCGGATACATTATTCCGCTCGCAATGGACCAACAATACGTTTGTGGGCGGGGCTATTTACAAGAAAACGGGTGACTATATTCGATATGGGGCGACGGGTGAGGTCTGCCTGGCAGGATACAAAATCGGAGAATTTGACGTGAGAGGTCATGTGGATGCCGGATTCAAAGTGGGAAAAGACTCGATGACCATCTCGGCTCACGCGTATGTGGGCAATGAGACTCCGTCGATCTATCTCAACCAATATACCAGCAATCACTACCATTGGACTAATGATTTCAGTAAAATTTATCGCTTTGGTGTGGGTGGCGAATGGGCCTATCCAACCCAATGGGTGAAGCCCAAGATTAATGTTGATTTTGAGAATATCACACGTCATATCTACTTTGGCGCGGACGGCATGCCACAGCAATATGATGGTAACATACAAATCATAGCCGCTGATGCTCAGGTGGATATCACCACTCCGTGGGTCAACCTGGAGAACCATGTGGTGTATCAATTCAGCAGTAGTCGATATATGCCGCTGCCGATGATTACGCTGTATCATAATCTGTATTACCACGGCAGTTGGTTCAAGAAGGCGATCGATGCGCAGATGGGTGTTGATATGCGGTATTTCACCCGTTACTACGCGCCAGTCCTCAATCCTGCATTGGGTCAATTCTGCATACAAGAGGAGCAACAGATTGGTAATTACCCGATTATGAATGTCTATGTGAACTTCTATGTTCACCTGATTAAACTGAAGTTTTTTGCACAATATACACATATCAATCATTTGTTTATGCGAAATAATACCAACTATATGGCGATGCCGAATTATCCGATGAATCCGGATGTGTTTCGTGCAGGTCTGAGTTGGCATTTCCTACGATAATATAGTATGCCACAGACAGTTAGATTAAATAAGATACTGATATACGCTCGGGAGGAAGCCGAGCGCCTACAGAACAAGGAGGTATTGGCGGAGCATCTGTTGCTGGGCATCCTTCGCCTTGGCGAGGGTGGCGCGTATGATGTGTTGACCCGCTGTAGCCTGAATCCAGAGGCGGCGAAGAGCGATATCGATCAGGCGCTACGCGTGGATGATAGCGATACGTTGCAACCCGTTGTGCGCAGCACACAAGTGGAGCGCATCCTTCGAATAGCGGAGAACGAGTCTCGCAGCAATGGTCATGATGCAGTAGAATCGGTGGATCTGTTATTGGCGATTCTGCACGAGCGTATCAATCGTGCTGCCGTTTATCTGGAGACGACGTGGAGTATCAATTACGAGTACGCCACCAGCATGCTCTTTCCCGATCGGCAGAGTTCCGTGCGCGCGGGCGCGGGTACCTTTAATAATATAGAGGATGCTCCCGGGAGTCAGCCCTCGCAGGGCAAGTCTCGTCCGCAGGGTACCAATCGCGGTACACCAGCCCTGGAGAAGTACGGGCGTGACATGACGCGAATGGCAGAGCAAGGCTTGCTGGATCCCGTGGTGGGACGTGAGGTAGAGGTGGAGCGCGTGATACAAATTCTGTCGCGTCGCAAGAAGAACAATCCTATTTTGATAGGCGAACCCGGTGTGGGAAAATCGGCAATCGTGGAGGGATTGGCACTACGCATAGTCAGTGGAGAGGCTATTGCCCTCAAGGGGAAACGTATTGTGACCCTGGATATTGCGTCTATGGTGGCCGGTACTACATATCGCGGACAGTTTGAGGAGCGTATGAAAACAGTCATCCAAGAACTACATGCGCATCCTGAGATCATCCTCTTTATTGACGAGATTCACACTATCATAGGAGCCGGTAATGCACAGGGTTCGCTGGATGCTGCCAATATCCTGAAACCGGCTTTGGCACGTGGAGAGGTGCAATGCATAGGTGCCACCACGACCACAGAGTATGCCAAGTCGATTGAGAAAGATGGTGCCCTGGAGCGCCGATTCCAGAAGGTGATGGTTCGCCCGACAACATCTGAGGAGACCCTGCTCATTCTGGAGAGACTGAGCGATACGTATAGTGCTTATCATCAGGTGGTTTATCCGCAAGAGTCGCTGGAGGCATGTGTGAAATTGGCAGAGCGCTATCTGACCGATCGTGCCTTCCCCGATAAGGCAATCGATGTGCTGGATGAGGTGGGTGCTCAATTAGGAAAACGCCGAATAGAGGTAGCAGATGCGGATGATACGCGTCTGCCGGAGGTTCATCCGGATGATGTGGCACATGTGGTGTCGATGATGTCAGGCGTGCCTGTACAGCGAGTACAATCGACAGAGAATGAGCGACTACGTGGCATGGCGGATGCTATCCGCAAGCATGTGATAGGTCAGGATGAGGCAATCGATAAGGTGGTGCGCGCCATTCAACGCTCACGGCTGGGACTGCGTGATGCCAAACGACCGATAGGTACATTCTTCTTCCTCGGACAGACGGGTGTAGGTAAGACTCACCTGGCTCAGGTGTTGGCAGAAGAGATGTTTGGCAGCAAGGATGCGCTCATACGTGTGGATATGTCGGAGTATCAGGAGAAACATACGGTATCGCTGCTGGTGGGAGCGCCTCCGGGCTATGTGGCACACGAGGAAGGGGGCAAACTGACCGAGGCTGTGCGACGAAAACCGTATTCAATAGTGCTATTTGATGAGATAGAAAAGGCGCACCCGGATATCTTCAACGTACTATTGCAGGTGCTGGATGAGGGTAGATTGACCGATCGTCAGGGTCGATTTGTTGATTTCAGAAATACCATCATCATCCTGACCTCTAATGTGGGTACGCGCCAACTGAAGGAATTCGGTGGAGGTATCGGCTTTGGAAAGAATGAACTGGATGAAGCCACTACGCAACGTGTGCTGGAGAAGGCGCTGGAGAAGACCTTCCCGCCAGAGTTCGTCAATCGTATTGACAATGTGATCACGTTCCGCAATTTGAGTGAGGAATCCCTCTTGCAAATCCTGGATATTGAGATTGCGAAACTGAGTGAACGCCTTGCTGCACAGGGATATACGCTACTGGTGACGGATGCGGTTCGCCGTCAATTGATTCACCAGGGAGACTGTGCCAAATATGGTGCGCGCCCGATTCGTAGGGCTGTACAGACCTATCTGGAAGACAAAATTACAGAGCAGATGCTGAGTGGAAAGGCAGATAGAGACATCACAATTTGAAACAATAAACATATAAATACAATAGAATCATGACATTAGAAGTAACAGATGCTAACATTCAGGAATTGTTGGCGGAGGGTAAGCCCCTCGTAGTAGATTTTTGGGCACCATGGTGTGGCCCCTGCAAAATGATGTTGCCTATCGTGGACGAACTTGCCAAGGAATTTGAGGGGCAGGTGAACGTAGGTAAAATGAATGTGGATGAGAATCCAGATACCTGCGAGGAGTATGGTATCATGAACATCCCAACAATGCTATTCTTTAAGAATGGTGAACTTGTAAATCGTCACGTAGGTGCGTGCCGCAAGCCGGATCTGCAGAAACTCATTGCAGAGCTCTAATCTGGCGAATCGCCTGTCGTGGTAGAATAGACCAAAAACGACTGTCGGTCGACCCCTTTCCGACCCACGGACGACCCCTTACCGACCCCTTAGTGAAATCGGGCACGAAATGTCGAGTGGATGTTGGTCAGAAAATGGAAAAATCGACCAAAATCAGAAAATCCTCCGAGTGATAGGCTCGGAGGATTTTTGTATGCCGTGGAGATAAAATTACTGCTGCAGGAATTGGCGGTAATCGTCCAGCGTGAAATGCGTATTCAGCAGAGAGAAATTATCCTCTGTGATTGGCAAAATGGTGGTGTTCTCGGTTCGCAGGAATGCAGAGAGATCAGCGTTTTCGGACATGAGACCCATATACCATTCCGCCTCGTCCATGCTATCCATTCCGGCAATGCGTAGCGCACTCGTGTTGCCCAAGGCTGGCAGTTTCTGCAGGTCGAAGTCGCGTACGAGGAACTGTGAGAAATTGAATAGTGCCACCTGGTAAAGCAATTCGTTGAGCAGTTGGTCTTGTGAACCCTCCGGCAGGACGATGAGCACGTAGGATGGCGCTTTTCGCTCGATGGAGAATGTAACATCCTTTGCTACAGAGTCTTGCGGCTCTGTGGATTGACCTCGCAGGTCTGCGAGCGACGAGGTAGAAGTGGTCTTTTGGCTCTCCATACCTTGTCCCATCATAGCGAGCATATCCTTGGCTTTGGCTCCTAATTCCGACTCCGGATAGCGGTTGACCATGTCTCGCAGTTGGTCCACAAAGGCATCTTGTCCCTCGGTCTTAGCGACAGCAATCGCGTTGAGGAAAAGGAAGCGTGGCATCAATGGCGACAATGGATAATATTGCTCGGCGTATGCCTTGTTTTGCTTCACATCGGCAAAGTGCGATTGTGTATATGCCTGATATGTAGCATCATACAGCGAGTCTTGCTCCTTTGCCATACGGCGCAGACGGTCGAAATAGTCCGGCTCGGCTACAATCTTCGCCTCCGTGGAGTTTGGGAAAGTAGAGATGATGAGTTGGCGATAACGAACCTGATTGCTCTCGTTCTCTGTGCGAATAGCATCCAGATACTTGCGATAATAGAGGTCGATGAGGTGGCTGTCGCTCGGGAATCGGCGTGCCAACTCGTCCAAGGTGGCATCAGCCAGCGCATCATCGTGAAGCAGGTCTTTGTAGATATACACCATATTATAGAGCGCGCGCGCGATGAGCGAATCGGACGCCGCCAGGTCCTCGGGGGTCCTGGGAATCTGCTGGAGGTAGAACTCCGGCTGATGGTTGTCCGTGACAGGTGCCGAGGTGGTGGACTCGTCGCTGCCCGTTGATTCGTCAGACTGCTCGTCTGTCGAATCCTCGGCATCGGATGGCATATTGAAGATGGGTGCCGATGATTTGCTCATTCGACGCCAGTTATCCTCCAGCGGACGGCTACCCCATTTGCGCGCAAAGTCCTGTTTACCAGAGCGTAGCAGCTGTGCGTTGTAGAAATACCAGTCGGCAGACTGACCCGCTCCACCCAGCATATTCTGGGTGTTGACTCCCAATGGACCCTTGTTGGTATTTTCGCGCTCCTGCTGTGCCGCCTTCTCTTGTGCCTCTTTTTCTGCCTGAATGAGGTCGGCAATCAGTTTGTCAATCACATCACGTTGCTCCTGCTCGGACATGCGGCTGAGTCGCTGTAGCGAGTCTTGCAGCTGCAGCATGGTATATTCCACGATGAGCTCGTCCAAAACGCGAGTTCGGCTCTCAACGCGTTCGTAATCAGCATGATCCACGGATAGGATGGTGCTCGCTTCGCGATAGAGAGGCTGTGCCTTGACGTAGTCTCGGCGGTCAAAATAGATGTCAGCCGCCTGCACCAGAACGGCCGCTTTGGGCATGGCAGGCGTGGTGCTCTTCTCGATGGCGAGGTCAAAATATTTGAGCGCCTGCGTGGTATCCGAGGCACTCATATAGATATTGGCAATGGCACCATAAATCTGATCCAACTGGTCTTTGTGTTTACTGAGTTTCGCCATTTTTTGTAGGGACTTGACAGCCGATTTGCCGGACAATTGTGCTCGACGGAGTCGGGCATTAAAGTCCATGGTAGGCGCCGGTGTCAGGCGAATGACATGGTTGTAGGCATCCTCTGCTGCGCTCTTATTCCCCTCACGCTCATAGAGTTGCGCCAGCACAAACCAGAATCGTGGTCTGTAGATCTTACGCTTCTCGGATGGCAAGGCAATCTTGACAAACGGGATGGCATCGTGGAATCGATTGTTCTTGAGCAGCACGTCCGCGGAGACTGCGGAATATAGGGGTGCGTGTTTCTTGGAGAGGGCATCGACTTGCACTTTGCTGAGCATATCCTCCGCCTCGTACAGCCAGCCGAGTTCAGCGTATGAGCGCGCAATCCAGAGTTGGCATCGCGCAATCATGTCGGCATCGTGCTGATAGTGCTTGCTGATGTATGTGAAAGTGCCAACTGCGCCCAGAAAATCACCCTTGTGAAACTCCGCTTCTCCCAGACGAATCCAGGCGTTTCCCATCTGGTTGTTGAATTCCTCCTGCTGTAGCCAGAGCTTGTATTGAGGGTCGCTTCTCTTTTTGGGATTGGGTTTGGGTTTGGCCTTGATGGAGTGCAATTTGATACATTTGCGGCACTTCTCGATGGTCTTATCCATCTGTGAAGCAGCGGCTTGCGCAGCCTGATGGTTGGAGACGGGGTAGAGATTGAGCATGGTGGAGTAGTCGTCCTCGTTGGCCGAATTGATGGCCTGGAGTCCCTCCTCGTATGCCACATTGCCGTTGTAGTAGATGTTGTATTTGACTTTGGTTTGATGAAACGAGCGCGATGCCCACGTGTTCTTCTGTGTGGAGCATGAGGTGATCGTCAGCATCGTAAGGCAAATGGTCAACCAATAGATGTATCGTGAATTGAGGCTATGCATGGTGAATCTGGTTAGTTAGTTGAGACCTTTGACATGACTGGGCGCCGCAACAAATTCTTTGACATAGAGTGGGTCAAAATATGCCAACTCCGAACCGGCGATTTGTCTTCTGTGAGTTTGTTCTGCCAGAATGCCCATGTATTGCGCCTCCGGCACGATGCCGGACACAAAATGTGCATTGGGGGATGTGATGACGGGCTGGCATTTGTCGGCACCGTTGCCGAAGAAATATATCGGCCTCTGCTGCAGATGTGTAGCAAAGCTCTCAGTATCAATGATTTTGGCTGCGACAGGCAGGATGGCGGACAGGTTGGTGTCGTAGAGGGCAGTATAGACCTCCATGCGGCGGGCATCAATCATGGGGCATAGGGCGGCATTGTCCTCGACCGGCTGGTGTGCCTGTGCCGCGAAGGTGGCGGCAAGCACTTCGGTGGTGTCGAGAGGAATGAGCGGAATGTCCAGACCGAAGCATAGCCCCTTGGCTGTGCTGGTTCCGATACGCAGTCCTGTGTAGCTGCCAGGTCCTGCTGATAGCGCCACGGCTTCGATGGTGAGTCCCTGCTCCTTTGCTGTTGCCAGCAGAGATTGAATATATGTGGGGAGGAGAGCTGCATGGTTGCTGCCCTCTCGGTTGCAAAAAGTAGCCACAGGAACACCACCTATGGTGAGCGCTGCGGAACATACTTCTGTGCTGGTCTCAATACTCAGAATCGTCATAAATCATCAATTTGGCTGCAAAGGTACGAAAAAAAAATGAAAAAACAAAGCGTCAAGGGGATTTTTTGTGTATTTAGTCCCATGCGATAGTGGCAGAAACGGGATAATGGTCGGAATAATTCACCTCGTCAACCCAGCATCTGGTTGGCGTTAAGCATCTGGAACACAGGATGTAATCGATACGTATGCCGATGTGGTGCTTGACAAAGGTGGCTCCCCATCGTAGCCAGGACGTCTCCAGAAAAGCGTCTCGCAGCAGCGTGCGCATTCGCCAATATGTGTAACTGAGTGGCATGGAGTTGAAGTCGCCGACCACCAGTACCGGATAGCGCGAGTCGGCAATCTCCTTGTGTATGATGCGCGCTTGCTCGTTGCGAATGGGGCGCGCGAGCTCCAATTTCTTAGATATACGATGGGCAGACTCCTTGATGCTCTCGCTGGTCAGCGAATCGGGGATATGCAGGTCGTCATTCGTTAATGCGTTGGATTCCAGATGGTTGACGAATAACCGCAAGGTGTCATCACCCACCACGACATCGCATCGCGATGAGATATTGCCGATTCGTGTTTGGTAGGGAATGGAGTGCTTGTTGATGAGCGGGTACTTCGAGAACACCACATTGCCATACTGACGATACTGGTTGTGCACCTTGAAGTCGTAGTAGGAGTAGGGATACTGCTTCATCTGCACTCGCAACTCGGGCAGGGTGATGCATTTGCTGCTTTTTCGCACCTCGACTTCCTGCATGCAGACGATATCTGGATCCTGCCGACAAATATGCTTGAGCACATCATTCTGGGCAGGCTTGAGTGTCTCTTGCAGACGATGCGTGTTGTAGGTCATGATGGTCAGCTGATGCCCAAACTCCTGCTCAGGAGGAGTGCCGTGCGATATACACGGCAGAAGAATGACAACAGTACACAAGATGATGATTACCAATATGATACGAGCGATTTTTCTCATTTGGGCTCCATGGTTATGATAGGTATCAGCATCTCCTCCAGCGATATACCTCCGTGCTGGAAAGTATTGCGATAGAATTGCGCGTAGTAGTTGAAATTATTGGGGTATCCGAAGAAGTCGTCCTCGGTACAGAAGGCGTAACTGCTGCTCACGTTGGGGCACGGCAGTCCTACGGCTTTGGGGCGCTCTATGGTGAAGACCTTTTTTGATGAGCAGTTGAGCGCCTTGCCCACTTTGTATCGCAGGTTGGTGTTGGTGGTCTTGTCGGCAACTATCTGCACGGGGTTCTGCACGCGCACGGTACCGTGGTCGGTGGTGAGGACCACGCGATAGCCTAATGATGCGATTCGACGGAAAAGTTCGTAGGTGGGCGAGTGCTTAAACCAACTTAGTGTGAGGCTGCGATATGCCGCCTCGTCGTTGCACAGTTCGCGCATCATCTTGGAGTCGGTTCGCGAGTGAGACAGCATGTCTATGAAGTTGAGTACCACGACGTTAAGTGGCGTCTGCAGTCCTCGCAACTGACGGGTGATCTTCTCGCAGAAGTCGCTCTCGTTGATCTTGAAATAGGAGAATGGGTAGCGCTTTCTGAAGCGGTCCATCTGTGCCTGGATGAGGTCTTTCTCGTTGAGGTTTTTGCCCTCGTCTTCCTCTTCTTCCACCCAAAGATGGGGGTACATCTCCTGTATCTGAAGTGGCATCAGTCCCGAGAAAATGGCATTTCGCGCATATTGGGTGGCAGTAGGCAGAATGGAGGTGTAGAGCGAGTCGTCGGTGATGGTAAAGAACTCACTCAGAAGGGGTTGGATGGTCTTCCATTGGTCGTATCGGAAGTTGTCGATGACCACGAAGAACACCTTCTCGCCCTTGTCCAGCATCGGGAAGAGCACGCGCTTGAAGAGGTCTGGCGACATGAGCGGACGCTCTGTGCTACCGAACCAGCCTTCGTAGTTGCGAGCGATGAATTTGGCAAATGCGGCATTCGCCTGTGCGCGTTGCTGCTCGAGCAGTTGACGCATGGCCGAATCCACGTTCTGCAACTCAATGTCCCACTTCGACAGGGTGCGCTGTATGGCAATCCATTCGTCAATGGTCTGAGCGGTATCAATCATGTATGATATGTCAGAGAACTCCTCTCGGTAGGTACGATTGGTGTGCTCAGAGCGAATCTCCCGCTGGTGAATATGCTTCTTGAGGCACATCAGTATCTGACTGGGATTCACGGGCTTAATGAGATAATCGGCAATCTTTTCGCCGATGGCCTGCTCCATGATACTCTCCTCCTCGGACTTGGTAATCATCACGATGGGTAGTTCGGGGTGAATGGCTTTGATCTCTTGCAAGGTCTCCAGTCCACTCAGTCCCGGCATGTTTTCGTCCAGGAAGACGATATCCAATGTGGTGTTTCGTGCAATCTCTATTGCATCGCGTCCGTTGTTGGCGCTTGTCACTTCGTACCCCTTTTGCTGCAGGTAGATGATGTACGGTTGTAGCAGATCGATTTCGTCATCTGCCCATAGAATTTGACTCATAGTTTCTCCATTTATTGATTAGGTTTGTAATATCTGCCGGCCACTCACTATCAAAAAACATGCGCTCGCCCGTGCGCGGATGCGTGAACCCGAGCGTCTTGGCGTGCAGCACCTGACGGGGACATAGTGCAAAGCAATTCTGAATATACTGCCGATACTTTTGTGTTGGCAGTCCTTTTAGTATCTCCGTGCCACCATATTTCTCGTCGGCAAAGAGTGGATGCCCGATATGCTTCATGTGTACGCGAATCTGGTGCGTACGCCCTGTCTCCAGGCGGCACTCCACCAACGTGACGTACGGGAATCGTTCCATCACGCGCCAATGCGTCACGGCGTGTTTGGCGGATGGATTGTCCTCTATGTCCCACACTTTGTAGAGGGTGCGGTCGCGGTTGTCGCGAGCCAACGCCCCCACTACCGTGCCCTCGTTTTCCGCGAATGTGCCCCACACCAGCGCGTTGTAGGTGCGGGTGGTCGTGTGCTCAAAAAACTGTAGTGCCAGGTGTGCCTTAGCCTCTGGTTTCTTGGCGATTAGTAGCAGACCGCTCGTGTCTTTGTCGATGCGATGCACCAGGCCGATGCTGGGGTCGATGCTGCCCAGATAGTAGGCAAGGGCGTTGAGCAACGTGTGATCGTAGTTGCCGTGACCCGGGTGAACCACCATGCCGGCGGGTTTGTTGATGACCATCAGGTCTTCATCTTCATACACGATGTCCAGGGGGATGTTCTCCGCCTGAATGGTGTAGTCGTGCGGCTCGTGATCCAGCAGTATCTGTATCGTGTCGTACGGCTTGACTTTGTAGTTGCTCGCCACCGGTTTCCCATTCACCCACACGTTGCCGGCATCGGCGGCGTTTTGGATACGATTGCGAGAGGTACCTGCCATGTGCTCTGTCAGGTACTTATCTATGCGAACCGAGGCTTGACCTTTATCTACCTGCATGTGCAGGCGCTCCCAGATCTCATCTTCCTGGTCGGCTAACTCTATGTTAGAAGAATTCTCCCTCATCCGATTCGTTGTTCGTTACGATGGCCTTCTCTATATTGAGGGTCAGGTTCAGATCTACGCGACTCCCTTCCAGCACCGTCTCACCGGCTTCCGGTGTCTGGTGCCAAACCACATATTGTGTCTCATCTACCTCACCCTCAGGATCTTCGTCAAATTCGTATATGCCCAGCGAGAGCGATTGTGCCAGTAGCAGAGAGCGCGATTCCAGCAGGCTGCGACCCTGAAGATTGGGTACGGTCACCATCTCTGTGCCAGGACCTCTCCCCACTACCAACTGCACATTGCTGCCCTCTGGCAGACGATCGCCTGGCTGAAGAGACTCCTCCCCGAGACGTATGTCCAGCACCAAATCCTTAAATTCAGACGGCTCGTAGTTGACTTCTGTTACGTTCAATCCGATTGATTTCAGCGTCGCTTCTGCCAGTCGTTGAGTCATGTCTCTTAGCTCCGGCAGAGGAATCATTCGAGCGCTGTTTGAATTGATAATCACGTAGATAGCTCTGCCGTGCTTGGCATGCGAGTTGGCAGGTGGGGTCTGCTCCACGATGGTGCCAAAGGCCACTTTATTGGAGTAGGTTGAATCGACCACTACGATCTTCAGTCCTTCCGATTGAGCTATCGCTTGTGCCTCGGTCAGGTACATACCGGCTACTTCCGGAATCTCCACCTCCACGCCGTGTTCGGTGTAGTGTTTCAGACGAACCAGCACGAGGGTCAGCACGATGACTAACACCGCCAGAGCGGCTAATATGTTCTTGAGTATGAACGCTGTATGTGTCGTCGTCCAAAAGGTCTTAAAGTCCATTTTTGTGCTTTTTTTCTTCATCTTGCGCAAATTTTATGCCAAATGTAATCTTTTTGAGCCGCAAAGATACTGCTTTTTACTGATATATGCAAATTTTGTAACAAATGTTTTGCAATTTTTTATTTTCTCTTGCGTATGTCAAAAAAAAGCAGTACCTTTGCGTCGAATTTCGAAATAACTCGAATTCATAACCATTTTAAAGCTTTAAAACAATGAAGAAGGTATTATTCGTTGCTGCTATTGCAATGTGTGCAATGGGCTGCTGCAAGAAGGCTGAGAACAAGTGCTGCCAAGAGGGTTGCTGCCAAGAGGCTGTAGCTGAGGAGGTTGTTGCTGATTCCGCTGAGGTTGCAGAGGTAGCAGAAGAGGTTGTTGTAGAGGAAGTTGCTGAGTAATCGCTCATCTCTCGATAACAATCGGTTGAGGCTGTTTGACTAAGTCAGGCAGCCTCTTTTCTTGTCTCTGATATCTGTCTTCCCTCATAAAAATTCGCATGATTAACCACCTGGCAAAATGCGCATGATCAACAGACTGTTTTTCTGTGTTTTACGCATCTCCCACCGTAAGATGACCATAAGATGACCATAAGATGACCATAAGATGACCATAAGATGACCATAGGATTATCGATATTCTTTCGATACTTCCCTTAGCCCTTACCGACAGCCTTTAGGCGCCTTTCCGACCCCTTATCGCAATCTTACCTATCACCTGTTACCTGTTACCTCCTCCCCTAAGGGGAGGCTATGTGGAACCTTTTTTGCTAAAAGTGCTTAATAAATTTGCGTATGTCAGAAATTTTGCGTAACTTTGCGCGCTGAAAAGTTAATCCGATGAGAAAAATTGTTCCATATATACTCTTTGTCGTTTTGCTGACCGGCTGTCAGTACTTTGGCCGCAAGCACCAGGTGGGCGTTGTGGCTGAACTGAACGGCAATTTCATTTACGAAAACGAGGTGCGACCTTTGGTCGTAGGTCTGGATAGTGTGGATAGTGCGCGAGTCATGGACGCCTACATCCGACAGTGGGCGATTGATATATTGGTATATGACGAGGCGCGCGACCGTGCCGACAAGACCATCGAGTCGCTCGTCGAGGACTATCGCCGCTCGCTCTACGTGCATGCATACGAGGAGCAATTGGTAGCGCAGCGTATGCCAAAGCGCGTCTCGCAGGACGTGGTGGAGGAGTTCTACGAGCAGCACAAGGAGAATTTCGTCCTTGACGAGAGTATTGTGCGTGGTCTCTTGTTGGTGATTCCCAACGATGCACCGAAGATGAACGACCTGCGCAAATTCCTGCAGACCATCAACGAGGAGAATGTGGAGAAAATCGAAAAATACGCCTACAGCTATGCCACAGGATACGAGTATTTTGTCGAGGATTGGAAGACGGCGAACCACTTGCTGGTCAATATGCCCTTTGAGCAGAATAATTTGGCACAACAATTGCTGCAGAAGAATCAGATTGAGTTGCAGGACTCGATCTCTACCTATATTTTGAGGGTGACCGACAAGCGTTTGGCGGGCGATTTGATGCCGATTGAGTATGCTGCGCCCGAGATTGAAAAGGTGATTCTCAGCCAGCGACAAGTCGCTTTCTTGCAGAGCGAAAGAGAGAAACTATACCAAAAAGCAGTCCAGAGACAGCAACTGAAAGTACAACAATAAGATTATGAAGAAGATTTTACTATATGTGATGCTGCATGCGTTGGCGATCGTGCCACTGGCAGCACAAAACGGAATTATCGATGAGGTGATTTGGATTGTGGGCGACGATGCCATCCTCCGAAGTGAGGTGGAGGAGGAGCGCCTGCGTGCACAATACGAGGGACAGCACATCCCGGGCGACCCCTATTGCGTCATCCCTGAGCAACTGGCTGTGCAGAAGCTCTTTCTGCACCAGGCAGAGCTGGACTCCATCGAGGCGAATGAGTCGTCCGTGAGCCACCAGGTTGATATGCGTATCAACTACTACATCTCGCAGATTGGCTCCAAGGAGAAAATGGAGGAGTACTTCCGTAAGACCAGTTCCGAGATTCGCGAGGAGATGATGGTGAGCGTGCGTAACCAGATGATTATCCAGCAGATGCAGTCCAAACTGACAGAGAATATCAAGCCCACACCATCCGAGATTCGTCGCTACTATGCTACCTTGCCGCAGGACTCCCTGCCTACTATTCCGGCGCAGGTCGAGGTGCAGATTATCAGTTTCGAACCTGCCGTACCGCAGGAGGAGACCGAGCGCATCAAGAGCACCTTGCGCGACTTCACCGAGCGCGTGCATAGTGGAAAGGCGGACTTCTCCATGCTGGCGAGACTATACTCCGAGGATACCGAGAGTGCCAAACGAGGTGGCGAATTGGGATTCACCGGACGCGGACAACTGGTGACCGAGTTTGCCGATGTCGCTTTCAACCTCGTTGACCCCAAGAAGGTCTCACGCATTGTGCAGACCGAGTATGGTTACCACATCATCCAGCTTATCGAGAAGAAGGGTGAGCGCATCAATTGCCGACACATCCTCTTGCGTCCGCGCGTCTCGGCTGCTGACAAAGTGCGCGCATTGGAGCGTCTCGATACCATCCGCACACGCATCCTGGATGAGGAAGACCCACTTACTTTCGAGCAGGCTGTGATCTATTTCTCGCAGGATAAGAATACCGCCATGAATGCCGGTGTCATGACGAATATGAACACCGGTTCTACTCGTTTCGAGTTCCAAGACCTGCCTACCGAGGTTGCGCGACAGATCTATGAGATGCAGCCAGGCGACATCTCGAAGCCCTTCGTTATGATGGATCCGATGAAGAATAAGGAGGTTTGTGCTATCGTGCGTCTGCGCGCCAGGGTGGATGTGCACAAAGCCAACCTAACAGATGATTTCCAGGTCATTAGGCAGATGCTCGAGCAGAAACTGTCTGCCGAACTGCTCGAGAAGTGGATTCTGAAAAAGCAGAAAGAAACCTACATCCAGATTGATCCTAACTGGGCTGGATGTGACTTCCAATACCCGGGTTGGAAACACGAGAACTAATGAGGAGAGCACATCTCATAGTATTCCTGTTGATTCTGTGCGGACATTTTGTGTCTGCGCAGAGCGACGCGTCTGGTCTGACTGACTCACGCAGCGAGACAGTCTCACGGAGTGAGACGATGGTCTATCTCGAGCAATCCGAGACCCTCAACTACGACGAGTATCGCCTGCCGGGAGCACAGGTGCTGAAGGGCAATGTGCGCTTCCGCCACGAGGATGCGGTCATGTATTGCGACTCGGCATATTTCTACGAGAA
This sequence comes from Paludibacteraceae bacterium, assembly GCA_045599285.1. Lineage (GTDB taxonomy): Bacteria > Bacteroidota > Bacteroidia > Bacteroidales > Paludibacteraceae > Colicola. The sequence continues at coordinate 17,823 of JAZRVR010000017.1, read as the reverse complement.
GTCCAATTCGCTTGATGCTTTCGGGCATGTGCGCATGGTGCAGGGAGATACACTATTCGGATTTGGAGACGTGCTTTTCTACAATGGCAATACCAAGGTCGCTCGCTTGCGCCGTCATGTGCGCCTTGTGCATCGCTCCACGACGCTCACCACCGACAGTCTCAACTACGATCGTGCCAACAATATCGCTTACTACTACACGGGTGGTACGATTGCCGATAGCCTCAATGTCCTCACCTCCATTTGGGGACAATACACACCTCCTACCAATCAGTCTGTCTTCCGTCGTGACGTGCGGCTCACCAACCCTAATTTTGTCTTGACTGCCGACACCCTCATGTACAACACCGATACCAAAATCGCTGATTTGGTGGGACCTACAGAGATTGTTTATGAGGAGGAAACGACTATCCTCTCCTCCAATGGCTGGTACAATACAGATACCGAGCAGTCGCTCCTCCTCGATCGCTCGCGCGTGGTTCACAACGATGGCAAGTCCATGACCGGCGATAGCATCTTCTACGACAAGCACGTCGGATATGGTCGCGTGCTGGGCAATATGGCACTCGTGGATTCGGTACAGAAGGTCACTTTGTATGGTAACTATGGCGAGATGTACGAGCAGACCGACTTCTCTGAGAGCCACGGCTTTGCTACCGATAGCGCCTTGATGGTGGATTGGTCCGAGGAGGATAAGTACGGATACATCCATGCCGACACCCTCTTCACCGAGGATATCGCCTACAGTTATTGGGCCGTGGATTCGGTACAGATAGACACTACTTATCATCGCGTTCGTGCGCACCATCGCGTCCGGGCTTATCGCGAGGACTTGCAGCTGGTCTGCGACTCGATGGTCTATGTTGGCAAGGACTCGGTGATATACCTCTACACTTTGCCTATTTGCTGGAGCGACTCATGCCAGGTTTCTGCGGACAGCATGCGCGTCTATTTGAAGGACGGCTCCGTCGATTATATGCAGGGATTGGGAAATGCCATTGCCATCAAGCAGGAGACCGACAACTACTTCAATCAGATGAGTGGCAAGGAGATATGGGCATACGTGCGAGAGGACGAACTGCGACAGGTGGATGTCAATGGCAATGCCGAGACAGTCTTCTTCCCCAAGGAGGAGGATGGCTCGTATATTGGCATGAATACCACGCAGAGCAGTTATGTGAAGATGTTCTTGCTCGATCAGCAGATCGACCATGTGCTCTTCACAACGCGCACCACGGGTGTACTCTATCCGCTGGACCAGATTCCGCCTGGTAAGGATCGCTTATCGGCTTTCTTCTGGGCGGTCGCAGAGCGACCCATGATGCCGGGCGATGTCTTCTTGCATCCTGCCAGCACTCCGCGTGGCGGTTCCGCCACCATTAGTGCCGTGGAGGAGAGCGAGCAGGACAAAGGACCCGGTGGTAACCAACGATCGAATAAACGTAAATCATCAAGATAATGAAACGAATAAACCTACTTTTACTCGCTTGCTTGCTGGCAGGCACTATGTTTGCTCAGGCAGGAGACCAGGGACTCTGCCTGCATTTTGGCTTTGCTTCCCCTACCATTCGCCTCAATTCGCCAGCCGAACAGGTGGAGGATAAAACCAAACTTACCACTACCACCCTCAATGGTACCAAGATTGGTCTCGCCTACGAGGCCTCGTATTGGAAGGGATTTGGTAACATGATTGGAATCAACTACACCTATGGTGTGGACTTCGGTAAGTGGGGACCGCTGGGCGGCGAGTCGCAGATGTTTGAGTTCCCACGCATGAAATCTCGCGTCGAATTGCATGCGCTGGAGATTTTTGTGGACTGGCAGTACAAGTTTGAGATTGCCAAGAATACCTACCTCATCGTCTATACCGGTCCTACTATCCAATGCAATGTCGCCATGACCGAGACCGACTATGTCCAAAATGCCATTGACCAAGACCCGGACAAGAAAACTCCAATCTCGTCCTTCAACTACGACGATGCCGAGATGGCAAAGGACTTCAAGCGTATCAACGTCACTTGGGGAGTGGGTGCCGGATTCCAGTACGACCGCTATTTCATCCGTGGTGGATACGATTTCGGTCTCATCAATCCCTACAAGCAGGATAATTTCAGCCAGATGGGATATGGTATCGATCGCAATACACGTGGTCGATTCGACCAGTGGCAAATCAAATTAGGTGTCTTCCTTTGGCAAAATAAGTAATGATCCCCAGAGATATAGTTGATAGCGTCTTTGCTGCCGCGAAGATAGATGAGGTGGTTGGCGAATACGTTTCGCTCAAGCGTAGAGGTGCCAATCTGATTGGTCTTTGTCCGTTCCATACGGAGAAGACCGGCTCTTTTACTGTCTCTCCTGCCAAGGGGATCTACAAGTGTTTCGGTTGCGGCAAGTCCGGTCACGCGATTGGTTTTGTCATGGAGATTGAGTCTTGTGGCTTTGCCGAGGCAGTTCGCATGGTGGCTAAGAAGTACCACATCGAGATTATCGAGCGCGAGCAAACCGATGAGGAAAAGCAGCGGCAGGATGACCGTGAATCCATGTTCGTCGCCAACGAGTTTGCCAACAGTTGGTTTCAAAATCAACTCTGGAACACCGAGGAAGGACAGGTAGCAGGACTACAATACTTCCGCGAGCGTGGATTGACCGACCAGACCATTCGCGAATACGGTCTGGGATACTCGCCAGAGAAGGGCAATCCGCTCGCTAAGGCTCTCAAACAGAAAGGATTCGTCGAGAAGTACATCGTCCCAGATCCTGCTGCCAAGGATCGCAAGGAGCAACCCGGAACGGGGCTTTGTGGCAAGAGCGAGGATGGACGTCTATACGACCGATTCCGCGGACGAGTGATGTTCCCAATCCATACCGTCTCGGGCAAGATTGTCGCCTTTGCCGGACGCATCATCGCCAAGAAGGACAACGTCGGCAAGTACGTCAATTCGCCCGACTCCATCATCTATAGCAAGACCAACGAACTCTACGGATTGTTTCTCGCCAAGCAGGCGATTGCACGCGAGGAACTCTGCTATCTCGTTGAGGGGCAGATGGATGTCATCAGCATGCACCAGGCAGGTATCCACAATGTTGTTTGTAGTGGAGGTACCGCCCTCACCAGGCCGCAGATTCAGCTCATACATCGTTTTACCAGCAATATCACGGTCCTCTACGATGGAGATGCCGCAGGTATCCATGCCGCCCTGCGTGGAATTGACATGTTCCTCGAGGAGGGATTTTCCGTCAAGGTGGTGCTCCTCCCCGATGGCGAGGATCCCGACAGCTATGCGCAGAGCCACAACGCGAGCGACTTCATTCAGTATATCCATGATAATCAGACCGATTTCGTCCGCTTCAAGGTGCGTCTCTTAGCAATGCAGACCAGCGAAGACCCCACACAGCGTGCCAACCTCATTCACGATGTCGTGCAGTCGATTGCTTTCATTCCGGATTCCATCACGCGCCAGGTCTATGTGCAAGACGCGGCTACACAGTTGGGTGTGGCAGAAGCGTTGCTCACGCGCGAGGTCAACCGACTGAGGGTCAAGATGTATGGCGAGCGCAAGAAAAAAACGAAATACCAGCCTAACGCAAAGTACCAATCTTCCGCTTCTGCTCCAGTACCACAATATGCTGATTCTGCTCCTGCCGAGCAGCCGGAAAATGCTGTGGAAGAGGAGGTTATAGAGCCACAGCAACCCCGACTTGAGACACCTAAACTCTCCAAGGTTGAGGAGAACTACCGCAATCTATTGCAGATTATAGTCCGATATGGCGAGCAGCCGCTCTACGAACTGCAGCCGGGCAATTATATTTCGGCGGCGGACTTCATCATCTCGCAGACGCAAAGCGATGGACTGGCACCTAATCCGCTCTTCCAACGGATGATTGATGAGTATCGTGCTCATTGTCAGGACGATAACTTTGTGGCGGCTGATTTCTTCCGTACGCATATGGATCCCGAGATTAGTCAACTGGCGGTCGCGCTCCTCGTCGATGATTACCAGCTCAGTACAATGTTCAACAAGACCAGCGTTACCGAGAATGTGACCCGTGTCGCCAAGACACCTTCTATTACCGACAAACTCAAAGGCATGGTGCCGCAGCTGATTATGGAGTATAAATATACGCTTATCAATCAGCGACTTGACGAGTTGGAGGTCTCCTTGAAAAACGCCAAGGACAATATCGAGTACCAGTTACAACTCCTCCAAACCCAGCATGCGCTCCTGGAGTACAAGAATAATTTTGCCAAATTATTGGGAAATCGTGTTATCACATAGCCATCTTTGATTATGCTTTTTGATCAGATTGTATATGGACCCATTCACTCGCGCAGATTAGGTATCTCTCTGGGTATCAACCTTATGCCTGTCGATGCCAAGGTGTGTACCTTCGATTGTGTCTATTGCGAATGCGGATACAACAACTCTGCGGCTGGCGCCAAACTCCCCACTCGCGACCAGGTTCGTGAGGCTTTGGAGCTGAAATTATCCGTGGGTCGTCCGTGGGTCGTCCGTGGGTCGTCCGTGGGTCTCACTCCCGACGTGATCACTCCCGACGTGATCACTTTTTCGGGTAATGGCGAACCCACCTTGCACCCAGACTTCCTGGGAATCATCGAGGACACTTGCCGCCTGCGCGATCTGTATTGTCCACAGGCGAAGGTTAGTGTGCTCAGCAATTCCACGCAGTTGGGACGCCCAGATGTCGTGCAGGCTTTACGAATGTGCGATAACCGTATCTTGAAACTGGATTCGGCTATCGACCACACCATGCGCCTTATCGATCAACCTGTCAATCTGCAGTTAACGGTTCAGCAGATTGTGGATTGGCTGCGTGCTTTTGATGGCGATTTCACCTTGCAGACCTGTTTCTTGCGTGGCAAACTGAGCGCACACTATGGGAGGGGCGAGGGCGAAACGATTGACAATACCACGCCTGACGAATTGTCTGCCTGGTATCGTGTGGTGCGTGATTTGCACCCGCGACAGGTGATGATCTATGTGATAGACCGCGCTACGCCGGAACAGAATCTGGAGAAAATCTCGCCGGAACGTATGCAGCAGATTGCCACCCCCCTACGTGCTGACGGCATGGATGTACTCATCAGTTGCTGATCTGCCCCCATCTCCTCTCTGTCTCGTAGTATGTGATTAGTATGTGATTCGTTTAATGCTTAGTTATGAAGGTATTGATAGCACCACTTAATTGGGGATTAGGCCATGCCAGCCGATGTGTTCCACTCGTTGAGCGCTACTTGTCTGCGGGTGATGAGGTGGTGCTCGCCGGAGACGGAGAGAGCCTGGTGCTGCTGCGACAGCATTTTCCCACGCTCCGCTATGTCGAGTTGGCGCCACTCAACCTGCGCTACTCGCGTGGCAATAGTCAGGTCGGCGCCATGCTGCGCGCGATACCGCAAATCCTGCTATTCTCGCTTCGTGACCGCTTCCTGCTGCATCGACTCTTGCAGGCAGAGCACTTCGATTTGGTCATTTCTGACAATCGCTTTGGCCTCTTCTCCTCCGCCACACGTTGTGTGTACATCACCCATCAGTTGCAGGTTTTGCTGCCACACCGGTGGAGTAGGTGGCAGGCGATCGCTACGCGCGTGCACGCGCGTATATATATAAGGTATAACGAAGTTTGGGTGCCGGACTACGAGGAACCATCGCGCTCGCTTAGTGGTGTCCTCGGACATCCATCCGTCCTGCCACAGCATGTCCGCTATATTGGACCGCTCAGCCGTTTCGCATCCATGTCGCTCTCGCCGGATGATACATACGATGTGGTGGCTGTCCTCTCTGGATTGGAACCCCAACGCACACTTTTTGAGGAGGATATCGTACACCGATATGCTGGCACCAACGAGAAGATTCTGATTGTGCGCGGATTGGTGCGCGAACCGCGACTGCTGCTGTCGCACGGCAATGTGACCCGTGTCAATCATTTGGATGACAAGTCACTATGCCAGTACATGCTGGGTGCCAAGCGAATTATTGCCCGTAGTGGGTACTCCACCATCATGGATTTGGAGGCTTTGCACCTCCTGGATAGAGCCGAACTCTATGCTACACCCGGACAACCGGAACAGGAGTATTTGGTAAAAATGCACCAAGAATAGTCCCTTTTCGGTCGTATCAGTCCCGAAAACTGAAAATAAATACCAATTTTCTTGCATAAGTGGTATAATTTATGTATCTTTGTAGGCATAAAATAGATATATAAACATTATAATAGATACAATGAAGACTAATTTTCTCAACACAAAATCAGCTTTGCTATTGCTGATGGTGCTTTTTGCTTGTACGACCAACGTACTTGCTGACATTGATTATTGGACCAAGGCTACAGTCGTTTCTGTCCTCAAGGGAGGAGAGGCAACTTCTGCTTCTGGATTGGTGTATGCCTCGTCCGCTGCCGTGGAGTCCGCTGCCGAAATCGCCGGAGTTGCAGGCACTTATACCACCGAACCCGAGGTGCTGACCGGTGTGGCTGGTTCGTCTGCTATCAACAAGGAGTGGCACTACTATGCCAGCGTCCTTCCTGGGTATGATTTCCTCGGCTTTGCTTCTACAGCATCGGGTACTCCTTCCGGTTCGGGTGCGGTAGCTTCCTTGTCGCAAGTCGGTGATTACTACCACTATACCAGCAAGGCGGGGGCAGGATGGAGTGCCAATACGGCCGAGACTGCCAAGGAACTCAAGCGCTATGCCGTGTATGAGAAGCAGGCTTCTGCCGACGAGGAACCGCAGGGCACAGATGGCATCGCTATGCGTGAGACCCAAAATACCACCATTATGCAGGGCGCTGGTTCGTATGTGGTGCGTGTCTATTTTATGACGGATCTCAACTATCGTCCCAGCACCAATCCGAGCGACCATCCGGGTGTGAATGCCGATGCTATCCGATATATCCGCGTCGTGGATGCGGAGAATGCCGAGCATACAATTCGCATTGAGGATGAGGCAGTTAACGTAGGTCATGTCGATGGTGCTAATCCTGTCTATGCCGGCAGTTATGCTACTATCAAGTTGCCTGCCACCACGCCGGTTGGACGCTACAATGTGCACCTGCCATATAGCCTCTTCGAGACCAACGATGGCTCCGTTGTCGGCAAGACTGCAGCATGTGATTTTGTGGTTGAGATTCAGGCAGATGATACGCCAATCTCTCTGGTTAGTTCTACACCTGCCGAGGGCAAGGTGTGGAATGCAGATCCCGAGTCTGAGACGCTGGATGGCACCTCGCTAACTATCACGCTCACTTTTGATAAGTCGATTGCTTCCGTTGTGGAGGGTATGTCGGCTGATGTCGTTAAGCAGGATAATATGCACGCTTTCCCATGCGAGCGCTACGCCAAACCGATGGTGCAGATTGCTGGTGCCGACCGTCAGCTATGCCTCTTCTATGGCGAACTGCCGAATGGTTCGTACAAGGTGACCATCCCTGCGGGTATCGTGCTCGCTCTAAATGGACAGGGCAATGAGGCCATCAATCTCTCCTTCTCCATCAAGGGCAGTAAGGCTGACGAGTGGCCGCTCCCTACCTATGATCAGGTCGTGGCTACCCCTGCTGCGGATGCGCATGTGGCTGCACTTAGGCAGATTGTGTTGGATCTGTCGGGCGAGGATATGGATGCTCCGCTTGGTCTGTTGCCTACTGCTCAGGAGGTTACGGTGGATTCTATCATCGTTACCGAGCCCGAGGAGGGGGATCCCGAGGGATTCCCTACCATCCACTATAAGCGCAAGCAGGATGTGCAAATCACTCCTTCTGTGCGGAATGGTCAACTCATTCTTACGCTTTCGCCTGCTATCCTGGATACACTTTCTGTACGTGTCAATATCCCTAAAGGTTTAACCCACAACCTGGCTATGCCGGTTGGCTCAATGTCCCAGCAGGAGATTTATGAGGAGGGTTGTGTCACCAATCCGGCTATCGCGCTCAACTACTATGTCGAGCCGCGCGAGATTGCTATCACACAGATTACCAACCAGGCATATACTGTCCTGCCTGATGCCGAACTCGTTGTCAGCCAGGATCTTGGCAATGGCCAGGAGGTGACCTGCATCTTTGTCTGCTACGAGGAGTTGTTGACCTCTTGTGTGCCGTCTGCTGACTTTGCAGACTATGTCACTATTGTTAATGAGAGCAATGGTAAGGTGCTGAGCCTCAATGCTTATAGTTGCGAATTGGGTGTGCTCAAGTACGATGAGGTTCTGCAGCAGAATGTACGCGATAATCACTATATCAATATCCGCCTGTCCAGCGAGAACTACATCAATACCGAGGCAGCGCAGGGCAAATACAATGTGCAGATCCTCTCTGGTCTGGGTATGAATGAGGATGGTGTCCTCACCGAGGGTACGTCGTTCTCGTTCACCTATGGTGACCCCGAGAAGGCTAAGCACGACACCGAATTGGATCTCAGCGAGTACGTCGGATACTATGTGCAGACTGTTGCCGAGGGCGAGGAAGTAGATTCGCTGGAGACCTTCTGTGTCCGCGAAAACGATGGTAACTACGTGGTTGCCAATCTCTTAGGATGGGAGCGAGAGATCCCGATCATTAGCAAGAACGGCAATACCTACCTGTTGTTTATCGAGGTAGGAGAAGAGGCGTTCATGAACCTTTTGGGTGGTGATGTGCTGGTGGTATTCGACCATGATGGCGACAAACCCGCGGTCTTTATCGAGGAGTTCGCAATCTACACTTCCGAGGATATGTACATGGGAGGTGGCATGTGGTATGTTCCTAGTCAGAGTACGGGTTGCGAGCATGTTGAGGCACCTCGTGAGGTCAAGAAAGTGATTCGAAATGGTCAACTCGTCATCCGTGTTGGAGATACCGAGTGGAGTGTCTTAGGCGTGCAACTTTAATATGTCTTTGATAATGAAGAGAATAGGATTCTTATGCACCGTGCTGTGCGCCATCATCGTGGCGCACGCACAGTCGCTCAGCCTGATGCCGGATATGTCGCCGACAGGGGGTAGTTTCGATGATAATGTGGTGGTCGAGTGTACGTTCCCACTCGGGTGTGATCGAGGTATCTATTGGGTGGACGGTGGCGAATTGCGTGCCGTCAACTATACCGAACCCATCGTGCTCGAGCGCTCGTGTGCGCTCAGTATTGCGGGCGTCAATGCCGAGGGGCGCATCATCACCGATGTCGTAACCCGCGACTTCACCATTACCAAGGTTACTCCACCTTGGATCACAGTCGCGCCACAGGAGGGAATCCGCAAAGAGAGCTTCTATGTCACGAAAATCTACTGGCACAATGTGGTCAATGTGGATCTGGATTTGTCTGCCTATAGGGAGGACGGCTCCAAGTATGGCGAACCCGTGGTTTGGGTGACGAATACCAGTGGCCGAATCGTGACCTACAACGACTACAATGGTTTATGGCAGGATGGACTAAATGCCTATAAAGCATATATTTACAAGAATTACAAGATTGAGGAACTGGGCGTCTATACCTTGCATATTGCGGGTGACATCTTCGTGCTGGATGGGGTGCGCTATGCCGACGAACTGCAATTCACCTATGAGGTGGCTGCCGAGAGTCAGACACCGGAGTTCTCGCCCGCAAGTGGCGACTACGAGGCACCTCTTACTGTGTCGATCTCGTACCCCACGGATGGCTCGGCTTTCTATCCTTTTTACAAGATTGGTACGAGCAAGGCGAAGGCATACACCGGTCCGTTTGTGCTGACCGAGAGTGCTACGGTCACGGCTTATGGATTGGACGAGGACTTTATGAACCAAACGCCCACAGCCACAGCCACCTATACCTTGCACGAGCCGACACCGGCTCCCGATCCGTTGCCTACGCCTGATATTCAGCGCGTTGGGAATACCATTACCATCACTTCGCCAACATCCGGAGCCACTATCCGCTATTGGCTGAACGACCGAATGGCTACTGCTCAGACCTATTCTGCCCCGTTTGAGGTTGCCGAGAACGGGCGTGTCTCCTGCATCGCCTATACGGCCGACCGGCAGAGTGCGGTCGCCAATCTCACCATCGATGGTTTTGTGGTGGACCGTGGGGACAAGGGGGATCTGTTGCTCCTGACCCCCGAGGGAATAGAGGATATCCATGTGCGTGCTTTGTCGCCTAACGGACATTATGCCACGGGTTTCTCTGGCTCTGGCGAATACTCGCGTGGCTTCATTTGGGACCTGCATGCTGATCGATTCTGGTATCCTACACCGGGTTATGTCAATCAGTTTTGGGACATCGATGATGATGGCAACGCGTATGGTTGGCGTCTCACCACCACGGATGTGAGCGAGCAGACAGGCGATGAGTCTATCATGTGGGGAACATGCCGCGATGGCGTGTGGACTGCTTTGTCGGAACCGCGTCCCGAGTCCGATACTATCTATTCTGCCAATCGTGAGTGGGCTGTCATTCGCCAGTCTATACGCATGAATATGCTGACCGGCGTGGCAGAACCGTTGATTTCCATGAGTGCTATCTACCACAATATCACCAATCCCGAGGTCATCACCTCGATTGCGAACGATGGCACCATCTTTGGTACCTACGACTCGTCTCTCACACGTTCGGACAAGGGCGTCGCGCTGGTCTATACCCGCGACGGACGCTGGCGTAGCGCAGAGGCTTGGTTGCTGGATGAGAAAGGCTATAGCGTGTCTGGCTATCGATTGACCTCCGTGCGTGCCGTGTCCGGCAGTCACGACCAGTTGCTGCTGCATGCTTATCCTGACGGCTTGTCCATCGACGAGGGGTTCACTCGCGGAATGCTGTTGGCATTGGATGTGCAGGTGCGTCATCTGGCACCGGGATATGTGCATGCCGCACAGATGCAGGGCTCCGAGATTGTCAAGGTAGAGTGGGCGGCACCTCTCATGGGCGCCGAGGACTTGGTGGGCTATGTCCTCTATCGTGACGATACACCCATCTACGAGGCGCAGAGTTCAGAACTCGCATACTACGACCGTACAGTCGTCAATAATCATACCTACCGCTATCATCTGGTGGCTCGATACGCAGATGGCGTGACCAGCGCAGCATCAGATGTATCTACTGTTAAGGTGCAGCTGTACAGCTACTTACCGATTCGTAACCTGCGTTTTAGAGAGGTCGGACTCAATAGCATGCAGCTCTATTGGGAGGCGCCTGTCACCACGATCCCGAAGCTCCAATACATGGACGAGGAGGGCGAGTGGGAGGCCTTCGGTAGTGTATATGATTCCGAGTGGGGAATACGTATTCCTGCCTCGGATATGGCGGTTTATGGTACTGAGAAGATTCGTACCGTGCAGTTTATGCCTACTGGTCAACAATTGGCATACGAGCTTCGCTTGTATCGTGCCAATTCCTCTACCGGTATTTGCGAACCGCAACCTTTCTATACCCAGGAGGTGAATCCCGAGTCGCTGGTCTATAATACACTCAATACTATTCAACTCGCTGAACCTCAGTCTATTCCTGCTGGATTCGATTTGGTGGTCAGCATGTGGATTGCTTCGTCTGCCGACTTCAATATGTTCGGTGTGCAGTACGATGGATTCCGTGCCGGTTATACCGACCTGTGCCGCATTGATGGTGCCTTTGATGATTTTGTGGTGATGTCTGATATTGATCCCAGCACGCAGATTGTCCTTCCGCTTGGAGTTGGAATCTGCTCTGATCAGCAACTCGCTGCCTCGCTGGTGCAGCACTACGAGGTCTATGCCGATGCTGCCACTGCACCTGCCTATGTCGGGCGCGAAAACCAAACACTCATTCAGCACATCACCGAGGAGGCGCACGACTATAAGGTCTTTGCCCGATATAGTGATGACGAGTTGTCCGAACCGGTGACCTTACACGTTGATTTCCAGAATAATACATCCGCATACGTGGCTGTGGATTCGATTAGCATCTGTCTGCAGGAGCACTCGGCGAGCCTCTCTTGGCAGGTTCCTTTGGATGAGGATCGCACCCTGCTGCATTGGGGAGACATGAACCCAGCACCGGGTATCCAGGTGCCGGAGGGACTCAGTTACCTGACGGCTGCCGCTATCTATCCTGCTACATTAACTACTGATTATCACGAGGATTACGAGATTATCGGTGCTTATTTCTATCCTACTGCGGACATCGCGTACGGAGTGGGATTGGATAATAGCGAGGGTATCGAACTCTCTGATTATCAGATGCTGGAGCATGTGCATGTGAATGCCATGAATTATGTTTTCTACGCCGAACCTATTCCGGTTAATCGCAGTATGCTGTATCAGTTAAAGGTGGATATGTACTTCCCCGAGGGAGGTTCGGCACCGATGGCATTCGACTCGTCCAACCGCTGCCAGGACGGCTATTCTAATATCGTGTATGTGGGCACGCAGATGGCTACGCTGTCGGAGTTGGTGCAGGTGGGTGAGTATCCCAACTGGCTGATGGGGCTCATCATGCGTCGTGTCGATGCGGAGCCGATGCCGCTGATGGGGTACAATGTCTATCTCAACGGGGCGCGTGCCAATGCCGACTTACTCACCTTGCCCGAGTTCGCCACCGGAACGATTGCGGACGGACGCTATGCAGCGCAGGTGGAGGTCGTCTATACCGATCAGCGTCGCGTAATGGGGGAGCCCAACTATTTCTTCCTCAACGTGCCCGAGGCTATCGAGCAGGTGACCGATACTGCCGGGAATAGTGCTGACTGCTATGACTTGCTGGGCAGACGTTGGCAGGTTGTGCCTGTCGAACATGGTGTCTATATACAAGGTAATCAATTGAAAATCAAATAAGTAATCATGAAACTTTTTGCTATACTTCTTACGGCGCTTCTGCCGATGTATTATCCTGGTGAGGGGGTCTATTTTGTGGGGCTGGATGCCAATTTGCAGCCGGCTATGCCCGAGCCTACGCTGGTGGCGGAGGCCTATCAGGCTACGATGAATATTGTGGGCGTGGATGTGGCGGCTATCCGTGCTGGTGAGACGAACTACAACCTCTCCGCGTTTATCGAGGGGGATACATTGCTTAATCTGACCACCTTCATGGGCGTAGGTGCTGCACAGGGATTGGTAGTCCGCGATTTGGACGGAAATGCTTATCGTTTAGGCGATTATGCGCCTCAGAAGACCTGGACTACTACACACCTGTGGGCGGCGCACGACTACCGTGCGATCAATCAGAGGAGTAAGAATCTCCCACTCATCATGTGCGACTATTGGGATTGCCCCATCTCCTACGTTCGTGATGAACAACTCGCTCAGTACGATGCAGTTACGGTGCATTTCACCAACCCGCACGAGGGGCTGGTTGTCACCGGCGTTTCGCTGCCTGTCGTGTCCGAGGATATGCCGTTGGAGGCAGATGCCTCACTCAGCGTCTCGATTGTGGAGCATGATTCTGTAGAGGGAGATATAGTGCGTGCGCAGTTGAGTATCAGTCCTTCGATGTTGCGTTTCGTGCGTGAGCAGGATGGCTTGCGCCTGTATCATGCCGCTGTGTCGATAGATGCGCTCGTACTCGGGCAGGCTTTTGATGTATGCGTAAGGGGCTGGTCGCAACCTGGTGTGCATGCCTGGGCGGCTCGCGCCGTGGATACGCATGAACTCTATCCATCGCATACCACCTATGGTGACGATGTCGTGGATGCTGCCAGCGATGCGTGCCTGCAAGTGATTGGTTACTATAATTATATGGGCACTTGGGGTTGGTTTGATGGCAAGCGTGAGCGTGGCGAAGTGTGGTCCGAAGGCGACTTGGTACAGGTTTACTACGACCCAGACGAACCCGGCTATCCTGGCGAGCGCTTCATGGGTGAGGCGGCTTTCCCTGTCGAGTGCACTTTTGGTGAGTCAGACATCACGGTCTTGGAGAAACCGTACTGGATTATATGTGCTACCGACAACTCCCAGTGGGAGGAGTATGGTGCCGTTCAATTGATTCTGGAGGCAGAGCAACTCCCTGATTTTGAGACAGGTCGCCTGGGGCGTGTGGTCTTCACTACGCAGGATCTGGCGAGCCAATACACCATCATGGTGGTGCAGGGGGATGGCTGGTGGAACGATGAGCCTGAGCAGGATCGTCCCGAGGGCATTGACGCCGTGGTGTCGATTCCTGCCAGCGCCGGGCGCTACGACCTTCTCGGTCGCCCCGTTACCTCTACCCCAGACGGACTCTATATCGAGAATGGTAAACTCTCCATCCGTCTCTAATCTTGAGGACGTTGGGGACGCCTTTTTTTACATATGCATGATTTCTACGAAAAAGTAAAAAAAAATTTGCATATGTCATTATTTTTCCGTACCTTTGCAGCGGAAACGTATTTTGCTATAAATGTAGATTTATTATGCCTTTGGTTTTCTTGTTTTTTGGATTTCGATTTAGTTTCTTCTCAAACGATCATGAGCCGGTTCATGTTCATATCAATAAGGGAGATGCTGAAGCCAAGTATAACATCAAGCCTATCCAGATGGTGTACAATCGAGGATTTAAAAAACAAGAATTAGCCCTGATTGAAACTATCATCGCAGATAATGAAGAGGTTATAGAGGAGCGTTGGAAGGCATATTTTAAGCAAGACTGATATGCAGCATCGTATTACCAAAATATGGTTTGACTCAGAGAAAATGTGGATGGAGACTGATAATGGTTGGGTTGCTTCTACTATGTTGAGGATGTGGACAGGCTTAAAGAATGCTACAATGGAGCAATTGAATCGTTACCAGTTGAGTTACACCGGGATTCATTGGAATGAGTTGGATGAGGATTTGTGTTTTGAGGGATTATTCCATGATGCGGGCTTTTGTGCGTTGACTCCTACGGAAGATAGTATCATCTATACTCCGGTATAGGTATCCATACAGACCATGCTTGAGGTCTATAAAGCACAAGCAACTTAGCCGCAGCGGCGGCTAATACATTTGGATAACTTGGACTTAGGTCTTTGTTCTCGTCAACCGAAATCGCCAATTTCAAACATAGAGAGAGCAAGTGACAAAAAGTCCGCGTATGTGCGTATATAGTATGTATTCATATATATATCGCCAACCGCGGATTGTTTGTGCTTTCTACTATGTGAGGCGTTTGGCGATGCCTGGTTGACGGATTGCAACAAGCAGTTCGCCTTTTTTTGTGTGTGTAGTTCGCGTTTTGACCAAATTGGGGGCGCATTTTAAGGCGGTTTTGCGGGTATTTTGACTAAGGGGTCACTAAGGGGTCGTCCGTGGGTCGGCCGTGGGTCGGCAGAGAGTCGCTACTGAGTGACTCGCAGAGGACTTTCTGACCAAAATACCTTTGACCATTTATCATGGTGCAAGTGCCAGTTTTTTTGCTCAAACCACTCCACGAGGCGCATGCCTCAAGGATTAATAACTAACCCAATTTATTAACTAAACAAAAACTAAAAACATGAAAAAACTCTTTTCATTTTTCGCTGCCGCCCTCATGGCGGTTAGTGCGATGGGAGCTACCTATTCCAAGGTAACTTCCGCACCTGCGGATTGGTCTGGTGAGTACGTAATCACAGCCACAGTAGGTGAAGACGTTCTGATGTGGACTGGTGTTGACGCGGGTCAATGTCACGAGACAGCCACCTTGGTTGATGGCAAAATTCAGGATCCAACAATTACAGTTACCGTAGCTGCTTTGGCTGATGGTGGCTATAGTATCAAGGTAAATGGAGGTGATAATGATGGAAAATATATTTCGTCAGGAACATCCGCGCCTACCTATTCCAATGGACTGAAGTTTATTGCCAATGCCCATCGCGTAGATTTTGCTATGAATGCCAATGGCGCCGTAGAAATGTCCCAAAAAATTAGTGCTTCCGAAATAATGTATCTCCTGTACAACAAATCGTCGGGCACAAGTAACGAGCGTTTCCGTTTCTATAAAGGAACCAATTTGGGCGGTAGTAACTATGTTACCCCTGTTCTCTATTCTAAGGATGCAGGTGCCGGTATTGCTGTAACTGGTGTTTCGCTGGATAAAAGCGAGGCTGCTGTGAACGTAGGTGAGACTACAACTCTTGTAGCTTCTGTAGAGCCTGCTAATGCTGATACCAAGACCGTAACATGGGAGTCTAACAATGAGGATGTTGCTACCGTTAAAAATGGTGTAGTAACAGGTAAGGCTCCTGGTGAGGCAACTATTACCGTTACTACTGTAGATGGTGGTTTCACCGCTACCTGTGAGGTTACCGTTCAGGCTGTTGCCGTTACTGGTGTCGCTCTGGATCAACCTACTTTGAGTCTCATGGCAACCAAGAAGGCTACTCTCGTTGCTACCGTTGAGCCTGCTAATGCTGCCAACAAGAATGTGACTTGGGAGTCTAACAATGAGGAAGTTGCTACCGTTGAGAATGGCGTCGTTACCGCAGTTGCTGAGGGCGAGGCTACCATCACCGTTACCACCGTAGATGGTGGGTTTACTGCAAATTGCGTTGTTACCGTTACCCCATACGTTGAGCCGGACGAACTGGTTATTCTATTTGCTGCTAATGGTTCGAATAGTGATAGTGGCACAGCATGGACGAAAGATAGCGACTTGGATAAGGTATTCTCAGAGGGTGCAGACTACGTTGCTGCTATTACTAATACAGATAAAGTATATCCAGCTCGTAATAGTCTTGTTAATGGTGTTAAATTTGGTACTTCCAGCGCAGCAGGTACAATCACCTTTACTCTGGAAAACACCGTAAATGTTGACAAGATTATCGTTAGCGCAGCAGCTTACGGAGAATCCGAAGGTCAGACCGGTTTCACTCTCAATGGTGTAGATGTCGCTATGACTGGCGCTAAGAATAAGGTATATGCAGACTACGAGGTAGATATGGAGGGTGCTGGGGTTTCTGCGATTACCCTCACACAAAAGAAGGCAAGCAGTGGTCGTATCTATGTAGAGGGTCTTACCATTGTTAAGGCACAGGCTCCTGCTGGTCTCACTTTCGAGATTTCGTTCGACGAGGCTGGTCTTATAATTATCCCATCTGATGAAAATGCTACCTATTCGTACGCAATCTGCAGCGACCAAATGTTGGCTCAGATGTCTGCTATCTATGGTGAGACTGTTACCAAGGAGATGTATTTTGAGAGTGCTCTTGGTGCAGAGGTTATCACTGGCGATGTGGCTGAGGAATTGGTTGACCTTGGCATCATTAACCCAGACAACTACTACCTGGCAGTTGTAGGTTACGATGAGGATGAGGCAGAGTACACCACCGAGATTAACTATGCTGACTACACCCTTGAGGCTGCTGAGGTTGTTGTACTTGAGGAGTTGGATGACCACATCCACATCCAGGGTGAGCACCCTGAGATCTTGCACATTGGTGATCGTGACGTTGAGTTCGCATACACCATCGATGAGGGTTACGAGATTGACGAGATCCTCGTTGAGTTTGATGGCGAGGCTGCTATCGAGAATATCGACTATACTTGGAACGACGAGACCACTACTCTGACTATCGACGCAGTTGTTGGTAACATCGAGATCACCATCCTTACCAAGGAGAAGGCTCCTGCTATCAGCTACTACCTCGTAGGTTACATCAATGGTGCAGACTATGGTGATAAGGACGATTGGGAGGCTCTGCACGAGGAATGCAAGTTCGTGGATGGTCAACTCACCATTACCTTTGAGCAGACTTCCTACGTATTTATCAAGACCGGTGACAACCAGAATTGGTACAAGAGCGCTGTATATGTTGCTCCTGTTACTAATGGTGCTTCCGCAACTTTGGAGACCGCTCGCGAGGGTGTTGAGGAAAAGGTTGGTGTACTGGCTGGTATTGAGTATGTATTCACTCTCGTTGATAACGAAGATGGTACATTCACCCTCTCGTACGCTCCTACCAC